>NZ_AP018448.1:7048000-7717500 GCF_030294945.1 Streptomyces graminofaciens | reverse complement strand
GGGAGATGACGGACATGGCCTCGTCGACGAGGGCGGGGGTGTTCGTCATGACCCGGACTACGGGGGTGCCTGCGGCCAGGCGCTCTTCGAAGAAGGAGGTGGGGATGCCCGCCGCGCCGCTGATGACCAGGCGGTCGGCGGGGGTGTGCGGCGCGAGTTCGTCGAGGAGCGTGGCCATGTCCTGGGGCTTGACCGTGAGGATGAGGGTGTCGGCGGTCTTGGCTGCCTCGGCGTTGGTGACCGGGGTGACGCCGTGGCGGGTGCGGAGTTCCTCGGCTCGTTCGGGGCGGCGGGCGGTGACCAGGAGGTCTGCGGGGGCCCAGCCGGCTCGGATCATGCCGCTGATCAGGGCCTCGCCGATCTTGCCGGTGCCGAGGACTGCGACTTTCTGGGTCATGGTGCGGGTGCCCTCCGGGGGTTGCGTCGTCCGGGTTCATCCTCGCATCGGGTGTGTGGGGTTGGCTCGGGTGTCCGGTGGGCGGACTTCGATTGGGCCGGTGTGAGGGGCGTGGGTGAGGCGCGGACGTGAAGGTTTCGCCCCCGCCGCCCCTACCCGTCCCATCACTGGGGCTGCTGCCCCCAGACCCCCGCTTTCGGCCTGAACGGCCTCGTCCTCAAACGCCGGACGGGCTGCATGTCGGTCACGTTGTTCGACGCCTCAAGGTTGCTGCTCCCAAGGTCAGGACCAGGAGGGCGCAGCCGGCGACGATCGAGGTGTCTCGGATGAAGTTGGCCGTCATGTCGGTGTGGAGGAGGACCTCGTTCATCCCGTCGACGGCGTAGGACATGGGGAGGACGTCGGAGATGGCTTCCAGGGCGGGGTGCATGTCGGCGCGGGGAGTGAAGAGGCCGCAGAGGAGGAGCTGGGGGAAGATCACGGCCGGCATGAACTGGACGGCTTGGAATTCGGAGGCGGCGAACGCCGAGACGAAGAGGCCGAGGGCGGTGCCGAGCAGGGCGTCGAGGAGGGCGACGACGAGGAGGAGCCAGGGGGAGCCGGTGACGTCCAGGTCGAGGAACCAGACGGCGAGGCCGGTGGCGAGGGCGGACTGGATGATCGCCAGGGTGCCGAAGGCGAGGGCGTAGCCGGCGATGACGTCGGCCTTGCCCAGGGGCATGGCGAGGAGGCGTTCCAGGGTGCCCGAGGTGCGTTCGCGCAGGGTGGCGATGGAGGTCACCAGGAACATCGTGATCAGGGGGAAGATGCCGAGGAGAGAGGCGCCGATGCTGTCGAACGTGCGTGGGCTGCCGTCGAAGACATAGCGGAGCAGGAACAGCATCACGCAGGGGATGAGGAGCAGGAGGGCGATCGTGCGGGGGTCGTGGCCGAGCTGGCGGAGTACTCGGGTCGCCGTGGCCGTCGTACGGGAGTAGTTGAGCGCCCTGGGGTGGGGGGCGGAGGGGGTCTCGGGCTCGGGGGGTGGGGTCGTCTGTGTCGTCTGTGCCGCCTGTGCCGTCTTCATCTTTGTCGTCTTTGTCTTCGGTGTGGTCATCGCGTCGAGCCCTTCGGGTGTGTGGCTGTCGCTGTCGCCTCGTCGACGAGGTGGAGGAAGGCCGCCTCGACCGTGTCCGTGTCAGTGCGGGTGCGCAGGGCCTCCGGGGTGTCATCGGCGAGGATCTCGCCCTCGCGCATCAGGAGGAGGCGGTGGCAACGCTCGGCCTCGTCCATGACGTGGGAGGAGATCAGGAGGGTGGCCCGGCGCTCGGTGGCGATGGTGTGGAAGAGGGCCCAGAGGTCGCGGCGGAGGACGGGGTCGAGGCCGACCGTGGGTTCGTCGAGGACGAGGAGTTCGGGGGTGCCGAGGAGCGCGACGGCGAGGGAGACACGGCTGCGTTGGCCGCCGGAGAGATTGCCGGCGAGGGCGTCGGCGCGGGAGGTGAGGTCCACGTCGGCGATGGCTCGGGTGACGTTCTCGTGGCGGCGGTCGGCTGCGGCGCGGCCGGGGTCGAGGATCGCGGCGAAGTAGGCGAGGTTCTGGCGGACGGTGAGGTCGTCGTAGACCGAGGGGGCCTGGGTGACGTAGCCGATGCGGGAGCGGAGGGTGGGGGCACCGGCGGGGTGGCCGAGGACCTGCAGGGTGCCGGTGACCTTGGCCTGGGTGCCGACGATCGAGCGCATCAGGGTCGACTTGCCGCAGCCGGAGGGGCCTAGGAGACCGGTGATCTGGCCCGGTGGGACGGCGAAGTCGAGGGCGTGGAGGACGGTTCGGGGGCCTCGGGTGACGGTGAGGTTCTCGGCTCGGACGGCGGGGGTGGGGGTGGGTGCGGGGGTGGGTGGGTTCGCTTGGTCAGGGGGGCGGGAGGCTTGCCCCGGCAGATAATTCATCATGCGATGAATAATGCTCCGGGTGGGTGGGGCCGTCAAGGTGTGGTGGTGCGGGGTGGTTGCGTGCGGGGGCGCGGGTTGTGCCGGCCGCGTCGGGAACGCGGCGTGTGGGGTACTCGGGGGCGTCGTCGGGGTGTTTCGCTGCCGCCGACGAGGGATTTCTCGCCCCCGCCGCCCCTACCCGTTCCCATCCACCAGGGGCTCTGCCCCTTCGACCCCGGACAAGCCTCGGGGACTGCCGCCCCCGGGCCCTCGCCTGGTGGGTCGGTCGGGTGCGGGTGTGTGGGTGGTTGATCGGCCTTCGGCCTCGTCCTCAAACGCCGGACGGGCTGAAAGAGCGAAATGCCGGACGTAACGAGAGATCGAAAGGCCGGACGGACTGAGGGACCGTAGCGCCGGATGGGCCGAGGGGCCCAGGGGCCGAGGGGGCGAGGGGGCGAGAGGCCTAAACGGCGGGAGGACTGAGGGCCGTAACGGCGGACGGGCCGAGAGGCCGAGAGGCCAAGAAGCCGAGAGGCCAAGAAGCCGAAATCGCGGGCGAGCTGACGGACCGGAACTGCGGACAGGCCACGCGGCCGGAACCGCAGGTGGACTCGGAGTCCTCCGACTACGTACGGCGTCGTTTCGCCGGGTTGCCCGTGCGCTTTGCCGTGCGGCGGGTGTACTCCTCGGTCGCCTTCTCGTGCTCCGCGCGGTGCAGGGACTCGCCCGGGGCCTCCTTGAGGGAGCGGAGGAAGTAGGCGGTGAGGGAGCCCAGGAAGCCGATGGTGAGGAGGCCGCGCAGGGAGGACTGGCGGGCGGGGTCCGGGCGCTTTGTGAACGAGCCCCAGGTGTGGGTGAAGGCAAGGGCGCCGCAGATCGTGAACATGATGACGACCATCAGCATGACGAAGTCGCCCACGGCCGCGATCTGCAGACCCTCGTAGGCGAGGCGCAGCACCAGGCAGGAGGCGACCACTGCGGCGAGGGAGCCGGCGGAGACGGCCGCGCGGCGGGTCGGGTAGTTGCCGTCGCGGTTCAGCCAGGTCGTCCCGAAGAAGCGGATCTCTTCGGGGCGGGGGCCCTTGGGGGTGGCCGTGGCGCCGGGTTCGTCGCCCTTCCGGTCTTTCCGGCTCTTCTGGTCCTTCTGGTCCTTCTGGTCCTTCTGGTCCTTCTGGTCCTTCATGGTGTCGCTCACTCGACGATTATCGCCGCGGGGGTGTTGACCGTTCCCGCGCCCCTGTCGAGGGGCGCGGGGAACTTCCTCAGCCGCAGTGCGGTGCCACGTAGCCGTCGCTGCCCGTGTAGACGTACGCGTCCGAGATGTACTCGCCGTCGCCGATGTTGTCCCAGACCTTGGTCGTTCCGTAGGGGCCGGAGATGGTCTGGCCCGGGGTCTGGCAGAAGATCGGGACCCTGGCGCCCTCGGCCAGGACGCGGACTATGCCGTAGCTGGTGGCGGGGCCGCTGCGGACGTTGAGGCGGACGCCCGGGGCGACCGGGTAGTACGTGATGGCTGCCGCCACCGATGCCGACTCCGGCGCTGCGGACTCGCCGCCCTCGCCGCCGGTGTTCTCGATTTTTTGCGTGCTGTCGACAGACATGACAGATCCTCCCCCGTGTGAAGCCCCCTGGCCGTGACGCCTTGGAGGCTTGAAGCCCATGGCTGTTGTTCGGCCATGGGGAACGCTTTGATACCCCTGAAACAACTCACGCACACCTGTGCGTTCTTCGCACATCGAGGCTAGCAAGCCGCCTCTGTCTCGTACGAGTCATCGACTAGGCTCCGTGCGTCGCGCGGGCGGCCGAACAGCACGGGGGTGGGCCCATGGCACCACGGCGGGGCACCGGGTCGGGCTCGGAAGCGGAACTTCCGGAGTACGCCGGTCAGTACCGTCTGGAGTCGTGTCTGGGGTCCGGCGGCATGGGCGTCGTCCATCTCGCCACCTCCACGTCCGGGTTGCGGCTCGCGGTGAAGGTCGTGCATGCGGACTTCGCCAAGGATCCCGAGTTCAGAGGGCGGTTTCGGCAGGAGGTCGCCGCGGCGCGGAGGGTCAGCGGTGCGTTCACCGCGCCCGTCGTCGATGCCGACACAGACGGGGAACGGCCTTGGATGGCCACCCTGTTCATTCCGGGACCCACGCTCGCCGAGCATGTGAAGCGGAACGGGCCCATGGCGCCGGGGCAGTTGCGTCGGCTCATGGCCGGGCTCGCCGAGGCCCTGCGCGACATCCACCGCGCGGGTGTCGTGCACCGGGATCTCAAGCCGAGCAACGTCCTGCTCGCCGAGGACGGGCCCAAGGTCATCGACTTCGGCATCTCCCGGCCGAAGGACAGCGAGCTGCGGACCGAGACGGGGAAGCTGATAGGCACGCCGCCGTTCATGGCGCCCGAGCAGTTCCGGCGGCCCAGGGAGGTCGGGCCCGCCGCCGACATCTTCGCCCTCGGTTCGGTGACCGTGCACGCGGCCACCGGGCGTGGGCCGTTCGACTCCGACAGCCCGTACGTCGTCGCGTATCAGGTCGTCCACGACGAACCGGATCTGACCGGCGTGCCGGAGAACCTCGCGCCGCTCGTCCAGGCCTGCCTCGCCAAGGAGCCCGAGGACCGGCCCACGGCCGACGAGCTGATGCGCGAACTGCGGTCCGTGGCCGCCTCGTACGACACCCAGTCGTTCATTGCCGGTCAACGGGACCGAGACCGGGAGCGGGAGCGGGTGCCCGGAGACGGGTGGGGCGCCCGGGACGCTGGGGAGCCGGGGCGCGCTGACGCCGGTCCGCCCTCGTCCGTCAACCCGGCCGAGGGCCAGGGCGGCGGCGAGGCCCGTCGGCGGCTGCGCCGGCGCGTCGCCGTCACCGCCGCCGCGCTGCTGCTCACCGCGGGTGGGGCGTTCGGCGCCGTGCGGTTCCTCGGGGGCGGGGACTCCGGGCACGAGGCGGCGGAGCCCCGGTCGAGCGGGGTGGCCGCGTCGCCCGTTCTCGACGACTGGACCGCCAGGCCCGCGGGCAAGAAGCAGTCCACGCCCCAATGCTCGTACGGGTCGGGGAAGTTGTTGTGTGCGCAGCCGGGGCTGGTCTCCGCGCTCGACCCGGCGGACGGGTCGGTGCTGTGGCGGCACACCGTCACCGCGGACGACGCGTCGAGCGCGCCGCCCGTCGGGTCGGGCGGGCTCGTGCACGTACTGACGGACACGGGCCGGCTGTTGCAGGCCCTCGACCCGGACTCGGGCGAGGTCCGCTGGGAGAAGGACCTGTCCGCGTACGGCAGCACCCGGTTCGCGGGTGGGACGCTCCTGCTGACGGCCGCCGACGGGACGGTCACCGGTGTGGACGGCGCCACCGGTGACACGAAGTGGAGCCATCCGATCCCGGGGCAGCGGGAGGCGTACTTCACCTCGTTCGACGGGGACCGGTCGGCGTACGTGGCGACGGTGACCGGGGAGGGGTCGGGGGCGCGGACGCGGGTCACCGCCGTGGATCCGGAGACCGGGGACGTGCGGTGGGACGTACGGCTGGAGGGCGGCCTCAAGCCGGTCGGCAGCCACGACGGGGCCCTCACCCTTCTCTCCGCCGGCGGGGCCTTCGGCAACACGGCGACCGTGGTCCGCTACGACCCCCGGACCGAGAAGACGGACCGGGTGAGCCTGCCCGTCGCGCTTCCGCAGGCGCGTGCCGCGGTGCGGGGCGACATCGTCTATCTGCTGGCCGACGGTGGTTCGCTGGCGGCCGTCGACATGGCCGCGGGCAAGCAGCTGTGGCGGATCGAGACGGGGGTGCTGCGCGGCTCGGCGCCGGTCGCCGACGCACGGCACGTGTACTTCACCGCGGTGGACGGGCGCCTGGTCGCCGTCGACGCCGGCAAGGGGAAGCTCGTCGGGGAGACCCCGCCACGGCTCGGCACCTCGGAGCTGGTCACGCCGTCACTGCCCGAGCCCGTGCTCGTCGAGGACGGCCGGGTGTGCTCGGGCGCGCCCGACGGGACGGTGTTCGGGGTGGACGGGGGGCGGCCGGCCGGTTGGTGACCCGGTACGCGCATACGTGAGGGCCGCCCCCGACTCCCGGGGGCGGCCCTCACGCGGGCCTGAGAAAGCTCAGCCCAGCTTCGACACGTCCCGCACCGCGCCCTTGTCCGCGCTGGTCGCCATCGCGGCGTAGGCGCGCAGCGCGGCGGAGACCTTGCGCTCGCGGTTCTTGGGGGCGTAGACGCCGTTCAGGGCCTGGTCGCGGCGGGCCAGCTCCGCGTCGTCTACCAGCAGCTCGATCGAGCGGTTCGGGATGTCGATGCGGATGCGGTCGCCGTCCTCGACGAGGGCGATCGTGCCGCCGCCGGCCGCCTCGGGCGAGGCGTGGCCGATGGAGAGGCCGGAGGTGCCGCCCGAGAAACGGCCGTCGGTGATCAGCGCGCAGGACTTACCGAGGCCCCGGCCCTTCAGGTACGAGGTCGGGTAGAGCATCTCCTGCATGCCGGGGCCGCCCTTGGGGCCCTCGTAGCGGATGACGACGACGTCGCCCTCCTTGATCTCCTTCAGCAGGATCTTCTGGACGGCCTCCTCCTGCGACTCGCAGACGACCGCAGGGCCCTCGAACGTCCAGATCGACTCGTCGACGCCGGCCGTCTTCACCACGCAGCCGTCGACCGCCAGGTTGCCCTTGAGGACCGCGAGGCCGCCGTCCTTGGAGTACGCGTGCTCGGCGGAGCGGATGCAGCCGCCCTCGGCGTCCTCGTCCAGGGTGTCCCAGCGCTCGGAGGTGGAGAATGCCTCGGCGGTGCGGACGCAGCCGGGGGCCGCGTGCCACAGCTCGACGGCCTCCGGGGACGGGGAGCCGCCGCGCACGTCCCAGGTCTTCAGCCAGTCGGCGAGGGAGGGGCTGTGGACGGAGTTCACGTCCTCGTTGAGCAGGCCCGCGCGGTGCAGTTCGCCCAGCAGGGCGGGGATGCCGCCGGCGCGGTGCACGTCCTCCATGTAGTACGTGCGGTCCTTGGCGACGTTCGGCGCGACCTTGGCCAGGCAGGGCACGCGGCGCGAGACCGCGTCGATCTCACCCAGGCCGAAGGGGACGCCCGCCTCCTGGGCGGCGGCCAGCAGGTGCAGGATCGTGTTGGTCGAGCCGCCCATGGCGATGTCGAGGGCCATGGCGTTCTCGAAGGCCGCGAAGCTCGCGATGGCGCGCGGCAGGACCGTCTCGTCGTCCTGCTCGTAGTAGCGGCGGGTGATGTCCATGACCGTACGGGCGGCGTCCTCGTACAGCGCCTTGCGGGCCGTGTGGGTGGCGAGGACCGAGCCGTTGCCCGGGAGGGAGAGGCCGATGGCCTCGGTCAGGCAGTTCATCGAGTTGGCGGTGAACATGCCGGAACAGCTGCCGCAGGTCGGACAGGCGTTCTCCTCGATACGGAGGATGTCCTCGTCCGAGATCTTCTCGTTCACGGCCTCGGACATCGCGTCGACCAGGTCGAGCGTACGGACCGTGCCGTCGACGAGGGTGGCGCGGCCGGACTCCATGGGGCCGCCGGAGACGAAGACCGTCGGGATGTTCAGGCGCAGGGCCGCGTTCAGCATGCCCGGGGTGATCTTGTCGCAGTTGGAGATGCAGATCAGGGCGTCGGCGCAGTGCGCCTCGACCATGTACTCCACGCTGTCCGCGATCAGGTCGCGGGAGGGCAGGCTGTACAGCATGCCGCCGTGGCCCATCGCGATGCCGTCGTCCACGGCGATCGTGTTGAACTCGCGCGGGATGCCGCCGGCCTCGCGGATCGCCTCGCTCACGATCCGGCCGACCGGCTGGAGGTGGGTGTGGCCCGGCACGAACTCGGTGAAGGAGTTCGCCACCGCGATGATCGGCTTGCGGCCGATGTCCGCGCCCGGTACACCGGAGGCGCGCATAAGGGCGCGGGCGCCCGCCATGTTGCGGCCGTGGGTGACTGTGCGGGACCTCAGCTCGGGCATCGTCGCTCGCCTCGCTCTTTCGGAGAGTTATGACTGAACTCGAGCGTACGCCGGTCATCCAGGGGATGGACACCTTGTCCGAAATGCGGGATGCATGTCTCGGTTTTCGGCTGCGGACCCGGTGGGGGCTCGGCGCGCCCACGCGGCGGAGCCGCACGTCGATACGGCCCCGCTGCTCCTAAGGGTCGGCGGGCGCAGTCAGGTGCGCCTGCACCACAGGTGCGACCCTCCTGATGATCTGCTCCGGATCCGCCGACGCCAGTGGCTCCACCTTGATCACGTATCGCAGCATCGCCACCCCCACCAGCTGCGCCGCCGCCAGCTCGGCGCGCAGCTCGGCGTCGGGGAGATCCAGCCGGTGGGCGATCCGGTACAGCAGCTGGGTGGAGACCAGGCGGCGGAAGACCGCGGCGGCGGCCTCGTGGTTCACCGCCGAGCGGACGATCGCGAGGAGCGGCTTACGGGTGGTCGGGTTCTCCCAGAGGCCGAAGATCGTACGGGCCAGGCGCTCGCCCACTCCGTCGAGCGGGCCCTCGATGACCGACTCCCGGGCGACCAGGACGGGCGCGAACGCCACCTCGACCGCCGCCTCGAACATCTGCTCCTTGGTGCCGAAGTAGTGGTGCACCAGTGCCGAGTCCACCCCGGCGGCCTTGGCGATCCCGCGCACGGACGTCTTGTCGTAGCCCCGCTCGGAGAACTCCTCCCGGGCTGCGGCGAGGATCCGGTCGCGGGTCGCGGGGGTCTCGGCCGACTCCGTACGAGGAGGGCGTCCCCGGCGGCGGGGGGTCGCGGCCCCGGATCCGGTTCCCGCTCCGGCTCCGGTCACGGCCGCGGGACCTTCAGGGACGAGGCCAGGTGCAGTCGGGTGAAGGCGAGGGCCTCCGCCAGGTCGGCCTCGCGCTCGGCGCTCGACATGGCCCGGCGGGTGTTGACCTCGATCACGACGTGGCCGTCGAAACCGGACAGGGCGAGCCGTTCCAGCAGCTCGGCGCAGGGCTGGCTGCCGCGCCCAGGGACCAGGTGCTCGTCCTTCGCCGAGCCCTTGCCGTCGGCGAGGTGGACGTGGCCGAGGCGGTCACCCATGCGGTCGACCATGCCCAGGGCGTCGGTGCGGGAGGTCGCGGCGTGGCTGAGGTCGATCGTGAAGTGCCGGTAGTCGTCCTTCGTGACGTCCCAGTCGGGGGCGTAGGCGAGCATCTCGCGGTCGCGGTAGCGCCAGGGGTACATGTTCTCCACGGCGAACCGGACGTCCGTCTCGTTCGCCATCCGCCAGATGCCGGCGACGAAGTCGCGAGCGTACTGGCGCTGCCAGCGGAACGGGGGGTGGACGACGACCGTGCTCGCGCCGAGCTTCTCGGCGGCCGTCCGGGCGCGCTGGAGCTTGACCCAGGGGTCGGTGGACCACACGCGCTGGGTGATCAGCAGGCAGGGGGCGTGCACGGCGAGGATCGGGATCTGGTGGTAGTCGCTCAGCCTGCGCAGGGCCTCGATGTCCTGACTGACCGGGTCGGTCCAGACCATGACCTCGACGCCGTCGTATCCGAGGCGCGCGGCGATCTCGAAGGCCGTCGCTGTCGACTCCGGATACACGGAGGCCGTGGACAGGGCGACCTTCGCATCCGGGATGCGCACGACTGGCTCCGCCATGGGGGACAGACTACGGGGTTGGTCTTGTGAACAGTGGACCAGGGGCGGGGGCTCGATCGCCGTCGGGGTCCTGTTCATGGGCGCGTGCAGGACGTGTGTGGTTGATCGCACAGTCCCCGCGCCCATGAGGAGCCTCCGCCCCCTCCCTTACAAGGAACCCGTGCCCATGTGGTCCAAGCGGCGCAGGATCACGCCCTCCCGCAGTGCCCACGGGCAGATCTCCAGCGTTTCCACGCCGAACAGGTCCATCGTGCCCTCGGCCACCAGGGCGCCCGCGAGGAGCTGGTTCGCCCTGCCCTCGGAGACGCCGGGGAGGGCGGCTCGCTGGGCGGTGGTCATCTCGGCGAGCTTGGGGACCCAGGACTCCAGGGCCTCGCGCTTGAGGTCGCGCTGGATGTAGAGGCCCTCGGTGGAGCGGGCGGCGCCGGCGATGCGGGCCAGCTGCTTGAACGTCTTGGAAGTGGCGACCACGTGGTCGGGCGCGCCGAAGCGGCTGAACTCCCCGACCGTACGGGCTATCTGCGCCCGCGCATGGCGGCGCAGGGCGCGGACGTCGTCGGCGGACGGCGGGTCGCCGGGGAGCCAGCCGGCGGTCAGGCGGCCCGCGCCGAGCGGCAGCGAGACGGCCGCGTCGGGCTCCTCGTCGATGCCGTACGCGATCTCCAGGGAGCCGCCGCCGATGTCGAGGACGAGCAGCTTGCCGGCGGACCAGCCGAACCAGCGGCGTACGGCCAGGAAGGTCAGGCGGGCCTCTTCGGAGCCGGTGAGGACCTGGAGCTGGACGCCGGTCTCGTCGCGGACGCGGGCGAGGACCTCGTCGGCGTTGCTGGCGTCGCGCACGGCGGAGGTGGCGAACGGGAGCATCTCCTCGACGCCCTTGTCCTCGGCGGCCTGGAGGGCCTCGTGGACCACGCCGATCAGTTTGTCGACCCCTTGGGGGCCGATCGCACCCGCCTCGTCGAGGAGTTGGGCAAGGCGCAGCTCCACCTTGTGCGAGTGCGCGGGCAGGGGGCGCGCGCCCGGGTGTGCGTCCACCACCAGCAGATGCACCGTGTTCGATCCCACGTCGAGGACACCGAGTCTCATGTACGGAACGCTACTGCCAGCCGGGCCGTACACCGTCCCCGAAGCCGTCTTCGGCGCCTTACCCTGGTCAGGTGCCAAAGACGAAAAAGGCAAAGGCCGACAAGTCGGCAGCGGGAGCGGCGCCGGCTCCCGGCTCTTCGCGGGCGAAAGCGGCCACGAAACCCCCGAGGGGGAAGAAGGGCGCTGCGGAGCCCGACGAGAAGGGGCTCGATTTCGCACGCGCGTGGGTGGAGTTTCCTGATCCGGCGGACGACGAGCAGGTCTTCCGCTGCGATCTGACATGGCTGACCTCTCGTTGGAACTGCGTCTTCGGGAGCGGCTGCCAGGGCATCCAGGCGGGTCGCGCGGACGACGGCTGCTGCACGCTGGGGGCCCACTTCTCGGACGAGGACGACGAGAAGCGGGTCGCCGGGCATGTGGCGAGGCTCACTCCGGAGCTCTGGCAGTTCCACGACGTGGGCACGGAGTCCGGCTGGGTCTCGCAGGACGAGGACGGCGAGCGGCAGACCCGTCCGTACCAGGGCTCGTGCATCTTCCAGAACCGGCCCGGGTTCGCGGGCGGCGCGGGCTGCTCGCTGCACATCCTGGCGCTGAAGGAGGGCCGCGAGCCGCTGGAGACCAAGCCGGACGTCTGCTGGCAGCTGCCGGTCCGGCGGACGTACGACTGGATCGACCGGCCCGACGACACCCGGGTGCTCCAGGTGTCGATCGGGGAGTACGACCGCCGGGGCTGGGGTCCGGGCGGCCATGACCTGCACTGGTGGTGCACCTCGGCGACCTCGGCGCACGGCGCGGGCGACCCGGTGTACGTGTCGTACCGGCCTGAGCTGATCGAGCTGATGGGCAAGGCGGGGTACGACCGTCTGGTCGAGCTGTGCGAGGAGCGGCTGGCGTCGCGACTGCCGCTGGTGGCACCGCATCCGGCGGATCCGGCACGCGCGCTGGACTGACGGCCGTTTTCCCGGCCGGTGCATCGGTGCCGGCCGGCCGGTATGCCCGTCATCGTCGACTGTCGCCGGGGTCCTACGGCGCCGGGGTCACGTCGCCGCCGTTGCCCGGTGGTGGGGTCGAGCCGCCGGGGTCGGGCGCGGGTGGCTCGGTGGGCGTCGGGGTCGGGTCCGGTGCGGGCGGGTCGGTGGGGGTGGGGTCCGGGTCGGCCGTCGGGGGCTGGGCGGTGGGCTTCGGGGAGCCGGGGTCCGGGTCGGGCGGGGTCGGGCGGGGGTCGTCCGGGGTAGTGGGCGTGGGGCCCTGGCCCTCGATGGTGACGGCGGCGCCCGAGGGCGCGATCGACACCTGTGCCGTCCAGTACTCGGAGGGCTCGCTCAACTGGTCGACGTGCACCTTGATCGTGAACGACTCGCCGGGTTCGAGGGTTCCGGAGGACTGGCTGAGGTAGAGCCAGTCGGCGCCGGTGCGCGCGGTCCAGTGGACGGGGGTGCCGCCGGTCGCCCTGAGGGTGATGAGGGTGGTCTCGCCGTTGTTCGAGGCCCGCACGGAGAGCTTTTCGGCGCCTTTGCCGTCGCCGGTGACGACCTCCACGGAGACGTCGTCGGAGCGGTCCTTGCCCCGGGGCCGGTTCTTGGCGTTGCCGGCGTTCTCGTAGTCGCCAGTGCCGCCGCCGATCAGGCCGTAGCCGTCGCCCTGTTCCTCGCCCGCGGTGACGCCACGGCCGTCGACACCCTCGCCGACGACGGGGACGCCCCGGTAGGCGGCCCAGAGGGCGAGGACGGGGGCGGCGACGACGGTGGCGACGACGGTCGTCGTGACGGCACGGGCGCGGAGCCGGTCGCGGCGGGCGGCACGGTCTCTGGGGTCCATCGGGAAGCCGCGCCGGTCGAAGCGCGGAGCGCCGCCACGCGCGCGGGTGAGGTGCGCCAGGACGGCGCACAGGGCAGGGCGGGGGGCTTCGAGCACGGGCAGCGCGGCGGGCGTGACGCTGGTGCCGGGCCAGCGGCCGGGGGCGGCGCGCTCGGCGGCGCGGCGGCAGCGGGGGCAGTCGTCGACGTGCCGGACCAGTTCGCGGCGGAGGGTGGAGCTGAGGACGAGCTGGTGGTCACCGGTGAGGTGGGCGACGCTCGGGCAGGCGCCGGTCTCCACGACGGCGAGGGCGGCGCGGGTGCGCTCCACCTCGCAGGCGGCGGAGGCGAGCAGTTCGCGGGCGGCGGCGGGGTCCATGCCGAGGACGTCGGCGACCTCGTGGGCGCCGAGCTGATGCCGTACGGCCAGTTCGAGGGCCTCGCGCTGCTCCGGGGTGGTGCCGGCGGCCTCCGGCCAGGCCAGCAGCGCCAGCTCGCGCCGCCGCCGCTCCTGGACCTCGTCCGACACGGCCGGAGCGGCGGACGCCTTACCAGGGGGCTTCCCGGTGGCGTTCTGGGCTCGCTGCTGCTCGGCGCCGGCACTGCCGTGGCGGCCGGAGGCGTGTGTGCCATGACGTTTCTGCCGGCCCTCGGCGAGCTTGCGCAGACACGCCCAGCGGGCCAGCGCGTACAGCCAGGCCCTGCGGTCGCCGGGCGCCTCGGGGCCCCGGCGGCGCTCGGCGAGGCCGATGGCGTCACCGAGGGCGGCCGTCGCCGTGTCGTGGTCGCACAGCACGGACAGGCAGTAGGTGAACAGGCCGTCCAGGTACGGCTCGTAGCGCGCGGGCGGGCGCTGCGCCAGCGTGCGCGCCGCCGCCCGGTCGCGCGCCTCGCGGTGCGCCCGGTGTGCGCCGGTGGTGCGGGTCGAGATCTCCGGACTGCTGCTCATCACCCGTGGACCGTAGGCGCCCGGAACCAGCACCTTCTCGCCCCTTGCGCACATTTACTCCGTACGGGTGAAACGATCCCTCATAAGGGGACAGGAATGGCGGATTCCGTGGCTGGTGCACGACTCCGTGAGTCCAAAAGGCCGGGTTCACTCGCCACCCGCCACGCCCCCCTCGGCAATGTTAGGCACTCCATTGACCATCGTCATAAAAACGCCCTAAGTTTCTTGGGCAACGTTACCCACGAGTCGTATCCCCCCTCGACAGGCACAGGAGCCCCCCATGCCCTTACTCCGCCATCGCCCCGGAACGAGCTCGCTCGTCGCCCTGGCCGCCGCGGTCACGCTTTCGCTGACGATCGGCACCATCGTGACCACCGCGACAGCCGCCACCGAGACAGCCGTCACCGAGACGGTCACCGCCGAACGCCTCACCGGCACCCTCACGGACGGCGCCACCTGGATCGCCGACGTCCCCGAGAACTGGAACGGCACCCTGATCGTCTTCAGCCACGGCTTCGGCGGCAGGGTCGCCGAGAACGCCCCCCGCGAGGCCGTACGCCTACGCCTCCTGGAAGAGGGCTACGCGCTCGCCGGCTCCTCCTACGACGTGAGCGAGACCCTCTGGGGCCTTGAGAGCGCGGAGCGCGACCAGGTCGCCACCGTCGCGGCAGTCACCGAGAAGATCGGGGAGCCCACCCGCACCCTCGCCATCGGCCAGTCCATGGGCGGCCTGGTCAACGCCCGGCTCGCCCGCTCCGGGGCCGGTGGGATCGACGGCGCCCTGGGCCTGTGCGGCCTCGTGGCCGGTGCCAACGACCTGCACGACTACCAGCTCCACGCCGAGTACACGATCGCCCGGCTCCTGCTCCCCGACACTCCGGTGAAGCTGGCGAACTTCGCCTCCGAGGCCGAGGGGACCACCACCGGCCGGCAGCTCACCGACGCCGTCGTCGCCGCCCAGAAGACCCCCGAGGGCCGCGCCCGCATCGCCCTCGCCGCCGCCTACCTCAACCTGCCCACCTGGGCCCAGGGCAAGGACCGCCCCGCCGCCGACGACTGGGAGGAGCAGCAGGCCCAGCAGGCCTCCTGGTTGGTCCAAGGCATCCTCACTCGCGTCGAGCCCGCCCGTTACCACGTCGAGAAGGCACTGGGCGGCAACAACTCCGGGAACAAGGGCGTCGACTACGCGCGCCTGCTCTCGACCTCCCAGCACGCGCCCCTGGTCAAGGCCCTGTACGAGAAGGCCGGCCTGAACCTGCGAGCCGATCTGCGGAACCTGACCGCCAACGCGAAGATCAAGGCCGACCCGTCCGCCGTCGCCGCCGGCGAACGCACCTCCTCCGCCGGCCAGGGCCTCGCCGTCCCCCTTCTCAACATCCACACCACCGCCGACGACCTCGTCCCCGTCGAGCAGGAGGACCGCTTCGCCGCCCGTGTCCGCGCCTCCGGCGACGGCTCGCTGCTCCGCCAGGCCTACGTCGAGCGCCAGGGCCACTGCTTCTTCACGGTCGCCGAAACGGTCGCCGCGCTGCACGCCGTCGAGCGCCGGATCGACACCGGGCGCTGGGGCGCGGCAGCGACGCCGGGCGCGCTCCAGACGGCGGCGACCGCCCTGGGCCTGGACGGCGCGGCATACGTGCCGTACCGCCCGGCGAAGCTGACGACCGGACGGCGCTTCCAGTAGGGCTTGGTCAGATTCGTACGGGGGTGGGTATGTCGCGGTGGCAGGTGGGGCGGGCGCCGGCCCAGGTGCCGCCCCAGCGGCACGACTGCCCGCGGCTGGGACGGACGGCAAAACCGGCACCCCCCACGGCGAGGCTGCCTCGTACGGCGAGAAGGGGGTGTGCCGGGAGGGTGTCCGCCCGCGGCGGCCGACGCGTCAACTGGTCCGGCTTCTCCAGCAGACCGATTCCGCGCCGGACCGAGGACGGACACCCACGGCGCAACACCGCACAGCCCGCACCCACCCCCCTCACCGCACGCGATCCGGCCAACCGCCGGAGGCTGTCAGTGGGCTCGGCTACGGTTCGTCCATGGCTGCCCGTACCAAATCCACGAAGGACCGGCCGTCCTACCGCTGCACGGAGTGTGGTTGGCAGACGGCCAAGTGGCTCGGCCGCTGCCCCGAATGCCAGGCATGGGGCACGATCGAGGAGTACGGCGCGCCCGCGGTCCGTACGACCGCCCCCGGCCGCGTCACCACCTCCGCCGTCCCCATCGGCCAGGTCGACGGCCGCCAGGCCACCGCCCGCACCACCGGCGTCCCCGAACTGGACCGCGTCCTGGGCGGCGGCCTCGTCCCCGGCGCCGTGGTCCTCCTCGCCGGTGAGCCCGGCGTGGGCAAGTCCACGCTCCTGCTGGACGTGGCCGCGAAGGCGGCGAGCGACGAGCACCGCACGCTGTATGTCACCGGCGAGGAGTCCGCCAGCCAGGTCCGCCTGCGAGCCGACCGCATCAACGCCCTGCACGACCACCTCTACCTCGCCGCGGAGACCGACCTCTCCGCCGTCCTCGGCCACTTGGACGCCGTCAAACCCTCCCTCCTCATCCTCGACTCCGTGCAGACCGTCGCGTCGCCCGAGATCGACGGCGCCCCCGGCGGCATGGCCCAGGTCCGCGAGGTCGCCGGCGCCCTCATCCGCGCCTCCAAGGAACGCGGTATGTCGACGCTCCTCGTGGGCCATGTCACCAAGGACGGGGCGATCGCCGGTCCCCGCCTCCTCGAACACCTCGTCGACGTCGTGCTGCACTTCGAGGGCGACCGTCACGCCCGCCTCCGCCTCGTACGGGGCGTCAAGAACCGCTACGGCGCCACGGACGAGGTCGGCTGCTTCGAGCTGCACGACGAGGGCATCACGGGCCTGACCGACCCGAGCGGGCTGTTCCTGACCCGCCGCGACGAGCCGGTCCCCGGCACCTGTCTGACGGTGACCCTGGAGGGCCGCCGCCCGCTGGTCGCCGAAGTGCAGTCGCTCACAGTCGACTCTCAGCTCCCCTCCCCCCGCCGTACGACGTCCGGCCTGGAGACCTCCCGGGTCTCGATGATGCTCGCGGTCCTGGAGCAGCGCGGCCGGATCAGCGCCCTCGGCAAGCGGGACATCTACTCGGCGACGGTCGGCGGCGTGAAGCTCTCGGAGCCCGCCGCGGACCTGGCGATCGCGCTCGCCCTGGCGTCCGCGGCGACCGACACCCCCCTGCCCAAGAACCTCGTGGCGATCGGCGAAGTGGGCCTCGCGGGCGAGGTCAGACGGGTCACCGGGGTCCAGCGCCGCCTCTCCGAAGCACACCGCCTCGGGTTCACGCACGCGCTCGTTCCGTCCGATCCCGGCAAGGTTCCTCCCGGTATGAAGGTCCTGGAAGTGGCCGACATGGGGGACGCCCTGCGGGTACTGCCCCGATCCCGTCGGCGAGAGGCCCCACGGGACGACGAGGACCGCCGGTAGACTTTGCCCAGGTCTCGCCCGTCCGTACGAACCACGTGTACGAAACGGGAGCGCCCCAAAACCTGCGACCGGAGGAGTGCAGTGGCAGCCAACGACCGGGCAGCAGCTCCCGGAAAGTCCGGTGGGAGCTCCGGTGCCGATGGCCTGATGCGCGCCTCACTGAGCGCCGTGGCCCCAGGCACGGCCCTGCGCGACGGCCTTGAGCGAATCCTCCGCGGCAACACGGGCGGACTCATCGTGCTCGGCTTCGACAAGACCGTCGAGCCGATGTGCACCGGTGGTTTCGTCCTGGATGTCGAGTTCACGGCGACGCGTCTGCGTGAGCTGTGCAAGCTCGACGGCGGCATCGTCCTGTCCTCGGACCTGTCGAAGATCCTCCGGGCGGGCGTCCAGCTGGTCCCCGACCCGATGATCCCCACCGAGGAGACGGGCACCCGGCACCGCACGGCGGACCGGGTGAGCAAACAGGTCGGCTTCCCCGTCGTCTCCGTCTCCCAGTCGATGCGCCTGATCGCGCTGTACGTCGACGGCCAGCGCCGCGTCCTGGAGGACTCCGCGGCGATCCTGTCCCGCGCGAACCAGGCACTCGCGACGCTGGAGCGCTACAAGCTCCGCCTCGACGAGGTCGCGGGCACGCTGTCCGCGCTGGAGATCGAGGACCTGGTGACGGTCCGGGACGTCTCGGCGGTCGCCCAGCGCCTGGAGATGGTCCGCCGGATCGCCACCGAGATCGCCGAGTACGTGGTGGAGCTGGGCACGGACGGCCGTCTCCTCGCCCTCCAGCTGGACGAGCTGATCGCCGGCGTCGAACCGGAGCGCGAGCTGGTGGTCCGGGACTATGTGCCCGAGCCGACGGCCAAACGTTCCCGTACGGTCGACGAGGCCCTCGCCGAACTCGACGCGCTCACCCACGCGGAGCTGCTGGAACTGCCGATAGTGGCAAGGGCCCTGGGTTACACGGGCTCTCCCGAGGGCATGGACTCCGCGGTCTCACCGCGCGGCTTCCGGCTCCTTGCCAAGGTGCCGCGCCTGCCGGGCGCCATCATCGACCGCCTGGTGGAACACTTCGGCGGCCTGCAGAAGCTGCTGGCCGCGAGCGTCGACGACCTCCAGACCGTGGACGGCGTGGGCGAGGCCCGGGCCCGCAGCGTACGGGAGGGGCTGTCGCGGCTGGCGGAGTCGTCGATCCTGGAGCGGTACGTCTAGCCTCCGGCGGTTGGGCGGGGGCTCGGCGGTGGGTGGGGTTCGTTTGCGGGTGCGGGTTTGGTGTGGTTGCTCGCGCAGTTCCCCGCGCCCCTGAAAAGCCGGGGCTGCGCCCCGTGCTTTTCAGTCCCACCGGCCCGCAGCCGAACCGACCCGCACGGCCCCCGACCCCACAGAACCCGGGGTCAGTCCTTCTCCAGGACGAACGACGTCCGTGCCTTCGCCAGGCGCGGTGCCTTCGCCTCCACCAGATACGTACCGGCGGTGGCCGAACCCGCCGACGGGGTGGCGCAGTTGGGTGCGCTGGGGTCCCGGTTCCACTCCACCGTGTAGGTGACACGGTCATCCGCGGGCACCCGGAACAGCAGGCTGCCCGCCGTCTCATGGCAGTCGTCGGACGACCAGAACGCGTCGTCCGCGTCGGCCTGAGTGATCGTCACCACCGTGTTGTCCGGGCCGAGATCGAGCTTGCAGTCACTGCTGGAGGTATTGCGCGCGATCAACTCGAACGTGGGGTTGGCGCCCGGCTCGTACGAGTTGTGAACGCTGCGTACGGTCAACTTCACCGCACCGGCGGTGCAGTTGGGCAGGCTCGACCCGGCCGGCACCTGCTCGCCGGAGCTGCTCCCGTTCTTGCCCCCACCGTCGGACGTACCGCCACCCGCGGAACCGGACCCACCACTGTCGGCCCCGCCGGAGCCCCCCGAACCGGAACCGGCGTCGGAGCCCGAGCCGCCGTCGCCGCCACCGCTACCGCCGCTACCGCCGCTGGAACCCGACTCGTCGCGCCCGCCCGGCGCTTCACTGATCGCGGGACCGGAACCGGACGGCCCCGGGGTGATGGAGGTCGCGGGGTTCTTGCCGTTGGGCTCGCCCGCATTGCTCTTGCCGTCTCCGCCGCCGCTGGTGAGGACCCACAGGGTCAGCAGCGCGAGCAGACCGACGACGGTCAGCAGAATGGCCCTCCGACGCCAGTAGATGGAGGAGGGAAGCGGCCCGATCGGATTGCGCAGAGATCCCACGGCGCAAACTGTACGAGAGATCCGGCACTTCGCTTGCCCCACCCGCCGCCCGAGATCCCAACTTTTCCGGATCATCATCACGGTGGTATCCCTCGACGACTGATCCGATCATCACAAGATCGCACTGCGTGACCGAAGGGCCCCGCCGTACACGGTCCGTGACCGGGCAGGCCCCGCGTAGGACGTGAACTCCCTTCGGCCGCACCCAAGTTCGCGACGAGCCGCCCTCCACGGTCTCTCCCCGCCCCACCTGACACAATTGTCGACCTCGGCGGCAACGGCGTACGGCCGTCGCCGCCTCGGACGCTGGTCGATGCACGAGGGAGGAACCGGTGTCGACGACCTCGAAGCCGCTGCGAAAGCTGGGCTTTCTGACTATCGGACTGTTCGACGAGGCCGATCCGCGCCGGGGCCATGAGTCGACCCTGGAGATCATCGAGCTGGGCGAACAGCTCGGCTTCGACAGCGCGTGGCTGCGTCACCGTCATCTGCAGTACGGCATCTCCTCCCCGGTGGCCGTCCTGGCGGCGGCCTCGCAGCGCACGAGCCGGATCGAACTCGGCACGGCCGTCATCCCCTTGGGCTGGGAGAACCCGCTCCGCCTCGCCGAGGATCTGGCCACGGTCGATCTGCTGTCCGGCGGACGCGTCAATCCGGGGGTCAGCGTCGGGCCGCCGATGCATTACGACCGGGTCAAGCAGGCCCTCTACCCCGACACCGCCGAGACCGAGGACTTCAGCTTCGAACGCGTCCGGCGTCTCCTCGACTTCGTACGCGGAGAGCGGGCCAGCGACTTCAGCGGCATGGAGGGCTTCGAGGTCTTCTCCGACCGTGTCCAGCCGCACTCGCCGGGGCTGGGGAAGCGGATGTGGTACGGCGGCGGCAGTCTCCGCTCGGCCCGGTGGGCCGGGGAGAACGGGATGAACTTCCTGACGAGCAGCGTCGTCAAGGCGGAGGGGAACGAGGAGGGGGGAGGGGAAGAGGCGGTCGTGGACTTCGCCGAGGTCCAGCTCTCTCATGTCCGCGCGTTTCGTGCCGCGCACGCCGATGGGGGTGAGGCACGGGTCTCCCAGGGGCTGGTCGTCATCCCCACGGACGGGGCGACGTCGGAGCAGCGGGCGAAGTACGAGGCGTATGTGGCGAAGCGGCTGCCTCGGACCGTCGCGCCGCAGGGGCCCGCGCGGTTGCTCTTCGCGCCCGATCTGGTCGGTACGTCCGCCGAGATCGCCGAGCGGCTCCACGAGCATGTCGCGTTCCGCGAGATCGACGAGGTCGCGTTCGCGTTGCCGTTCACCTTCGATCACGCGGACTATGTCCAGATCCTGACGGACATCGCCACGAACCTGGGCCCCCAGCTGGGCTGGCGGCCGGCCGTCTGACGAGGGTGTTTTTTTCGCCCCCGCCGCCCCTACCCATCCCATCCCCAGACTGGAGGCTCCGCCCCCAGACCCCCGGGCAGGTGGGTGAGTGAGTGGGTGGATGAGTGGGTGGGCGGGTGGGTGAGTGGGTGGGTTGTTTGGGGTGGCTGGGCGGGTTCGTCGGCTGCGGGCCGGTGGGGGGCTGGTCGCGCAGTTCCCCGCGCCCCTAAAGACCAAAGACAACGGTCCCGCGGGCCCGAAAAGCGCGGGGCGCAGCCCCGGGTTTTCAGGGGCGCGGGGAACTGCGCGAGCAACCACACCCCACCCGCACCCGCCAGACCAACCGCACCCCCCGAGCTCTCCCGCGCAATCGGGGTCGAAGGGGCAGCGCCCCTGGAGGATGGGACGGGTAGGGGCGGCGGGGGCGAGGGAAATTCCGCCCCGCACGTGGCAGGATCGACACCGCCATGACTGCACCCACGAACACCACCCCCTCCCCGTACTCCCCCGGCGACAGCGACAGCGGCACCACCCTCCACCCCCCAGTCATCGCCTGGTTCGACAGCCACGCCCGCGACCTCCCCTGGCGCAGGCCGGAGGCCGGCCCGTGGGGCGTGATGGTCAGCGAGTTCATGCTCCAGCAGACCCCGGTGAACCGCGTACTCCCCGTCTACGAACAGTGGTTGAGGCGCTGGCCCCGCCCGGCCGACCTCGCCCAGGAACCCCCGGGCGAAGCCGTCCGCGCCTGGGGCCGCCTCGGCTACCCCCGCCGCGCCCTGCGCCTGCACGGCGCCGCGGTCGCCATAACGGAACGGCACGGCGGCGACGTACCCGAGGACCACGCCCAGCTCCTCGCGCTGCCCGGTATCGGCGAGTACACCGCCGCGGCCGTGGCGTCGTTCGCGTACGGCCAACGCCACGCCGTGCTCGACACCAACGTCCGCCGTGTCCTGGCCCGCGCGGTCACCGGCACCCAGTTCCCGCCGAACGCCACGACCGCCGCCGAGCGCAAACTGGCCCGCGCCCTGCTCCCCGACGACGAGCGCACCGCCTCCCGCTGGGCCGCCGCGTCCATGGAACTCGGCGCGCTGGTCTGCACCGCGAAGAACGAGACCTGTCACCGTTGCCCGATCGCCACGCAGTGCGCCTGGCGGCTCGCCGGGAAGCCCCCGCACGACGGCCCGGCCCGGCGCGGCCAGACGTACGCCGGCACCGACCGCCAGGTGCGCGGCAAGCTGCTCGCCGTACTGCGGGAGTCCGTGGCGCCCGTACCGCAGTCCGTCCTCGACCGGGTCTGGGACGAGCCGGTGCAGCGTGCCCGCGCCCTCGACGGCCTGGTCGCCGACGGCCTCGTCGAACCCCTCCCGAACGGCCTCTACCGCCTCCCCCTCACCTGACGGCACCTCCCCCGACACAGCCCACCCATCGCCGTCACACAGACCGATACGGGCGCCGACACAGAGGCCGATACACAAGCCGACGGCATTCCCGCCGGGCAAATCTCCCCACACCCGCCCCAAACCCCTCCCCGCACTACCCCGTTCCGGTTTCTGTTACACAACCGACGGACAGCCGAGCGTTCTCCGCAGGCTGCCTCGGACATCGCCGTGACAACCCCTCCGTAGCTTCATTCCCACACCGGCAGCGCGCGACCGCGCACACGCGTCGGCAACGGGGATCGGAGGCGGTTGATCATGGCTCAGGGCGAGGTGCTCGAATTCGAGGAGTACGTCCGTACCCGTCAGGACGCGCTGCTGCGCAGCGCCCGTCGGCTGGTGCCGGACCCGGTCGACGCGCAGGACCTGCTGCAGACGGCCCTGGCACGGACGTACGGCCGCTGGGATGGCATAGCCGACAAGCGGCTGGCGGACGCGTATCTGCGCCGGGTCATGATCAACACGCGGACGGAGTGGTGGCGGGCCCGGAAGCTGGAGGAGGTGCCCACCGAGCAGCTGCCGGACGCGTGCATCGACGACTCCACCGAGCAGCACGCGGACCGCGCCCTGCTGATGGACATCATGAAGGTGCTCGCTCCGAAGCAGCGCAGTGTCGTGGTGCTGCGACACTGGGAGCAGATGTCCACGGAGGAGACGGCCGCCGCCCTCGGCATGTCGGCCGGAACGGTCAAGAGCACGCTGCACCGGGCGCTGGCCCGGCTCCGCGAGGAGCTGGAGGCCCGCGACCTCGATGCCCGCGCGTTCGAACGTGAGGAGCGGGAGCGTTGCGCGGCCTGAGCACAGGGGCCGGCCCGGATCCACGGGCCAGGCATGCCACGAAGGCGGTGATCACGGCGTCGGCCGTGCTCGCCGCCCTCGGGCTTTTCGTCTCCGCCTGCGCCACGGGCGGCACCGGTGCCCGTGACGAGGGCCCGGCGGACAACGATCCCCTGGCGAAGGGCGCGGCCACGCCGACGCTCTCCGCCTCCGCTTCGGACCGGAAGGACCCCAAGAGCGTGTCCGAGGTGGTGCGAATGGTCCGGGCGGACCCTGACGTCAGCAAGGCCGTGAAGGGCGATCTCAAGCCGTGCGTGGGCGACGAGTACCCGGTCACGGTGTCGTTCGGCGATCTGACCGGCGGCAAGTCCGACGACATCGTGATCAACGTGATGACCTGCGGAGACGCGGTCGGTGTGGGCGCGTACGTGTTCCGCGAGGAGAACGGGGAGTACCGCTCGGTGTTCCTCGCCGAGCAGCCGCCGGTCTACGCGGAGATCGACCGGGGCGAGCTGCTGGTCACCCAGCAGCTGTACGAGAAGGGCGACCCGGTCTCGTTCCCGTCCGGCGAGGAAGTGATCACCTACCGCTGGCTCAAGGGCCACTTCACGGAACGATCGAGTACGCGCACGGAGTACGGCACGGCGGTGGGTGCCTCGTCGGCGCCGGTGCCGACGCCGTCACGCGATCCGAAGTGACCCGGCCCGCACCCCTTCCCCCCTCTCTTCTCTTCTTCACTTTCTCTCCCTTTCCCCCTGTCCCCGATCTGAGAGCGAACGAGAACACCGGATGGCAGAGCAGACCCACGTCCTGTTCGTAGAGGACGACGACGTCATCCGCGAGGCCACCCAGCTCGCGCTGGAGCGGGACGGCTTCGCGGTCACGGCCATGCCCGACGGGTTGTCGGGCCTTGAGGCGTTCCGCAGCAACCGCCCCGACATCGCGCTGCTCGACGTCATGGTGCCGGGACTCGACGGGGTCTCGCTGTGCCGTCGTATCCGCGACGAGTCGACCGTCCCGGTGATCATGCTCTCGGCGCGGGCCGACTCCATCGACGTGGTGCTGGGCCTGGAGGCGGGCGCCGACGACTACGTGACCAAGCCGTTCGACGGCGCCGTCCTGGTCGCCCGGATCCGCGCGGTGCTGCGTCGCTTCGGCCATGCGAGCGGCGGCGGTGCGAGGGGCGAGGACCCGGCGTCCGAGACGGCCGGTGGCGTACTCACGTTCGGCGAACTGGAGATCGACACCGAGGGCATGGAGGTGCGGCGGTCCGGGGTGCCGGTGGCGCTGACGCCGACCGAGATGCGGCTGCTGCTCGAGTTCTCGTCGGCGCCCGGCACGGTCCTCTCCCGCGACAAGCTGCTCGAACGTGTGTGGGACTACGGCTGGGGTGGTGACACCCGGGTCGTCGACGTCCATGTGCAGCGGCTGCGGACGAAGATCGGCCAGGACCGGATCGAGACGGTCCGCGGCTTCGGCTACAAGTTGAAGGCCTGAGCGGGGCGGGCATGCGGGGGCAACGGACAAGAGGGATACGGCGCGACACCCCGGGTGTCGACGGCGGACCTGGCACCCACGGCGTCGGCGGCGGACTTGGCACCCGCGGCATCGGCGGCGGACCGGGCAGCACCGGCATGGGCGGCGGCCCGACCACCGGCGTCTCCGGCGGCCTGGGCAGCGGTATCGACGGCGGCTCGGGCGCGGGCATCCGCACCGGCCTGCGCTGGCAGTTGAGCGCGGCGATCGCGCTGGTCGGGGCGCTGGTGGCGATCGCGCTGAGCCTGGTCGTGCACAACGCGGCCCGGGTGTCGATGCTCGACAACTCGCGCGACCTGGCCGACGAGCGCATCCAGGTCGCCCAGCGCATGTACGAGTCGGGCCGGCCGTTGAAGTCGGGCGCGTTCGGGGTGGAGCTCGACGACCCGGGCATCCCCGGGGATCTGCTGAGCAAGGTCAAGGAGGGCCGCCGGGCCACCTATGTGGGGCAGGGGACGGGCGGTGTGGCCGACATCTGGGCGGCGGTCCCGCTGAAGGACGGCCGTGTGCTGTCCCTGCACACCGGGTTCACGGATCACAGCTCCAAGGTGATGAAGGACCTCGACCAGGCTCTGCTCATCGGCTCGATCTCGGTGGTCTTCGGCGGCTCGGCCCTCGGTGTGCTGATCGGCGGCCAGATGTCCCGCCGGCTGCGCAAGGCGGCGGCCGCGGCGCACCAGGTCGCCAAGGGCGAGACGGACGTACGGGTGCAGGAC
The DNA here is from genome assembly GCF_030294945.1 of Streptomyces graminofaciens. NCBI lineage: Bacteria > Bacillati > Actinomycetota > Actinomycetes > Kitasatosporales > Streptomycetaceae > Streptomyces > Streptomyces graminofaciens. The sequence continues at coordinate 7,692,279 of NZ_AP018448.1, read as the reverse complement.
GCGATCGGCGGGGTCGTGCGCGACGAGACGGCCGAGCTGGCGCGGGCCGTGGACGCCATGGCCGACACGCTGCGGCAGCGCATCGAGGCGGAGCGCCGGGTGACGGCGGACATCGCGCACGAGCTGCGTACGCCGGTGACCGGCCTGCTGACCGCGGCGGAACTGCTCCCGCCCGGCCGCCCCTCCGAACTGGTCCGCGACCGCGCCCAGGCGATGCGCACGCTCGTCGAGGACGTGCTGGAGGTGGCCCGGCTCGACGGTGCGTCCGAGCGGGCGGAGCTGCAGGACATCATGCTGGGCCACTTCGTGGCCCGGCGGGTCGCGGCGAAGGACGCGGGCATCGACGTACGGGTCATCCATGAGTCGGAGGTGACGACGGACCCGCGTCGCCTGGAGCGGGTTCTGTTGAACCTGCTGGCGAACGCGGCGAAGCACGGCAGGCCGCCGATCGAGGTGTCCGTCGAGGGCCGGGTCATCCGGGTCCGTGACCACGGGCCCGGCTTTCCCGAGGACCTGTTGGCCGACGGCCCGCGCCGGTTCCGCACCGGCTCCACCGACCGTGCCGGTCAGGGGCACGGCCTCGGTCTCACCATCGCCGCCGGGCAGGCGCGGGTGCTGGGTGCGCGCCTGACCTTCCGTAACGTCCGGCCCCCGGGTGCGGCGGAGGGGGTCCCGGCGGAGGGGGCTGTGGCGGTGTTGTGGCTGCCGGAACACGCCCCCACGAGCACGGGGAGCTACCCGATGCTGCAGCTCCCGGACGAGCCCAGGACCTGACCGACCGAGCGTCCGCCCGCGCCGCCCCCGCCGCTGCTACCCGTCCCCTCCCCGAGCCGGCGGCTCCGCCCCCAGGCCCCCGGGGTGAGTGGGTGGGTGTGGGTGCCTGGGTGAGTTCGTCGGGCGCGGGACGGTGGGGGCTGGTCGCGCAGTTCCCCGCGCCCCTTACAAGCAACGGCCCCCGCGGGCCTGAAAGCAACGGCCTCGCGGGGGCCGAAAGCAACGGCCTCGCGGGGGCTGAAAGCAACGGCCTCGCGGGGGCTGAAAAGCACGGGCGCAGCCCCGGCTTTTCAGGGGCGCGGGGAACTGCGCGAGCAACCACACCCCACCCGCACCCGCCGACGCACCCCACGACACCCGAGCTCTCCCGCGCCCGAGGCGCGAAGGGCGCAGGGGAGCCGGGGATTACCGGGGAGCACCGGGAAGCCGGGGGCGCCGGGGGCGCCGGGGGCGCAAACCCCCGGGACTCAGCCCCCGGCCCCCTTCAGCGGCACTTCCTTGACGAACACCGCCCCCACCAACGCGACCACAGCCACCACCGCCCCCAGCAGAAACGCCGAGTGCGTACCGGCGGTCACCGCATGCTGATACGCCTCCCGCACCGCCTCCGGCAACTTCGCCAGGCTCGCCGCATCCAACTGCGCCGACTGCGAGGTCATCTTCGTGCCCAGCTCACCAGCCCGCTCGGCCATGACGTCCTGCACCCGGTCGTTGAACAACGCCCCCATGATCGCGACCCCGAACGACGACCCCAGCGTCCGGAACAGGGTCGTCGACGATGAGGCGACCCCCATGTCCTTCATCTCGACGCTGTTCTGCGCGACCAGCATGGTGATCTGCATCAGACACCCCATACCGGCACCCAGCACGGCCATGTAGACCCCGGACGTCACCCGGCTCGTACCGGTGTCCATCTGCGCCAGCAGGAACAGCCCCACGATCATCAGCACGCTGCCGACGACCGGGAAGACCTTGTAACGACCGCTCCCCGTGGTCACCCGTCCGGCCACCATCGACACCGCGAGCATCGCCCCCAGCATCGGCAGCAGCAACAACCCCGAGTTCGTCGCGGACGCGCCCTGCACCGACTGCTGGTACAGCGGCAGGAAGAGGACCGCCCCGAACATCACGAAGCCGGTGATGAACCCGATCACCGACATCAGCGAGAAGTTCCGGCTGCGGAAGATGTGCAGCGGGATCATCGGCTCCGCCACCCGCTTCTCCACGAACAGGAAGCCCACCAGCGAGGCCACCCCGATCGCGATCAGCTCCATGATCACGGCCGACCCCCAGGCGTACTCGCTCCCGCCCCAGGTGGTGACGAGCACGATCGCCGTGATGCCCACGGTCAGCAGCGCGGCGCCCGCGTAGTCGATGCGCGCCCGCCCCTTCGACCGGTCGGGCTTCGGCAGATGCAGTACGGCGCTGACGGCGGCCAGCGCGACGACGCCCAGCGGCAGGTTGATGTAGAAGGACCAGCGCCAGCCCCAGTGGTCGGTGATCGACCCGCCCACCAGCGGCCCGGCGATCATGGCGAGGGCCATGACCCCGGCCATCATGCCCTGGTACTTGCCCCGCTCCCGCGGCGGTATCAGGTCACCGATGATCGCCATGACGCCGACCATCAGACCGCCGGCGCCGAGCCCCTGCACGGCCCGGAACGCGATCAGCTGATCCATGTCGTTGGCCATACCACTGAGCGCCGAGCCGATCAGGAAGAGCACGATCGAGGTCAGGAAGACGCCCTTGCGCCCGTAGAGGTCGCCGAGCTTGCCCCAGATGGGAGTGGAGGCGGCGGTCGCGAGCGTATAGGCCGTGACGACCCACGACAGGCGTTCGAGCCCGCCCAGATCACCCACGATCGTCGGCATGGCGGTGCCCACGATCATGTTGTCGAGCATCGCGAGCAACATCGCGATCATGAGCGCCAGCAGCACGACCCGCACACTGCGCGGCTGCGGGGCACCTTCATCGAGATCGGGCGACTGCGGTACGTCCGCCACGGAATCACGCGCCCCGCCGACTTCGTCGGCCGCTTCCCTCCCGCTCGGTTCCTTCATGGTCTCCGCGTCCATCACGGTCCTCCACTCCCCCCGGAGCACTTGAGCTGCTCGGGCACTTACTTGCCGCCCGGCTAGTTGTCTACACTGAGGGAAGCTAGGCCGGTAACTAGCCGGGCGTCAAGTAAGTAAGTCAGGCTTGGCCGAGGCTTGACCCCGCGGGCCTTTCGGTGACGGCGAGGAGTACGAGGATGAGCCACCCCACAGGGAAGCAGCACCGCCGCGGCAACACGCGCCAGCGCATCCAGGACGTGGCCCTCGAACTCTTCGCCGAGCAGGGCTACGAGAAGACCTCGCTGCGGGAGATCGCCGAGCGTCTGGAGGTCACGAAGGCGGCACTGTACTACCACTTCAAGACCAAGGAGGACATCCTCGTCAGCCTCTTCCAGGACCTGCAGCGCCCGATCGACGACCTGATCGAGTGGGCCGCCGCCCAGCCGCGCACCCTCGCCACCAAGCAGGAGGTACTGCGCCGCTACAGCGAGGCCCTGGCCGACGTCGCCCCCCTCTTCCGCTTCATGCAGGAGAACCAGGCCGCGGTACGGGAGTTGAGCGTCGGCGAGACGTTCAAGGACCGCATGATCCGCCTGATCGACATCATCAAGGAGCCGGACGCGGCCCTGACCGACCAGGTCCGCTGCATCAGCGCCCTGTTCAGCATGCACGCCGGGATGTTCATCCTCCGGGACGTCGAGGGCGACCCCGAGGAAAAGCGCAAGGCGGTCCTGGAGGTCGCGATCGACCTGGTGACCCAGGCACACGGCGAGCACCCGGGCAGTTGACGCCCCTGAAGGCTCTTGAGGAGCCGGCCGTTCGGGTACACCCTCAGGGCCTTCGGGATCTCCCCGGGCACCCTCTCCAGGAGGCAACCGTGGACGCCGACGAACACACCCGCGCGACCGACGACGCAACCGATGCCACGACCGACGCCATCACCAATGACACGAGCGACGCCATGACCGACGAAGAGCGCGCCGAGTTCCTTCGCAGAAGCCACATGAAAGGCCTCACCGCCGCGGTGGCGATGGGCTTGCTGCTGATCGTGACGCTCATACTCATGACAGCCTTCGGCGACCACACCCCGATGTGCGGCACGGGCCAGGACATGGGCCCCTGCTGACACTCTCCGCATCACGGCTCGGACGACTCGGGCGGCCCAGACCGGCCCCAGCGGGCCTGGGCGGCCCAGAAGACCGCCCAGACCCGCTGGGGCCGCTCAGACCGTTCAGACCATTCAGACCGCTCAGACGGTGATGCCCTTGCCCCGCAGGAACGCCACGGGGTCGACGGCCGAGCCGTAGTTGGGGGTCGTCCGGATCTCGAAGTGCAGGTGCGGCCCGCTGGAGTTCCCGGTGCTGCCGGAGAACGCTATGCGCTGCCCGGTCTTGACGACCTGCCCCACCTTCACGTCGACGCGCGAGAGATGGGCGTACTGGGAGTAGGTCCCGTTGCCGTGCTTGATGACGACGGCGTTGCCGTAGGCGGGCCCGTCACCGGCGCCGTTGCCCCCCGCCTTGACGACGGTCCCGCCGTGCGCGGCCACGACCGCGGTCCCGCTCCGCACGGCGAAGTCCTGTCCGCTGTGCTTCGCCGACCACATGTTCCCGGCCTGCGCGAAGCGCGCGCTCAGCTTGTAGCCCTTGACCGGGCTGACCCAGGAGGCGCCCTTCTTCGCGGCGGCGGTCTGGGCGGTCACAGCCGCCTGCGCACCTCCGGCGGCGGTCGCGACCCCGGCTCCCCCCACGACCGAGACCCCGACGAGCCCGGCGGCCACAACGGCCGTCCGCAGACGCAGCGGGAGCAGGGACGTACGGGAAGAACGAGAGCGAACGGAGCGGGTACGCAGCGACATCAGGAACCTCACGGGGCCGGGGACAGAAAAGCCACCCGGCGCCGCGACACTGCGACGTCCGGATGGACCACACCTTGGTACCCCCGCCGGCCGCCACTCCCAAAACCTGTGATCTACGACGTAACTTCGTACCTAATGCGAAATCCACCCACTTCTTGACACTCCCTACCAAAGTCGCCACCAACCCCAATGAGCCCGCGAGATGGCGCGGTCCGCCACCCCCTCCCTCCCCCAACTCAAACCCAAAAGTCCGATTTGCCCGATAAGCCCCTGTCACTATTCCGCCTAGTAACGGGCAAATCGCCTGTGCGTCATGTCACCGGCCCACAAGGTCGCCCACCCCCGCGTTGTGACGCGCACTACGCTCGACGCCGGTGAGATCGGCCGGACCATCTGCCGAACAGGTCGCCGACGCCGGAGGCGGGGACCGCTCCTGAGCGACCCCCGCCTCCGGCCGGCCCTGCTACTCCGCTACGGCGTACTCCGCTACGGCGTCTTGGCCCCCTGCACCCACGCACTCGCCTCGCCCTCGTTGCCCAGCCCGTCCGTCGCGGTCACGACGTACGCGTACCGCTGACCGGCCACCCCCGTGGTGTCCTTGAACGTCGGGAAGCGGCTCACCGTGCCGATCCTCGTCCAGGTCACGTCGGACGAGAGGTTGTCCGCGGTCCGGTAGACGTTGTACGAGGTCCCGCGGACCCCGTTGTCGATCCAGCGCAGCGCCACCCCCTCGGCGGACTCGGTCTTCGCGAGCCCGATCGGGGTGAGCAGCGGAATGTCGGGGGTGGCCCCGGCCGTGCTCGAGCGCGCGGAGGCGTTGCCCGCCTTGTCGACAGCGACGACGGCGTACGTGAAGTTGCTCCCCGCGCCGAAGTCGAGGGTCGACGTACCCGTCACCGGCGTCTCGCCGCCCACCCTGATCCAGGTGTCGTTCTCGCCGGGCCGGTACACCGCGTACCCGGCGAGGTCGGAGGCCGCGACCGCGTCCCATGTGACGGTGGCCGCCCGCGTGAACTCGGAGTACGCGACGCGCACTCCGCTCGGCACGGCCGGGGCCGTCCGGTCCGCGGAGGTGACCTTCGCGGCCTTCGACACCGCCGAGGCGTTGCCCGCCTTGTCCACGGCCTTGACCGTGTACGCGTACGCGCTGCCCGTCGCCGGCGTGCTGTCGGTGAAGGCCGGCCTGGTGAGCGGGGCGCTGCCGCTGACCAGCTTGCCGTTGCGGTACACGCGGTACCCGGCCAGATCAAGCTCGGCGTTCTTGGCCCAGCTCAGGGCGGTCTTCGAGGTGCCGGTGTCGTAGGTGGCGGCCGGCGCGGCCGGTGCCAGCGGCTTGACCTTGTCGACGGAGGCCGAGGTGCGCGGCGGGTAGGTGAACGACACGTTCGCCTTGCCGGTGAGCGCCATGAAGTCGACGCGGAGGGTGTGCTTGCCCTTGGGAACGATCAGGTTGACCGTCTTCGAGCGGGTCGAGGACGCGTCACCCGAGATGTTGATCTTCCGGTCGCCGTCGAGGTAGACGCGGACGACGTCCTGGGCCGACGCCTTGAAGCTGAAGGGTCCCCCGGAGCCGAAGTCGCGCGTCATGCTCCAGCGGACACCGAAGTCGTTCTTCGGCAGACCGGCGGCCGGGGCCCCGCTGCCGTAGTTCTCGCCGATCGCCTTGTCGCACGCGGTCTTCTTCGGCGTACCGCCGAACGAGGCGTCGGCGTAGAACTTCGCGGTCCACTCCCCCTCCGCACAGCCGGCCGCCACCGCCGTCGCGGGGAACGCGAGCCCCGCGGCCGACACGGCAACTGCCAGCAGAGCGGCGTGAGTTCCGCGCCCCCGTATCACTTTGGACATGTGGAAAAGACCCCCTCATCTAATCGAACGGTGATCGTACGCTGAGGGGAACCATCAGGATCTCGGGGGAGTGCCGTGGAACCGTCAGCAGTAGGCATCCGTCTCGCCTCCGGCGTGGTGACGCCGCTGATCAAGAAGTTGTTCGTGAGCGAGGGGGCGGGGGCGGGGCTCGTCGACAGGCCGGTGCGGCTCTCCGGGCTCGTGTCGTTCAAGGGGGAGCAGCGGACGCTCGCCCGGCGTGACCTGTTCAACCTCGCGGCCGAACTGGTCCAACGGGCGGTGAAGCAAGGGGAGCGCCCCTTCCCGGCCGACGAGGATTCAGCCGTCACCTACGCCCTCGGCTGGACCTTGCACGGCCTGGGCGACCTCGATATGACCGACGTTCAGGCGGTCGAACTCGGTCACGAAGTCCTCGCCCGCCGACTGCGTGCCAGGAGCGGCGGTATCGACGGCGGCCTCTCGCTGGACGCGGCGGTCTTCTACGAGCAGGTACTGAACACCGCCTGCCTCCACATCCTCCACTTCTTCACCCAACGCTCGACGTTCGTCGCCCGCACCCTCGTGGAACAGACCCGTCGGCAGTCCGAACTCATCGCCAAGGTCGACGTGCTCATCGCCCGCACCCCCATGACCGGCGGCACGGACCAGGCCTTCGAGCACCGCTACCTCCCCCACATCGCCACCAAGCACAGCCACCTCACGATCTACGGCATCGACCTGGTCAACTCCCCCGAGCGCTGGCCCCTGGACGCGGCCTACCTCAGCCTCCAGGCACTGCGTCCGGCGGGGGACGACGACACGTCCGGGCCCGGCGGCACACACGTCGCCTCCGTCGCCGTCTCGCTCCCCGCCGAGCAGGCCCTCGCCGAACAGGACCGCGTACTCCTGCGCGGGGTCGCCGGCTCCGGCAAGACCACGCTCGTGCAGTGGCTGGCGGTGACCGCCGCCCGGGGCGAACGCGGCGACCGCGTCCCCTTCGTCCTCCCCCTCCGTACGCTGATCCGCCGCCCCGACGGCCTCCCGGCCCCCGACGCGTTCCTGACCGCCGTACACGTCCCCTTCCACGCGAGCCAGCCCGCCGGCTGGGCCGACCGCGTGCTCACCGCCCGCCGGGGCCTGCTCCTCGTCGACGGCATCGACGAGATCCCGGAACGCGACCGCGAACGCACCCGCCGCTGGCTGCGGGATCTGCTGGAGGTGTATCCGGGCAACCAGTGGCTGGTCACCTCCCGCCCCTCCGCCGTACGCGAGGACTGGCTCGCCCCCGACGGCTTCACCGAACTCGCGCTCTCGCCGATGAGCCGGGACGACGTGGCCGCGTTCATCGCCCGCTGGCACACCGCCGCCCGCCTCGACGCACGCGAGGCCGAGCAGGACCGGCTCACCCACTACGAGCGCTCGCTCCTCGACGCCGTACGCACCAAGCCCGACCTCGGCCGACTCGCCACCAACCCCCTGATGTGCGGCCTGATCTGCGCCCTGCACCGCGACCGGCGCGGCTATCTCCCGCACGGCAGACAGGAGTTGTACGACGCGGCCCTGTCGATGCTGCTGTCGCGCCGCGACGAGGAACGCGACATGTTCACGCACACCGACGGCGGCCGGACCAGCGGCGTCGACGGCGTCCATCTCACCGAACTCCCCCAGATCCAGCTCCTGCAGCGACTCGCCTACTGGCTGATCCGCAACAACCAGTCCGAGATGGACCGCGAGCGGGCGGTCAGGATCGTCGCCGACGTCCTCCCCGCCCTCCCGGCCGCCGCCGCGCAGGGCGACGCCGAGGCGATCCTCCGCCATCTCCTCGTCCGCAGCGGGCTGCTGCGCGAACCCACCGTCGGCACCGTGGAGTTCGTCCACCGCACCTTCCAGGACTACCTCGGCGCGAAGGCCGCCGTGGAGGACGGCGACTTCGGCCTCCTCGTCCGGGGCGCCGTCGAGGAGCAGTGGGCCGACGTCATCCGCATGGCCGTCGCCCACGCCCGGCCGCGCGAACGGGCCGAGTTGCTCGGAGCGCTGACCGACTCGGCGACCACGTCCTCACAGCCCACCCGCGTACGCCTCCTCGCCCTGGCCTCCCTGGAGCACGCCACGGAACTCGACCCGCGTGTCCGCGCCGCCGTGGAGCAGAACGCGGCCCCGCTGATCCCCCCGCGCACGACGGAGGAGGCCCGACGACTCGCCTCCTGCGGCCCGCTCGTCCTGGAACTCCTCCCCGGGCCCGAGGGCCTCACCGACGCCGAGGCCCGAGCCGTCGTCGTCACCGCGTCCCTCATCGGCACGGACGCCGCCATCCCCGTCCTCGCTCGCTTCCGCGACCACATGGCTCTCGGCGTCCGCGCCCAACTGACCTGGTCCTGGCATCGGTTCGACACCCGCCGCTACGCCGAGGAGATCATCGCCCACCTCCACGAGGACGGCCTCTACTTCACCGCCCACTCGACCGAACACCTGCACGTGCTACGGGAACTGGGTGGCCGGGCCAAGCTCCAGGTCGTCGGGGACATCGGTTCCGATGACCTGCGGGCGGCTCTCCGTCCGGGCCAACTGCGCGAACTTGTCATCCGTGACAACCGAGACCTCTGGGACTTCGGCTTCCTCTCGGAACAGAACCTGATCACCCACTTGGACGTCAGTAGCAGCCCTTACCTGGGGGATCTGACGCCGCTCACCAAACTCCCTCTCACCTGGTTGGCGTTGGACTCCATGCCCAGACTGGAAAGTCCGGGCATCCTCCATTCACTCGCGCCCTCGGCCACCCTGGACTCACTCGACCTCGGTCTGACTCTCCGTGCCGATTCCATCGACGAGGCCCTCCCCCGGGACCTGTCGCTGGACTATCTGCGATTCACCAAACACGCCCTCCAGCACACCGGACTGCGCGGCCTCAGCCGTATCCACTCGGTGAAGCGGCTGAGCCTCGCCAAGCTTCGGAAGAGCCTCACTTCTGAGGATTTCAAAGAGATTGCCCGGATGCCCGCCCTGGAGGAATTGCGCGTCAACTGGAACGCGACGGGTTGGCAAGCCGGTCTGCCGTTGCCGCGCGTCACGAGCCTGCGGCTCAACAACTTCTCCGGCAGCGAAGACCTCTTCGAGCTCTCCTACCTCTTTCCGGACCTCCGCGAGGTGACCATTCACCTCGCCCCCGAGGTCACCGACATACCCGAACACGTCCTCGAACTCTTCCCGGTCCCCCCGGCCATGGAGAAGACGGACACCGTGCTGTAAGCAACCTCCGCGTACAGGAAATACAAAGGGGGCTGCCCCAGGACCGAAGTCCCGGGGCAGCCCCTTTCGTTCAAGCCGAGCTCAGCGCCTACGCGTCCTTGCTCAGGTTCGGACCGGCACCGCCGGCAGCCTGCTCGATCGGCGGGACGTCGGGCAGTGCCGACTTCTCCTCGCCGCGGAAGGTGAAGGTCTGGGCCTCGCCCTCGCCCTCGGTGTCCACGACCACGATGTGGCCGGGGCGCAGCTCGCCGAAGAGGATCTTCTCGGAGAGCGTGTCCTCGATCTCGCGCTGGATGGTGCGGCGCAGCGGCCGGGCGCCCAGCACGGGGTCGTAACCCTTCTTGGACAGCAGCTCCTTGGCGGCCTGGGACAGCTCGATGCCCATGTCCCGGTCCTTGAGGCGCTCGTCCACCTTGCCGACCATCAGGTCGACGATCTTGAGGATGTCCTCCTGCGTCAGCTGCGGGAAGACGACCACGTCGTCGACACGGTTGAGGAACTCGGGGCGGAAGTGCTGCTTGAGCTCGTCCGAGACCTTGTTCTTCATGCGCTCGTAGTTGGTCTTCTTGTCGCCCGAGGCCGCGAAGCCCAGGTTGAAGCCCTTGGAGATGTCCCGGGTGCCGAGGTTGGTCGTCATGATGATGACCGTGTTCTTGAAGTCCACGACCCGGCCCTGGGAGTCGGTCAGGCGACCGTCCTCCAGGATCTGCAGCAGCGAGTTGAAGATGTCCGGGTGGGCCTTCTCGACCTCGTCGAAGAGGACGACGGAGAACGGCTTGCGGCGGACCTTCTCGGTCAGCTGGCCGCCCTCTTCGTAGCCCACGTATCCGGGCGGGGAACCGAAGAGACGCGACACCGTGTGCTTCTCGCTGAACTCCGACATGTCGAGGGAGATCAGCGCGTCCTCGTCACCGAAGAGGAACTCGGCGAGCGCCTTGGACAGCTCGGTCTTACCGACACCGGACGGGCCGGCGAAGATGAACGAACCACCGGGACGCTTCGGGTCCTTCAGACCGGCGCGCGTACGACGGATCGCCTTCGACAGCGCCTTGACGGCGTCGGTCTGGCCGATGACCCGCTTGTGGAGCTCCTCCTCCATGCGGAGCAGGCGGCTGGACTCCTCCTCGGTCAGCTTGAAGACCGGGATGCCCGTGGCCGTGGCGAGGACCTCGGCGATCAGCTCGCCGTCGACCTCGGCGACGACGTCCATGTCGCCGGCCTTCCACTCCTTCTCGCGCTTGGCCTTCGCCGCCAGCAGCTGCTTCTCCTTGTCGCGGAGAGAGGCCGCCTTCTCGAAGTCCTGGGAGTCGATGGCCGACTCCTTGTCGCGACGGACGCCCGCGATCTTCTCGTCGAACTCGCGGAGGTCCGGCGGCGCGGTCATCCGGCGGATGCGCATCCGGGAACCGGCCTCGTCGATCAGGTCGATCGCCTTGTCCGGGAGGAAGCGGTCCGAGATGTACCGGTCGGCCAGGGTGGCCGCCTGGACCAGGGCCTCGTCCGTGATGGAGACGCGGTGGTGCGCCTCGTACCGGTCACGGAGACCCTTGAGGATCTCGATCGTGTGCGGGAGCGAGGGCTCGGCGACCTGGATGGGCTGGAAGCGGCGCTCGAGGGCCGCGTCCTTCTCCAGGTGCTTGCGGTACTCGTCCAGCGTGGTGGCACCGATGGTCTGGAGCTCACCGCGGGCCAGCATCGGCTTCAGGATCGAAGCGGCGTCGATGGCGCCCTCGGCGGCACCCGCACCGACCAGCGTGTGGAGCTCGTCGATGAACAGGATGATGTCGCCGCGGGTGCGGATCTCCTTGAGGACCTTCTTCAGGCGCTCTTCGAAGTCACCGCGGTAGCGGGAGCCGGCGACCAGGGCGCCGAGGTCCAGGGTGTAGAGGTGCTTGTCCTTGAGGGTCTCGGGCACCTCGCCCTTGACGATGGCCTGGGCGAGACCTTCGACGACGGCGGTCTTGCCGACGCCGGGCTCACCGATCAGGACCGGGTTGTTCTTCGTACGGCGGGACAGCACCTGCATGACCCGCTCGATCTCCTTCTCGCGCCCGATGACCGGGTCGAGCTTGGACTCACGAGCGGCCTGGGTGAGGTTCCGGCCGAACTGGTCGAGGACCAGGGACGTCGAGGGGGTGCCCTCGGCGGGGCCGCCGGCGGTGGCGGTCTCCTTGCCCTGGTAACCGGAGAGCAGCTGGATGACCTGCTGCCGCACCCGGTTGAGATCTGCGCCCAGCTTGACCAGGACCTGGGCGGCGACGCCCTCGCCCTCACGGATCAGGCCGAGCAGGATGTGCTCCGTGCCGATGTAGTTGTGGCCCAGTTGAAGGGCCTCGCGGAGCGACAGCTCCAGGACCTTCTTGGCACGGGGGGTGAAGGGGATGTGGCCGGACGGGGCCTGCTGCCCCTGCCCGATGATCTCCTCCACCTGCTGGCGGACCGCCTCGAGCGAAATCCCGAGGCTCTCCAGGGCCTTAGCGGCGACACCCTCACCCTCGTGGATCAGGCCCAGGAGGATGTGCTCGGTGCCGATGTAGTTGTGGTTGAGCATCCGGGCTTCTTCCTGAGCCAGGACGACAACCCGCCGCGCGCGGTCGGTGAACCTCTCGAACATCGTTAATCGCTCCTCAGAGCGGTCAGGCAGTGAGGGGACGCTCCCCTCGCTGTCCTTCCGCAGCTTAGTCCCGCAAGCGGGGACCGCTCATTCCAACTGCCGACACCGTCCTTGGCCTCCTGACCCCGAACGCCGACATCTGCTCCAACCCGATGGTGCGAGACGATGTTCCCGCAGGCCAGGCAGATACCCTCACCATCAGTACGCCGATGGCGAACGCGAGACGGCCTTTCCTGCGTGTCGCCCCCTCCCACTAGGGATGTCTTACCCGTCGGGACTGACACTCCATGCCGGATGCACCGGTTCCCTCCGCTAAGGGCGAACATCCTTGCGTCGATGCCCATCCCCGAACGCCCCCTCTTCCGGCACTCTGAGCATCCACACTGACACCCAGCGTAACTTGGGGGTGCTTCGCACGGTTGCTCCTGACATGGCCATCGTCCCCCTTCCCCGCCGACCGTTCGACTCGAGGGACGCTTCGGGCGTCGCCAGGCGCGAGGCGGTGCGGCAGTGGTACGAGAACGATCTCGGGTGGGCGACAGTGCCCGGAGGTCCGGGGACGCCCGTACAAGTCATTACGGGCCTGCGCTTCGATGTGCTCGACGTCCCGGCGGAGGCGGGTTTCGCGGCCCTGCGGCATCTGGGCCCGATCCCGGGGCCGGGCTCGCCGGTGGCGCTGTGCGCGGAGCGGATGCTGCTGCCGGTCGCGGCGGGCGGCGCCGAGGAGCTGCCGGGGCTGCTGGAATGGCTCGACTGGGGCGGTCTCGAGCTGGACCTCAGGGCCGTGGGAACCGGCGGTCACTGGGAGGCGCCACCGCCTCCGGGCCTGCCCCGGTGCCCGGACCAGGCCGGTTCGCAGGGGGCCGCCGTATGGTTGCGGCCCCCCGAGCCGGGGCGCGAGGTGGAACCCACCCTGCCGACACTGTCGGCGCTGGGGGGCGGTGGGGGCGCCCCCGACCTCGTCCGAGTGGTGGACACGGTGGCGAACCATTGCCACCGCATCCGGCTGCGGCGCGCGAGCACCGGCCCGTCGGCCCTCTCCCAGGGCCTTCGGCGACCGGCCCGCCCGTCGACCGTTCAGCGATAGTTCTTCTCGTCGGCCGTTCAGCCGTTGGCCTTCTCGTATGCCTCGCGAATGGACGCGGGAACACGGCCGCGGTCGTTGACCTCGTAGCCGTTGTCCTTCGCCCAGGCGCGAATGGCGGCGGTGTCCTGGCTGCCGACAGAAGCGGCGCGGGCCTTTCCACGCCCGCCCGAAGCACGGCCTCCGGTACGACGGCCACCCTTGACATAGGGCTCGAGAAGACCGCGCAGCTTGTCCGCGTTGGCGGTCGTGAGGTCGATCTCGTAGGACTTGCCGTCCAGCGCGAACGTCACGGTCTCGTCGGCCTCGCCACCGTCGAGGTCGTCGACAAGAAGGACCTGAACCTTCTGTGCCACCGGATTTCCTTTCATCGATAACTTCAAGGACAGGGACCCGCGGTGACCCGCTGTTTCCGTCCCCTGTTATATGCAGTACAGCAGTACGTCGGAAAGCAAACCGCTTTTCCAGGAAAAACACAAACCCCTGGCGGAGACCAAGGAGAGACCGAGGAGAGGCCGACAGGGCCGGGGAAGACCGGAAACGTGCGCGTTTCGGACATAGGGAACCCGGGCAAGGCGACCCTCAGTGGAAGCCCGCGCGGAAGCCCGCCGGAATAGGTCTTGGCCGACGATCACAGATGCAGAAGCATGCGACTGTTGCCCAAGGTGTTCGGTTTCACTCGTTCGAGACCGAGGAACTCTGCCACACCCTCGTCATAGGAACGGAGCAGCTCGGCGTAGACATCGGTGTCGACGGGCGTCTCGCCGATCTCCACGAAGCCGTGCTTCGCGAAGAACTCGACTTCGAAGGTGAGACAGAAAACCCGGCGAACACCCAGCCAACGGGCGGTGTGCAGCAACTTCTCCAGCAACTGATGGCCGACGCCGGTGCCCGACAGTCCGGGCTTCACCGCGAGAGTGCGGACTTCCGCGAGGTCTTCCCACATCACATGGAGTGCGCCGCAGCCGACGACCTCGGCGTTGTCGTCCCGTTCCGCCACCCAGAACTCCTGGATGTCCTCGTAAAGCGTCACCGTCGCTTTGTCGAGCAGGATGCGGCGCTGGACGTACGCGTCAAGGAGGTCGCGTACGTGCGGGACATCGCTGGTCCGCGCCCGCCGGACGGTGATGGCTTTTGCGGTGACTTCGGGAGGCGTCGCTGGCATGAGCGGACGCTATCGCCCGGGGTGATCCGGGGATTGACCGGGGGTCCCACCTGTTTCGCCGGACGATTCGGCGGATTCGCCGGCGGTTTCAGCAGGGCTTTCGAGGGGGGTGCCGGGTGCGGTGGGCGCCGGGGGCGCGGGCGTTTCGATGAGGTCGGGGACCTGCACAATGTGTACGGCGTCGCGGAGCGCCTGTCGCTGTTCCTCGCTCATCATCCCGAAGAAGGCGACGAGAGCGGCCGCGGGGTTGTCGCTCTGCGACCAGGCTTCGTTCATCAGTGCGGCCGCGTAGGCGGCGCGAGTGGAGACCGCCTCATATCGATAGGCCCGGCCTTCCGCCTCACGGCGCACCCAGCCCTTCTGATGGAGATTGTCCAGCACGGTCATCACCGTGGTGTACGCGATGGACCGTTCCTGTTGAAGATCTTCCAGGACTTCTCGAACGGTCACCGGGCGGTTCCACTTCCACACCCGCGTCATGACCGCGTCTTCGAGTTCTCCCAATGGGCGAGGCACAGTTCCGAACAATACTGCGAGAAGCGGAAGAAAGCTTAGAAGGCGCACAAAAGGGGCGTACGACTCGAAGAACAGACGAGTCGTACGCCGAGGTGGTGCGCTGTCGCCCTGGGCCGACGGGGTCGCCCGGTCAGGCGCCACCGGCCCTGTCGGCCGTGTCGGTGGCTTCGGAGGCCTGCCGGCCGTGCTCCACGCGCGCGAGGGCGGCGTCGACGGCCGCGTCCTCCTTGGCCTTGTTGGCGCCGCCCTGGGTCTTGATGATCACCCTGATGACCGCGATGAACAGCACGGCCATCACGAAGGGGGGCAGCAGCGCGGAGACGTAGTCCATGGGTCCAGGGTAGCCAGGGCTATACGGCCGCGAGCTGTTGGGGCGGGTTCGCGGGCGGAACGGAGGGTTTGCGCTTGGGCGGGAAGACCTCGCCGGGGGTGGGGATGGGCCGGCGGCCCGGCTCGGGGGCCTCGGGACGGCGGACGGGGCCCGGCTTGTCGGCGGGGTCGGCCGGGCGGGCGGGCCGGACCGGCTTGGGCCTGGCGGGCTCGTCGGCGGCCAGCCCGCCGGGGAGGGCCATGAGCCGGCCGCGCGAGCGCGAGGCCGGAACGGCCAGCCTGACCGTGCGCCCCCCGAGACGGGCGCGCACGACGCGCTCGGCGAGGGTGCGGCAGTGCTCCAGGAGCGCGGCGGCGGTGGGGTTGCCGCGCAGGGCGCGGAGTGCGGCGAGGTCGTCCGGGTGCGGGCGGTACCCCGCGCCGAGTGCTTCCTCCAGGAGCGCCAGGTAGCCCGTGACGGTGCCGGGGAGTGCGGCGCGGTACCTCGCTAGGTCGGCCACCAGGAAGGCCCTCAGACGGGCGCCCTCGCGGGTCGCCTCGTCGACGGACTCGGCGAGCCGGAGGCAGTCCTGGACGTCCTCCGCCGAGGCGGGACTTGGGTTGAGGGCGAGGGCGAGGGCCCGGCGGAGCACACGCAGCTCCTCCGTACCGAACGCCATGCCGCCGCGGGTTCCGTGGGGCGTGGGCATGCGGTGACGATACGCGCTAATCAGACAAAAGAGGTGCGCCGGGCGTGTGTGGCGCGCGGGGACCACCTGGTTGGGTGGTCCCCGCTGGGGCTCCGCCTCCAGACCCCTTGAAGGGGCGGCGGCGAGTAGATCTCAGAGACGCGACACGTTCCGCTCGTACACCAAGCGCAGGCCGATCAGCGTCAGCCACGGCTCGTGCTCGTCGATCACCGACGACTCGCCGAGGACCATCGGCGCCAGCCCACCCGTGGCTATCACCGTCACCTCCTCCGGATCGTCCGCCAGCTCACGGACCATCCGGCTCACCACGCCGTCGACCTGCCCCGCGAACCCGTACACGATGCCCGCCTGCATGGCCTCGACCGTGTTCTTGCCGATCACACTGCGCGGCCGCGCCACCTCGATCTTGCGGAGCTGCGCGCCCTTGACGCCCAGCGCCTCCACCGAGATCTCGATGCCCGGCGCGATGACCCCGCCGACGTACTCCCCGCGCGCGCTGACCGCGTCGAACGTCGTCGCCGTACCGAAGTCCACGACGATCGCCGGGCCGCCGTACAGCTCGACCGCCGCGACCGCGTTGATGATGCGGTCGGCGCCGACCTCCTTGGGGTTGTCGGTGAGGATCGGGACGCCGGTCTTGACGCCGGGTTCGACGAGGACCGCCGGCACGTCGCCGTAGTACCGCCGCGTCACCTCGCGCAGTTCGTGCAGCACCGAGGGGACCGTCGCGCAGATCGCGATGCCGTCGATGCCGTCGCCCAGTTCCTCGCCGAGGAGGGGGTGCATGCCCATCAGGCCCTGAAGCAGGACCGCCAGCTCGTCGGCGGTGCGGCGCGCGTCCGTGGAGATGCGCCAGTGTTCGACGATGTCCTCGCCGTCGAACAGACCGAGGACGGTGTGGGTGTTGCCCACGTCGATCGTCAGCAGCATGGCCTGTCCCCGTCCCTACTCGGCCGCGCGCAGGTCGAGGCCGATGTCCAGAATGGGAGACGAATGGGTCAGGGCTCCCACCGCCAGGTAGTCGACGCCCGTGTCCGCGTACGCCTTCGCGTTGTCCAGCGTCAGTCGGCCCGAGGCCTCCAGGACCGCCCGGCCGTCGACGATCCCGACGGCCTCCTCGCATTCGAGGGGCGTGAAGTTGTCCAGGAGGATCAGGTCGGCGCCCGCGTCCACGACCTCGCGGAGCTGGTGCAGGGTGTCGACCTCGACCTCGATGGGCACCTCGGGGAACGTCTCCCGCACCGCCTTGAAGGCCTGGGCGACACCGCCCGCGGCGACCACGTGGTTGTCCTTGACCAGCGCCGCGTCCGAGAGGGACATGCGGTGGTTGACCCCGCCGCCGCAGCGGACCGCGAACTTCTCCAGGGAACGCAGCCCCGGCGTCGTCTTCCTCGTGTCGCGCACCTTCGCCTTCGTGCCCTCCAGGGCGTCGGCCCACGCGCGCGTGGCGGTCGCGATGCCGGAGAGGCGGCACAGGATGTTCAGGGCGCTGCGCTCGGCGGTGAGGAGATCTCGGGTGGCGCCGGTGACGCTGAGGAGCTTCTGGCCGGCCTCCACGCGGTCGCCGTCGTCGACGTGGCGCTCGACCTCGAACTCGTCGGAGCAGGCCACCGAGAGGACCGCTTCGGCGACTCTGAGGCCCGCCACGACACCGCCCTCGCGCGCGGTGAAGTCGGCGGTGGCGCGGGCGTCCTCGGGGATCGTCGCGACCGTGGTGACGTCCACGCCGTGGGCGAGGTCCTCCTGGATGGCGACGTTGGCGATGTCCTCGACCTCGACGGGGTCGAGTCCGGCGTCGGCCAGGAGCTGGGCGAGCGCGGGGTCGAGCCCGCACGCCAGGTATTCGGCGTCCGCGAGGCCGTCGTCGGCGCCGCAGGCGCAGCCGTCGCCGCAGCCGCCGGAGGCGAGGGGAAGGTCGGGGGTGCTCACGTCTGTCACTGCTCCTGCCGGTGCTGCCTGGTCGGGGGGAAGTCTGGGGTGTCCGTGGTGTGTACCGCCAGTGTGCGGTCCGGATTGAGGCGTACGACGATGTGGCGGCGCCACTCGGTGTCGTCGCGCTCGGCGTGGTCCTCGCGCCAGTGGCAGCCGCGGGTCTCCTCGCGCAGCCGGGCGGCGGCGACCAGGACGCGGGCGACGCACAGGAGGTTGGTGGTCTCCCAGGTGTCGACGCCGGGCTCGGCCGTCTTGCCGTTCTCGTACAGGGCGTCCCGGGCCTCGGCGTGCAGCCGGTCCAGGGCCGCGGCGGCGGTCGCCAGGGAGGCCTCGGAGCGCAGGACGCCGGCGCCCTCGGTCATCGTGCGCTGGATCGCGAACCGTATCTCCGGGGCGAGCAGCGGGTGCGCGGGGGTCTCCGCGTGCGGGACGGGCTGGGGCACGCGCGCGTGGAGGCCGTTCCCGGCGTGGGCCGCGGCGATGTCGGCGACGATGCGCTCGGCGTAGACCAGGCCCTCCAGCAGGGAGTTCGAGGCGAGCCGGTTGGCGCCGTGGACGCCGGTGCAGGCGACCTCGCCGCAGGCGTAGAGGCCGGGGACGGTGGTCCGGCCGTGGGAGTCGGTGCGGACGCCGCCGGAGGCGTAGTGGGCGGCGGGGGCGACCGGGATGGGCTCGGTGACGGGGTCGAGGCCGTGGACGCGGCAGGCGGCGAGGATCGTCGGGAAGCGGTGCTGCCACATGTCGGCGCCGAAGTGCCGGGCGTCCAGGTACATGTGTTCGGCGCCCTGTTCCTGCATGCGGCGCATGATGCCCTTGGCGACGATGTCCCGGGGCGCCAGTTCGGCCAGTTCGTGCTGGCCGAGCATGAAGCGCACCCCGTCGGCGTCGACCAGGTGGGCGCCCTCGCCGCGGACCGCCTCGGAGACCAGGGGCTGCTGGCCCTCCGCGTCCGCGCCGAGGAAGAGCACGGTCGGGTGGAACTGGACGAATTCGAGGTCGGAGATCTCCGCGCCCGCGCGCAGGGCGAGGGCCACGCCGTCGCCCGTCGACACGGACGGGTTGGTGGTGGCGGAGAAGACCTGGCCCATGCCGCCGGTGGCGAGGACCACGGCGGGGGCGTGCACGGCTCCGACGCCGTCGTGCTGGCCCTCACCCATGACGTGCAGGGTGACACCGGCCGTGCCGCCCTCGGCGTCCGTCAGGAGGTCCAGGACGAGCGCGTTCTCGATCGTGCGCAGCCCACGCGCGCGTACGGCCTCGACGAGGGCCCGGGAGATCTCGGCGCCCGTCGCGTCGCCGCCCGCGTGGGCGATGCGGCGGCGGTGGTGGCCGCCCTCGCGGGTCAGCTCCAGGCCGCCCTCCTCCGACTCGTCGAAGTGGGCTCCGGTCTCGATCAGACGGCGTACGGCGTCGGGGCCCTCGGTGACGAGCAGCCGTACGGCGTCCTCGTCGCACAGGCCCGCGCCCGCGACCAGCGTGTCGTCCAGGTGCTGTTCGGGGGTGTCGCCCTCGCCGAGGGCCGCGGCGATGCCGCCCTGCGCCCAGCGGGTGGAGCCGTCGTCGAGGCGGGCCTTGGTGACGACGACCGTGTTCAGGCCGGCGGCCTCGCAGCGCAGCGCGGCGGTGAGGCCGGCGACGCCCGAGCCGACGACCACGACGTCGGCGGCGATGGACCATCCCGGTGCGGGCGCGTGCAGTCGTATGCCTGTGCTGGTCACGAGGCGGCTCCGAAGGTCAGGGGGATGTTGTCGATCAGCCGGGTCGTCCCGACCCGGGCCGCGACGGCGAGGACGGCTTCGCCCGTGAAGCCGTCCTGGATGTCGGTGAAGTCGGACGGGTCGACCAGAGCCAGGTAGTCGAGCACGATCGGCGGCTTCCCGCGCAGGGCCTCGTCGAGGACCAGGCGGGCGGCGGCGCGGACGGCGGCCGGTCCGCCGGGGGCTGCCTTGGCCATCGCGTGCGCGTCGGCGGCGGCGCGGGACTCGCCGAGCGCGCTGAGGGCCTCGGCACGCGCGCGCGTGGCGGGCACTTCGCGGGCCCGCGCGCGCAGCGCCTCCTGGGCCGCGTGCCGGTCGGCGCCCGCGAACAGGGCCTGGGAGAGCGCGAGGGCCGTACGGCGCTCCTCGGCGGACAGATACCGGTTGCGGCTGGACAGGGCCAGGCCGTCGGGCTCGCGGACGGTCGGTACGGCCACGATCTCCACGCCGAAGTTCAGGTCCCGGACCATGCGGCGGATCAGGGCGAGCTGCTGGGCGTCCTTCTGGCCGTAGAGCGCCACGTCGGGGCGGGTGAGGTGGAGCAGCTTGGCGACGACGGTGAGCATGCCGTCGAAGTGGCCGGGGCGGGCGGCGCCCTCCAGGCGGGCGCCCATGGGCCCTGCGGTGATGCGCACCTGGGGCTCGCCGCCCGGGTATACCTCGTCCGCCGAGGGGGCGAACACGACGTCGGCACCCGACTGTTCGGCGAGCTTCAGGTCGGCGTCCAGGGTGCGCGGATAGCGGTCGAGGTCCTCGCCCTCGCCGAACTGCAGGGGGTTCACGAAGACCGTGACGACGACCTCGCCGTCGGGGCCCGCGATCTCGCGCGCGGTGCGGATCAGCGTGGCGTGGCCCTCGTGCAGGGCGCCCATGGTCATCACGACGGCGCGACGGCCCACGCGCGCGCGTGCGTGCAGTTCGCCGGCGGTGCGCAGCACAGTGGTCGTCATCGGGCGTTCCCTTCGGTCCCGTCGGTCCCGCCTGCTCCGGTGGTTCCGTTCGTCCCGCCCGCGAGTACCCCGAGCAGGTCCTCGGCGAGTTCCGGTTTGAGCAGGCCGTGGGCGAGCGCGCGGTCGGCGGTCGCGCGGGCCATCGCCAGATACCCGGCGACGGTCTGCGGGGCGTGTTCGCGCAGCTCGGCGACGTGCGCGGCGACCGTGCCCGCGTCCCCGCGCGCGACGGGGCCGGTGAGGGCCGCGTCGCCCGACCTGAGGGCGTTGTCCAGGGCGGCGCCGAGCAGCGGGCCGAGCATGTGGTCGGGGGCGGAGACACCGGCCGTGCGCAGCAGTTCCATGGACTGGGCGACCAGGGTGACGAGGTGGTTGGCGCCGAGGGCGAGGGCCGCGTGGTACAGCGGGCGGTTCTCCTCGGCGATCCACTCGGGTTCGCCGCCCATCTCGATCACCAGGGCCTCGGCGGCGAGGCGCAGCTCCACGGGCGCCGTGACCCCGAAGGAGCACCCGGCGAGGCGCTGCACGTCCACCGGAGTGCCCGTGAACGTCATCGCGGGGTGCAGGGCCAGCGGCAGCGCGCCGGCCCGCAGGGCGGGGTCCAGGACCTTCGCGCCGTACCGCCCGGAGGTGTGCACGAGCAGTTGCCCCGGTCGTACGGCACCGGTGTCGGCGAGGCCCTCGACGAGCCCCGGCAGGGCGTCGTCCGGCACGGTCAGCAGGACCAGTTCGGCGCGCTGCAGGACGTCGGCCGGGGAGACGAGCGGCACGTCGGGCAGGAGCTCGGCGGCCCGCCGCCGGGAGGCGTCGGAGACCCCGGAGACCGCCACCGGGCGGTGCCCGGCGAGTTGCAGTGAGGCCGCCAGCGCGGGGCCGACCCGGCCGGCGCCGACGACGCCGACCGTGAGCCGCGCGGGGCGGTCCTTGGGATCTGGCTGCTGGAATGTACTCACTCGGTGGTGGCCTTCCCGTTCCAGTCCGCTCTGGGTACCGGACGATTTCTCGTCATGTTAACGCGATTGGGTTCGGGGGCTGTTTGGTTGTCCACAGGCTGTGGGTTTTCGCACGTTGACGAGGTGCGGAAACCGGGGTGTCGGGCGGGTGCGGGCCGGGGGATGATCCGGGGATGAGCGATACGGCGGAGCACGGAACGGGACGGACGACGGAACCGGCGGCCACGCCGTCGGCCGCGCGACGCAGGGCGGCCCAGCGGGCGGCGGAGCGCATCCTGGCCCGGCCCGGCGTCCAGGGGACGATCCGCGAGCGGCTGGCGGCGCTGGCCGAGGCGGCGCCGGACGTGTACGACCTGGACAAGTCGGCGGACATGTACGGCGACGGCATAGTCGAGGCCCTGGAGGAGCGGGTCGCGGGGCTGCTCGGCAAGGAGGCCGCCGCGTTCTTCCCGACCGGCACGATGGCCCAGCAGGTGGCCCTGCGCTGCTGGGCGGGCCGTACCGGCAACCCCGTGGTCGCCCTGCACGGCATGTCCCACCCGGAGATGCATGAGCGGAACGCGTTGGAGCGGGTCAGCGGTTTGCGTCCGGTGCGGCTGACGAGCGATCCCCGGCTGCCCACCGCCGAGGAGGTGCGCGACCTCGACGAGCCCTTCGGCACGCTGATGCTCGAACTGCCCCTCAGGGACGCCGGTTTCCTGCTGCCCTCCTGGCAGCAGCTGACGGAACTCGTCGAGGCGGCCCGGGAGCGGGACGCGGTGGTCCACTTCGACGGGGCCCGCCTGTGGGAGTCGACGACCCATTTCGAGCGTCCCCTGGACGAGATCGCGGGCCTCGCGGACAGCGTCTACGTGTCGTTCTACAAGTCCCTCGACGGCTTCGCCGGTGCCGCGCTCGTCGGCCCCCGGACCCTGATCGACGAGGCGAAGGCGTGGCGGCACCGCTACGGCGGCCAGCTCTTCCAGCAGTTCCCGACCGTGCTCTCGGCCCTCGTCGGCCTCGACCGGGAGCTGCCCCGGCTGCCGGAGTACGTGGCCCACGCGCGCGTGGTCGCCGCCGCGCTGCGCGAGGGCTTCGCCGAAGCGGGCGTCCCGTGGGCCCGCGTGCACCCCGAGGTGCCGCACACCAACGAGTTCCAGGTCTGGCTGCCGTACGGGGCCGACGTCCTCGGGGAGGCCGCGGTCCGGCAGGGCGAGGAGACGAAGACGCTGCTCTTCCACCGGGGCTGGGTCCCGGGCGGCCCGGGCCTGTCCGTCACCGAGGTCGGCGTGCGGGCCGAGGGCCTGGAGTGGACGGCCGACGACGTACGGGCGGCGGTGACGGACTTCGTGGCGCGGGTGGCGGAGGCGGGCGAGCGGTAGGCGGCGGGTGGCAGGGGGGCGGCGAGCAGTGGGCCGAGCAGTGGGCAGCGGGTGGCAGGCAGGGGCTCAGCCGAACCGGATGCGCCATGCGCTGTGCTGTCCCCTGCGTGGTTCACCTCCGCGTGTTCAGCCCTGTCCCCTGTGCGGATCACCTCCGCGTGGTTCAGCCCTGTCCCCTGTGCGGATCACCTCCGCGTGGTTCAGCCCTGTCCGCCGGCCCGGACCAGACCCGTCTCGTACGCCAGGACGACCACCTGGACGCGGTCGCGCAGGCCCAGCTTGGTGAGGATGCGGCCCACGTGGGTCTTCACCGTGGCCTCGGAGAGGACGAGCCGGGCCGCGATCTCGCCGTTGGACAGGCCCTGGGCCACCAGGATCATGACCTCGCGCTCGCGCTCGGTGAGCCGCTCCAGCTCCTTGTGCTGGGGCTCCTGCGTGCTCGGCAGCATCGGCGCGAACCGGTCGAGGAGCCGCCGGGTGGTCGAGGGCGCGACGACCGCGTCACCGCTGTGCACCGAGCGGATCGCGGCCAGCAGCTCGCCGGGCGGCACGTCCTTCAGCATGAAGCCGGAGGCGCCAGCCTTCAGCCCGGAGAAGGCGTACTCGTCGAGGTCGAAGGTGGTCAGGATGAGTACCTTCGGCGGGTTCGGCTCGGCGCAGATGCGGCGGGTTGCCTCGACGCCGTCCAGCTTCGGCATCCGGACGTCCATGAGGACCACGTCGACGTCCGTGGACCGCACCACCTGGAGGGCCTCGACGCCGTCGCCCGCCTCGGCCACGACCTCCATGTCCGGCTGGGCGGCGAGCACCATCCGGAAACCGGTGCGCAGCAGCACCTGGTCGTCGACGAGCATTACGCGGATGGACGGCATGTCGGGGGCCTCCGGTCGGGGATAGGGCGTCTGGGCTGGGCTGGGGCTGAGCGGGCACGTGTCAGCGTGTGGCGGTCGCGCGGGGCCGCGTCAATGGGCGGGCTTGAGCGGCAGCAGGACGCTGATGCGGAAGCCTCCCCCGGGGCGGGGGCCCGCGTCCAGGGTGCCGCCGACCATCCCGACGCGCTCGCGCATACCGATCAGACCATGCCCCTGGCCGTCGGCGCCGCCCTCCTCGTACATCTCGTGCGGGGCGCCCTTGCCGTCGTCCTCGACGAGCAGACCGAGCCCGTCGTCGAAGTACACCAGCCGTACGCTCGCACCCGCGTTCGGGCCGCCGTGCTTGCGGGTGTTGGTGAGGGCCTCCTGGACGATGCGGTACGCCGTCAGCTCCACACCGCTGGGCAGCGGGCGCGGGGTGCCCTCGATCTTGAAGTCGACGGGCAGACCGGCGACCCGGCACTGCTCGACGAGGTCGTCGATCTGCTCGACGTCGGGCTGCGGGACGTACTCGCCGACCTCCTGGTGCTCGCCGGTGCGCAGGACGCCCAGCAGGCGGCGCATCTCGGCGAGGGCCTGGCGGCCGGTGGAGGAGATGGTCTCCAGGGCCTTCTTCGCCTGGTCGGGGGCGGCGTCGAGGACGTACGCGGCGCCGTCGGCCTGGACGACCATCACGGAGACGTTGTGGGCGACGACGTCGTGCAGCTCCCGGGCGATCCGGGCGCGCTCGGCGGCGACCGCGACCTTGGCCTGCGCCTCGCGCTCCCTCTCCAGGCGGGCGGCGCGCTCCTCCAGCTGGGCGAAGTAGGCGCGGCGGGTGCGCAGCGAGTCGCCGAGGACCCAGGCGAGGGCGAACGGCACGGTCAGAATCACCCCGAGCACCGCGTTGCCCAGCATGCCCGTCTGCTGCTCGGACCAGCGCAGCTGTGCCAGCGGCGACGCGCAGAGGCCGCCGGCCAGGGCGAACCAGGAGGCCCAGCGGGCACCGTTCGCCGCGACGGTGTAGATGATCACCAGCATCGCGAAGTCGGCCGGCATTCTCGGCACGTCGAGGATCAGCTGCGTGAAGCCCGCCGCGGCGGCCAGCACCAGCATCGCCTCCGGCATACGGCGCCGCAGGGCGATCACAAGGCAGAGCAGCAGCGTGATCGCCAGGAAGGCGGCCTCGTTGTCGTTCCCCTCGTAGTTCCGGTCGAGGGATCCGCCGACCACGGAGATCCCGAGCAGGACGAGGGCCCAGAAGCCGTCGACCCATGTCGGGTGCCTGCGGAGGAAGTCATAGAGGCGCTGCACGTAACCCAGCGTAGGGAAGCGTCCGGTGTGCGGGGTCAACCGGAGGGTCGATCCGTGACCGGGCCACGTACTCCCCAAGGTGGAGGACGTGTTGTCCGTTCCGCTTAGCCTGCGGTGTGAGGGAGATGACGGATCGCCCATGAGCTCGGGAGTGTGTGTTGTCCGGCGACTGCGGGCGCGATGTGGTTGATCGCGCTGTTCCCCACGCCCCTGACGGGGCGCGGCCTTGGCGGGGGGCGATCGAAGAGGCCCTCTACGGTCCCGACGGGTTCTACCGGCGCCCCGAAGGGCCCGCCGGGCACTTCCGTACCTCCGTGCACGCCTCCCCCCTCTTCGCGCACGCCGTGGCCGGGCTGCTCTGCCTGGTCGACGAGGCGCTGGGCCGTCCCGCCGAGCTGGACGTCGTGGACATGGGTGCCGGGCGCGGGGAGTTGGTGACGGCGGTGCTGGGGGCGCTGCCCGCCGGAACGGCCGCACGCGCGCGTGGGTACGCCGTCGAGGTCGCCGGGCGGCCGTCCGGCCTCGATCCGCGTGTCGAGTGGCTCGCCGAGCCCCCGAAGGGGATCACCGGGCTGCTGTTCGCCAACGAGTGGCTGGACAACGTGCCCGTGGAGGTCGCCGAGGTGGACCCCGAGGGCGTGCCCCGGCTGGTACTGGTACGACCGGACGGGACCGAGCGGCTCGGGGAGCCCGTCGGCGGGGCGGAGGCGGAGTGGCTCGCCCGGTGGTGGCCGCTCGCCCCGGAGGAGGGGCTGCGCGCCGAGATCGGGCTGCCCAGGGACCGGGCCTGGGCGGGGGCCGTCGCGGGCGTCGGGCGGGGCCTCGCCGTCGCCGTCGACTACGCCCACCTGGCGGGGGCCCGGCCGCCCTTCGGGACGCTCACCGGCTTCCGGGAGGGCCGGGAGACGGCACCGGTCCCGGATGGCTCGTGCGACCTCACCGCGCATGTGGCGCTGGACGCCTGCGCACTGCCGGGGGCCCGCCTGCTGACCCAGCGGGACGCGTTGCGCGCCCTCGGGGTGACGGGCGGACGTCCACCGCTGTCCCTGGCCACCACCGACCCCACCGCGTACGTACGGGCCCTCGCGGGCGCGGGCGAGGCTGCCGAGCTGACCGCGCCGGGCGGGCTGGGCGACTTCGGCTGGCTGATCCAGCCGGTTGGAATTCCGGACCCGCTCCTCGCCTGAGCCGGCTCGCCGGTTGAAATTCCGGACCCGCTCCTGGCCCGAGCAGGACCATCGGTCGGAGTTCCTGACCCGCTCCCGGCCCGAGCCGGCCCGTCCACTGGAATTCCGGACGGGTCACTCGCCTGGCAGTTTGTTTTCCGGACCTACTTGTCGATGTCCCCGACCACGAAGAACAGCGACCCCAGAATGGCCACCATGTCCGCCACCAGCGTGCCCGGCAGCAGCTCGGTCAGCGCCTGGATGTTGTTGTACGAGGCCGAGCGCAGCTTCAGGCGGTACGGGGTCTTCTCGCCCTTGCTGACGAGGTAGTAGCCGTTGATGCCGAGCGGGTTCTCGGTCCACGCGTACGTGTGGCCCTCGGGGGCCTTCAGGACCTTCGGGAGGCGCTGGTTGATCGGGCCGGGCGGCAGCTCGGCGAGCCGGTCCAGGCAGGCGTCCGCGAGGTCGAGCGCGATGTGCGTCTGTTCCAGGAGGCACTCGAAGCGGGCCAGGCAGTCGCCCTCCTCCCGGGTGACCACCCTGAGGACGTCCTGCAGCTCCCCGTACGCCAGGTACGGCTCGTCGCGCCGCAGGTCGAAGTCGACGCCGGAGGCGCGGGCGATCGGCCCGCTCACCCCGTACGCGTGGACGGCCTCCGGCGTGAGGACGCCCACGTCGCGCGTGCGGCCCCGGAAGATCTCGTTGCCGAGGACGAGGTCGTCGAAGACGCCCATGCGGGAGCGGACGTCGGCGACGGCGCCGCGCGCGCGCGTGGCCCAGCCCGCCGGGAGGTCCTCCTTCAGGCCGCCGACGCGGTTGAACATGTAGTGCATACGCCCGCCGGAGATCTCCTCCATGACGTTCTGGAGCTCCTCGCGCTCCCGGAAGGCGTAGAAGACCGGGGTGATACCGCCCAGCTCCAGGGGGTACGAGCCGAGGAACATCAGGTGGTTGAGCACCCGGTTCAACTCGGCGAGCAGTGTGCGCATCCACACCGCGCGCTCGGGCACCTCCATGCCGAGCATGCGTTCGACCGCGAGGACGACGCCCAGCTCGTTCGAGAAGGCGGAGAGCCAGTCGTGGCGGTTGGCGAGCATGATGATCTGCCGGTAGTCGCGCGCCTCGAAGAGCTTCTCCGCGCCCCGGTGCATATAGCCGATCACCGGCTCCGCGTGCGTGATCCGCTCGCCGTCCAGGACGAGCCGGAGGCGCAGCACGCCGTGCGTGGACGGGTGCTGCGGTCCGATGTTGAGCACCATGTCGGTGCTCTCGGCGGCGCCGCCGACACCGACCGTCGTCTCTCTGGTCTCCGTCGTGGGAGTCATGGGCACAGTCTCTCGTACGTACGCTGGCGGAATGGAGACGGGGACCTTGGAAGACGGCACCGGACATGTGGGCGACGAGCCGGTCTGGACCGGGCTGCCGCCCGGGCTGCTGCGTATGAGGCGGCTGTTGCTGGTGGTGTGGGTGGGGGCGATCGCCGTCGGTACGGGCCTGTTGCTGGGTCTGCTCGCCGGCCCGGTCTGGGCGGCCTTCGCGCTGCTGCCGCTGGGGCTGCTGCTGTGGGGCTGGTCGATGCTGGGCCGCAACTGGCGTTCCTGGCGGTATGCCGAACGCGCCGACGACCTGCTGATCAGCCGGGGTGTGCTGTGGCGCGAGGAGACCGTCGTGCCGTACGGGCGGATGCAGCTGGTGGAGGTGACGTCCGGACCGGTCGAGCGGCACTTCGGGCTGGCGAGTGTGCAGCTGCACACGGCTGCGGCCGCCACGGACGCCTGCATCCCGGGCCTCGAACCGGCGGAGGCGGAACGATTGCGCGACCGGCTGACCGAGCTGGGCCAGGCCCGATCGGCGGGGCTGTGACCGCCCACGACGCCGACGAGGCAGTACGCGAGATGCGGCCGGTGACCGAACACCGGCTGCATCCCATCACCCCGCTGCGGCGGGCCTGGGCGCCGATCGCCGTGATCATCGGCTGGGCCGTGCACGACCCGGACGGGGCGCAGCGCCAGCTCACCAAACTGACCACGACGATGCTGCTCGTCGGGCTCGCCGTCCTCATCCCGGCCGCCGCGCTGTACGGCTTCCTGACGTGGTGGTTCACCCACTTCGCGGTGACCGACAGCGAACTGCGCATCCGTACCGGCCTGTTGTTCCGGCGCACCGCGCACATCCGGCTGGAACGCATCCAGGCCATCGACATCACCCGGCCGCTCCTGGCCCGGATCGCCGGCGTCGCCAAGCTCAAACTCGACGTCGTCGGCACGGACAAGAAGGACGAACTGGCCTATCTGGGCGAGGCCCACGCCCAGGCCCTGCGCGCCGAACTCCTCGCCCGCGCGGCCGGTTTCGCCCCCGAGACCGCCGGCGAGGTCGGCGAGGCGCCGGTACGGCAGTTGCTGAAGCTCCCGGCGGGCGTCCTGGCGGTGTCACTGCTGCTGACGGGCGCCACCTGGGGCACGCTGGTGGCCGCGGTCGTGGTCCCCTCGGTCCTCTGGTTCGCGACGGAGAGCGTTTGGACGGTCCTCGCGACGGCGCTGCCGCTGCTCGGCGCGGCCGGGGCGAGCAGTGTGGGGCGGTTCGTCGGGGAGTACGACTGGACGGTGGGCGAGTCGCCGGACGGCCTCCGCATCGACCGCGGCCTCCTCGACCGGACGCACGAGACGGTGCCGCCGGGCCGTGTGCAGACCGTGCGGATCGTCGAACCGCTGCTGTGGCGCCGCCGCGGCTGGGTGCGCGTGGAGCTGGACGTGGCGGGCTCCTCCAACTCCGTGCTCGTACCGGTCGCACCGCGCGAGGTGGCCGAGTCGGTGATCGCCCGGGTGCTGCCCGGGGCGACGGTCCCGGACCCGTCCGCGCTGGTACGGCCGCCGCGCCGGGCCGCGTGGTGCGTGCCGCTGTGGTGGAAGGGGTACGGCCTCGCCGTCACCGACACCGTGTTCGCCGCCCGGCACGGGTTGCTGCGCCGCCGTCTGGACCTCGTACCGCACGCGAAGGTCCAGAGCGTACGGCTGGTGCAGGGGCCGTGGGCACGGTTCAAGGGCGTGGCCGACGTGCACGTCGACACGGGCGCCAACAAGACGGTGACGGCCCGCCTGCGCGATGCCGCGGAGGCGGCGGAACTGCTGCGGGCGCAGGCGGAACGGTCACGAACGGGGCGCAGGGAGGCGCGGCCGGACCGGTGGATGGCCTAGCTCTCGTCTTCCCTTGAAGACGCTTCCTTTGAGGACGCTTCCCTCGAGGACGCGTGCCGCCCCCGGCGGCACGACCGGCCTCCTGACAGCCGGGACCGGCTGTCAGGAGGCCGCCGTGCGCAATCCCTGCAGATCGATCTGCTCGGTCTCGTCATGGGCCGTCAGGTCGATCACCTGTCCGATCCCCCGCGACGCCTCGTCGATCGGCTTGAACCGCCCCTCCGACTCTGCCTTGTGCAGCGCGAGCGCCTCCTGGCCGACCACATCGGCGAGGTCCTCGTTCTGCACGGCCTCGAAGGTGTCCGCCTCCTTCTGCGTACCGAAGAAGTCGAACCCTCCCTCGACGGCCGGCCGGCGCTGCGGCGCGGCCGGAACGTAGGCCACGGCGGTCGGCACGGTGAAGTGCCCCTCCGGCCGCCCGGACGACAGCACGGGCAGCGCCGACTGTGCCGGAACGGGCTCCACGGGCGCGGGTGTCGGCTCGGCGACCGCGTGCTCATGCCCGTCAGCCGCCCCGGGCTTCCCCGCCGGGTCGTCCTCCTCGGCGGTGACGACCGGAACCGCCTCGCCCTCGCCCTCCTCGGGAAGGACCTGACGGGAGCCGCCGCCGGTCGGACCGTCCGGGTCCCCCTTCGGCGAACGGTCCTCGGCGGAGCCGCCCTTGGACGACTTTTCCTTGCCGGACTCGTCCTCGGACTCGCCCTCCACGGCCTCGGGCGCGCTCTCCTCGACCTCGGCGACCTCGACGGCCTCGACGGCCTCGACGGCCTCGACGACAACGTCCGTCTCGGCCTCGGCCTCGACCTCGGCCTCGACGCCGGACTCCGAGTGCTCCTCCACGGCCCCCCGCCGTGTGATGATCCGGTCCAACGCCGAGTTGGCACGCAGGAACAGCGCGGACCCGGCCGGGGAAAACACGGAGGGAACCGACCGGTTCGCCTCGGAGCCGTCCTTCTCCGCCGACGCCGACGCCGACTCCGAAGAGGCAGCCACAGCCTCGTCGGACCCGTCGACCACGTCATCGTCCGCGCGATCCCGGGACACCCGAGGCGCCCCCTTCGCCGGCAACCCCTGCGGTGCCACCGGCGAGGCCTGAGCCGCGGCGGTAGGCGCGTCGCCGGTGGACAGCGCCCGCGCACCACCCTGCCCCTGGCTCTGCCCCTCCTCCGGAACCGTCGTCTCTATCTCCAGCAGACGGCGGCCCTCCAGGGCGCTCGCGCGCTCGGTCTCCGCCGTGGCGTACCGGCGCAGCAGGGCGGCGTGTTCGTTGCGCAGGTTCGCCAGCTCGGCCCGCTTGGCGCGCAGCTTGTGCTCCAGCTTGGTGCGCAGCTCGCGCGACTCCTCCAGGTCGGTCTCCAGTTCGGCGACCCGCTCCTCGTGACGCCATTCGTCGCTCGCCCGCGCGCGCGTGAGGTCGGCGACACGCTTGCCCGCCTCGACGTCCCAACGACGCATGACGGCCGCACCCACGGCCGCGGTCGCCGCCGCGACGGCGGCGGAGACCCGGAGTACCGAGGGCTGCTCGAACACCCAGGGGGTGAGGGCGCAGACGAGGGAGACGCCTGCGATCGCCGTGGGGGGCAGCAGCCTGTGCAGAGGCGGAGAATGGCGGTGACGTCCACGTGGCATGGCCAGAAACTTACCGCGCGTACGCGAATGATGGTGCCCCGGGCGGTAAAAACTCAGCCGTTCCCCAGCCCGCACACGGCTTCGGGTGTCCACCGCCGACACCGCTCCTTGATCGGCTCCGCCGAATCAAGATACTCCCAGGCCACATCGGCCTCTTATAACCCTCCTCGCCGGGCATCCGGCGAATTGCGGGACCATCGCGAACGCCTTCGGAATTCCTCACCGGCCGCGCACATTAAGTGGCCGTCACCGGTTCAAACCTCAGAACCGGTCACCGATCGCTCAGCCTTCCACTGATCCACTGCAGGGTCGCCGGGATCTCCCGCCGCCAGGTGTTGAAGTTGTGTCCGCCGCTGTCGAGGACGATGGACGAGATCCGCGTCGGCTGCCTGGACTTCACGAGCTTGATGAAGTCGAGCGTGGCCCGGTAGTCGCTCTCCCCCTGCTTGCTGCTGCTGACCAGCAGTGAGGTGTCGGGCGCGGGCCGGTTCCCGAGGTACCAGAAGAGGTCCGCCTCGTTCCGCAGCGTCTTGTTCCCCTGGAAGAGATCTCCCGTCGTCGGGTCGATCGGCGCCTTGTAGTACGGCGAGAGGCCGGCCCCGGCGGCGTACACCTCGGGGTGGTGGACGGCGAGTTTCAGCGCGCAGTAGCCGCCGGTGGAGTCGCCGACGACGCCCCAACTGCCGGGTTTCCTCCCGACCCTGTAGTGGTGGCCCACGGCGTCCGGAAGGTCCTCGGCGAAGAACGACTCGGTCTGCGGCCCGCCCGGGACGTCCACGCACTCGGTGTCGCGCGGCGGCGCCACGGTCGGCCGCATCATGACCAGAATCATCGGCTGGGCCCTGCCTTCGCCGGCCAGCTGGTGGGCCGTCTGCGGATAGCGCAGCCCCTTGATGAGTGCCTCGGCGGTGCCCGGATAACCGGTGAGCACGACGACGGCCGGGAACGTCCGCGTCCGGTACCGGGGCTGGAAGTACTCCGGCGGCAGATACACATACGCCGGGCCGGCGATCCCGGTCGTACGGCCGACGATCACCACCTTCTGTATCTGGCCGCCGAGTTGGCTCCGGGAACCGCCCGCCACGTCCATCTGCCGGGTGTCGACGACCCGGAGCGGACCTCCGCCGCCGCGGATGCCGTCGTGGTCGACGACCACTCCCTGGCTGGTCTCCTGGCCGAGGAGGTCGGCCCAGCTGGCGTAGAAACCGAAGGCCTGGTTGGCGGCGAGGCCGATCGACGCGAAGACGGCCACCTGGGTCGCCAGCAGCACCCCGATCCGGGCGCCGACCGTCCGCCAGCGACGGCGTGCCAGCCGCGGCCACAGCCAGACCGTACCGACGAACAGCAGTACGGCGACCGCGACCGCCACCACCAACAACGTGTTGCTCGTGAGACCCATCGGGTGACTCCCGCCGACCTTTCCTGTGCCTAAAACCGATTCTTTTCCTTGGCTTTGAACCGGCTTTCCCTTGGGGAGTGAACCTCTCTCCCCGAGACACCGTCCTAGAGGGCGCAATGTCGCCGGATGCCGGAAAGGCACCGGATCCAAGGTCTCTCGCGGAACTATGGGATGCGATGTCTGTCAGGACAGATGGGGAAATGTCGGGCGGGGTTCCGCTCCGATCGGGCGAGGCGCGAACAGCGAGCACGGTGAGGAGGCCGAGCAAGGCGCGTGAGGTGCTGCGCGGTCCGCGCGCGGAGGCCGTCCCCGCCTGGGTCGCCAGAGCCTGCACGCTCGTCGGGCTCCTCGACATCGCCGCGGGGGTGTTCCCGCGCTTCCGGTACAGCCGTATGCACACCCTGGCCGAGGTGCTGCCCGGCGCGCTGGGCCCGTTCGCCGCGGCCCTCTCGCTGAGCACCGGCGTGCTGCTGCTCCTGCTCGCCCATGGCCTGCGCCGGCGAAAACGGCGGGCCTGGCGGGCGGCCGTGGTCCTCCTCCCGGCGGGAGCGATCGCCCAGTTCACGTACCGTCACTCGCTCGTCGGCGTCCTGATCTCGCTGGCGCTGCTCGTCCCGCTGCTGCGCCACCGCGACGAGTTCCGCGCCCTGCCCGACCCGTACAGCCGCTGGCGGGCGCTCGCCAACTTCATGCTGATGGGCGCCGGTTCGATCGGCCTCGGTCTGCTCGTCGTGAGCGCGCACCCCCGGCGCATGGTCGGCAGCCCGAGCCTCGCCGACCGTCTGGAGCACGTGATCTACGGTCTGTTCGGCTTCGAGGGCCCGGTCGACTACACCGGCGACACCTCCTGGACGGTGGCCTTCTCCCTGGGCGCCCTCGGCCTGCTGACCGCCATCACCACGATCTACCTGGCCTTCCGCCCCGAGCACCCGGCGGCCCGGCTCACCGCCGACGACGAGGTCCGGCTGCGCGCCCTGCTGGCCAAGCACGGCGGCCGTGACTCGCTCGGCCACTTCGCGCTCCGCCGCGACAAGGCGGTCGTGTTCTCGCCGAGCGGCAAGGCGGCGGTGACGTACCGCGTGGTGCACGGCGTGATGCTCGCCAGCGGCGACCCGATCGGCGACGTCGAGGCCTGGCCCGGCGCGATCGAGCGCTTCATGGACGAGGCGACGGCCCACTCCTGGACACCGGCCGTCATGGGCTGCTCGGAGACGGGCGCCGAGGTGTGGACCCGCGAGACCGGCCTCGACGCCCTCGAACTGGGCGACGAGGCGGTGGTGGACGTCGCGGATTTCTCCCTCGCCGGGCGCTCGATGCGCAACGTGCGTCAAATGGTGAAGCGCATCGAACGGCTCGGATACGAAACCCGGGTACGGCGAGCCCGTGACCTCGGCGAGGCGGAGCTCGACCGGATCCGCCGCGCCGCCGAGGACTGGCGCGGCACCGACACCGAGCGCGGCTTCTCCATGGCGCTCGGCCGCATCGGCGACCCGGCCGACGGGGACTGCCTCATCGCCACGGCCCACAGAATCGAAGGGGCGGCGCGAAGCGCCTCGGGTAGGGCGGCGGTGGGAGACGGGTGGGTGGACGAGGTACCCGGCCCCTACGGGGACCTGAAGGCGGTCCTCCACTTCGTCCCATGGGGGCCCGACGGCGTCTCCCTTGACCTGATGCGCCGCGACCGCTCGGCGGACCCCGGCATGAACGAACTGCTCATCGTCGCCGCGCTCCAGGCGGCCCCACGCCTGGACATCAAGCAGGTCTCCCTGAACTTCGCCATGTTCCGCTCGGCCCTGGCCCGCGGCGAGAAGATCGGTGCCGGGCCGGTGCTGCGCGCCTGGCGGGGCCTGCTGGTGTTCCTCTCCCGCTGGTTCCAGATCGAGTCGCTGTACAAGTTCAACGCCAAGTTCCGCCCGCGCTGGGAGCCCCGCTTCGTCGTCTACGCCGCCTCCCGCGACCTCCCCCGGATCGGCCTGGCGGCCATGCAGGCCGAGGGCTTCGTCAACCCCGCCCTCCCCCGCTTCCTCCGCCGCCGCTCGGCGACCCCGTCCCCGTGCGCACACGCGAGGGCGGAACAGCACGACATGAGCAAGAGAGGCGTACGAGCGGCCTGAGCGGGGGCCGCGCCACTGGCGGTGGGTCCGCCATTGACGAGCCGTACCGGCTTCCTCACCCGACTACGGACCACGGCCTGCACCACCGGGGGCCTAGGCTTGACGCATGAGCATGCAGAACCGGCGCGGCCACGTGGCCGGAATGCCCCTGTGGGACCGTTGCGCGGTCATGGGCGTCGTCAATGTCACCCCGGACTCGTTCTCCGACGGCGGCCGCTGGTTCGACACCACCGCGGCCGTCAAGCACGGACTGGAACTGGTCGGCGAGGGCGCCGACCTGGTGGACGTCGGCGGTGAGTCGACGCGCCCCGGAGCGACCCGGGTCGACGAGGCGGAGGAACTCAGGCGGGTCGTCCCCGTCGTGCGGGGCCTGGCCTCCGAGGGCGTGACCGTCTCCGTCGACACCATGCGCGCCTCCGTCGCCGAGCAGGCCCTCGCCGCGGGCGCGGCCCTCGTCAACGACGTCAGCGGCGGTCTCGCCGACCCAGCGATGATCCCGGTGGTCGCCGACTCGGGCGCCCCCTTCATCGTCATGCACTGGCGCGGCTTCCTGGAAGGAGGCAACGTCAGGGGCGTCTACGAGGACGTGGTCTCCGAGGTCGTCAGCGAGCTGCACGCGCGCGTGGAGGCCGTTCTGGAGGGCGGTGTCGCCGCCGACCGGATCGTCGTCGACCCCGGTCTCGGCTTCTCCAAGGAGGCCGAGCACGACCTCGTCCTCCTCGCCCACCTCGACCGGCTGCGCGGGCTCGGACATCCGCTGCTGGTCGCCGCCTCCCGCAAGCGGTTCCTCGGCCGGGTCCTGGCCGGCCCGGAGGGCGCTCCGCCGCCCGCGCGGGAGCGCGACGCCGCCACCGCCGCCGTGTCGGCCCTCGCGGCCCAGCAGGGCGCCTGGGCGGTCCGGGTGCACGAGGTGCGCGCCACCGCCGACGCGGTACGCGTGACCCGGGCGATCGAAGGGGCTCGCGCGCGGTGAGCACGGCCCACACGGACGTCGAACAGGTCGAACTCGCCAACACCGCCTTCTACGAGGCGATGGAACAGGGCGACTTCGACACGCTCTCCTCGCTCTGGCTGACCCCGGCCGACCTGGGCGTCGACGAGGAGTACCACGACCCGGCCGACGCCGGCGTGATCTCCTGCGTGCACCCCGGCTGGCCGGTGCTCACCGGGCGCGGCGAGGTGCTGCGGTCGTACGCGCTGATCATGGCGAACACGGAGTACATCCAGTTCTTCCTCACCGATGTGCATGTGTCCGTCACCGGGGACACGGCCCTGGTCACCTGCACCGAGAACATCCTCAGCGGGGGTCCGGCGCCGGACGGCAGCGACGAGCTGGGGCCGCTGGTCGGGCAGTTGGTCGTCGCCACGAACGTGTTCCGGCGGACGGCGGACGGCTGGAAGCTGTGGTCGCACCACGGCTCCCCCGTACTGACCGAATCCGATGACGACGACGGCGACGACACGCCTTCCTGAGTGGTTGGAATCACGGGCACGGGGTATGCGCGGCTTCCCACCCGTGAGCCGCCGCGTTCCCCGGGGGAAACGTTCGGTGAACCCTGTCTGTACGGCGGTCGACCCGGGCCTCCAGGGGCGGGTGCTGTCCGTGCTCGCAGGTAGATTCGACAGTGGCCGGTGTGCCGTCCGCGTACGGCGGGCATGGGCCGTCACCGACGATTGCAGGAGTGATTCGCGTGGATCGTGTCGCGCTGCGCGGCCTGAGGGCCCGTGGGTACCACGGTGTGTTCCAGCACGAGCGCGAGGAGGGCCAGACCTTCGTCGTGGATCTCACGCTGGGCCTGGACACCCGACCGGCCGCGGCCGACGACGACCTGGCGAAGACCGTCCACTACGGGATCGTCGCGGAGGAGGTCGTGGGGATCGTCGAGGGCGAGCCGGTGAACCTCATCGAGACGCTCGCCGAGCGCATCGCCCAGGCGTGTCTGCGACACGACGGGGTGCTGGAGGTCGAGGTCGGCGTCCACAAGCCGAACGCGCCGATCACGGTCCCCTTCGACGACGTGACCGTCACCATCACCCGGAGCCGAGTATGACCGCGTTCTTCACCGAGGGTCAGAGCGACCCGACCGTACAGCCGGTGCCCGCCTCCGTCGTGGAGAAGGTCGACGCCGCCGACACCACCCTGCACAACCCCCGGTGGGCCGTGATCTCCCTGGGCTCGAACCTCGGCAACCGCCTGGACAACCTCCAGGGCGCCATCGACGCGCTGGAGGACACCCCGGGCGTCCGCATCAAGGCCGTCTCGCCGGTGTACGAGACGGAGCCGTGGGGCGTGGCGCCCGGCAGCCAGCCGAGCTACTTCAACGCGGTAGTCGTCCTCAAGACCACCCTGCCCCCGTCGTCCCTGCTGGAGCGGGCCCAGGCCGTCGAGGAGGCCTTCCACCGCGTCCGCGCGGAGCACTGGGGGCCGCGCACGCTCGACGTGGACATCGTCGCGTACGCCGACGTGGTCTCCGACGATCCGGTGCTCACGCTGCCCCACCCGCGCGCCCACGAAAGGGCGTTCGTCCTCGCGCCCTGGCACGACGTGGACCCGGAGGCCCAGCTCCCCGGCCGCGGCCCGGTCGGGCGACTTCTCGCCACCGTCACCCGGGAAGGCGTGTCGCCCCGCGCCGACCTGGAACTCCAGCTGCCCGAGTAGTCGTTAAGGTCTACCGGGTCGGGATCATCCGGGGTCGCCCCCGGAACCGCCGGATCACCGCTTCGGCCCGGCACCCGACCCGTACGGACCACCGGCTCGTCGAAGGGGCATCGTGAAAGAGCTGCGCATCAGGACGCTGGCAGCGGTGTTCGTCGTGGCCGGAGTGCTGTCGTGGGCGGGGGCCCGCCTGTGGTATTCGGTGGGCACCCTGCCCAGCGTCCCGCTGGCCGCGCCCATCGTCCTCGCCCTGATCGCCGCCGTCCTCACGGCCACGGCGCTCTCGCTGCGCTCCCGGCTCAAGGCCCAGCGGGAGCGGCAGCCCGACGCCAAGGGGGTCGACCCGCTGATGGCGGCCCGAGCGGTCGTCTTCGGCCAGGCCAGCGCCCTGGTCGCGGCCCTGGTGGCCGGTATGTACGGCGGCACGGGCGTCTTCCTGCTGGAGTACCTGGATGTGCCGCCCCGCCGGGATCAGGCCATCTACGCCGGATTCTCGGTCCTCGCGGGCATCGCCGTCATAGCGGCCGCCTTCTTCCTGGAGCGCGTGTGCAAGCTGCCCGAGGACGACGACACCAACGGGGGCGCGGCGCGGGCGGCGTAGGGGTCTCCCGGGCTGCCGGACCAGGTGGCCGTTGCCGAGGAGGCCTGGGTTCTGCTTGCCGACAATCGTCTCAGCGCGCCAGTATCAGGCTCATCGCCTCGGCACGGGTCGTGGCGTCCCGAAGCTGACCCCGCACGGCCGACGTCGTCGTCTTGGCGCCCGGCTTGCGAATGCCCCGCACCGACATGCACATGTGCTCGGCCTCGATGACGACGATCGCGCCACGCGCCTCGAGGATCCGCATGAGCGAGTCCGCGATCTGTGTGGTGAGTCGTTCCTGCACCTGCGGCCGCCGGGCGAACACGTCAACAAGCCGAGCCAGCTTCGACAAGCCGGTAATCTTGCCCGTTTCAGCCGGAATGTAACCAACATGCGCTACGCCATGAAACGGGAGCAAATGATGTTCACACAGGCTTACGATCTCAATGTCCTTCACCAGGACCATCTCGTCGTGTCCCAGATCGAACGTCGTCGTCAGAACGTCCTCGGGCTCCTGCGTGAGCCCCGCCAGAAGCTCCCGATACGCCCGGGCCACCCGCGTCGGCGTCTCCCTGAGGCCCTCTCGGTCCGGGTCCTCTCCGACCGCGATCAGCAGTTCTCGTACGGCGTTCTCGGCACGTTTCTCGTCGAACTCGCCGATGCTGCCCTCGCCGTCCAACGTCACGGGGTCGATCATGTGGTGCCTCGTTCCTGGGCCTGCGACACATAGGGATTACGCGTCTCACATATGGGCATACGAAAATGCCGCGCCCCCCAGGCTAGAACCTGGGGGGCGCGGCATCCATTCCGGGCCAAAGTGAGGCTTCCGGGAGCTCTGATCAGCTCTCGGGGCTCTCCTCCGGTGTGGCCTCCACCGCGGCCTTGGCGGTGATCGCCGGGGCCGCGCCGTTGGTGCCGTTCGTCAGTGCGAGCTCCCTGGGGGAGAGCACCGGCGGGCGGGTGGAGGGGGTGCGGCGGGAGGAGCCGGTCCAGGCGGGCCGGGGGGGACGCTTGACGATGGAGGCGAAGATCTCGGCGATCTCCTCCTTGCCCAGCGTCTCCTTCTCCAGCAGCTGAAGCACCAGGTTGTCGAGGACGTCGCGGTTCTCGACCAGGATCTCCCAGGCCTCGTTGTGCGCGTTCTCGATGAGCTTCTTGACCTCTTCGTCGACCAGCGCGGCGACCTCTTCCGAGTAGTCGCGCTGGTGGGCCATCTCACGTCCGAGGAACGGCTCGGTGTTGTCGCCGCCGAACTTGATGGCGCCGAGACGCTCGGTCATGCCGTACTGCGTGACCATCGCGCGGGCCAGGCTGGTGGCCTTCTCGATGTCGTTCGCGGCACCGGTGGTCGGGTCGTGGAAGACCAGTTCCTCGGCGGCGCGGCCACCCAGCATGTAGCCGAGCTGGTCGAGCATCTCGTTGCGGGTGGTCGAGTACTTGTCCTCGTCCGGCAGGACCATCGTGTAGCCGAGGGCGCGGCCTCGGGACAGGATCGTGATCTTGTGGACCGGGTCGGAGTTCGGCGAGGCCGCCGCGACCAGGGCGTGACCGCCCTCGTGGTACGCGGTGATCTTCTTCTCCTTGTCCGACATGATCCGGGTCCGCTTCTGCGGGCCCGCGATCACGCGGTCGATCGCCTCGTCCAGCATGTGGTTGTCGATCAGTTTCTTGTCGCTACGGGCCGTCAGGAGCGCGGCCTCGTTCAGGACGTTGGACAGATCGGCACCCGTCATACCGGGGGTGCGGCGGGCGACGGCGCCCAGGTCGACGTCGGGCGCGACCGGCTTGCCCTTCTGGTGGACCTTGAGGATCTCCAGACGGCCCTGCATGTCCGGGCGGTCGACGGCGATCTGCCGGTCGAAGCGGCCCGGGCGCAGCAGCGCCGGGTCGAGGATGTCCGGCCGGTTCGTCGCGGCGATGAGAATCACACCGCCCTTGACGTCGAAGCCGTCCATCTCGACGAGCAGCTGGTTCAGCGTCTGCTCGCGCTCGTCGTGACCACCGCCGAGGCCGGCGCCGCGGTGGCGGCCGACCGCGTCGATCTCGTCGACGAAGACGATCGCCGGGGCGTTCGCCTTGGCCTGCTCGAACAGGTCACGGACCCGGGAGGCACCGACACCGACGAACATCTCGACGAAGTCGGAACCGGAGATCGAGTAGAAGGGGACGCCCGCCTCGCCGGCCACGGCACGCGCGAGCAGCGTCTTGCCCGTACCGGGCGGGCCGTAGAGCAGCACACCCTTGGGGATCTTGGCGCCGACGGCCTGGAACTTGGCCGGCTCCTGGAGGAACTCCTTGATCTCGTGGAGCTCCTCGACGGCCTCGTCCGCGCCCGCCACGTCAGCGAACGTCGTCTTCGGGGTGTCCTTGGTGATGAGCTTGGCCTTGGACTTCCCGAAGTTCATGACTCGGGAGCCGCCGCCCTGCATCTGGTTCATCAGGAACAGGAAGACCACGACGATGAGGACGAAGGGGAGCAGGGACAGCAGGATGCCGACGAAAGCGTTCTGCTTGGTCGGGGAGACCGTGTAGCCGTCGGGGATCTGCTTGTTCTGGTACTTGTCCTGGAGGGTGGCGGCGAGGGTCACACCCTGGTCGCCGATGTAGCTCGCCTGAATCTTCGAGCTGCCCTCGATCTCCTCACCCTTTTTGAGCTGAGCCTTGATGAGCTGCTCTTCGCCCGTAGTGAGTTTGGCCTCTTGGACCTTGTTCTCGTTGATCGCCTGGACGACCTGGCCCGTGTCCACCGTCTTGTAGCCGCCGGACGAGCCGACGACCTGCATCAACACGACCACGGCAAGGACGGCCAGCACGATCCACATGACCGGCCCACGGAAGTATCGCTTCACGTCCATCCACACGGAGCGGTGCCGCCCCGTCCCTCCTGCCATAGTGAGTTTGATAAAGACTGTTCTTCGGACGGTACCCCAGCATTGTCACCCGAAGCCGCAGGGGACTGCTGCCAATCCCGTCCACGCCTGCTCCAACGGCGCGAAACCCGCTGGGGTTCCCGAACGTCTTACAGAGACTGTGTCAGCCGCCGTAGACGTGAGGCGCGAGCGTACCCACGAACGGGAGGTTGCGGTACTTCTCCGCGTAGTCGAGGCCGTAGCCGACGACGAATTCGTTGGGGATGTCGAAGCCGACCCACTCCACGTCGATGGAGACCTTGGCGGCGTCGGGCTTGCGCAGCAGCGTGCACACCTTGAGGGAGGCGGGCTCGCGGGAGCCGAGGTTGGAGATCAGCCAGGACAGGGTCAGACCGGAGTCGATGATGTCCTCGACGATCAGGACGTGCCTGCCCTTGATGTCGGTGTCGAGGTCCTTGAGGATCCGTACGACGCCGGAGGACTGGGTGCCCGCTCCGTAGGAGGACACCGCCATCCAGTCCATGGTGACGGGGGTGGACAGGGCCCGGGCGAGGTCGGCCATGACCATCACCGCGCCCTTGAGGACGCCGACGATGAGCAGGTCCTTGCCCTCGTACTCCGCGTCGATCTTGGCGGCCAGCTCTGCCAGCTTCGCGTCGATCTCTTCTTTGGTGATGAGCACCTGCTTGAGGTCGGCACCCATGTCTTTCGCGTCCACCCGCATCACTTTCGGTCGTCCCACCGGCCTTCGGACCGCTCACGTCCCGTGTCAGCGGCCCGGTTCAGGAGGGTCCGGATTCAGCCTTGCCGAATCACCAGTCTGCCACCCTGCCGCTGGGCGACGACTCGGCCGGGGAGATTGATGGCCCCCTGGCCCCGCCAGCCGGTGATGAGGCGGTCGACTTCCTCGATGTGCCGGGCGAAGAGGGAACCTGCCGGGGCACCGGCCTCGATGGCGGCACGGCGCAGGATGCGGCGGCGTACGGCGGGCGGGAGGGCGTAGAGCTTGGCGCACTCCAGCAGGCCGGCGGCGTCGCGCACGGAGGCCTCGGCCTGGCGGGCCCAGGCGTCGAGGGCGTCGGCGTCGTCGCGGGAGAGCTGGGCCGTACGGGCGAGGGCCTCGACGACGCCCTTGCCGAGCGCCTTCTCCAGGGCGGGCAGGCCCTCGTGGCGGAGCCGGGAGCGGGTGTAGGCGGGGTCGGCGTTGTGGGGGTCGTCCCAGACGGGGAGGGACTGGACCATGCAGGCCTTGCGGGCGGTCTGCCGGTCGAGGGCGAGGAAGGGACGTCGGTAGCGGCCGTCGGCCCCCGAGACCGCGGCCATACCGGACAGGGAGCGGATGCCGGAGCCGCGGGCGAGGCCGAGGAGGACGGTCTCGGCCTGGTCGTCGCGGGTGTGGCCGAGGAGGATCGCGGCGGCACCGTGGCGTTCGAGTGCGGCGTCCAGGGCGGCGTAGCGGGCGTCGCGGGCTGCGGCCTCGGGGCCGCCGTCGCGGCCGACGGAGACGGCGGCGGACTCGACCGGGTCCAGGCCGAGTTCGCGCAGGCGCAGCACGACTTCCTCGGCGCGCAGGTCGGAGCCGGGCTGCAGGCCGTGGTCGACGGTGACGCCACCGGCGCGGATGCCGAGTTTGGGGGCTTCGAAGGCGAGGGCGGAGGCGAGCGCCATGGAGTCGGCGCCGCCCGAGCACGCGACGAGCACGAGCGGCGGGGGCGACTGCTGCTCGTGTGCGGGGTCGTGCGCCGCGTACGCCGGGGGTGCGGCGGGGGCGGGCACGGGGGGTGCGCCGACAGCGCCGGGGGCGCCCGGGGTGGCGTGGGCGGGCGCGCGAAGGGGGGTGTTCGCGGTGCCGTGGGCGGTGGTGTCGGTGCTGTGTTCGGTGAGGAGGTCGTGGAGTACGCGGCGGACCGCCAGGCGTATCGCCGCGACCGCGGGGTGGGGACCCATGTCCGGTTCCCTTCATGAAGTTGTCGGGGGCGAGCCCGAGCTCGGTCACTCAGAGTGTGTAGATGGTGACAGAAGCGGGCCGTTCCCCGAGCATTGCACGCCTACCCATGCCTCACGGTCCCTCGGACGGGTGATTGGAGGGGCGTTCGCCTGCCGTCGGCCGGATTCGTTCACCACGCTCGCGCGCGGCTCACGACTCCGCCTTGCGATGCACCCGCGCGACCCAGTCCGCCGGTTTGGCGATCTCCGCCTTGGTCGGCAGGGTGTTCGGGGAAGTCCACACCCGGTTGAAACCGTCCATGCCGACCTGTTCGACGACAGCCCGTACGAACCGCTCACCGTCACGGTACTGCCTGAGTTTGGCATCCAAACCCAGCAGCTTGCGCAGGGCGAGGTCCAGTCGGGAGGCCCCCTTCGCGCGTCGCTGCTGGAACTTCTCGCGGATCTCCGCCACCGACGGCACGACCGCCGGGCCCACCCCGTCCATCACGAAGTCGGCGTGTCCCTCCAGGAGTGACATGACGGCCGTCAGCCGGCCGAGGATCTCCCGCTGCGACGGGGTCTGTACCAACTCCACGAACGAGTGACCGTCGTCGCCCTGCTCTCCCTCGGGCCG
The DNA here is from genome assembly GCF_030294945.1 of Streptomyces graminofaciens. Classification (NCBI taxonomy): domain Bacteria; kingdom Bacillati; phylum Actinomycetota; class Actinomycetes; order Kitasatosporales; family Streptomycetaceae; genus Streptomyces; species Streptomyces graminofaciens. The sequence goes on along the minus strand of NZ_AP018448.1, from coordinate 7,648,836 downwards.
ACCACCCGCGAGTGACTGGGCGGCCTCCCGGACGCGTTCGAGGACGGTCATGGGGTCGACCTCCGTCTCCCCCAAGAACGACTGGATTTCGCCCTCCAGGTGGTCACGCAGCCAGGGCACGGCCGTGAACTGCGTCCGGTGGGTCTCCTCGTGCAGACACACCCAGAGGCGGAAGTCATGGGGCTGTACGTCGAGTTCGCGCTCCACGTGGACGATGTTCGGGGCGACCAGCAAGAGGCGTCCGCCGCCGTTGTCCCCGGCCGGAAGCTCTCGGGTGGCCGGGGCGAAGGTCTCGTACTGGCCGAGGACCCGGGAGGACAGGAACGACAGCAGCATCCCGAGCTCCACGCCGGTGACCTTGCCGCCGACCGCGCCGAGCACGGCGCCGCCCGGGCTGCCGCCGCGACGTTCCTGCATCTTGTCCAGCAGCGGCTTGAGGAGCTCCCGGAACCCGGCGACGTTCGCCCGGACCCACCCGGGGCGGTCCACGACGAGGACGGGGGTGTCGTCGGCCGCGTCGGGTCCCATCCGCGTGAACGCGCGGACGTGCTCCTCCGACGCCTTCGCGTGCCGGCGCAGCTCCGCGACGATGGCCCGCGCCTCGTCCCGGCTCACCTCGGGGCCGGGCCGCACGAGCCTGGTCGCAGTTGCCACGGCGAGATTCCAGTCGACCATTTCGGCACCACCGATGCTCGTCATGTCATCAACCGTACGGGAGCACTGCCGCTGAGGTCAGGGGGCGAGGCGGGTGAGGGCCCCGTGCCTGTTCGGGTGGCGGTCGCGCGGAGTTGCTCGCGCAGTTCCCCGCGCCCCTTTCCGGTGCGCCGCAGCCCAGTGACGGACACGAAGGACGCGGCAGGGCCTCAGCGGCAGCCGCACGCCGCCAAGGCCGAGGCCGCGGCGTCCAGGGCTTGCTGCGCTCCCCCCGCGTCCTTCGTGTCCGTCGCCATGAAGGCGAAGGACAGGAGGCGGCCGTCCGCGTCCACCACCGTTCCCGCCAGCGTGTTCACACCGGTCAGGGTGCCGGTTTTGGCTCGTACCACTCCGGTGCCGGGGAGGTCGCTCGCGTAGCGGTTGCGGAGGGTGCCGGTGAAGCCCGCGACCGGGAGGCCCGTGAGGATCGGGCGGAGTTCGGGGTGGGTCGGGGCGGCGGACCTGGCGAGCAGGGTGGTGAGGAAGGCGGCGGTGAGCTGGTCGCCCCGGCTCAGGCCGCTGCCGTCGGCGAACCGAACGCCTTCCAGGGGGAGTTCGAGTTTCTTCAGTTCCTTGCCGATGGCTGACGCGCCGCCCTCGAAGCTCGCCTGCTCTCCCGTCGCGATCGCCACCTGGCGGGACAGGGCCTCGGCGATGTCGTTGTCGCTGTTGGTGAGCATGCGTTCGACCAGGGTCGAGAGGGGCGGTGAGGAGACGGAGGCCAGCTGCTCGGCGTCCTTCGGGGCCTTCACGGGGGCCTTGGACTTGACGGTGACGCCTCGGTCCTTCAGGAGGGCCGCGAACGTGGCGGTCGCGTCCGCCGCCGGGTCCGTGCTGCGGGCGGCGGTGCCGCGGTCGGAGTCGTCCAGGCGGGCCTCGTCGACCATGAGGGCGGCCACGGGGGCGAGGTTGGGGTTCTTGCCGATGGGGTGGAGTTCGGGGCCGCTGTAGAGGGAGGTGTCGTAGGTGAGCGTGATCTCCTTCAGGTGACGCTTGTCCAGGGCGGCCGCCGTCTCGTCGGCGAGGGTGCGCAGGCTCGCGTAGCCCTTCGTGTCCTTGTGGGCGGTGAGGGTGGGGTCGCCGCCGCCGATCAGGACGACCTGCTCGGCGTCGGTGTCCAGGACCGTGCGGGTCTCGATGCGGTGATCGGGTCCGGCCGCGCTGAGCACCGCCGCCGCCGTGGCGATCTTCGTCGTGGAGGCGGGGGTCAGCGAGTCGCCCGCCTCCCGGCCGTAGAGCTGCTTGCCGGTCGCCACGTCGACGACGGCGGCCGCGCGGCGCGGGCCGAGGGCCGGGGCGTTCAGGAAGGGGGCGAGGGCGTCGGTGAGGGCCTCGGTGTCGGGTGCGGAACCGGCGCCGGTGGCGCCGCCGAGGCCGATGAGTACGTTGGGGGCGCTCGGCGCGGGCTTGGGCGCCCCCGCGGACGTACCGGTCGGCGTATCGGAATTACGTCCGTGATCTGCGCCACCCTCGCCTTCGCGCGATGTTGCCCAGTCGCGCTCGGCCGTACGCTGACCCGAGGAGTCCCAGGGTCCGGCGATGGCGACGGATCCGGCCGAGATCACCAGGCCCAGCGTGGCCGCACCGGCGGTGAGCTGGAGGGTCGTGAGCTTCCCCGTGTGCCGTGTGAGCTGCGCAGAGCGTGTTTTCACGGCGTGCGCGGCTCGTACGACACCGGGTTTCACGGCGTGCGCGACGCGTACGGCGCCCGGTTTCACGGCGCGCGCGACCCGCACCACATGCGGTCTCGCAGCCCGCCAGACCTTCGGCTCAGGCACGACCACCAGCCCCTTTCGCGATCACACACCTGCGTGAGGGACACTTAACCACCAGAACTATGTGTTGATCATGGAGGAGCCACCGGTGGAGTTCGACGTCACGATCGAGATTCCGAAGGGTTCGCGGAACAAGTACGAGGTGGACCACGAGACCGGTCGGATCCGCCTGGACCGTCGGCTCTTCACCTCGACCGCCTACCCGACCGACTACGGCTTCGTCGAGAACACCCTCGGCGAGGACGGCGACCCGCTGGACGCGCTGGTCATCCTTGATGAGCCGACCTTCCCGGGCTGCCTCATCAAGTGCCGCGCGATCGGCATGTTCCGGATGACGGACGAGGCCGGCGGCGACGACAAGCTGCTGTGCGTCCCGGCGACCGACCCGCGTGTGGAGCACCTGCGTGACATCCACCACGTGTCGGAGTTCGACCGCCTGGAGATCCAGCACTTCTTCGAGGTCTACAAGGACCTGGAGCCCGGCAAGTCCGTCGAGGGCGCCGACTGGGTCGGTCGCGCCGAGGCCGAGGCCGAGGTCGAGAAGTCGTACAAGCGCTTCAAGGAGCAGGGCGGTCACTGACCCCCTCGTTCCGCTTTGGCTGAAACGGGCCGTGTGTCCCCTCGGGGATGCGCGGCCCGTTCGCGTACCGGTGCGTGCCGATGCGCATACTGAGGCGTACTGGAGGTGTCGTACGAGGAGCGCGGCGGAGTGAGGGAGCCCGAGGACCGCAAGCCGGTGTCGGACGAGTCGAGAACTGCCTTCGTGCCGGTGGGCATCACACCGGTGGTCGACGGCGAGTCGTCGGTGACCTCGGAGTTCGCGATCCCGGCCGGGCTGGATGTGCCCGCCGTGGGCGACTCCGAGTCGCAGACGACCTCCGAGTTCGCCATACCTGCGGGGCTCGCGCAGCCGCACGGGCCGGCCGCCGGGGAGCACGAGGGGTCCGCGTTCAGCACCCCGCGCACCTACAGCGCGAAGGACGCGCCGCCCGCGTTCACGCCGCCCGGCGGGATACCGGCCGTCAGCCTCGCCAAGGACGTGCCCTGGCAGGACCGGATGCGCACGATGCTGCGGATGCCGGTCGCCGAGCGGCCGGCGCCGGAGCCGCTGCGCGAGGGGGGCGAGCCGGGGCCGCCCGTGCCGCGCGTCCTGGACCTGACGCTCCGCATCGGTGAGCTGCTGCTCGCGGGCGGGGAGGGCGCGGAGGACGTGGAGGCGGCGATGTTCGCCGTGTGCCGCTCCTACGGCCTCGACCGCTGCGAGCCGACCGTCACCTTCACCCAGTTGTCGGTCACCCATCAGCCGTCGCTCGTGGACGACCCGGTCACCGCGGCGCGGATCGTACGGCGCCGGGGCACCGACTACACGCGGCTGGCGGCGGTGTTCCAGCTGGTCGACGATCTGAGCGACCCGGAGACCGCGATCTCGCTGGAGGAGGCGTACCGGCGGCTCGCGGAGATACGGCGCAACCGGCACCCGTATCCCGGCTGGGTGCTGACCGGCTCCAGCGGGCTGCTCGCGGGCGCGGCCTCCGTCCTGGTCGGCGGTGACTTCGTCGTCTTCGTCGCGGCGGCGCTGGGCGCGATGCTCGGCGACCGGCTGGCGTGGCTGTGCTCGGGGCGCGGGCTGCCGGAGTTCTACCAGTTCCTGGTGGCCGCGATGCCGCCGGCCGCGATCGGGGTGGCGCTGACCCTCGCCGACGTGGACGTGCGGGCCTCCGCCGTGATCACCGGCGGGCTGTTCGCGCTGCTGCCGGGGCGGGCGCTGGTCGCGGGCGTGCAGGACGGGCTGACCGGGTTCTACATCACCGCGTCCGCGCGGCTGCTGGAGGTCATGTACCTGTTCGTGGGGATCGTGGTGGGGGTGCTGACGATCCTCTACTTCGGTGTGAAGCTCGGCGCCGAGCTGAACCCGGACGCGGCGCTCAGCAGCGCCGAGCGGCAACCGGTGTGGCAACTCGTCGCATCGATGCTGCTGTCGCTGACCTTCGCGGTGTTGCTTCAGCAGGAACGATCCACCGTGTTGGCGGTGACGTTGAACGGGGGCGTGGCGTGGGCGGTCTACGGGGCCATGCACTACGCCGGGGGGATCTCGCCGGTGGCCTCCACGGCCGCGGCGGCGGGGCTGGTGGGGCTGTTCGGGCAGTTGCTGTCGCGGTATCGGTTCGCTTCGGCGTTGCCGTACACGACCGCGGCGATCGGGCCCCTGTTGCCGGGGTCGGCCACGTATTTCGGGTTGTTGGCGTTCGCCCAGAACGATGTGGACGCGGGGTTGGTCTCGCTGACCAAGGCCGCGGCATTGGCCATGGCCATCGCCATCGGGGTGAACCTGGGGTCCGAGCTGTTCCGGTTGTTCCTGCCCGGGGCCGCGCGGGTGGGGCGGAAGGCGGCCAAGCGGACTCGGGGGTTCTGAGCGCCTGATGGCCGGAGGTTCCGCCGTCCGGCGACTGCGGGCTGTCCGTGGCTGGTCGCGCGGTTCCCCGCGCCCCCTTGCGAGCGCGGGGTTGCCCTGTCGCCGTCAGTGCTGTGGGTAGTTCTGGCCGTAAGGGTTCTGCTGCTGTTGCTGGGGCTGCTGCTGGTAGCCGTAGTCCTGCCCGTAGCCCTGGCCGTACTGCTGGTCGTAGCCCTGATTCTGGTCGTACTGCTGGCCCTGGTAGCCCTGCTGGCCCTGGTAGCCCTCGTAGACCTGGTGCTGGTCGTAGCCCTGGTTCTGGTCGTACTGCTGCTGGTAGGGCTCTTCCTGCTGGTGGGCCTGGGGGATGCGGCGGAGCTGGGTCGTCCTGTCGTCCATGACCGGGGCGGCCGGGGCGACGTGGGCCGCGGCGGGCTGCTCGGGGGCGTTCTTCTTCGCCTTCTTGGCCTTGACGAACTCGATGATGATCGGGACCACCGAGATGAAGACGATCAGGAGCAGGATCGGCTCGACGTTCTCGCGGACCTCCTTGATGGTGCCGAGCCAGGAGCCGAGCAGGGTCACGCCCGCGCCCCACAGGATGCCGCCGATGATGTTGAAGATCAGGAACGAGCGGTACTTCATGCCGCTGACGCCCGCGATGATCGGCGTGAACGTGCGCACGATCGGCACGAAGCGGGCCAGGATCAGGGACTTGGGGCCGTGCTTCTCGAAGAACTCGTGGGCCTTGGTGACGTTCTCCTGCTTGAACAGGCGGGAGTCCGGCCGCTTGAAGAGCGAGGGGCCCACCTTCTTGCCGAACATGTAGCCCGCCTGGTCGCCGAGGATCGCGGCGAGGCAGATCAGCAGGACGGCCGACCACAGCGGGAAGTCCAGCGTGTCCGCGGTGATCAGCATGCCCGCCGTGAACAGCAGCGAGTCGCCCGGCAGGAAGAAGCCGATGAGCAGGCCGGACTCCGCGAAGACGATCAGGAGCAGGCCCCAGATGCCGAACTGGTCAAGCAGATAGTCCGGATCCAACCAGCTCGGTCCGAGGGCGATCGTCGTCACGGTTCCGGGCTCCTGTGGGGTGAGGAAGTAGGGGAAGCAGGTGAGGAAGTAAGGGCCTACCGTGTCCGTGCGGGACCTGTAGGAGTGACCAAAGCTATCAACGCCAGGTGACTCCCCCAGGTTCCAGCGCTTCCTCCAGGGTGCCCTGTGGGCCTTCTGGGACCAAGCTGTGGGTCATGGATGCCGACGGGCCGCGTTCGCCGTGATCGCCTCCCTGAGGTGCTCGGCGAGGCCCGGACGCATGGAGTCGTAGAACTCCTTGAAGCGCTCGTCGGAGACGTACATCTCCGCCAGGCCCTGATGGATCTCGTACGTGCACTCGTAGAACCACTTGGTGATGTGCTGCCGGTGTTCCTCGGCCATGTCCATGGCGCGCTGCCCGGTGGCGGGTTCGCCGACGGCCATGAGGGCGTCGTAGCGCTCGCCCCAGGAGGCCACCTCGGCCTGCATGCGCTTCCAGTCGTCCTTCGTGTACGAGGCGGCGCGGCGTTGGGACTCCGCGTACGCCTCGGTGCCGCCCCAGCGGCGCTCGGCCTCCTCGGCGTGCTCCTCGGGGTCCTTGTCCCCGAACACCTCGAACTTCTCCTCCGGCGTGAGGTTGATGCCCATCTTTCGCGCCTCCATGGCGTGTTCCACGGCCGCGGCCATCTTCCGCAGCTTCTCGATCCGGGCGGTCAGCAGCGCGTACTGGCGGCGCAGCTGCGTCTGAGGGTCCGCCTGCGGGTCGTCGAGCAGGGTCGCGACCTCGTCCAGGGGGAAGCCGAGCTCTCGGTAGAACAGGATCTGCTGGAGCCGGTCGAGATCGGCGTCCCCGTAACGGCGGTGGCCCGCGTGGGTGCGCTCGCTCGGCACCAGCAGGCCGATCTCGTCGTAGTGGTGCAGCGTGCGCACCGTGATCCCGGCGAAGCCCGCCACCTGCCCCACGGTGTAGCTCATGCCTCCGCTTCCCTTCCCTTTCCCGGTGTGTGCTCCAGGCTGCGGCCTCACGTCGCGTGAGGTGCAAGTCCCGCGTCCCGGGCCTACCGTCGAAGACATGCCACTGCACCGATGGGACAGCGCCCCGGACACCGGGCAGGACCAGGAAAGCGACCGGGCCGGGAGGGACGGCAAGCACGACCGGCACACGCTCGCCGTGAATCCCTTCTACGGCGAGGCCAATCCGGTGGGCGGCATGGCCGAGGCCCCGCCCCGGCATCGGCTGCCCGACGCGCCGCTGGCCCCCTCGACGGCCTACCAGCTCGTCCACGACGAACTCATGCTCGACGGCAACTCCCGGCTGAACCTCGCCACCTTCGTCACCACCTGGATGGAGCCGCAGGCCGGGACCCTGATGGGTGAGTGCCGGGACAAGAACATGATCGACAAGGACGAGTATCCGCGCACCGCCGAGCTGGAGCGGCGATGTGTGGCGATGCTCGCCGATCTGTGGCACGCGCCGGATCCGGCCACCGCCGTGGGGTGCTCGACGACCGGGTCGAGCGAGGCCTGCATGCTCGCGGGGATGGCCCTGAAGAGGAGATGGGCCAAGCGCAACGCCGACCGCTATCCCTCGCCGAGCGCCCGTCCCAATCTGGTCATGGGTGTCAATGTGCAGGTCTGCTGGGACAAGTTCTGCGCGTTCTGGGAGGTGGAGGCCCGTCAGGTGCCCATGGAGGGCGACCGGTTCCATCTCGACCCGGAGGCGGCCGCCGCGCTGTGCGACGAGAACACCATCGGGGTCGTCGGCATTCTGGGGTCCACCTTCGACGGGTCGTACGAGCCGATCGCCGAGCTCTGCGCGGCCCTCGACGCGTTGCAGGAACGCACGGGCCTGGATGTGCCCGTACATGTCGACGGGGCGTCCGGCGCGATGGTGGCGCCCTTCCTCGACGAGGACCTGGTGTGGGACTTCCGGCTGCCGAGGGTGGCGTCGATCAACACCTCCGGGCACAAGTACGGCCTGGTCTATCCGGGCGTGGGCTGGGCGCTGTGGCGGTCCGCCGCCGAGCTGCCCGAGGAGCTGGTCTTCCGGGTGAACTACCTCGGCGGCGACATGCCCACCTTCGCGCTCAACTTCTCCCGGCCCGGGGCCCAGGTCGTCGCGCAGTACTACACCTTCCTTCGGCTCGGCCGTGAGGGCTACCGGGCCGTCCAGCAGTCCACGCGGGACGTGGCCCTCGGGCTCGCGGAGCGGATCACGGAGTTCGGTGACTTCCGGCTGCTCACCCGGGGCGACGAGCTGCCGGTGTTCGCCTTCACCACGGCCGATGGCGTGACGGCGTACGACGTGTTCGATGTGTCCCGGAGGCTGCGGGAGAGCGGATGGCTGGTGCCCGCGTACACCTTCCCGGAGAACCGGCAGGACCTGTCCGTACTGCGGGTGGTGTGCCGCAACGGCTTCTCCTCCGATCTCGCCGAAATGTTCGTCGAGGATCTCGGGCGGCTGCTGCCCGAACTGCGCCGCCAGCCGCACCCCTTGACCCATGACAAGGAGGCGGCCACCGGCTTCCACCACTGACGGCACGTGCGGGAGGGCTACTTGTTCAGGCGCGCGAACCTCCGTACCGCCAGCGGGAAGAACACCGCGAGCAGGGCCAGTGGCCAGACGACCGCCGCCGTGATGTGCCCCGGTTCGCCGCCCGAGCGGCCGAACAGGTCGCGTGCCGCCGTGGCTGTGGCCGACAGCGGGTTCCACTCGACGACGGTGCCCAGCCAGGACGGCATGGACCCGGGGACGGCGAAGGCGTTGGAGAGGAAGCCGACCGGCCAGACCAGGATCTGCACGGCCTGCACCATCTCCGGTTTCCCGGCGACCATCGCCAGGTGGATGCCGATCCACAGCATGGCGAAGCGGAGGAGGAGGAGCAGGCCCACGGCTCCCAGGAAGGCCCCGGCCCCGCCGTGCGCACGCCAGCCCAGCGCGTACCCGACGGCGATCATCACGGCCAGGCTCAGCACCGACTGCATCATGTCGGCGGTCGAACGGCCTACCAGGACCGCCCCGTTGGCCATGGGCATGGAACGGAAGCGGTCGATGACGCCCTTGTTGAGGTCCTGGGTGACGGCGACCATCGTCCCTTCGAGCCCGAACGCCATGGTCAGCGCGAGCATGCCCGGGACCAGGAAGCTGACGTAGTCGCCCTCGACGCCCCGGCCGCCACCGATGAGGTAGCCGAACATCAGCAGCATCATCACCGGGAAGACCAGGCCGACCACGACCCGCACGGGCTGCCGTGCCCAGTGGGCGAGTTCGCGGCGGGTCATCGTCCAGCAGTCGGTCAGCGCGTACGCGGTCACACGGCCTCCTTCGTCCGGTGGTCCTCGGTCCGTTCCCGCCGCTCCCCCGTCAGGTGCAGGAACACCTCGTCCAGCGTCGGGCGGCGCAGGGCGACGTCCTCCGCCTCGATGCCGGCCTCCGCCAGGGCCCGTACGACGCCGGAGAGCGCGGCCATGCGGTCGGTGACCGGGGCGCTGAGGAGGCGCCGGTCGGTGTCGACCAGGACGTCCGCCGCGGAGAACGGCAGCAGGGCGGCAGCCGCGTCCAGCCGGCCGGCGTCGCGCAGGACCACGTCGACGCGGTCGCCGCCGGTCAGGCTCTTCAGCTCGTCCGGTGTGCCGTCGGCGACGACGCGGCCGCCGTCGACGACCGAGACACGGTCGGCGAGCTGGTCGGCCTCTTCCAGGTACTGGGTGGTGAGCAGGACCGTCGTACCGCCGCCGACCAGGGTGCGTACGGAGTCCCAGACCTCGGCTCGGCCGCGCGGGTCCAGGCCGGTCGTCGGCTCGTCCAGGAAGAGCACCTCCGGTTCGCCGATCAGGGACGCGGCGAGGTCGAGGCGGCGGCGCATACCGCCGCTGTACTGCCCGACCGGCTTGCGGCCGGTGTCGGCGAGGCCGAAGCGTTCCAGGAGCTCGTCGGCCCGCACGCGCGCGTGGCGGGCGCCCAGGTGGTAGAGGCGGCCGAACATCTCCAGGTTCTGCCGGCCGCCGAGCTCCTCGTCGAGCGCGGCGTGCTGGCCGAGCAGACCGATGCGGAAACGCACCTCACGCGCGCGTGCCACCACGTCGTGACCCGCCACCACGATCCGGCCCGCGTCGGGCCTCAGCAGGGTGGACAGGATGCGGACCAGGGTCGTCTTGCCCGCGCCGTTCGGCCCGAGCACTCCGTGCACCGTGCCGCGCGCGACTCGCAGATCGAGCCCTTCAAGTGCCTTCTTCTCGCCGTACTTCTTGTGTGCGCCTTCGACGGTGATCGCCGGGTCGGCCACTGAGAACTCCCTCTCTAGTCAAACTTGACTACGCCACTCAACGTAAGCCACCGGGACGCGTTGGTCAAACTTGATTAGCGGCGGTCCCCCGGATGCCGCTCCTTTGTCGCGTACGGGTTCGCCTGGCCCTCCGCCAGGACGGCGACGAACGGCTCGCCCTCGCCCGCGAAGGTGTAGGCGCCGCCCTCGACGCGCTCGATGAGGCTGCGGGTCCACTCGGCCTCGCCGTCGGCCGCGTGGACCCACATGTTCATGATCTCGCCGATGTGGCCCAGCTTTTCCGGACCGTCCTCGGGGACGTAGTGCTCGGTGACGGCGTCGCGCCACTCCGCGAGCCCGGCCAGCCGCTCCCGGAGCAGGCGCAGCACCTCCGCGCGCTCCAGGTCGACCATGAAGCCGATCGCCGCGGACAGCACGTCGATGGTCCGCTCGCGCGCCACCAGGGCCTCGCGCAGCAGCACGAAGTACTCCTCGGTGCCGATCTCCGTGATCTCGTACTCCGTGCGGGGCGGGCCGCCGGCCGTGGAGGGCGCGATCTCGTGCGCGTGCAGCAGTCCCTGTTTCGCCATCTGTTTCAGGGCGTGGTAGATCGAGCCCGGCTTGGCGTTGGACCACTCGTGTGCGCCCCAGTACTCCAGGTCGTTGCGCACCTGGTAGCCGTGGGCCCGCCCGTGCTGGCGCACGGCGCCGAGCACGAGGAGACGGATCGCTGACATGGGGCCCAGCGTAGAACCCACGTGAGGTCACCCCCCGCTCGCACCCTGCTCCTTCGCCACCAGCTCGAAAGCGGTGGCGCCGTCCAGCGATTCGCGGATGACGTCGGCGTGACCGGCGTGCCGGGCGGTCTCGCGGATGAGGTGGAGGCCCAGCCAGCGCATGGACACCCGCTCGTTCGGCGGGAACCACGGCTCGTTCGGCAGCGGAAAGGTGTCGTCGAGGCTGGGCACCGACCGGAGGAAGGACTCCGTCTCGGCGGCGACCTTCTCCCAGTACGCGAGCTGCGACTCCACGGTCTCGTCACCGACCAGGGTGAAGCACTCGTGCCAGTTCGTCTGGTCCCGCTGCACGGCCGGCTGCTCGCCCTTGGCCTTGGCGATCCACCACTGCTCGACCTCGGTGACGTGCTTGAGGAGCCCGGCGAGGGAGAGTTCGCTGGCGCTCGGCTTGCTGGAGGCCTGCTCGTCGGTCAGCCCGAGCACCGAACGGCGGATGCCGCCGCGCTGTTCCGCCAGGAAGGCGAGCAGCGCCCCGCGCTCGTCGACCGTCTCCTCTGCTCGCACGTGCTTGACCATGACCGTCTGCCTCTCGTCGGACCGGGGGCTTCGGGGAGCCCCTCTGACACCGACGAAACTACGGACCCTTGCGGTCAGCTTCTGTCCGCAAGGGTCCGTAACGGCGAAAGAATCCGGCAGCGAAAGGATCTAGAACGGGAAGAAGCTCCGGCCGTGCTGCACCGAGATCCACTTCTGCGTGGTGAACGCGTCCACCGTCGTCTCGCCGTTGAGGCGGCCGATGCCGGAGTGCTTCTCGCCGCCGAAGGGGACGAGGGGCTCGTCGTGGACGGTGCCGTCGTTGACGTGGAACATGCCCGTGTCGATCTGCTTGGCGAAGGCGACACCGCGCTCGATGTCCCCGGTGTGGACGGCGCCGCTGAGGCCGTACGGGGTGTCGTTGACGATGCGGACGGCCTCCTCCTCGCCGTCGAAGGGGATGAGGAAGACGACGGGGCCGAAGACCTCCTGCTTCAGGAGGGCGGAGTCGGCCGGGACGTCCGTGAGGACGGAGGGCTCGACCAGGGTGTCGGTCGTGGTGCCGCGGACGAGTGCCGTGGCGCCCTCCGCGATGGCCTGCTCGACGACGGCGGAGAGGGCGTCCGCCTGGGAGGAGTTGATGACCGGGCCGATGACCGTCTGCGGGTCGCTCGGGTCGCCGACCTTCAGCGACTTCACCTTCGCCACGAACTTCTCGGTGAACTCGGCCTGGACCGAGCGGTCGACGAGGACGCGGTTCGCGGCCATGCAGACCTGGCCCTGGTGGACGTAGCGGGAGAAGACGGCCGCGTCGACGGCGTAGTCGATGTCGGCGTCGTCCAGGACCACGAGCGCGCTGTTGCCGCCCAGTTCGAGGATCGAGCGCTTGAAGTGCGAGGCGGCGACGGTGGCGACATGGCGGCCGACCTGGTCGGAGCCGGTGAAGGAGATCAGCTTCGGGATCGGGTGCTCGATGAAGGCGTCGCCGATCTCGGCGATGTCGGTGACGACGACGTTCAGCAGGCCACCGGGCAGGCCCGCCTCCTCGAAGATCTTCGCGACGAGCGTGCCGCCGGTGATCGGGGTGTTCTGGTGCGGCTTCAGCACCACGCCGTTGCCGAGGGCGAGGGCCGGGGCGACCGACTTGACCGAGAGGAGGAGGGGGAAGTTGAAGGGGCTGATCACGCCGACGACGCCGACCGGGACGCGGTAGAGGCGGTTCTCCTTGCCGTCGACCGGCGAGGGGATGATCCGGCCCTCCGGGCGCAGCGCCAGCTGGACCGACTCGCACAGGAACTCCTTGACGAGATGCAGCTCGAAGCCGGCCTTCAGACGCGTACCGCCGAGCTCGGCGATGATCACCTCGGTGATCTCCTGCTCGCGGTCCTCGATGACGCGCAGGGCCTTCTCGAAGACCGCGCGGCGCGCGTACGCGTTGACCTGGGCCCAGTCCTTCTGGGCGGCGGCCGCGGCCCGGTACGCCTCGTCCACCTCGTCGACCGTGGCGATCGTGATCGACGCGAGCTTCTCGCCGTCGTACGGGTTGAAGTCGATGATGTCCCAGGAGCCGGAGCCCGGGCGCCACTCGCCGCCGATGTACTGCTGAGCCAGATCGGTGAAGTAGGACGACATGTGATCCTCAATCAGTCGGCATCGATCAATGATTGATCACTCGTCATCGTACGTCTGTGAAAAGGGAGTTGGAGAGCTACTCGGGAGACTCTGTGAAGACTCCCAGGAACAGGTTCCCGGCTCTCGGGAAGGACTTCAGGACAGCTGCAGCAGGCCCCTGAGCAGGTCGCGGCTCTCCGCCGGGGACGGGCTGTCGTCCTGGAGCTGCTTGAGCGCCCGCTCGTACTGGGTGACGTCCTCCTGCTTGTCCAAGTACAGGGCGCTGGTGAGCTGTTCGACATAGACGACGTCCGAGAGGTCGGACTCGGGGAAGCTCAGCAGCGTGAACGCGCCGCTCTCGCCGGAGTGCCCGCCGAAGCCGAACGGCATGACCTGGAGCACGACGTTCGGCCGCTCGGAGATCTCGATCAGATGCTGGTACTGACCCCGCATCACTTCCCGGTCGCCGTACGGGCGGCGCAGCGCGGCCTCGTCGAGGACACAGTGGAACTCGGGGGCGCTCTCGGAGACCAGGTACTTCTGGCGCTCCATGCGCAGGGCCACCCGCTTGTCGATGTCGGCCGGGCTCGCGCCCGCCATGCCCCGGGAGACGACCGCGTGGGCGTACGCCTCGGTCTGCAACAGGCCGTGCACGAACTGGACTTCGTACGAGCGGATGAGGTGCGCCGCGCCTTCGAGGCCGACGTAGGTGGGGAACCAGCTGGGCAGGACGTCCGAGTAGCTGTGCCACCAGCCCGCGACGTTGGCCTCCTTGGCGAGGGAGAGCAGCGAGGTGCGCTCGGCCTCGTCGGTGACGCCGTACAGCGTCAGCAGGTCCTCCACATCGCGTGTCTTGAAGCTCACGCGGCCCAGTTCCATCCGGCTGATCTTCGACTCGGAGGCGCGGATCGAGTATCCGGCCTTCTCCCGCGTGATCCCCTGCGCCTCGCGCAGCCGCCTGAGATGCGAGCCCAGCAGCATCCGCCTCACCACCGACCCGCTCGATTCACCGGCGCCCACGTTCGTCCAGCCTCCCCAACTTCTTCAAGGGCCGCAGTCTGCCACTAAATCACTCCGATCCGCACTCGTCCGGTTACAGAAATGGAAAGTCTTCAACAGGTGAGACGGATGGGGCGCGCGAATACACCACGGATGACATGGGACGCACAGGAAATCGCCAGCCCGACGCCAGGTTTCGCTCAGTCTGCGGGAAGAAGGTGACAGAAGAAATGAAGAGGAAGCGGCATGGGCAGGTCTATTTCGGGCGCGTGCACGTGCATCTGCCCTTGCATCTGCTGTACGCATCAGAAACCATGGTCCCGCGCCACCGCCGCATCGCCACGACCGCGAACACCCGGGAGTGCCTCGCATGGGGACGATTGGATCGACCATGCTCGAACCCTTACGGCAGGGACTTCCGCCACTTGATCCCGCGGCCGTGTCCAACGCCGCGTCCTGCGCGCTGCCGCCCCGCTACGAAGCGGTGCGCGAGGCACGGCAGTTCACCCGGGGCACGCTCGAATCGTGGCAGGTGGGCGACCGCTTCGACGACGTCTGTCTGGTGGTCTCGGAACTCGTCACCAACGCCCTGCGGCACGGCCTGGCCCCGACGGCCGGACAGACATCCGCCCAGGACCCCCCGGTACGGCTGCACTTGATGCGCTGGACCGAGCGGCTGGTCTGCGCGGTGCGCGACCCCAGCCACGACAGCCCCGTCGCCCGCGACTCGGACGACTTCTCGGCGGAGTCGGGCCGCGGCCTGTTCCTGGTCGACTCCTTCGCGGACAGCTGGGGCTGGCATCCGCTGGCCGGCACGCTGCGCGGCAAGGTGGTCTGGGCGCTGTTCCGGCTGTCCACGGGTGCGGGCGGGCCGGTCGCGTGCGACTCGGCGAACGGCTCGGCGAGCGGCTCGATGAACGACTCCGTGAACGACTCGGTCTTGAGCAGGTGAGGAACCGCGGCCCTTTTCCGGGCCGCGGTTCTACGCGTGTCACATCGGGGTGCGCGTCCGTACCCGGCACCCTGCGGGGGCTCAGCCGATCAGGTGGTCGAACTCGCCGTCCTTGATGCCCAGCAGCATGGCCTCGATCTCGGCGCGGGTGTAGACGAGCGCCGGACCTTCGGGGAACCGGGAGTTCCGCACCGCCACATCACCGCCGGGCAGCCGGGCGAACTCCACGCAGGAGCCCTGAGAGTTGCTGTGCCGGCTCTTCTGCCAGGCCACCGCGTGAAGCTCGGTCAGCTCCGTCGCGGCCATGCCGTTGTACACGTCGTCCACGCCGAACACGTCGTGGTCCACAGGTCGCTCCCCGGGGTGGTGGTGCAGTGGCTGTTGCGGCCATTGGTGCAATGGTCAACTGTTCCCGGATCATAGCTCCGTTCACATGCCGATGCGCGTGCAGACGCACGTGCGGATGCACGAGCAGATGCACGTGCACGAGGTGTGCATCTCTGGTTACGAAGCGACGCGAGAGATGCGTGAGACGCGCGGGGAACTCGCAAGAGAGACGTATGCCGGGGCCTTTCCGTTCCCCTCCTTGCACGGGATCCAGGCCCGCGAAGTTCACCGGGCGGGGAAAGGGGTGCGGAAACGGGTGTGGAAACGGGTGTCGAAAGCCGCCGTGAGGTTGGCGGGAAATGGGCGGGCCCGGGAGCGGGCGGCCCCGGGGAGCGGGCGGCCCCGGGGAGGAGGGGGATCCTTCCCGGGGCCGGTGTGGGGGGTGAGGGTGGAGCGTGGGGCTATCGGGAGGAATACGGCAGGAGGGCCATCTCCCTGGCGTTCTTGACGGCGCGGGCGAGTTGGCGCTGCTGCTGGGCCGTCACCCGGGTCACCCGGCGGCTGCGGATCTTGCCTCGGTCGGAGATGAACTTCCGCAGCAGGTCGGTGTCCTTGTAGTCGACGTATGTGATCCCGGCCTGGTCGAGGGGGTTGGGGCGGGGCTTGGCGGGCTTGCGCTCGGGCTTGCGGGCCATGGGGTTCAGACCTCCAGGAAGGTGTCGAAGGGACGCGGCAGCCGTGACCAGGCGTCGCGTCCGGCGGCGTACTCGGCGTCGGTGAGCAGGCAGGACTCCAGGAGCTGTTCGAGGCCGTCGCGGTCCAGGCCCGGTGAGGTGAAGACCAGGTGCTGGCAGCGGTCGCCGTGCTCCGGGTGCCAGTCGAGCGCGGCGGCGGCTCGGCGTACCGGCGGGACCATGTCCCAGGCCGCGTCCGGGAGCGAGGCCAGCCAGGGCCCGACCGTCTCGACGCACAGGGCGCCGCCCGCCGCGTCCCAGTGCAGCAGGGTGTCCGGCCGCTCGGCGAGCCAGAACCGGCCCCGGCTGCGGGCGGCCGCGCAGCACAGGTCCTCCAGGGCGGCGTACAGGCGCTCGGGGTGGAAGGGGCGGCGGCGGTGCCAGACGAGGGTGGTGACGCCGCACTCGTCCGCGTCGGTGGGGAGGAGGGCGCAGGCCGGGTGTTGGGCTGCGGCGGCGGCCTCCACGTCGAAGCCGGCGAGCGCTGCCGCGAGCAGGGCCGGGGAGCGCCGCGGGGGTTGTCGCGCGTCTTCGGGTGCCGGTGCGTCGCGGCTGGTCGCACCCCGCGACGGAGCCGCGTTTTGGTTCACCCCCGCGCCCCTTTCAGGGGCGTTGGCCGCGTCCTCTTCCGGAACACGCGCCGAGAACCAGTCCGCCCACAGGCCCCCGCCGCCCGCCGGACTCGTAGGGTCACCGCTGTCGATGGGCACCCTGTGCGCCGTCGGGTGCAGCTGGGCAAGTAGTGCCCTGTCCTCGTCGTCCGCGTCCTCCGAGTCGAGGACGGCGAGGACGGGGGCGTACTCCAACTGGCGGGCGAAGGTGTCGGCGACCGTGCGTTGGTCCGTGGCGGCGGCCGCCAGGCCGCGTTCGGCCAGGTCGTCGCCGTTGCCGAGGTAGGGCAGGAGGAGGGCGGGGTCGACGGCCGTGATGACCGAGGTGAGGCGCAGGCCGCTCGCCGCGACCACCTCGGCCATCGCCTTGGGCTCCACCGAGTCCCACAGCTCGACCACGGCGAGGCGGGTGAGGCCCGCGTCGGCGAGGCGCTCCAGCTCGGGGACCAGGTCCTCGCGGAGCGCGCAGCACGCACAGTCGTTGACGAGCGGGGCCTCGCCGGTGGAGACGAGGCCCGCCGCGTCCCGTACGGTCCGCAGGACCTTGCCGTCGGTGGCCGTGGAGAGGTCGTGGTGCAGCGCGACGCTGCCCGGGACCCCGGCGAGCAGCGCCTCGACGGCGGCCCGCCGGGCGTCGGCGTGCAGCCCGCCGACGATCGCGACAGACAGCTGGGTCACGTCGGTCAGCCCCGCTTCTTCCCGTACCGCTTCTCGAACTTCTCCACGCGCCCCGCCGTGTCCAGCACGCGCGCGGTGCCCGTGTAGAAGGGATGGCTGACGTTCGAGATCTCGACGTCGACCACCGGGTAGGTGTTGCCGTCCTCCCACTCGATCGTCTTCTCGCTCGTCATGGTCGAGCGGGTGAGGAAGGTGTGGTTCGCGGCGCGGTCGCGGAAGACGACGGGACCGTACGACGGGTGGATGTCCTTCTTCATCTCGGTCAGCGCTCCTCTCGGAAGTCAACGTGCCGGCCGGCCTTCGGGTCGAACTTGCGCAGCGTCAGCCGGTCCGGGTCGTTCCGGCGGTTCTTGCGGGTGACGTAGGTGTAGCCGGTGCCGGCCGTGGACCTCAGCTTGACGACCGGACGGAGTTCGTTGCGTGCCATGCTGGTACCTTACTGAAAATGACTTCCATTTGCATCACTGGATCGAGAGAGGTGCATCACCCTTGTCCGCCCACTGCATGCTGACCGGCGCCCAGCCCGGCTTCGGCAACCGCATCTCGCACTCCCACCGGCGTACGTCACGCCGTTTCGACCCCAACATCCAGTCCAAGCGCTACTGGCTGCCGAGCGAGAACCGGCATGTACGCCTGCGGCTGAGCACCAAGGGGATCAAGACCGTCGACGTCATCGGCGTCGAGGCCGCCGTGGCGCGGATCCGCGCGCGGGGGGTGCGGGTCTGATGGCGAAGAAGAGCAAGATCGCGAAGAACGACAGGCGGCAGGAGATCGTCGCCCGGTACGCCGCGCGGCGGGCCGAGCTGAAGGAGATCGTCCGGCGGCCGTCCTCGACGGAGGCGGAGCGGCTGGCCGCGCAGCGGGAGTTGCGCCGCCAGCCGCGCGACGCCAGCGCCACCCGCGTACGCAACCGGGACCAGGTGGACGGTCGCCCTCGCGGCTACTTCCGGGCGTTCGGGCTCTCCCGGGTGAGCCTGCGGGAACAGGCGCACGCGGGGTTCCTGCCGGGGGTGCGCAAGTCCTCCTGGTAGCTCATGGAGTCCTCATGGTTCCCGGCCATGTCCCGCACGGCCACTGCTGGTAGCTTGCCGATGTCGCCGCGGCGACCGGAACTGGCCACGCCCATGGGAGACCTCCAGTGACTACGGTGACTTCGGTGACTTCGGTGATGAAAGCAAGGGCCGCGGCGGCCGGGCTGGCGGCCGCGCTCGTGCTGACCGGGTGCAGCAGTGACGGCGACGGCTCCGGGACCAAGGAGTCGTCGGCCACCCCGACGGCGAGCGACAGCGCGTCCGGCGACGACGGCGGCTCCTCCGGCGCCAAGACCAAGCTGGAGGGCAACTGGCTGGCCACGACCGACGGCAAGCCGATCCTGCTGTTCGTCGACGGCAAGAAGGCCGCCGTCTTCGCGGGTACGTCGGTGTGCAGCGGCAAGGTCTCCGACTCGGCGAACATGCAGATGATCGAGCTCACGTGCACCGACGGCAGCGACGACCGCACCTCGGGCATGGTCGACTCCGTCAGCTCCAAGTCGCTCACGGTGACGTGGGAGGGCGGTGTCGGCGAGGAGACGTTCCAGAAGGCCGAGGGCGGCGGCACGCCGTCGGGCTTCCCTACGGGCCTGCCGACGGCGGGGCTCGGATAGGCCGACGCCGTGTTCTGAGCGTCTGAGCGTTCTGAGCACGACTTTTCGAGCAGGACAATCTGACGGGCCGCGGAACCTCGGGGGTTCCGCGGCCCGTTCACGCGACATCACCGGCACAGCAGCCGGACCAGCCACGACCTCCGGGAACCTCATGCGCACCGCTCCGATCGCCGCCGCCTCCATCCTGCTGGCGGCCCTCGCCCTGACCGCCTGCAGCAGTGACAGTGGGGGTGACGGCGGAAGCGGCAGCGGGAACGACACCCCCGCGAGCGAGAAGAAGGACACCGGCACCGCCTGCAAGGCCTCCGCACTCACCATCGCGTTCGGTCCCAGCAGCGCCGCCCCGGCCGCCGGGGACGAGGGCGCCGTCCCGGTCACGCTGACCAATGAGAAGGGCACCGCCTGCACGCTGAAGGGCTTTGCCGCCGTGCACCTCTCCGGGGGTGGTGACTCCTGGGGGCTCAAGTCCCAGGAGGGTGCGCAGGCGGCGGAACTGACCCTGGCGAAGGGGCAGTCGGCGAGCTTCACGATCTCGTATGTGCGGGGGGTGGCGGGTGACTCGGCGAAGAGCGCCGAGCTGGAGGAAGTGGTGTTCAAGCTGCCCGACGACAGCGAGACCAAGACCTACAAGTGGCCTGACGCCGAGGTCGAGCTGAAGTCAGTGGATCGGATCAGCGCGACGGTGGGACCGTTCTTGCCCGTGGGGGACTGACCGTTCGGGGGACTGAGGCGCTCGGCGGCTACCGGGCGGCCGGGGCTGGGGCTGGCGGGCCAGCCCCGCCGCCGGGTAGCCGGCAGCCGCCCCAGCGGCACGACTGCCCGCAGTCGAGAGAGAACTCATGACGGCAGCCGCGGCCTGGCCCCGACCTGGGCCCGGTCCGCCGCCTCGGCGCCCTGTTGCCAGCCGGCCGCGTCGTTGACGCCTCGTACTCGGGTGGTGACCGTGTCCGGGAACATGCGGGTGACCTGCTCTCGGACGGCCACGTCACGCGCGGCCAGGACGGGCAGCAGTTCGTCCACGGACGCGCCCGCGGCCGTTCCGCCTTCGGCGTGCTCCGCCCGGGTCTCCGAGATCTGGGCCTCGGCGACCGCCGCCAGCCGGTCGCCTATGCGGTGGGCGTACGCGGCGAGGAAAGACTGACGGAAGCTCTTCGTCCGCTTGCGTCCGCCCTTGCGCTGGGCCGCCTCCGCCTTGGTCATGGCGGTCGTGGCCTGCACGAGGAGTGAGGTGTGGAGCAGCTCGACCGCCTCCAGGTCGGCCTCGAAACCGACGACCGTGGAGAATCCGAGGGCCTCGTTCCACACCGCCTCGCAGCGGTTCGCCCGGGCGACCGCGTCGAGGAGGACCGCCTTGGCCGTCTCGTACGGCGGGTCGACGCCTATCCGGCAGGCGCCGGGCGCGTCCTTCGCGTGTGCGCGGGCCGCGACCAGCGCCTCGTCGATGCTGTGCCGGGCCATCAGCTCCTGCGCCTTCGCGCTGAGCGCCTCCGCCTCCTCCGGGAACCCGGTGGCCTCGGCCTTGGCCAGCAGGGCCCTGATCCGGGCGAGCATGCGGGACTCGGGGTGGCGCGGGACGCTGGTGCTCGGCTGCCGGTCCAGGGGTTCGAGCGTGGGCAGGCTCAGGAGCAGCCGGTACAGCTCCAGCACGGCTGTGGCGTACGAGAAGCGGTCGGTGCGCGGGGGTGACTCGGCGAGGGCCTTGAGGTCGTCCAGCTGGGCGGACCAGCGGGGCGTCGGTCGTTGCCCGCTTCCCGTCGCGCTCTCGTCGAGGACCAGTCGCGCTGTCAGTCGTAGATGGACGTCGTCCAGCTCGCGGCGCACGATCCGTATGACGTCGGCGGGCTGCCAGCCGCGCCGCCAGGCCGACGCGACGAACTCCCGCCCGCGCCGGTCGACCTCGGCGTCCGCCGCCGGGTCGGCGGCGAGCAGCGAGGCGCCCGTGTCGAGGGCCGCGTCGGTGTCGGCGTACAGCGCGGCCTCGAAGGCGCGGTCCACCGTGCTGGTCGTACTCACACCGCCGATCGTGTCATGGGGCACGGACAACGGCGGCCGGCCCCGGCGAAAGGTAGGGCCTGCCCTACCCCGGGACGCCCTTCAGTGGTCGTGTGCGGGCGGGCCCCGGACGGTTCGCTTGAAGCATGACCACGACAGACATGACAACGACAGCCAGCGAGGACACGGGGTCCGCGGCCGTACGCCTGCGGTCCCTGCGGCGTTCGTACGGCGAGGTCGTCGCCCTCGACGGCGTCGACCTCGACTTCGCGACCGGGACCTTCACGGCGGTGATGGGGCCGTCGGGATCGGGGAAGTCGACGTTGCTCAGCTGCGCGGCGGGGCTGGACCGGCCGTCGGGCGGGACGGTGAGCGTCGGCGGGGTCGAGCTGGCAGGGCTGAGCGAGCGGCGGCTGACGCTGCTGCGCCGGGAGCGGATCGGCTTCGTGTTCCAGGCCTTCAACCTGCTCCCCTCCCTCACCGCCGCGCAGAACGTGGCCCTGCCGCTGCGCCTCGCCGGACGCCGGCCCTCGCGCGGCGCGGTGCGCGAGGCGCTGGCCCGGGTGGGGCTGGCCGAGCGGGCCGGGCACCGGCCGACACAGTTGTCCGGCGGGCAGCAGCAACGGGTCGCGCTGGCCCGGGCGTTGATCACCCGCCCGGCGGTGCTGTTCGCCGACGAGCCGACCGGGGCGCTGGACACCACGACCAGTCGTGACGTGCTGGCCCTGCTGCGGGAGTTGGTCGACCGGGAGGGCCAGACCACGATCATGGTCACGCACGATCCGGTGGCTGCGTCGTACGCGGACCGGGTGGTGTTCCTGGTCGACGGGCGGGTGCACGGGGAGCTGGAACGGCCGTCGGCGGAGCGGGTGGCGGCGCACATGGCGGGGCTGGAA
The DNA here is from genome assembly GCF_030294945.1 of Streptomyces graminofaciens. Taxonomy (NCBI): domain Bacteria; kingdom Bacillati; phylum Actinomycetota; class Actinomycetes; order Kitasatosporales; family Streptomycetaceae; genus Streptomyces; species Streptomyces graminofaciens. The sequence goes on along the minus strand of NZ_AP018448.1, from coordinate 7,626,963 downwards.
CGCGGTGCCGGGGGTGGGGCCGAGGCCCACCGTGCCGTCGGAGGTGTGGTGCCGTGCTGACCTCTGTGCAGCTCGCGCTGTCGTCCCTGCGGGCGCGTTGGGCCGCGCTGCTCGGTTCCTTCGTCGCCGTGGCGCTCGGGGTCGGGGTGATGACGGCCATGGGGCTGGGCCTCGCCGCGACGCTGGACCCGCCGCCGCGCGCGCCGGAGCGGTTCGCGTCGTCGCCGGTGGTGGTGGCGGGCGTCGACACGCTCACGGTGGAGGTGCGGCGGGGGCCGGGCACCGCCCGGGTCTCCCAGCGGCTCGCTCATCCACACCCTGTGGACGAACAACTGGTCGAGGAGCTGCGGGCACTGGGGCGCGTGCGGACCGACGGCGCGGGAACACGGGACGCCGTGGGCGTCGACGCCCCCTTGGCCGCCGTACGCGAGGTCGTCGGGGAGCGTGCCCGGGTGCTGACCGGGGACGACCGTCGGCGGGTGGACCCGTCGTACGAGCGTGACGCAGAGGCGGTCGTCGCGATCAACGCGCTGCTCGGTACGGCGGGCGGGGTCACCGCGTTCGTGTCCGTCTTCGTGACGGCGTCGACGTTCGCCTTCGTCGTGGCGCTGCGCAGGAGGGAGTTCGGGCTGCTGCGGATGGCGGGGGCGACGCCCGGGCAGGTGCGGCGGCTGCTGCTCGGGGAGGCCACGGCGGTCGGGGTCGTGGCGTCGGCGGCGGGGTGTGCGCTGGGGGCGTGGGGGGCGCCTTTCCTGGTACGGGAGTTGGTGGACGGCGGGGTCGCGCCGACGTGGTTCGCGGTGCCGGACGGTGTGGTGTGGCCGTATCACGCGGCGTTCTGGACGGGGGTCTCCGTGGCGTTGGCCGGGGCCTGGGCGGCGGCGCGGCGGGCCGGGCGGATCGGTGCGGTGGAGGCGTTGCGCGAGGCGTCCGTCGACACCGGCGTACTGCCGTGGACGCGGCGGGTGGCGGGGTTCGCCCTGCTGGCGGCCGGGCTCGGGCTGCTGGCCTGGAAGCTGGGCACGGACCCGGCCGAGCTGCTGAAGCGGAAGACGTACACGACCCAGCCGATGCTGCTGATCACGGCCGTGGCCGCGCTCGCGCCGCTGGTGGTCCGTCCGGTCGTACGTCTGGTGGGTCGGTGTCTGCCCGGGGCGTGCGGGCTGCTCGTGCGCGAGAACGCGGCCACGTCCGTACGGCGGACCGCGGCCGTCGCCGCGCCGGTGCTGGTGACCGTCGCGCTGGCGGGTTCGCTGCTGGGGGCCGCCGGGACGGTGGCCGAGGCGAAGGGGGCGGAGACGCGGGAGCGGACGCGTGCCCACTACGTGGTGACGGGGGACGGCCTCGACGCGGCGTCCGTGAGGGGTGCGCGCGTGGCCGGGTCGGCGTCCACCGCCGTGTACGTGGTGGAGGAGGGGACCGCGGTCGTACGGTCCGACGCGCGTGCGGTGACGGACGTGGCGGTCTTCGCGGAGGTGTCGCGGCTGCCGGTGGTCGCCGGTGACGTACGCGATCTCGACGACCGTTCGATCGTCGTGAACGAAGAGTGGGAGCGGCACGACGTGGGGCGGTACGTGCGCGTGTGGCTCGGCGACGGACGGCCGGTACGGCTGCGGATCGCGGCGGTGCTCGCGCGCGGCACCGGGGACAACGGGGTGTACGTCACGGCCGCGAACGGTGGCGGGGCGGCTGTGGACCGGTTGGAGGTGCGCGTGGCGCGCGGGGGCGACCGGGCGGCGGTCGCGGCGGCGCTGCGGGACGGCCGGTTCCGGGGCGGTCAGGTGCGGTCGGCCGAGGAGTGGCTGGCGGCGAACCGGCCCGGGGCCGGGACGCAGACCCGGCTGGGGCTGTTCCTGGTGCTGGGCATCGCCCTTCTGTACGCGGGGATCTCGCTGGCCGGGACCCTGCTGATGGCCACGTCGGCGCGTGGCGCGGAGCTGCGGGTGCTGCGGCTGACCGGGGCCACCCGGCGGCAGGTGCTCGGCGTCGTCGTGGGCGAGGCGCTGGTCGGGGTGGCGGTGGGCGCGGTGCTGGGGCTGGCCGTGACCGCGGTGAACCTGGTCGGGCTCGGAGGCGCGTTGGGGTTGCTGTCGGCGCCGGTGCCGTGGGGGTCGGGGGTGCCGTGGGGGGTTGTGGGGGCGTGCGTCGGGGCGTGCGGGGTGGTGGCTGCGGGGGTTGTGGGAGGCGTGGTGGGTGCGGTGGGGGTGCGGGGGCGCTCGGTTTGAGCACCGCTCGGCTCCTGGGGCTCCCAAGCATGTCCCCCATCTGCCGCGACAGAGGTGTCAACTCGAAGTTGACAGTCAAGGGGTGTCAACCTAACGTTGACACCATGACGACGAACCCGCGTGTCACCTCATCCGTACGCCTCGACGACCTCATCGACGCCATCAAGAAGGTCCATCCGGAACCGCTCGACCAGCTCCAGGACGCGGTGATCGCCGCGGACCACCTCGGCGACGTGGCCGACCATCTGATCGGCCACTTCGTGGACCAGGCGCGACGCTCGGGCGCGTCCTGGACCGAGATCGGCAAGAGCATGGGCGTCACCCGGCAGGCGGCGCAGAAGCGGTTCGTGCCGAAGGCCGAGGCGGATCTCGATCCCAGTCAGGGCTTCAGCCGGTACACGCCGCGCGCCCGCAACGTGGTCATGGCCGCGCACAACGAGGCCAAGGCGGCGGGGAACGCCGAGGGGGTGCCGGCGCACCTGGTCCTCGGGCTGCTCGCCGAGCCGGAGGGGCTGGCGGCGAAGGCGCTGGTCGCGCAGGGAGTCTCGGCGGAAGCTGCGCGGGAGGCGGTGGGGGCGGTGCTGCCGCCCGCGGTGGCGGAGGTGCCGGAGCTGATTCCGTACAGCGCCGATGCCAAGAAGGTGCTGGAGCTCACCTTCCGTGAGGCGCTGCGGCTCGGTCACAACTACATCGGTACCGAGCACATCCTTCTCGCGCTGCTGGAGTTCGAGAACGGGGAGGGGGTGCTGAGCGGTCTGGGGGTGAGCAAGTCGGCCACCGAGGAGAGTGTGGCGGAGGCGTTGCGGGTGGTGGCGGAAGGGTAGGGGCGGCGGGGTTTCTCGCGCGGGAGAGCTCGGGTGGGTGGGGCGCGTTGGCGGGGGCGGGTTGGGGCGGGTCGCTCGCGCAGTTCCCACCGGGCCGCAGCCGAACAACCCGCCGCCTCGAACCCCCGTTGTCAGACCCCCCTGCCACACTCACCCCATGGCCGACCGGTGGGCTCTCGCGGTGGCCGAGGACGGTGGCGGGGTGGATCTCGCCCCCCTCGGTCCGGACGGGCTGCCCACGGGGCCCGCCCGGCGGGAGGCGGATCTCGTGGAGGCCGTGCGGGGGCGGCCGGACGTGGGGCGGTGGGTGTGGCGGGCCACCGCCGACGTGTATCCACGGCTCCTCGCCGGAGGCGTACGCGTGGAGCGGTGCTACGACATCGAGGACGCCGAGACCCTCCTCCTCGGTCACGAGGGCCGCCTCGGCGAACCCCGCTCCGCGGCCGCCGCCCTCGCCCGCCTGCGCCGCACCCCGGTTCCGCCGGACCCGCCGCTGCGCTCGGCGGACCCCGGCGGCCAGCCCTCCCTCTTCGAGCCCCGCCCCGTCCACGTACCCCTCACCGACCTCATCGAGGTGTACGCGGATCAGCAGAGACGGCACGACGCGACGGACCGCCCGGACCGGATGCGCCTGCTGACCGCCGCCGAGTCCGCCGGCATGCTCGTCGCCGCCGAGATGAACCGCGCCGGTCTGCCCTGGCGGGCGGACGTCCACCGCGAGGTACTGCACGAGATGCTCGGCGAGCGGTACGCGGGTGGTGGCGAGCCGCGGCGGCTGGCCGAGCTCGCCGACGAGGTGTCGCGGGCCTTCGGGCGGCGCGTGCGGCCCGATCTGCCCGCCGATGTCGTCAAGGCCTTCGGGCAGGCCGGGATCCGGATCCGTTCCACCCGCCGCTGGGAGATCGAGAGCATCGACCACCCCGCCGTGAAGCCCCTCCTGGAGTACAAGAAGCTGTACCGCATCTGGGTCGCCCACGGCTGGTCATGGCTGCAGGACTGGGTCCGCGACGGCCGCTTCCGGCCCGAGTTCCTCGCCCACGGCACGGTCACGGGGCGCTGGGTCACCAACGGCGGGGGCGCGCTGCAGATCCCCAAGGTGATCCGCCGCGCCTGCGTCGCCGACCCCGGCTGGCGGCTGGTCGTCGCCGACGCCGACCAGATGGAGCCGAGGGTGCTGGCGGCCATCTCCCGCGACCCGGGCCTCATGGAGGTCGCGGGCCGCGCGACCGACCTCTACCAGTCCGTCTCCGACCGCGCCTTCTCCGGCAACCGCGAACATGCCAAGCTCGCCGTGCTGGGCGCGGTGTACGGGCAGACGTCCGGGGACGGGCTGAAGAATCTCGCCGCCCTGCGCCGCCGGTTCCCGCGAGCCGTGCAGTACGTCGACGACGCGGCCCGCGCGGGCGAGGAGGGCCGGCTCGTACGGACCTGGCTCGGGCGTACGTGTCCGCCGGCGGTCGGAGCGTCCGAGGACGCCACGGAGGAGGCGGGTCTCCCCCAGGCCACCGAGGACGCCCCCGGCACAGGCCGGGCAACCGAGTGGGTGCCCGGCTACGCCTCCACCGACTCCCGCGCCCGAGGCCGCTTCGCCCGCAACTTCGTCGTCCAGGGCAGCGCCGCCGACTGGACCCTGCTCCTCCTCGCCGCCCTCCGCCGCTCCCTGGCCGGCATGGCCGCCGAGCTGGTCTTCTTCCAGCACGACGAGGTGATCGTGCACTGCCCGCAGGAGGAGACGGAGGCTGTGGTCGCCGCGATCCGGGAGGCGTCGGAGCTGTCGGGGCGGCTGACGTTCGGGGAGACACCGGTGCGGTTCCCGTTCACGACGGCGGTGGTGGAGTGCTATGCCGACGCCAAGTGAGGGAGCCCGCTCGTCGCCACGGACGCCCCACGGCCACGTGTGCTCACCGCTCCCCCGCCAGCAGCCCCCGCAGCTCCTTCACCACTGACGAGTCCGTGCCGTCCAGCACCGCGAGAGCCGCCTCCCACTCTCCGCGCGCCTCCTCGCCGCGCCCCAGCGCCCGCAGCAGCAGCCCCCGCTGGTGCCGGGCGAGCGCGGCGGCGTACCGGTCGGCCCTGCGTTCGGCGAGGTCGAGCAGGAGGGCGCACTCCTCGGCCGCCCGCTCCGTCCGACCCAGCGCGCGCAGGGCACGTACGAGCCCGAGCCGGGTCTGGGACTCGCCCTGCCAGTCCTCGTCGTCGCCGAGCACCCGCAGACTCTGTTCGAAACTGCGTACGGCGGCGGCCGGTTCACCGAGCCTGAGCCGCGCGTAGCCGATGTTGCAGTGCGCGGTGTGCCGTACGACGACGCTGTCGGCCAGCTCCCCGAGGGCCAGGCTCCGCTCGTGGTGGGCGATGGCGGCCCGTGCGTCGGTGTGCTTGTACAGATGTCCGAGATGGCTGAAGGTCACCGCCTCGCCGTACGGGTCGCCGAGCTGCCGGGACAGCTCCAGGCTCTGCCGCAGCGTCTCCTCGCTCTCCTCGTACCGCCCGAGGCTCTCCAGGAGCAGCCCCCGGTTGTTCAGACAGCGCCGTACGCAGGACACGACGCCGAGCTTCCGCCACAGCGTCAGGCCCTCGTCGTTGAGGGCGAGCGCCTCCGTGGTCCGGCCGGACATGAAGTGCAGCCCGGCCCGGTCGGTCAGGGCGAACGCCTCGGCCTCGTCGTCGCCGAGCGCCCGCGCCACGTCCAGCGCGAGTTTCCCCAGCACGTCCAGCTCGGCGAGCCGTCCGCCCCGGTGGAGGTACGGGAAGAGGTGCCGGACGAGCGCGGGCACCAGCGCCACAGGCCCGGCGCCCCCGCCCCGGCCGTTCTCCGTACGGGCGCAGCGCTCGACGAGGGCGACGATGTTGGGCAGTTCGCGGTCCCCCCACGCGAACACCTCCTCGGCGGAGGCGAAGGGCGGCCCGCCGGAGACCGTGTCCGAGTCCGACGCCTCCTCCGTCGCGGTCCGCGTCGGCCGCAGCCGTTCCTCCCGCTCGTACCCCGGCGGCAGCAGCACCGACAGGCTCCGCCGCGCCAGCCCCGCATACCAGCGCAGCGCCTGCTCGACGGCGCCACCACCATCCGCCCCGCCGTCGCCGGCGATCTCTCGTGCGAAGTCCCGTACGAGGTCGTGGGGTTCGTAACGGCCGTACGTCGTCTCCTCCAGCAGGGCCACGTCGACGAGCCGGTCGAGGGCGGCCTCGGCGCGGCGCTCGTCGGTGCCGGTGAGGCGGGCGAGGAGGGGCGCGCCGTACGCGGGCAGGTCGAGGGCGCCGATGCGGTGCAGGGCGTGGGCGGCGTCGCGGTCGGCCTGGCGTTCGGAGGCGCGCAGGGCCTCGTGGGCGACGGCGAGGGAGCGCCGGACGCTCAGGTCGTCGTACTCGAAGTGGTGCAGCCTTCCTTCCGTGGCGGCGAGTTGACCGGCGAGCGCGTCCGGGGTGAGGGCGCGGCGGGCCGCGAGGCGGGCTGCGACGACGCGCAGGGCGAGCGGCAGTCGGCCGGTGAGTTCGACGAGCGGGTGGGCGGCGTCGAGCCCTGCCGCACGGCCGGAGGCGGCACGCAGTAACGCCGCGCTCTCCTCGTCCGAGAGGGGCACGAGCGGGAAGCGGTGGGCGCCGTCCAGCGCGGCGAGCGGCGAACGGCTCGTCACGATCACCGCGCACCCGGCGCCGGCCGGCAGCAGCGGCCGTACCTGCGCGGCGTGCGCGGCGTCGTCCAGCACCATCAGCGTGCGGGTCGGCGCGAGCGTGGAGCGGAGCAACGCGGCGGCCGCGTCGGGGTGTTCGGGGATGCGGCGCGGGTCGGTGCCGAGGTCGCGGAGGAGGGAGGCGAGGGCCTGGGCCGGGGTGAGGGGGGTCATGCCGGGGGTTGCGCCGTGCAGGTTCACATAGAGCTGGCCGTCGGGGAAGCGGTCCACGAGGCCGTGTGCGAGGTGCAGGGCGAGAGCGCTTTTTCCTACGCCGGCCATGCCGCTGATGACGACGGGCTCCGCGGCAGCCGGGCGCCTGGGAGCTCGGGAAGAAGTGTGGTTCGGCGAGTGCGGGGCGTCTGTGGCTGATCGCGCCCACGCGGCGGTAGCCACAAGATCGATGCCGCCCCGCGCCCCTGGATGGCTGGGCGGCGCGTCCACGGCGAGGGCACGCCGTAGCTCGGTCAGGACCGCTGCCCTGCCGGTGAAGTGAGCGGGTGGGGGCGGGAGTTGGGCCGGACGAGGTGGCTCCTCGGCCGACGGCGTCGCCGCAGGCCCGGCTCCCGGCTCCCGGAGGATCTCCAAGTGCACCTTCCGCACCGCCGGTCCCGGTTCGACGCCCAGTTCCTCGACGAGGCGGGTGCGCAGGTCACGGTGGACGGCGAGGGCCTCGGCCTGGCGGCCGGTGCGGTGCAGGGCGAGCATGAGCAGCCGGTGGAAGGACTCGCGCAGGGGATGCTCGGCGACGAGCGCGGCGAGTTCGGGGGCGAGGGCGGCGAGCGCCTCGGTCTCGCCGAGGTGGAGTTCCGCCTCGTACCGCCACTCCAGGAGCAGCAGTCGGGCCTCCTCCAGCCGTTGCACGAAGGCCTGTTGGGCGAGGCCCTGTGCGCCGGACTCGGCCGCTGTGAGCCCGCCGAGCGGTGTCCCCCGCCACAGCGCGAGCGCGGCGGCGGACTCGCGCACGGTCCGTGTCCAGTCCCGGTCGGCGTGCGCGGCGCGCGCGGCGGCGGCGTGCGTCTCGAAGACGCGGACGTCCAGTTCGCCCTCGCGGACCCGCAGCAGATAGCCCGGCGGCACCGCCCGCAACCGCTCGGGGTCGTCCAACAGCCTTCGCAGCCGGGTCACATGGTTCTGGAGGGAGGCCTGGGCGGACGGCGGTGGCGCCCCGTCCCACAGCACGTCCTTGAGCGCCTCGACCGAGACGACCCGCCCGGGTTCGAGCAGCAGGGCGACGAGGAGGGCGCGCGCCTTGCCGCTGCCCACGGGACGTGCGCCGCCGTCTCCCGCCGTGCCCGCGTCGTCGTACAAGACCGGCGGACCCAGCAGTCCGAACCGCAGCCCGTCCCGCATAGAACCCGCCCGCTGCCTTCCCGCACCGTGAACCGGGCCCCACCCCCGCGGCGCCAGGGCGCCGACTCCGGTACGGCTCCCTGTGGAGCCGTTGGACTCATGTTAGCGATGTGTTGGCGCGACCTGATGTGATCACTTCATCGGATCCGGTCACGACGGTGCACGCGTACTACGCGTAGCTCGGGGGAGTGTCGCCGCAGCGGCCGGATCCGAGGGATCCAGACGCGGTGCCCCGGTCGGTTGAGGTGAACGACCGGGGCGCTCGTCGTACGCCCGCGCTCACCACGGCCGACAGCCAAGCCACCAGCGGGGCTTGTGGTTCAGTTGACCGACGGTCACCAGCGGGGACTCTGGTTCATTTGACCGGCGGCCGTCAGCGGGGCCTGTGGTTCATTTGACCGGTGGCCGTCAGATGACCGGCGGTCGTCCCAGCCGCGTCAGCCGCCACACCGAGTGCCATCGCATGGGCCGTCGTTCGCCGCCCGAGGTGCGCCAGCCTTCCATGAACCCGCCGAACCACGCCCGCAGTCCGCCGAGCGACCGCATCCGCAACAGGGTGATCAGCACCCACACCCCGAGATGTACGGGGATGAGGAGCAGCGGCAGCCGACGGCGGGCGAGCCAGACGCGGTTGCGGGCGTTGACCCGGTAGTAGATGGCGTGCCGGGCGGGTGAGGTCTTCGGGTGCTGGAGCAGCAGTTCGGGCGCGTAGAGCACGGTCCATCCGGCGTCGACGGCCCGCCACGCCAGGTCGGTCTCCTCGTGCGCGAAGAAGAACTCGGCGGCCCAGTCCCCCGTCTCCTCCAGCATGGCCATGGACAGGGCGTGCCCGCCGCCGAGGAACCCGGTGACCGGCCCGCCGCGCATCGGGTCCTTGGCGCCGACCCTCGGCACATGCCGCCGCTGGGTCTCGCCGTGCTCGTCGGCGATACGGAATCCGACGATGCCGAGCCGTGGGTCGGCGGTGTACAACTCCCCGACCCGCCGCAGCACATCGGCGTCGACGAGCAGCCCGTCGTCGTCCAGTTCGACGACGACATCGACGTCTCCGAACTCGCGCAGCCGCTGGATCGCCACGTTCCGCCCGCCCGGGCAGCCGAGGTTCTCGTCCACCTCGATGAGCGTGACCTCGCCGGGCAGCCCGAGCCGCGCGCCGAAGTCGGGCAGCGGACATCCGTTGCCGACGACGACGATCCGCTCGGGCGCGACGTCCTGCTTGGCGACGGACGCGAGCAACGCGTCCACCTCGGCGGGCCGATTGCCCATGGTCACGACGGCGACCGCGATCCGAGGCCCCATCTGCGCCACGACATCCACCTCATCCCACCGACGACAATGCCCGCGATGCTATCCGTTCACCAGGAGGGCATCCGCCGGATACCGGTTCTCTCCGCACCGTACGCAAGGACGAGCGCATCGAGTGCCTCACCCGCGGCCGGGACGCGATCTCCCGCCGCCCCGACGCCGTAGGGGACCCCTGAACGGCCCGGGACGTCAGGCCTGCAACGGGTTCGACCGCACCGCCGCCATCAGGTACCAGGCCGTCGCGCCAGTGTGCCGGTACGGGTAGTAGCCGAAGCCGAATCCGGTGTCGAGCGGGCTGCTCGCCGAGACGACCCCGGAGCGCTCGGGCAGCGCCCTCCCGCCCACGGTCTGGCCGCCGCCGAGCCGATCCTGGGCGTTCTCGATGGAGCCGAGGAGCCGCCGGGCGCGCGCCTCGTCGCCCCGCGCGCCCCGGTGGCGCAGGGCCAGCGCGAGATGCGCCGTCCCCTCGAACCACACCCCGTTCCGGTCCGGCTTGGGCTGGAACTCGGCGATCGGCGCGTCCTCGTTCGCCACCAGACTGGCGGAGCTGAAGGTGACACCCTCGTACGACTGCCCGGCCGGGACCGTGCTGTTGCGCCGCTCGGCGTGGTCCAGCACGGCCAGTTCGCCCAGCGCCCAGTCCAGGGAGCGCGTGTGAGGGCCCGAACGGCCTTCGAAGGCCAGGTACGTCCAGGTCTGCGTGTCCTCCGGAATCGGCGACTTGTTGATGGTCACCCCGTCGTTCGTGCCGGTGTAGAAGAAGCCCCCGGACGAACCCCCGGCCGGCTCCCACATCCGCCGCACGAACGCCTCGGCCCGGTCGCGCCGCTCCCGCCACACCCGGTCCCCCGTCAGCCGGGCGAGCCGCCCGAAGAGGCAGACCAGGTCGGTGTTGTGCTCGGTGGATGTGAACGGCAGCTTCTCGTTCGCGCCGTTGACCCCGAACTTGTAGCCGCCGAGCGGCTCGTCGGTACGGCCGGTCCGCTCGATCCACTCGCCGATCCGCACCGCGCCCCTGAGGAACCGCCGGGCCCCGGTCCGCCGGGCCAGCGCGCTCAGCGCGATCCCCGCCCACGCCATGTCCCCGACGGCCGTACCCGTGAACCCGAACTGCGTGCCCACGTTGGCGGTCCCGTCCGCCCGCACGAAGCCGTCCGGCTGCGGCACACCGTCGTAGTAGACGTACGGCCCGACGTTGTACGCCTGGCGCAGTCGGCCGTCGTCGTACGCCGGGTCGTGCGCCTGGGCGTAGAGCAGCGCGTCCCCGAGGGCCACGGCCCTGGCCCGGCCGTTGCCCGTACGCACCGCGAGCAGCGCGAGGATCGCGAGCGCGTTGTCGTACGTGAACGCCGTGCTGAACAGCCCCGCCTGGTCGGTGTAGCTCTGCGCGAGCCGCAGCTCGCCGTGGTCCGGGTAGCCGTCCATGGCCGCGGCGAGGAAGGCCTGGCCCCGCCGAAGAGCGGACGCGTCGGCGGCCTGGGCCGCGGCGGCGCCGCCTCCGACCAACGCCACGGCGCCGATACCGAGGCCGGCGCCGACGAGCGTACGACGGCTGAACGCGGGACCTTGCCTGCCGGTCATGGGACTCCCTTGGAACGTACGGGACTTGGTGGGACCTGCCGGGACACAGCTTCGCGCACCGACGCTTTGAGAGCGCTCTCAAGCCTCCGGTGCGCGCTCATTGTGCTGGTACGCCCGGGACGGGTCAACGCCCGTGACGTTCAAGAGGGTTGGTAAGTGTCCGGGGATCACTCGTCCACCACGGTGATCTCGCGGTCGTTCAGCGGCTGGGTCGGCCGGTTGCTCTTCGGGAAGAGCTCCTTGTACGCGGCCACCTCGTCCGGCGCGACCGTCACCGGCTCCTTCAGCACGGTCCACTTGACGCCCTCGGCGCAGGGCGGGGTCGTCAGCGAGCCGTCGTACTGGTATTGGTCGCGGTCGCCCGGCAGGAACGCGGTGAGGTCGATCTCGCCCTCGATCCTCCGCGTCTCGCCCTCCTCGCCCGGCAGCCCCGCGAGCAGGTCGCTGAACGCGGACTTGCCCGCCTTCTCCTCCATCAGCACGCCCACGACGGCGAGGTCGCCGTCCTTGTCGGCGTGCACGAAGTGCACCTCCATCGCGGTGTGCTCACCCTCCTCGGTGTGCTCGCTCGGGAGGTGGAAGTGGAACTGCTTGAGGTCGTACGACGTACCGTCGATCACGATCTCGCTGCCCGCGGAGACATTGGCCTGGATGCTGTGGCCGTTGTTCACCAACTCGGCGGTGACGGGCTTGTAGTCGATGGTGACGGCCTTGTCGACAGCCGCCTCGACGACGTGGGCGCCGTCGTCGTCCAGGTCGATCGGGGACTGCTCCTTGCCCGCCTCGCACGCCTCGAAGTCCTCCGCGAGGGTGGCCCAGTTCGCGGGGCCGTCGGCACCCTCGTACCCCCAGTGGGCGCCTTCCTTCTTCTCCGCGCTCTCCTTCTTCCCGGTCTGGGGGGAGGGGCTGGGGGACGCCGCGCTCCTGGCGTCGTCGCCGCCGTCGCCGTCCCCGCCCGCGCAGGACGTGGCGGTGAAGACGGAGAGGGCGGCGACTCCGGCTATCGCGGCCATGCGTATGACATGGGAAGACATGCTTGTTCCACCTCGCGGAGGTCGAGTGATCCTGGGGTTCGGCCACCCACCGGGTGCCGAACACCACTGTTCGATCCGGTCGAACAAGGCGGAGACAGGCGAGGAACAAGGCAGAGCCAAGCAAGGTAAGAGGACGTACAAGATTGGCCGGCCGGTTCTTGGCAGACGTACAACACCGCAGGTCAGAGGGGGATGTCGGGGAGCCAGCCTCGCACCTGGGGGGCCGGCCCCTCCCCCACTCGCCGCAGGACGATGCGCCGGCGGCGAAACCGGACAGGGCTCGGGCACTGATGGAGAGTCCGGGAACGGAACTCCACGATCCCGGACCCCTCAGCGCTGGATTGACCCATGATTTCTTGCCTTCAATGCACCCTTCTCCGGGTCTTTCCGGAGCCTAGATTCAGTGGTGTCGCCGGGAACACCGGTCGGCGGAACCACTGAGACCCAGGAGTGACCATGACGTTCACCAGTGCTTCGAAGCCGGTTCTCGTCCGCGCCGACGAGGCCGAGACATTGCAGGACGGAGCGACCAGCCTGATCACGCTGCTGGCCGACGCGAACGCCACCGGCAGTGCGCTGACCGCCAACCGCGCGACGCTGCAGAAGGGCTCTCCCGGTGCTCCCGCGCACTTCCACACCCGGGCCACTGAGATGTTCTACGTGCTCAAGGGGTCCATGCGGATCCTGCTCGACGAGCAGGTCCTCACGCTCGGCCAGGGCGACTTCCTGACCGTCCCACCGACCGTGCCGCACGCCTTCGCGCCGGCCCCGGACAGCGAGGCCGAGATGCTCGTCGTCTTCACGCCGGGGATGGACCGGTTCGACTACTACCGGCTGCTGGAGCGGGTGTACCGGGGCGAGGCCTCGGTGCAGGACATCCGCGACAGCTCCGAGCAGTTCGACAACCACTACTTCGAGAGCCCCGTCTGGCAGCAGGAGCTCGCCCGGCGCTGAACCCACGATCCGTACACGGGGGAACCACCCGTACACGGGGAACGAAGGGGCCTGTCATGTCCACCTCGTGGGGACGGGGTTCACGGTGGGGGCGGCAGGATCTGGCAGAGCGCGTCGAGGGCAGCGGCGTACGCGTGGTCGGGCGGGGCCGCGTAGCCGACGACCAGACCGTCGAACAGCGCGGTCCCGGTGGCGGAATGCCGGAAGCCGGCGAGTCCGTCGAGTGCGAGGCCGAGCCAGGTGGCGGCGTTCACGGTGGCTGTCTCGGTGCCTGGGGGCAGCCGCAGCACCGCGTGCAACCCCGCGGCGATCCCGGTGACCTCGATGTGCGGCGCGTGCTCGGCGAGCGCGGCGACCAGGCGGTTGCGGCGGTCACGGTAGCGCTGGCGCATCTGCCGGATGTGCCGGTCGTAGGCGCCGGAGGTGATCAGGTCCGCGAAGGTGAGCTGGTCCACCCCACTGGTCCAGCGCTCGCGCTGGCCCTTCGCCGCAAGGACCGGAGCGACCAGATGCTCCGGCAGTACCATCCAGCCCAGCCTCAGCGCGGGCGACACACTCTTGCTGGCCGACCCGACGTACAGAACGTGGTCGGGGTCCAGCGCCTGGACCGCGCCGATGGGTTCGCGGTCGTACCTGAACTCACCGTCGTAGTCGTCCTCGATCACCACACCGCCCCGAGCACGGGCCCAGTCGACCGCCGCGTTGCGCCGCGCCGGATCGAGGGGCCCGCCGACGGGAAACTGGTGGGCCGGGGTGAGCAGCACCGACCGCACACCGCGGTGCCCGTCCAGTTCCTCCGTTCTCGTGCCCAGCTCGTCCAAGCCGAGCGGCACCGTCCGTACGCCGTCGGCCGCCAGCAGGGCACGATGGAACGCCAGGCCGTACGCCTCGACGGCAACCGTTCCGCGCAGCACACCGCCGCCGAACAGCAGCCGCAGCGCATCGGAGAAACCCGAGCAGATCACGATGCGCTCCGGGCCGGTCCGTACGCCCCGTACACGGGCGAGGTAGTCGGCGAGCGCGGTGCGCAGCTCGATCCGGCCCTGCGGGTCGCCCGGCCCGAAGGCGTCGTGCGGCGCGGCGGTGAGCGCCCGGCGGGTCGAGGTCGACCACGCGTTCCTCGGGAACGACGAAGCATCCGGCTGACCCTGCTTCAAGTTGTGCGCGGGCGTGGCGAACCCCGTGGACGGCTTCTTCGGCACGCGCACCGCCCTGGCGGGTGCGGCGCGCTCCGCGACCCTGGTGCCCGAGCCCTGCCGGGCGGTCAGCCAACCCTCCGCGACCAGTTCCGCGTACGCGTCGGCGGCCGTGTTCCGTGCGATGCCGAGGTCGGCCGCGAGCGACCGGTAGGGCGGCAGCCGGACCCCGGCGGCCAGCCGCCCCTCCTGGATCGCCTCACGCAGGGCCTGGGCGAGGGCGGCCCGGCGCGAACCCGTCCCGGCCAGCTCAAGGTGCAGGTCGGCGCCGATGCGCTCGGCCGAATTGACCCAAGATTCCGACACTTGAAAGCACCTCTCCGGGGGTCTGCCGGGTCCCTAGATTAGTGACCATGACGAACGCCACCGCACCCCGAGTCGACTTCGCCGCCGCCGCGCCCAAGGCGTTCAAGGCCCTCATCGGATTCGATGCCTCGGCCCGCGAAAGCCTCGATCCGGCCCTGGTCGAGCTGATCCAGATCCGCTCGTCCCAGCTCAACGGCTGCGCCTACTGCCTCCACACGCACGTCAGTGACGCCCGCAGGGCTGGTGAGGACGACCTCCGTCTGCACATGGTCGCGGTCTGGCGCGGGACCGAGCACTATTTCTCGCCCAAGGAGCAGGCCGCGCTCGCACTCACCGAAGCGGTCACCCTGATCTCCGTGGGCGGGGTTCCGGACGAGGTGTACGCCCAGGCCGCCGCCGAGTTCGACAACACCGAACTCGCCCATGTCCTCGCGGCCATCTTCTCGATCAACACCTGGAACCGTGTCGCCGTCAGCACCGCCAAGGCCGCCTGCGCGGACAAACACTGACCGCGCACTTCAACTGCCGTACCTGGCAAGGAACTTGAAGCCTCCGAGCCCGCTCGACCACCACTGCTTCGACAGGCCCGCCTCGGGGCCGTACGGGAGTACTCCACATGCTCGACTCCTCCACCCAGGTCAGGATGGCGCGCCCGTCCCGGGACCTCGGCGCCGCCGAACGCTTCTACGTCGAAGGGCTCGGGCTCGATGTCCTGTGGCGGACCACAGAGCGCGTCTCGGGCGAACACGACCTGCTCATGGTCGGCCCGCCCGCCGGGACATGGCACTTCGAGATCACCCACGATCCGGAGAACCCGCTGGAGCCCACCCCCACCGTGGACGACCTCTTCGTCGTCTACCTCGGCACCCCCGTCACCGAGGAGCAGATCGAACGTCTCCTGGCCGCAGGGGGAACCAGAGTCACCGCGCACAATCCGTACTGGGACCAGTACGGAGTGACGATCGCAGACCCGGACGGCTACCGCCTCGTCCTGTGCACGCGCTCCTGGAACGCGTAACACCAGGCAGGTGGCGCGCGTTCGAGAAGCCGTCGCTCGTGCTCGCCGACGAGCCGACCGGCGCCCTCGACCACACCAGTGCGAGCGCTGTCATCGACATCCTCCGGGAGATGAGCGACGCCGGATGCGCCGTCGTCGTCGCCACGCACGACGACCGGGTCCGCGACCGCTGCGACGCGGTCCTCGCCGTGCACGAGAATCCCCGGCTCGGCCACGGCGCCGCACTCTTGCACTAGCCTTCACCCCCGGGGGGATTCAAACGCATGTACCAAAACGGGGTGAAGGCCGGCTCGGCGACGCGTCGCGCGGCCTTGGTGACGGCCGTCGTGCTCACGGGGGCCGCGGCCGCGCAACAGCTCATGATCGGCGTCGGGCTGGGCGGCTGGCTGCCCGGGTGGCAGCCCTGGCCGTATCTGCTCGGCGCGGCTCCGGCCTGGCTGCTGTCCCGCTCCCTGTGGATGAGAGCCGACCTCCCGGAGCCCGTGCAGCGCGTACTGATACCCCTGCGACGTACGCCGGTTGGGGTGTACGTCGCAGGCATACTGCTCCTCGCCGCAGCCGTCTGGGCCTGGCTGCAGGACAAGGAACCACACTTCGCGCACGAGGAAGCCGTCTACGCCAACAAGGCGCGCTCCTGGCTGGACGGCACCCCCGACGCGGGCTGGGGCCTCTACCGCCCCGTCGGCCTCCCGGCCCTCGGCAGACTGGCCCTCGCACTCCACGACGACGTGGGCGCCCTGCGCGCCGTCGCGCTGGTCCTGACCCTGTTCACGCTCACCGTCGTGTATCTGGTCGCCGCTCAGTGGATGTCCCGCCGCCGGGCGGCGACGGTCACGCTGCTGATACTCGGCGGGCTCGGATTCCTGCGCAGACTCCCGGAGTTCCTCAACGACATAGGTTCCACGGGCCTGTTGCTCATCGTCGTCCTCCTCCTGGTCAGGGCGCAGGAGAAGCAACACTCCCGGGCCCTGCTCGTCCTCCCGTTCGTCACGCTGGCCGCCTTCTACCTGCGGTACGGAATCGTGGGAAACCTGCTGGCGATAGCGCTGGCCGCCGTACTGGCCTACGGTCCCCGTGCCTGGCTCGCCCATGGCCGGCACCTGGCCTTCGCGGCGTTCACCCTGCTGCTCGGTCTCCTCCCGCACTTCGTCCACGCCACGAGGACCACCGGCTCACCGCTGGGCATCATCTTCTGGGCGACCGATCAGGCCGAACGCAGCTTCGTCGGCGACGGCCTCCTCTACTACCTCGCGATCTTCCCCTACCGCCTGGCCGGCGACCTGGGAGCGGTCGTCATGGCCGCGGGCCTAGTCGCGATGGGAGCGGCCGTACGCCGCCTCCGCCGCGCCCCGGCCGGCGAGCCGCTCCCGAACGACCGGCGCACAGCCTTCCTGGGCATGTCCGCCGTACTGATCTGCGTCATCCTGGGCACGGTCACGGACGGCGAGCCCCGCTTCATCTACCTCTCGGTCGTCCTCCTCACGATCCTGGGCGTGACCGAGATCGCGGACCGGCTCGGCTCCCTGGCCCCGGGAATACTCACCGCCGTAGCTGCTCTGGCCGCGCTGACCGTCCCGGCAACCGCACAGGTGGTGGCCCACGGCGCGATGCCCGCCCCCGAACACCTGGGCGCCTCCACCATCCCCGTCGCCCGCCAACTCACCTCCGACAAGCCGTGCCTCCTGGTCACCGGCTACGAACCCGAAATGGGCTGGTACTCAGGCTGCGACGCGGTCACCTACCGCCAGTACCGCCACATGAGCCCACCCCCACACACCGAAGTCACCCTCGTCCTCTTCGAACGAGGGCGCCTCCAGCCCGGCCCCACGGCCCTGAAAAAACTGATCGGCGACCACGAGACGACCACCCGCGAAATCCCCACGGGCGGGGCGATCGGCGACGCCACGGTGATCACTCTGCGGTAAGCACTCCGCGCAAGACATGCATGCCGCAGGAGCACCCCGGATCGCGCAGTTCCCCCGCAGTGGGCGCGGAAATACCGTAAAAAGCCGAGTGCCGCCCCGTACGATCGGCCGATATCCGTTCACGTGAGGAACCGTGACACGACGGCATGGGGAGAGCCCGGATGAACGACCGTACCGACCCTCGAATCAGTCACCCTCAACGGCTTGAGAAGGGACATCCGTTCCGCCAGTGGAAGACGTGGAAAATACCCGGGACCGGATTGAGCCTGACCGGGTACTCCCGAGCGAACGACAAGACTTTCTTCCACGTCCCCGAACTGCGATGCAGCCTCGATGCCGGTTTGGCCGAAGGCCGACAGGTGGAAACGGTGTTCTTGACGCATACCCATCTCGACCATTCCAAGGACCTCGATTATCTGGCCGCCAGGGATACGGGTGTTGACATCTATCTGCCGGCCGACGCGAAACCGTATGCGGAGGCCTATCTGCGTGCTTCGAGCGAACTGAACCACGGCGCGGCGTTCGATCCGTCCCTCGCCGGGCAGTGCCGCCTGCACGGCGTGCGATCAGGTGAGGAGTTCTCCGTGGGCCGTCGCGGGGAGTACGCGGTCCGAGTCGTCGAGTGCCTGCACAAGGTGCCGTGTGTGGGCTACTGCTTCGCGGAGAAAAAGAGGGTCCTGAAGCCGGAGTACGAAGAGCTGAAGGCATCGATGGTCGCGGCCGGCCGGGCCAAGGAGTTCGGCCGGATCATCGCTCAGCGACGCAAGGACGGTGATGACACAGTCGACCAGGAGGTCCGCCGCCCCCTCTTCGCCTTCCTCGGAGACACGCACGCAAGCGTGTTCACACTGAACCCCTGGCTGTTCGATTATCCAGTCATCATCACCGAGTGTACGTATCTCGACGATGCCCAACTCACCCGAGCACAGCAGGTCGGACACACCGTGTGGAGCGAGCTCCGTCCGGTGGTCCAGGCGCACCCGGAGAACCTGTTCGTGCTGACCCACTTCAGCCTGCGCCATTCCGACCGGGAGATCGTCGAGTTCTTCCGGAAGGAACTGGAGAGCGGAGCGGTCGAGCATCTCGACAACGTCGTGCTGTGGGTACATCCCGAAAGCTATCTGAACGAGCAGCACCAGCACGGCGGATGACAGAGCTTCCGGGCCGCGGAGACCGCTGCCGTACTGCGCCGCGACGGGCCGGCAGCGGGATCGGCAGCGCGGATCGGCGACGCGTAGGCCAAGGAGCGCGTCCGCGCCGAGGAGCGCGCCGGCGCCGAGGGCGGGAGGAACCCGAGTCGCATGACCCACGTGTTGTCGACCGCGTTGTCGATTCCCCACCGCCCAAAGCCTCGGGAGACGACGCCGACGCGCATCCACCTGAACACGCCGGGCCGTCCCGCGCTCAGACGTCCGGGGTACTGACGAAACGTCCGGAAACAGCATCCGGCAAGGCCGGGGGAGCTATATTATGCTGCGGCCATGTCAGTTATTCGGGGCACTGGGCGGTTATGGTGCGGACCACCCGACGGTAGGGCGCAGGGGAACGCGCTGACGCAGCCGGACGGGAATCGCATGATTCATGCGACCGTTTCCCCGTCGCATGAATGAAACACCAAAACCGCCCCAAGAGGGACGCGAAGCCCAAAGGCAGGGAATTCTCCAGGCCCTCGGCGACGCCGCGGGCGGCACGCCCACCGCTCTTCTGGTGGAGGGCGAGGCAGGGATAGGGCGCAGCACCCTGCTCGCCGAAATGGCCAAGCATGCCGAGAACGTCGGCTTTTCCGTGGCGCATACCCGACTGCCCCCGGCCGAAAGTCAATCGGCCTACAGCACGGTGCGGCGGTTGCTTCACTGTCTCCAGTTGCCGCGGCCACGCAATTCACCGGGCGGGGAAGGGGCCCCGGTCTCGTTGTCGAGTCCGGGGCCCGACTACCTAGAGTTCGAGCAGGCCTTGGCCGTGGCATCGGACGGCGCTCCGACCCTGCTGGTCCTGGACGATCTCCACTGGTGCGACGGGCCCTCGCTGCACTGGCTGGGCCGCATGGTGAACCAGGGCCGTACTCCCCAGGTGACGCTGTTGGGGAGTGCGCGGACGGGGGAGGCCGTTGCCGCGCCGGCGCCGTTCGGCGATCTCGCCGACCACTGTCGGCGCACCGCCCTCGTCGGCCTGGCCCCCGCGACTGTCGAGCGGCTCGTCCGGTCCGCCCTGCCCGAGGAATGCGACCCGGGATTCCTGCGTGCGGTCGTACGCGAGACCGGAGGCAATCCCCGCCTGCTGTGGTCGCTGCTCGACGAACTCATCGGGCACGGAGCGACACCGGACGAGGAGACCGGTCGGCATCTGGCCCGGTACGCGCCCGAGTCCGCGGCCGATGACGCCTACGCGCGGATGCGCGGCCTCGGCCAGTCCGCGGTGTCGATGGCCCAGGCGGTCGCCGTGCTGCACGAACACGCGGAACTGGCGATCGCCGCGCGTCTGGCCGGTCTGACCGGCTCGGAGGCGACGCACGCCGTCGACCGACTGGTCCGCCGGCAACTGCTGGTGAACCAGCAGCCCCTGGCGTTCCGCCGTCCCCTCATCGCGGCAGCGATCGAGCGATTCCTGCCCGTCAGCACCGCGGACACACTGCACTCCCGTGCCGCCCGGGTGTTGCACGAGACGGGGGCGGAGAAGGCGGAGGTGGCGGAACACCTGTTGCACACCAGCCCCGGGATCGACGCCTGGGCCGGCGAGATACTGCACGACGCCGGCGTCGACGCGATGGCCGCGGGCAGACCGCGAGCCGGCGAGCGCTATCTGCGGCGTGCCCTGCGAGAGCCTCGGCCGTGGGCGCCACGGGCCTGTCTGCCCCCCGACTCGGCCGAGTCCTCGCGGGAGGAGGCGGCCTGCGTCGACATCGCCAGCCATCTGGCCGGCGCCCTGCTGATGTTCGGTCGCGCGGAGGAGGCGCGGACGGTGCTGGACCGCACGGCGCTGCGGTTGGCGAGGGTGGAGTCGTTCGCTGTGCGCCTTGAGGCACAGGCCATGGTCACGGCCCTGGTGGACATGTCGCCCGCTGTGGAGATGAACCGGCGTGCGGCCGGCCTGAGCGCCGGGGAGTGGCAGGACACGATCGCACGGCAGTGCCTGGACACGGTCCGCGCCGTGCAGTGCTGCCGCCACGGTGGCTCGGCGGACGAGGCACGGGCGCTGGCCCTCGGCGTCCTCGCCGCGCCCATGCCGGGTCACTTCCTCGACCGCATCCTGTACTGGGCGAACGTGATCACGCTGGGCCGGATCGAAGAGGACGACCTGGCACTCCACTACTGCGACCTCGGGACCGCCCAGGCCGACAGCGAGGGTGACCAACTGGGCTCGGCGATCGCGCACGCGGTGCGGTGCAGACTCCTGTACTGCGTGGGACGGCTCGGCGAGGCGGTGGAGGCGGCCAGGAGCGCCACCATCCTGCTCAAGCGGTCGGGCGTGGACGTGAAACTGTTCGCCTGGTTGCAGGAGCAGAGCCTGCTGGCGCATCTCCTCGTCGAGCGGGGCGAGACGGCCGAGGCGGCCCGGCTGCTCGGGGCCGAGGCCGGTCCCGAGCAGCCGGGCCGGCCGCGGTCCCACCCCGAATTCGGATCCGGGCGGGGCCATCTGCTCCTGGCACGGGGGGACGCGCGCGGAGCGATGGCGGAGTTCCTCGACTACGGTGCGCTGCTGCTGAGCCACAACATCCGCGGGGTGTCCTACGGTGCCTGGCGGTCCTGGGCGACGCGGGCGTTCGCGGCGCTCGGCGATCGCGGGCACGAGAGCGAGCGCGCACGCCGACTGGCCGAGGAGGAGTTGGCGCTCGCGCGCCGCTGGGGCCGTCCGAAGGCGATCGGCACCGCCCTGCATGCCTGTGCCCTGGTGGCCGACGCCGAAGACGGGCTGCGCCTGTTCGAGGAGGCGCGGGCCGCGCTGGGCGGTCCGCACGCGCGGCTGCCGCTGGCCCGGGTGCTCACCGATCACGGTACGGCCCTGCGCCGCCTCGGACGTCACCGGGAGGCGGTCCCGCTGCTGCGCCGGGCCGCCGAACTCGCGGCGGCGTGCGACGCCGTGCCGCTGGCCGAACGGGCCGACACCGAGGCGCGCCTCGCCGACGCGACGGCCGGCGGACCGGTCACGGCTCCGAAGCCGGTGCGACTCACCGCTCCGCCCGCCGCTCTGGCGGGTCCACGACTGGAGATCCGCTGTTTCGGGGTGTTCCAGGTACGGCGCGGAGGCCGCCGACTGGACTGTTCGGCGCTGCGCCCCAAAGTCCGTGCCCTGTTGCAGTTGCTGGCCATCCACACGCCGCGGCTCGTGCACCGGGAGCACCTGCTCGCCGCGCTCTGGCCGGACCTGAAACCGGAGGCGGGCATACGCAATCTGCAGGTGGCCATCTCCCACCTGCGCGGCTTCCTCGAACCCGAGGCCGGGCGCGGCGACCACCGGCTTCTGTTGCGGGACGGCGAGTCCTACCGCATCGCCCTGTCGCCCGGCGACGAGAGCGACGTCCGGGAGTTCGAGCGTGCCGTCACCGACTGGCGGCGCATCCGGGACACCGGACGCACGAAGGAGATCGCCGACACCCTGCGGGCCGCTCACCGCTGGTACGCCGGGAGCCTGCTGCCCGAAGTCGGCCCCACCGAGTGGGTGGTGCCGGAGCGTCGGCGGCTGCGTATACGGGCCGCCGACGTCGCCGGTGCGCTGGCGGAGGTGGAACTGCTCCTCGGGCGCCCGGTCGAGGCCTCCGAAGCGGCCCGGCGCAGCCTTGAGCTGGACCGGTACCGCGACCGTTCGTGGCAGTTGCTGGTCGCCGCCCATCGCGAGGCCGGGAGCACGGCGGCGGCGGAGCGGGCGCAGCGCGAGTACGAGCGGGTGATCCGCGCCCTCGACTGAGGGGCAGATCGCGTTTCGCGCCGTGGCGGAGCCATGGGGCCCATGGGTCCCGCGGCGGAACCATGGGTCCATGGCCGGGCGGCCGGGGCGTGGGTGTTCGTCCCCGTCTCCGCGGGGACGGCACCGCCGCGGCTCCGCGGACGAACCGCGCACGCGGGGACGGCACCGCCGCCGCCCGCCGCGCCGGTTCGTCCGCGGAGCCGCGCACCGCGTGGCGGGATGCCGTCGACACGCGCCGGGATGCCGTCGACACACGGCGGGATGCCGTCGACACGTGGCGGGATGCCGTCCACACGTGGCGGGATGCCGTCCACACGTGGCGGGATGCCGTCCACACGTGGCGGGATGCCGTCCACACGTGGCGGGATGCCGTCCACACGTGGCGGGATGCCGTCCACGCACCTCACGACCGTGTGAAGAATTCGAGTTCACCCACGGCGGCAAGGCGCCCAGGGGCTTCGCCATAGGACGAGACGATGGTCAGGCGGATGCGGGTCACGTCCGGAATGCCCAGCTGGAAGTCTTGTGAGCCGTGCTTGTCCTGGAGCTTGATTCGCCGGGTGACGGTCTTGCCGCCCTCGACCCAGGCGGTCAGTTCGAACGCCGAGGGCCGCGCCTGCTTGAGGAAGTCGTCCTGCCGCTCGGAGGCGCCGGAGAGCACGACGAGGTGGAGCAGGTCGAAGCCGCCGGAGAATTCGGCCTCCACCCACTGTCCCTTGGCCGGGTTCTTCGGTGCCCACCAGTTGGTCCAGGTGCCATCGGCCGCGTGGGCGGCCGGATGGCCGGCGGCGCTGCTGGAGGCCTTGACGGTCTTCGGGGTGACGGGTGTGGGCTTGGCGACGCGATCGCTGACGCCGCCCAGCAGCCGGGAGGCGTAGGGCGACGACAGATAGAGCCCGCCGCCGAGCACGCAGAGGGCGAGGAGCACGCCGATCGCCCGGCGGGCCTTGGCCCAGCCGCCGTTACGGCGGCCCAGCCGCCGCCGACGGCGGCGATCGCGGAGACGGCGTGCCAGCCGCTGCCACCAGGGGGAGCGCGCCTGGGCGGCGGGGACCTCGAGCGCGTTGCCGCAACGGCGGCAGAAGCGTCGGCCCGCCGGGTTGGCGGTGCCGCACTCGGCACACGCCACGTCGTCCGGTGAGGGGACGTGTCCGTCCACGGCGCCGTGCCGCCGCCCGACACGCTCCAACGTCGGTTTGGCGGGGCGCACCGCGCCCGCCGCTTCCGCGGCACCGGGGTCCGGTGAGGCGGTCGTCGGCGCGACCGAATCCTCAGGCGTGGACGCGGCCGTCCGCACCGTGGGGGTGGGGGCCGTATGCCGAGGTGTGACCGCGGTGACCGTGCCCCCCGCGGCGGCCGTGCCCTCCGCGGCGACCGGTATCTCCGCGGCGATCGGGATCTCCGTGGCGACCGAGGTCTTCGTGGCGACCGAGGTCTTCGTGGCGACCGAGGTCTTCGACGGCGGCGTGGCCGCGGGACCGGCCGGACCGGCTGGTCCGGCCGGACCGGCCGGCTCCTCCTCCGCCACCGGCGTCTCCGTCCGCTCGCGGCCCCAGGCAGTAAAGGCGCCGCAGGCCCCGCAGAAGTCGTCGGCGTCCTCCTGCGGCGCACCGCACTGCTCGCATGTAGCCACTTGCGTAGGTTCTCCGTTCTTGCGGGGCTCCTGCCGGACGGCGGGGCCCGTTTGACTTGGATTCCTGGCGTGCCGTCCGCACCCGGGCCCGTATCCGTCCTACTGCTGGGGCTCGGTGACGACCTCGACGGTGCACGGGACATGGGCGGGGCGGTTGGCGTCGACCAGCGCCCGCAACTCCCGCAGGGGTACCGCTGCCGGGTCGACGACCCGGACCCGGACCGTCAACGACGGTTCGGCCGGGTCGTCGAACGTCCCGCCCGGGGTCGGTGACCAGGTGGTGCCGCCGCTGTCCGTGATCTGCGCCTCGACGCCGAATACCAGCCTTATCTGCTCGGCCAGCCCTCGCGCGGTCCCGCGCAGGCCGTGCTGCCGGACCGCTCCGGCCACCAGCTCGCGGCGGCGCGCGGCCGGCGAGCGGGGCGGGGAGTCAGCCGCCAGCCAGCCGCCCAGCCAGTCGACGAAGTCCTCCGGAGCGAGCCGGGGATCCCAGTAGGCGGGGAGACAGTCCAGGCAGGACAGGACCGGGGCGAGTACGTCGTCGAAGGCCGCGACCATACGTCGGGCGAAGTCGTCGTCGGCGTAGAGGAGAGGCAGCCGGTCGCCGAGAGGCAGCGGCGAGTCCAGTCCGGACACGGCCCGGCGGGCCGAGGCGCCGCTCACCGTTCCTCGGCCAGGAGTTGGTGTTCGAAGGAGGTCACCAGCGCGTGCGGGCCCACCTCGATCCGGTCGGTCGGAGTTCCCCGGCGTCCGGTGAGCGGGTCCGCAGGGAACAGGCGCAGGTCGTCGACGAGTGCCACTCCGGGCACCGCCTGCAGCACCGCGTGCGCCTCGCCTGCCTGGACCGGGCGGCCGAAGGGCCAGCCGCCGCCGTCCGGCCCGCCGACGAGCGGGTCGAAGTAGCGGTAGAGGGCGTCCAGCGCGCGGGCGCGCACCTGGGCGGCCGAGGCCCCGGGCTCGGCGGCGAGCCGGGCCACGACGGTCACCCCCTGGTACAGCGGCGGTTCGACCATCAGCCGGGTGCCGATCGGACGCCGCTCGTCCAGGTACCGGGCGATGTCGTCGAGCATCCGCTCCGGCGGGACGAGCTGCTCGATCCGCAGCCGGTCTCCGTCCGGCGACACCTGGGGGACGACCAGCACGCGCACGGCGCCCGCGGGTGCCCCGTCCCCGGCGGCCACGGCGCGGATCCGGGCCGCCGCCGGGGCCGCCCGGCGGGCGAGCGACTCGATGTCGCGTGCCGTCACGGCCCGGTCCTGGGAGCTCAGTTCGATCGGGCCGCGCAGTTTGGCGTTCTCGACCGACTCGCCGTCCCGGCCGCCCGAGGCGGCCTCGCGGTTGTCGATCCTGGCCACGTACGGGATGGAGCTGCGCAGCACGGTCAAGGTGTGGGCCGCGACGTTGCCGTGCCGTCCGCCACCGGTGCGGTAGCGGCGGATCCGGACCTGGGCGCCCTTGGGCGGCACCGCGCCGCAGCGGCGCAGCGAGCCGTCGGGGTCGCGCACCCCGGGCCCGAAGGCCACCTCGCCCAGGGTCCGGTCGAGACGGACGTGGCGATCGCCCGGCCCGCTGGCGCCGAACGACTCGACCTCGGTCCACTCCTCCCAGCCGCCGTCCTCGCCGGAGACCTCGACGACCAGGGGCTCCTCGTCCGGCAGCACCGGCGGCCTGGCGACGGCGAATCGCTGGCCGGGCACCCCTTCCGTCTCGCCGAGCCGCTCACCGGACACCAGTTCGCCGTGGACCGCCCCGACGGTGCCCCCGATGGTGAACGCCGTGGCACCGTGCAGCACCGGGGAGGAGGCGTAGAACGGCTGGTCGGTACGAGGGG
This sequence comes from Streptomyces graminofaciens, assembly GCF_030294945.1. Taxonomy (NCBI): domain Bacteria; kingdom Bacillati; phylum Actinomycetota; class Actinomycetes; order Kitasatosporales; family Streptomycetaceae; genus Streptomyces; species Streptomyces graminofaciens. The sequence goes on along the minus strand of NZ_AP018448.1, from coordinate 7,601,208 downwards.
TCAGGACCCGGCAGCGCAGCCACCCCGCTCGGCGGGCGGCGATGGGTGCGAGCGCGTGGCCGCCCGGCACGTGCAGGATCACCTCACCGGGCCGGTTGAGCCCGCCCGTGTCGTCCCGCTCCACCTCGCAGGGATGCCAGTCCGCTCCGTCGAAGGCCTCCCAGATCAACGGCGGACGGCGCGGGTCGACGCCGATCCCCTCCACCCGGCTGTCCAGGCGCAGGACCACCGCGCAGTGCGGGACGGCGGCGGAGAGACCGATGAGCAGGGCGTCCCCGGGGACCGGTTGGGTCTGGAAGCAGCCGATGTCGCGGCCGTCGGCGAGGTCCTCGGTCCGGTCGGTGGCTCGCGCCCCGTCGGCCTGGGTGAGCAGGTGCGCGAGCGAACAGGGCACGACGGCCAGATCGGCGGTGGTGGCGAAGACCAGGGCGTCCTCGGTCTCCGTGCGCACCGTCGCGATCTCGGTGTTCTCGGGCAGTACCACCGTGCCCTGCTGCGGTGCGGAGAGCCAGAAGGTGACATCGGTGCGGGCCGGGACCGGCGGGAACAGGGTGACCCCGATGAGGTCCAGGAAGGCCAGATAGCTCTTCTCGGGAACCCGGTTGAGCCGGTAGAGCAACTGATCGGTCATGTGCGCGAACGCCTCGATCAGGGTGACCCCGGGGTCGGAGACGTTGTGGTCGGTCCACTCCGGGCAGCGCTGCTGGATGAAGCGCTTGGCTTCGTCGACCAGCTGCTGGAAGCGGCGGTCGTCGAGGTTGGGGGCGGGCAGGGTCATCAGCGGACTCTCTCCTGGATGCTCGGCGCCGCCCCGTCACCGGAGCCGGCCGGGGGCGCGTCGTGCGAGGGGATGACATAGAACGGGAAGACGAGGTTGCGCGGGTTGTTGGTGCCCCGGACGGTGTAGCGCACGTCGATGTAGAGGGTTCCGGCGTCGCTGCCGTCCGGGGTGACGACGACGTCGGCCAGCTCGATCCTCGGCTCCCAGCGGTCGAGGGAACTGCGTACCTCGTAGGCGAGGCGCCCGGCGGTGTCCTCGTCGGCGGGCGCGAACACATGGTCGTGGATCCGGCAGCCGAACTCGGGGCGCATCGGGCGCTCCCCCGGGGCGGTGCCGAGGATGATCCGGATCGACTCGGCGATCTCACGGTCCCGGGTGACCAGGGCGATGCCCCCGGTGGCGTCGGTACGCAAGGGGAAGGCCCACCCGGCCCCGACGAACTGTTCGGCCATTGCTCAGCTGCTCCACTCTCCGGGTCGCGGTCGCGGTCGCGGACGCGGCAGCGACCGCCGCCGCGGACCTCACGGACCTCACGGACGGCACGGACGGCACGGACGGCACGTCAGTTGATCTTCACGATCGGGGCTTTGACGACGCATTGGCTCTTGCCTTCCAGCGACACCTTGGAATCGGCGGTGACGGTGACCGACGCGCCCTTGAGCTTCAGCTCCTCGGAACCGGCGTCGAGGCTGATGCCCTCCCCGGCGACCGTGACCTGCTTGGCCGCCTTGATGTTCACCGTCCCGTCGCTGCGCACGGTGATCGTCGTCTTCTGCCGGTCCAGTTGCAGCTCCAACTTCCCGTCCCCGGTGCGCACGCGGACCCCGGCGGGGCCCTTCGCCGCGTCGAGCAGCTCCAGGCGGTCCCCGGCCCGCGAGGCGAGCGACCTGCGGTTGACCTTGCCGCTGGTCGCGTCGACGAGTGACCCCTCATGGGGCGACGGCCGGTCGACCCCGTTGTAGAGGCCACCGATGACGTACGGCCGGTCCAGCAGTCCCTGCTCGAAGGCCACCAGCACCTCGTCGTTGACGTCGGGGCTGAACACCCCGCCGCCGCCGGTGCCGCCCAGCTGCACGGTGCGGACCCAGTCGCTGACGTACGCCGTTCCCGAGTCACCCGACAGCCAGGGGAACCTGAGCCGCACCCAGCCCTGGCCCTCTCGGTCCTTCGGCTCCTTGGTGTCGGTCACCACACCCACCGCCACACCGGGGATACGGGGTGAGCGCGCCGCCGCGACCGCCCCGCTGACCACCCCGTACGAGGTGCGGTCCTGGTTTCCGCTGACGGTGAGCCAGGTCTCGTAGCCCAGGCCGGGACGGTCGACATGTCTGCTGGCGGTGACCGTGTACCTGCCGTCGAACGGAGCGCCCGCGCCGGTCAGCGCGACCGCGACCCCGCACCGCAGCCGCGGGTCACCGCGGACGACCACTTCCAGTTCCGCCAGTGCCGCCGACACGTCCTCGGCCAGCGCCTTGGAGACCGCCTTCACCTCGGCGTCACTGCGGTACGGGACGTCCGCGACCACGAGCGGCGCCGCGCCGAAGGCCTTGGCGGCCTGGCGGGGAGTGACGCCCACCGCCACGGTGCGGCTCTCGCTCACCGCCGTCTCGCCGAGCAGCGACTTCTTCTCCTGGACGCTCCACCCGTGGACCTGAACCCGGTCGACCTGGTTGACCGAGGTGATGGACGAGCGGACCGAGAGGACGTTGTCGGCCATCTTGATCACATACGGACTCCTGCGGGGCGCCCCCGCGCCACCAGCTGACGGCGCCGACGAGGCGGCCGTGGGCCGGCGGAACTGGAACTTGCCGCCCTCCACCAGCATCTCCATGCCGTTCTCGGCGGCGAGAGAGGCGAGGAAGTCCCAGTCGGAGATGTTCGGCTGGGTGACGAGCGGATAGGTGGTCCTGGTGGAATCGATCCGGCCGATCGCGAGACGGGCGGCGGTGGCGACCTTGCGGGCGATGTCGGAGGCGGTCATGTTGGGGTACGCGGCCACCCTCCGGCCCCGCTGCAGCCGGTGCCCCTGGTCGAAGGCGCGCACCGTGGTGAACGTGCCGGTTCCGTCGAACTCGGCCTCCAGTGCCACGACCTCGCCGTCGAACAGCCGAACGGCGCTGCCCGCGCCATCGGGTCTGGCCGAGATCTTGAGCGCCCCGCCGATCACGATCCCGGACTTCCGCAGGAAGATCCGCTCGGGGTCGCGGTAGCGGAGGACGGCCGCGGCCGGAGCCGAGTTGCCGTCCTCGATCCGCACATGGACCGGCAGATCGCTGAGCGAGGCCGGAAGCGGGCGGGGCGCCTCCACCAGGAAGGTTGTCGTCATCAGCTCACTCCTCGTCGCCCGGTTCGCCCGCGGCGGGCAGCAGGATCTCCGTGCCGGGGCGCAGCCTGGTGGGATCGTCGATGTCGTTGGCCTGCGCGATCACCCGCCACGCGGTCGGGTCCCCGTACTCCCGGTAGGCCAGCGTCTCCAGGCTGTCGCCCTTCACCAGACGGTGCACCCGCCGGGCGTGCAGCGCGCCGGAGGTCGGGTTCTGCCCGGGAACCGGCCCGGCGGCCTCGGTCAGGGAGACCGAGCACGTGGCCCTGAGCGGGGTGCCGTTGGGGTCGAACAGCGAGTAGGTGGCCTGGACGTCCTCCAGGTAGCCGAAGAACGAGACGGTGCTGAAGGACCCCCAGGTGAACTTGACCCAGGGCGCGGACGGCGAGTCGGTGGCGCTGCTGCGCTCGGTGGGCGCGCACCAGTCGATCAGGGTTTCCACGGCCTGCTGAACACTGCTGTCGTGGGTCGCGGTGGCGTCCAGGAACAGTTCGACCGACAGTCTGCGCGGATGCGTGCCGACGAACTCGGGGACGCCCACCTCCTTCGCGCCCTTCGCCACATGGCGCACCCAGCCCGCGCCCTTGCCCAGGCTCAGCGAGGCCGGATTGAACTGGAAGGGCACCGCCTTGCCCACCTGCGAGCCGGGAGGTTCGCTGGGTTGTTTGGGCGGTTCGTACGCGGTCAGCTTGGCACGGGCCAGGGCGGTCAACGGACACAGCTCCTCTCGGTGCGGGGTGGGCGGGCGGAGTGGACGACGGGACGACGGATGACGGATGACGGATGACGGACGACGGGACGACCAAGGGGGCGGGGCCGGGTCACAGGAACCCGTGGTGGGCTAGCTCGATGCTTTCCATGGCGACCTGCGAGTTCCCGGGGTCGAAGGTGGGGCCGGTCCAGGACACGACGATCACGTCCCGAAGCGACCACTGGGCGATCACGTCCTGGAGGTTCGGCCGCAGGGCGGCGATCTGGGCGGTGCCACGGCGGGCCTTGCGCGGCAGCGAGGCCAGGAAACCGGCCACCTTCGCGGAGTCCGAGGTGAGCGGGCGCGAGAGCCTGACATTGGAGTAGGTGATCCGCGACGGCAGTTGCCACACGAAGCCGTTGTTGCCTCCCTCCACACGCTGCTCGACCTCCACCTGGAGGCTCAGTCCTTCGCAGTTGCTGAAGTCGCCCAGGTCGATGCCCTCGATCTGCAGCCGGAAGTGGACACTCGTCCCCGGATCGGTCCTCATCCGCGCTCCATCGCCTTGCCGGCCGCCGCGGCGGCCGTCCGTCGTCGTGTCAGTCGTTGTTGTTGTGTCAGTCGTCGTCGTTGTGCGCGTCGTCGTCTGGCAACTTCAGCGCCCACCGTCCAGCAGGCGCCCTGCCCGCTCCCTGCCGAGCAGGTACTCGGCGCGAAGCAGCCGGCCCAGTGGATCGGCGAGCCGCCGGGCGAGTTCGTCGACATGTCTGCGCTCCAGCCGCTGGAGGAACGCCCCGACGTCCTCGGGCACGCCGCGCCGGTGCGGATCGTCCGGCACCGGGGCGGACACCCTCGCGGCCATGGCTGGGCCGACGGGTGGTCCCGGGGTGCCACCACGGTCGGGTGACGCGGTGGTGCGGGCCGGCGGCGGCGCCGGCGGCGGCACACCGGGCGGGGCCACCGGTGGCTGCGGTGGTGGGAGCACGGTCTCCTTCACCAGTGGCGCCGCCAACGACTCGGTCCTCACCCGGGCCGGCGGGGCAGAGGGCAGGGCGTACGGCTCCAGGGCGCTACCGACCTGCGGCGGCGGCCCGGGACGCCCCGAGCGCTGTACCACCGAGGCGGCGGGCGCCAGGGAGACCGCCGGGTGCGGGCGAGGGCGTGGGGAGACCAGAGGGCGCGGCGGCGTCGCCGGCCTGGCGACACCCCCACGGAGAGTCGCCCCCGGGGTGAGAACACCGGACTCTTCGCCGAACACCCGGTTGCGACCGTCGGAACCCGGAGCGGATACGAGGCTGTCCGTCGCTCGCTGAAGGACCGGAGGCAGTGCCCCGGCCGACGGAGACGAAGAGGGAGACGAGACGGAAGAGGAAGAGGAAGAAAGAGAAGGAGTAAGAGGGGGAGAGGGAGATGTGACGTACGTGGGCACGGCGGTGGACACGGGAGGCGCGGACGCACTCCGCGGTCTGCGGCTGGGCGGCACCGGGTCGTTCGGCGCGCGCCGGGCCACCACCGGGCGGGTGGCGCCGCCCGGTTCCCCCGGAACGGGGCGCGGGGAAGAGGCGAATCCGGCGGCACGCTGCACGAACGGGGACGGGGACGGGGACACCGGAGCCCCGGCTCCCGCCTGCGGCACCTCAATGGGCGCGCCGAGCCCCAGCCCCGTACGGCCACCGCGGCCCTGCCGCGTCGGGCGGACCGTCGCGCCCGCATCCGGTGGGTCGGCGACGACCGGAACGACGGCGGCGGGCCGCAGTGCGGGGGGCGACGCCGGTCCGGCGGGAAGCGGGGCCCCGAGGCCGGATTTCCGTGCCTGGGCCCGTTGCACCATGGGCACGCTGGGCGCGGACACCGAGCCGTCGGTCTCCTTGGGGGGTACGGATACGGGTGCGGCCATGGGGACAGCCACGGGTGCGGCCATGGGTGTGGACGCGGGCGTACGCGCGGGTACCGGCGCCGGTGGGCGTGCGGTCACGGGCGGCGTCGCGGGCCGCGCAGGTACCGGCAGTACCGGCACCAGGTCGGAGACAGGCGAGAGATCGGGAGCCCGGTCGCTGCGTGCGGGTGGCGGGGCTGGTACGGGGGACGCCAGGGCCGGGGGCGCGGTTGCCGACGCCTCCCGTGCAGAGGGGGGTGCGGGCAGCGAAGCCGTCCCGGGGAATTCGGGCGTGGGCGGGACTGCCGTGGTGCTGCGCATGACGGGAGGCATGGCGGGAACAGGGGGCCGCCCGGGAGAGGCGGTGGGGGTCGAAGGGGGAGCAGACGTCCCGGCCTGAGCGGGCGGCGTCTTCCGCCGGGGCGGCACGGGACGGCCAGGAGCGGCTGTCCGGGACGGTGGCTGCGGCGGACCCGGCCGGGCCGCATCGGACGAGCCGGTGTCCGCGGCCCGAACGGTGCCGGGCCGCTCCGCCTGCGAAACACTCCGCTGGACCGGCTGGACCGGCTGGACCGGCTGAAGTGGATCGACCGGCTGGACCGGCTCGACTGGTTGCCGCCACGCCGTCGCCGGAGATACGGCAGCCTCGGGCAGCACCGCGGAAGCGGGCTCGGAGGCCGGTCGGGCGACGTACGGAAGCAGGTTCTCCTGCCGGGGCATCGGCTCCGTGGCACGTTGCAAGGTGGGCGGCGCGAACGGCATTGCCGACGCGGGCGCATCTGAAGGCTGACGGACGCTCTCCGTGACGGTCGGGTGCGCCGGAGTGGCGGTGGGCGGGGCCGATGCGTCGCTCCGCCGAGGGGGCTCGGCAGGTACGTTGCTCCGCCGAGAGGGCTCGGCAGGTGCGGCCGGGGTCGGCGGTGCGGCGGGCAGCTGTGCCGGGGCCGGGGGTGCAGCGCGCCCCAGCCGACGCTGCAGAGCGGGCGGCGGCACCGGCGTCCGGGCCGGGGTCGGAGTCGGCGTAGGAGTCGGTGATGCCATGGGTGCTACAGGTGCCGGCGGTGCTGCCGCTACAGCTGGAGCCACCGGAGCCGAACCCGCAGGTGCGACGGATTCCGCCCGGTCGACCGACGCCACTGGGTCGGCCGCCGATGCCGCCGGTACCGCTCGTGCCGCCGGTGCGGCTCGGTCCGGTGGTCGCGGTGGCGGAGACCCCGGGCGGTCAGTCGGTGGGGTGGTTGTCAGGTCGGCGGGTGCCGCACCGGGGGCCGAGATGTTCGAGGTGTACGCGGAGTCGGTCAGCGGGCTCGCTGTCCGCGGCCGCGTCCCGAAGCCTGGTCGCGATGCGGCGGCACGCTGGACCGTGGGCGGGGGCAGGGGCGGGGTACGCACTACCGGATGATCCGGTGGGGTGGCGGCCGGTGTCCGGCGGGCAACTGGTGCACCGGACCCGGCGGGAGCCGCAGAAGCAGTAGGCGCAACGTGAGCAGTAGGCGCAACGTGAGCAGCAGGAACCACGGGAGCGGCAGGTACAGCGGGAGCAGGAGGAACCACGGGAGCGGCAGGTACAGCGGGCACAGCAGGAACCACACGCGCGGTAGTAGCCACAGGAGCAGCAGGCGCCGCAGGCGCCGCGGAAGTAGCAGGCACCGATGGGTGTTGCCGCCGCGCGTGGAGTGCAGGTGGCGGCGTACGGAGCCCCGTCGTGTCCGATCGGGTCGGCTCGGTGGTCCGGCCCTCAGGCGCCCTCTCGGAGTGCGCGGGCGCTGCCGCCGCGCGCGGTGCCCGTGGCCGTGCCCGTGATGTCGTCGTTTCCTGTGCCTGGGGTGCGGGCGCGGCGGATACGCGGCGCTGGACGGGCGCAGGCGGCGATGCCGAAGCCCCGGCCCCGGCATCCGCCGCGTCTCTTCCCTGCAGCCCGCCACCGGACTGAGGACCACTGGACCCAGAGCCTCCGAACCCAGGGCCACCGAACCCAGGACCATCGAACCCAGGGCCACCGGACCCAGGACCGCCGGACTCCCCATCGGCCGGCTCCGCACCGGGTCCGGCGTAGGGAAGTGCGGGATGACCTCGTCGCTGCACCGCCGTGCCCGGGACCACGCCCACCACACCGTGCGCCACCCCGCCGGGTGCGTCGACGCTGACCAGGCGGCCTCGGTCGCGGTACAGCGAGGGGTTCCTCCGGGTCCCGAGACCGCGTTCGAAGGCGGGTGGGTCGGTGAGCAGGGCAGCCGGCGCGATCGTGAGGGGCATGGGACCCGCCGTGGGCCAGCCGCCGTCCGGCGGCGCGGCCGCTCCGGCCACTGCGGCGGCAGGCTCACCGGCGACAGCTGCACCGGCGGCAGCGGCAGCGGCAGACGTGTCCGCGGGGGCGGACGGACGGCCGCCCCGCCGCCGACCGATCCAGTCACGCATCGCCATGGCCCGTGCTCATCCTTCGTTGAGACGTGTGTTGATCCTGGCTATCTCGGTCACCCACCGGGCCCGCTCCCCGTGGGTCAGGTCGAGGATCTGGTCCCGGGACCAGTGGAAGTGGTAGGCGACGTACGCGGCCTCCTCGTGGATGCGGTCGACCCCGTACGTCACGATTCCCCCAGGCGGCTGCCGGCGAGGTCCACGTCGAAGGAGCACTCGCAGGACGGGCAGGTCACCTCGGCCCGGGTGTGGCCCTCGGCGTTGATCCTCCGGTAGAAGTCCTGGAGGAAGGCGAGGTCGGCGGCGAACAGCCGTTCCACCACGCCCGCGTGCACATCGGTGATCGCCCCGATGCGGGTGACGACCAGCCCGAGCAGGACCACCGTGAGATACGCCGGGTTCTCCTTCACGCGCAGGTCGATCAGCGGCACCAGCTCGTCACGGGCGGTCGCCAGCCGCATCGCGCCACGCCGGTGCACCGTTCCCGAGTCGTCCACGTAGCCGCGCGGGAGTTCGAAGTCGAACTCCGTCCTGAGCCGCTCCGGGGCAGCCGGGGGCGCCGCGACCTGGTGACTCGGTTGTTCGGGCGCGGTGAGGAGGGAGCCGTCTCCGGCGGGGTCCGCCCCGGGGGCGGCGCCGGAGACCGTACGACGCCTCATGCGAAGGTGATCGTTTCGAAGACGATGTTGACCTTCTCCGTGGCGGGGGTGGCGTCGCCCGCCTTGAGCCCGGGTCCCTCCCACTTGTTCACCCAGGCGTTCTCCAGGTTCATCCGCCGGACCGGGGTGTTCTTGGAGTCGGTGACGATGATGCTGATGTTCTTGCGCGCCTCGTCGACCGCCCCCTTCTCGAAGACCTGCTCGATCCACTGGCTGAAGGCGGAGCTCTTGTCCAGTCCCCGGGTGATGGTGACCTCGCCACCCTTGCGCGCACCCGGGAGCTTCTTGATCAGGTACTGGCCGCTCGGTGTGACCTGGGTGACCTCGATCGCGTCCACCTCGACCGACAGGCCGCTGACCTCCTGGACGGATTCGACCGCGACGCCGCCCAGCTCGACCTGGAAAATGTGTGTGGAGAGGGTGTCTCCCGTAGCCGTCATGGGTCCTACTGCCTTTCAGAGCTGTTGAAGATCACTGCTGCTGCCCGTTCCCCGCCGCCCGTTCCCCCGCCGCCCGCTCCCCGCTCCCCGTTGCCCGCTGCCCGCTGCCCACTGCCCGCCGCGGACCGGCACGGTCACTCATCGACGAGGCTGGTGCTGTCACTCGTCGACGAGGCTGGTGCTGTCGGAGTACTGGGACAGCCTGAAGACCACGAACTCGGCGGGCTTGACCGGGCAGATCCCGATCTCGCAGACCACCTGGCCGGCGTCGATCGAGTCCGGAGTGTTGGTCTCCGCGTCGCACTTGACGTAGAACGCCTCCCCCGCGCTGGCCCCGAACAGCGCGCCGCGACGCCACTCCTCGCGCAGGAAGGCCGAGATGTTGCGGCGGATGGTTCCCCACAGCCGTATGTCGTTGGGCTCGAAGACCACCCACTGGGTGCCGAGGAGAATGGACTCCTCGAGGTAGTTGAAGAGCCGCCGGACGTTGATGTAGCGCCAGGCCGGGTCGGAGGAGAGCGTCCGGGCGCCCCAGATCCGGATGCCGCGGCCGGGGAAGGCCCGGATGCAGTTCACCCCGATCGGGTTGAGCAGGTCCTGCTCACCCTTGGTGACATTGGTCGCCAGGTCCAGTGCCCCGCGCACGACCTCGTTGGCCGGGGCCTTGTGCACCCCGCGCTCGGCGTCGTTGCGCGACCAGACACCGATGACATGACCGCTCGGGGGCATCAGGCGGTTCTGGCCGCTCGCCGGGTCGAACGCCTTGATCCAGGGGTAGTAGAGCGCGGCGTACTTCGAGTCGTAGCCCGCCTCTTCCGTCCGCCACCGGCTCACCTGCTGGGGCTTCAGGTCGGGCAGTGGGTCGAGGACGGCGATCCGGTCGCCCATCAGCTCGCAGTGCGTGATCATCGCCAGCTGCACGCCCTTGACGCCCTCCGCGTCGATCAGGCCCTGCTGGTAGGCGGCCATCACGTCCGGGGCGGCCACCATGGTGATCTCGTCGATGGCCTCCAGCCCGCCGAAACCGGTACGGGCGGCGGCGTCCCCGATGTACTCCTGGGGGGAGAGTTCCGCCGGCAGCACCTCGGCGGACGCGGACGCGGGTGCAGGCGCAGACGCGGACCCGGACGCGGACGTGAGCAGAGCGACGCTCTGGGCCGAGGGGCGGGTCGGCGCGCCCTGGGCGGTGGCCTCCACCACCGCGATGAGCGCGGAGCTCGCCTTCACCTGGGTGACGACGTAGTTCTTGGCGTTCTTCCGGACCGTGACGTCATGGGTCTCCACGGCCTTGCCGTCCTGCGAGACGACCAGTTTGAACCGGTCCTCGGGGGCGTTCTCCCCCTCGGGGTGACGCACCTCGACCGTGGTGCGCGAGGCGTCGACGCCGGGGAGCGCCGAGACCCGGAACGAGCCGAGGCCGACCGGCTCGCCGACGGTCAGCTCCTTGGGTCCCGCACCGTCGGCCTGCCCGTTCCCGGCCTCCCCGCCGACGCGCACCACGTACGCGATTCCGCCACCGTTGGCGAAGTATCCGTACACCGACAACCCCAGATAGGAGCCGTCGACGAAATCACCGAAGATCTGGACGTACTGGCTCCAGGTGGTCACGAGCGTCGGTTCGTGGAAGGGACCCTTCTCGGCGAATCCCACGAAGGCCGCGACCGCCGTCCCCACCCCTTCGATGGGACGGGAGCCGCTCTGGGCCTCCTCCACATACACGCCCGGGGACAGGTACGTCGGCATCTTCGCGCTCCTCTTCGGATGACTGCGGGCAGGCAAGCAGTCTCATCCGCGATAAACGGGCCGGGTAAGGCCGCTCGCGCCGCGAAGGGGGACGCGCGGGGTGCCCGATCGGGCACCCCGGGGGTGCTCGCCGGTCCTGTCACACGACAAAGGGGTGGTGCGGCCGGTCCCGGGGCAGGGCTCGTCGCCCGAAGGGGCAGCGCGGCCCGGCCCGCCTCAGCCGTCCTGTCAGAACCCGCCGCCCCGCGCTCCCCACCCCGGCGCGAACTCGTGGTCCAGCACCAGACGGCCGAGCTTGCGGTACTCCTGCCGGACGGCCCCGACCAGATCCGCCGTGGAGACCGGCCGCCCGCTCTCGGCCGCCTGGTACGCGGCCGTGATCACGCAGGACCGGATCGATCCGCCGGCCAGCTCGAAACGGGCGCAGAAGTCCAGGTCGAGCCCGTCCTCACGGGGGATCGCGGGGCCGAGGCAGCGGTCCCACAGGTCACGGCGGAGCGGGGCGGCGGGCAGCGGGAAGTCGACGATCACGTCCAGTCGGCGGATGAACGCCTCGTCGAGGTTGGACCGCAGGTTGGTGGTGAGGACGGCGATGCCGTCGAAGGACTCCATGCGCTGGAGCAGATAGGCGCTCTCCATGTTCGCGTTGCGGTCATGGGAGTCCTTCACCTCGGAGCGCTTGCTGAAGATGGCGTCGGCCTCGTCGAAGAGCAGGATGCCGTTCACTCCTGCCGCCTCGGTGAAGATCCGTTCCAGGTTCTTCTCCGTCTCGCCGATGTACTTGTCGACGACCGAGGAGAGATCGACGACGTACAGGTCGAGACCGAGGTCCCCGGCGATCACCTCCGCGGACATCGTCTTGCCGGTGCCGGACTCCCCCGCGAGCAGCGCCATCACGCCCCGGCCCCGGCCGCCGCCCGGGCGCATGCCCCACTGCCCGAGCACCCGGTCACGGTGCCTGGCCCTGCGGGCGAGTTCACCCAGCTGCTCACTCACCGGCTCCGGCACGACGAGGTCCGCCCAGCCCACGGCCGGTTCGATGCGGCGGGCGAGGCGGTCGAGCCCCGTGGCGTTCTGCGCCCGGACCGCGGTGCTCAGCTGGGCCCGGGTGACGGGGCCGCCGGTGGACGCCGCCAGGCCGCGGGCCGTTACGGCGGCACGCCGGATCTGCTCCGGTGTCAGCACGTAGGCGGACATCAGGCCCGCCACCGCGGCCTCGCCGCCCGCGAGGCCCCCGGCCGGGGCCAGGGCCTCGCGCCACAGTGCCGCGCGTTCGTCGGCGTCCAGTCCGGGTACGGCCAGGACCAACGGGCTCGTCGGGGACCACTGGGGGTCCCAGGCACGGTGCCCGGTGAGGACGACCGGCACCGGCAGCGCCCCCAGGGTGCGCAGCAGCCGCCGGTGTTCGGGGTGGGCGGCGGGCTCCAGCGCCTCCAACGGTCCGGCGACGAGTCCGCCGCCGCGCAGCCGTGCCTCCCGGACCACGACCGGCACGAGCTGCTCCGGGTGGGGCGCCGACACGAGAGCCGTGAGGTCGAGGGCCAGCGCCGTCAGACCGGCAAGGCGCAGCCCCGTGGCCGCCACGCCGGTCGCCGAACCACCCTGCTCCTGGTGCAGATGGACCAGGCGTACGCCGGCGCGGAGCGCCGCGGCGAGGGAGGCGACCGGCGTGCCGACCGCCTCCGGGAGAGCTGGAGGACCCGCCCCCGGGAAAGCCGGAGCACCCGCCTGCAGGAGGTCCGGGGCACCCGTCCCCGGCAGATCCGGAGCACTCGCCCCCGGAAAGTCCTGGACACCCGCCCCCTGAAGGCCCTGGGCACCCGCCCCCGGGAGGCCCTGGGCACCGGCCTCCGGCGGAGGCAGGGCGCGGAGCACGGCGCCCGTCCGTGGATCCGGAGTGTCGTCGCCCAGCAGATACGCGGCCACCCGGTCCGGCACGCGCAGTCCCCGGGCGAGGAACGGCCTGCCGGGGTCCTCGATCTCCAGCAGACCGCCCCCCACCAGCGGGCCGCCCTCGGAGAACCGAGCCCTGACACCGGAATGCCTGGGATCGGCGCCCAGCACGTCCAGGGCGAGCCCGATGCCGGCCCGCCGCCGGGTGACGTCGTCGTTGAGATAGCCGTAGAGCTGTTCGTAGCCGGCGTCGAGATCCGGGAGGAGGGCGATCAGGAGGATGTCGACATCGAGGGGGCTCAGCCCGAAGCGCCGGGCGAGCGACTCCAAGGGCGGAACAGGCCGCCCGGCATCCGGTGTCCCGGCCTGTTCCGCCCGGGGCTCCGCCGCGGCGGCAGGTGACCCCTCACCGGGGCCGGAGCCGATGCCGTCCGGCCCCTCCAGCAAGCGGCCGACGTGCTCCTCGGACAGGTACAGGCCACGCAGCGGGTCGTCCGGATGCGGGTCGGCGCCACGCCGCCGGTCCACCGCCGCGCGCACCAGCCGCTCGACGACGCCGAGACGGGCGGGCGGCCGGCACGGCCCGGACGTGGCCGCCCCGCCCGGGCCCGGGTCCGCGTCGGGGGTCGGCCCCGAGGGCTTCGCGGCGGTTTCCACGGAGGTCCCGTTCAACGCCGCACCGCCCCCGGCGCCGAACCGCCGCCCACTGCCGAACCGCCGCCCGCCGCCGGGCCGCGGACCCGGCGGGCACCCAGCATGGGCGCCGCGCCCGGCCTGGGCGCGGGGGGCTGCCCATCGGGCGCGTCCCGACGTGCGTCCTGACCTGCGTCCCGACGTGCGTCCTGACCTGCGTCCCGACGTGCGTCCCGACCTGCGTCCTGATGGCGCGAGCGCCGTCTCTCGCTGCGGCGCGTCGCCTCCGGACCGCTGCTCCGGTCCAAGGTGCGCAGTTCCATGCCGTCCGTCACCGGTGGTGCGACGGGCCGGCCTATGGGTATCAGCGGGGCGGTCACGACCACGTCCAGGGAGGGCTTGAGCTCGCCGCCGAGCGCCGACCAGACATCGGCCAGCGCCCGGTGCCCGGCGGGCGGATGAGCGACGCCCAGAGGGACGGTCAGGTCCAGCTCCGCCAGCGACCCGGTGAGCCGCGCGGGCGCCAGGCATCCCGCACCCACCAGGCCCGCCAGCAGCAGCGACAGCAGCCGGTGCTCGTCCTGCGGCCGCTTGGTCCAGGCGGTGACCAGGTAGGAGAGGCTGTACCAGCGAGGCGGTTCGCTCAGTTGCACGGTCCTGCCCCGGTCGTCGAGTTCGGTACGGAGGCCCTGCTGCCGTCGTTCGAGGTCTTCGCGTACGTCGTAGAGGAAGACGTTGACGGCGGGGGCGCCGGACCGTCTGGCCACCCACTCCCGGGTGGGGGCCTCGAAGACCACCTCGGCGCCGGTCTCCCCGAGGATCTCCTCGCTCAGCAGGCTCCGCAGGGCCTCGTCCACCTCATGGATCACGGCTTCCGCCCCTGGGCCGACGGCCGGGCCGGGGCCCCGCTCGCGCCGGCGTCCGTACCGGATTGCGTACCGGCGTCCGGGCCGGCATCCGGGATGTCGTCCGGGATGTCGTCCGGGATGTCGTCCGGGATGTCGTCCGGGATGTCGTCCGTACCGACATCGCGGAGTGGCGGTAGCAACCGGGCCCCGGTCACGAGGAATGGGGCGGAGACGGGGTCGAACCCGGAGCCGGTGGCGGTGACTGTCCGCCGGCCGGTGCGGTCGCCCTCCAGGATCAGCATCTGCGCCACGAACGACCCGTCGGCCCCGGGTTTCGAGGGGTTGGCCGCCGCCGTGATGCCCGGACTCCAGTCGAGCCGCACCGGGACCCCCGGCGGGAAGCCGGCTCCCCGGACCAGGGTGACCGTGCCCGGGCTGCCGACCGGTGGCAGTGCGGTGATCTCCGGCTGACGTACCGTCAGGACCGTCTCGGCCCGCACGGCGCTGTCCGCCTCCGTGTGCGAGGTCGCGCTCACCGTGGCGCCGAGCCGGTACCGCCCGGCCTCCGTCGGGGTCAGTACGGCCTGTACGACGGTGGAGCCTCCCGGTTCCAGGTTGCCGACCGTGCAGCCGGCGGCGGTGCGGCAGGCGGCCGGCAGCGCGCTCACCGTGAGCTTCTCGGGGAGCTTGATGGCCAGTGACAGTCCCGTCACGCTCCGGTCGCCGGTGTTCGTCACTGTGTAGGTCACCGTGACGCTGCCACCGACATAGCCGGGGCTGGGGCCCGCCACGACGGTCAGCACGGGCGGGACCGTCGGCGGTACAGGTGCCGGTGCGCCGACCGAGACCTGCGCGGTCCCGTGGTTGTCGGCCGGATCGGGGTCGAACACGGAGCCGGACACGGTCCATACGAGGGGGAACGAGCCCTCGGCCGTGGCCGTGAGACGGAGCGTCACCTGGGCCGCCGCCCCCGCGGACAGCGCGCCGAGGTCGCAGGTGAACCGGGCTGTTTCACACCTGCCCGTGTCCGACTCCATGGCGGTCAGCCGCAGCCCCTGCGGTACGGAGACGACCAGCCGCGCGGCGGGTTCCGCCACCGGCCCGAGGTCGCGCACGCTCAGGGTGACGGTCGCCTTGTCACCCGGTTTCAGCTCTCCCGGGCCGGAGAGCGGCGAGGTGTCGAGGTCGGCGGTCGGCTGCCAGGTCGGCGACTGCTGGTGGCTGGTGTCGCCGCGCACTCCGGTATACCCCAGCGGCACAAGGACCGTGAGGGCGCCCGTTGCGACGTCGACGCTGTGGATCCGGGCCTGTTCCCTCGCCCGGCTGGTGAAGGCGATCCGTGACCCGTCGGCGGACCAGGCCGGAGCGGACTGGCCGGACTCTCCGCCCGGCAGCGGGCGGCGGTCGGTACCGTCCGCGTCCATCAGCCAGATGCCGTAGTCCCAGACGAAGGCGATCGTGGAACCGTCGGGTGAGACCGCGGGGGTGATGTCGGTCGGGGGCTCCCTGAACGGCCCGGAGGCAGCGGTCAGGTTGACCGGCCCGCCGCCGTCGGAGGCGCGGACCGACCAGATCTCCGAGAAGGAGTCCGTGATGTTCACCCGGGCGAACAGCAGCGTGCGGCCGTCCGGCGCGTACGACGGCTGGATGGCGAACTCGTGGCTCTCGGGGACCACGCTGAAGACCTCCTGGCCCGAGGCGACGTCGATCACGGCGATCCACTGCCATGGGCGGCCGTCCTCGCCGTGGCTCTCCCGCACGACCGCGATCCGCAGTCCGTCCGGCGACCAGGCCGGGGAGGTCTCCCGGTCCCCGGCCGCGGTCAGGGCGTGCAGCGGCCGGGCGGCTGATCCATCGGCGTTCGCGATCCAGATCCGGGCCACGGTCTCGTCGCTCCTCCGTTCGCGCCGGGTGAAGGCGATCCGCTGCCCGTCCGGCGAGTACACGGGTCCTTTGGCCGCCCAGTCGCCGCTGACGGAGGAGGAGGACACGGCGGCCGACAGACCCAGGTCGCGCGGGTCGGATCCGTCGGGCAGCATGTCCGACAGGTCGAGGCGGCCGGTCTCCGCCGCCGAGTCGCGGGCGACGAGCAGTTCGGTGCCCCCTCCGGCGGGCGTGTACCAACTGGGGCCGCTGACCTGCCGGTCCTCCGCCAGCCGCAGGACGGGGGCCGCCGTTTTGCGGGCCGGCGCCGTGTAGATGAGGTTCCGCCAGTCGTCGGAGCCCGGCTCACCGTGGCCGACGAAGGCCAGGCTCGCGCCGTCCGGCGACCAACTGCCCTCCCGGCCCTGCCAGCCGGACGGAAGCGCGGCGGACTGGGACCCGCTCAGGGACAGGAGCACCAGGTGCAGGCCGGTCTCGGCCGGGAAACCCCCCGGCCGCCCCTCGCAGGTGTAGAGGAGCGTGCCTGCGTCGGTCGGCGACCAGGCGGGCTCGGTCGCACCGGGGCCGTCGGCGCAGTCGTCCCCAGTGGTGATCTGCCGCATCGGCCCGCCCTCCACCGCGACGGTGAAGAGCTGGTACGGGGAGTCGTCGTCCATCTGGGTGCTGAAGGCCAGTCGCTTGCCGTCCGGCGACCAGGTGGGCCATGTGTTGTCGCCTGAGCGGGTGATCCGCCGCGCCTGACCGCCCTCGACGCGCACGACCCAGATGTCGTGCAGACCGTCGGTCCGACCGGTCGTGGCGGCGAAGGCCACCCGCTTGCCGTCCGGGGAGAGCCGCGGGTGCCGCACCCCGGAAGACGCGGTGGTGACCCGGGCGACGGGGCCCTTGCCGCGCTGTGTGTAGACCTGGGCTTCGGTGGAGTCCCGCAGGCTCGTCCAGACGATGGCGTCGCCCTGGGCCGAGGCGTCGTCGTCGTAGTGCTGCGGACCGGGGAAGAGCGGAACGCTGGAGTCGGCGCTCTCGCCGCCGAGGGCCACCGTGCCCAGGCTGCGGTGCTTCGACCCGTAGAACGCGATGCGTCCCGGGGCCGCGGTGTCGGCCGGCGCCGCGGCACTTCTTCCCTCCGGGGAGACGACGCCCAGCAGCGTCCCCAACAACAGCAGCGGAAGCGCCCTGGCGGCAAAGCGCCTGCCCCGCCCGCGACCACGCGGCATTCGAACGCTACGACGCACCGGCTCGTTCCCTCCCGGGTCCTCGTCCCCGGGGCAGGAGCCAGCGCTCGCCCCAGGATGGTCAGGCGGTCAATCCTGGGCGCCCGCCGGGAGGTTCACCCGGTGCGGCAGCGCAGAGAAGGACGCAGAACTCGTTGCCCCATCGGGCAGCGCACGGCCGCGCGAAGGGCCTCGGACACGGCCGCGCGAAGGGCCTCGGACACGGCCGCGCGAAGGGCCTCGGACACGGCCGCGCGAAGGGCCTCGGACACGGCCGCGCGAAGGGCCTCGGACACGGCCGCGCGAAGGGCCTCGGACACGGCCGCGCGAAGGGCCTCGGACACGGCCGCGCGAAGGGCCTCGGACACGGCCGTGCGAAGGGCCTCGGACAGGGCCGTGTGAAGGTGCCTCAGATGAGGCCTTGGCGCAACGCGTACGCGACCGCGTGCGTGCGGTTGCGTAACTGCAGTCGGCTCGTCACGTCGTGCAGGATGTTCTTCACGGTGCGCTCCGAATAGGAGAGGCTCTCGGCGATCTCCCGGGTGTCCAGCCCATCGGCGACGAGCTTGAGCACCCCGATCTCACGCGTGCTCATACCGGAGTAGGACAGCCCACGCGGGTCGAGCAGTTGCTGGTGCATCTTGCCGACCTGGGCCAGCAGACGGGCCAGCAGGTCGGACGGCATGCTGCTCTCGCCCCGGGCCGCCAGCAGGGCCACCTGGACGATCCGGTCCGGGGTCGCCTCCGAGCGGCGCACCACACCCAGGACCCCGCACTCCGCCGCTGTGATGAGGCCCGAGTCGTCGACGCGGGAGGCGATCAGCACGACGCGTGCGGCGGACGTACGGCCGAGTCGGCGCAGCAGGACCGCGGTGTGATCGTCGACGCTGTCGGTGACGACGAACACGACCGCGGCCCGCTCCTGTTCGGATTCCTGGAGTACCCACAGCTCAGGGCGCTGCCTGAGCTGGCTGACGACGCCGGACCGGGAGATCTGGTCTTCGGCGTGGACGAAGACGGCGACACGTTCCACTTCGTTCTCCTGCGTTCCCCGGCCCATGACCGGTGAGCGCCGGCCGACCAGGTGTCGATATTGAAACCAAGGGGGAACGAGCATGCACGTGCGGACTTTGCGTGCACTTAATGTGAAGCTAATGGGAAGACATGTTGCCTCCGGTTCTTCCCTATCGGCCCCTGGCAGGGAGCGGTGATCTTCTTACAGTCAGGGGCCATGACAGCATCTGCGCGGTTGGACCCCCCGTCCCTCTCGGTCGAACCCGGAGGGAGTCAGCGGGTCACCCTGCATGTCCGCAACGGCGGCGACATTGTCGAGGCGTACCGGTTCGAGGTGGTCGGCGCGCCGTCGGCGTGGTCCGCGGTGGAACCGGCCGAGCTGTCGCTCTACCCCGGGACCGGGGACACGGTGACGTTGACCTTCCAGCCCCCGAAGGCACCCGACACGTCTGTCGGGCAGCTGCCTTTCGCGGTCCGGGTCCTGCCCGTCGAACGGCCGCAGGACGTGACGATCCCGGAAGGAACGGTGGAGGTTCTGCCGTTCCACGCCGTCGAATCGGAGCTGCTCCCGCGCTCGAACCGGGGACGGCTCCGCGCGGGGTTCCAGGTGGCGGTGCGCAACCACGGCAACATGCCGGCTGACGTCACGCTCGGGGCATGGGACACCGACGAGAAACTGCGGTACCGCGTCCACCCGGCCAAGGCCGAACTCGCGCCCGGGGAGCAGGGCCATCTCAAGCTGACGGTACGGCCGCGCCATCGCATTCTGCGAGGTGCGGTGCAGCGACACGCCTTCCAGGTCCGCGTCGCACGCGACGGACAGCCCGGTGAGCCCCTTGACGGCGCGTACGAGCAGCGCCCGCTGGTCCCGGCGCTGCTTCCCAAGGCGCTCGCCCTGGCCGCCGCCGCTGCCACGGCCCTGACGGCGGCGTGGTTCGGCCTGCTCAAGCCGACGATCACCTCGACCGCGGGCGCCGCTGTCACTTCCCAGGCGAGCCAGGCGGTGCAGTCCGAGGTCAAGAAGCGCCAGAAGGAGGTCGCCTCGGTGGCGTCGGCTGCTGCGAGCGAGAGCGCGAAGGCAAAGGCAGAGGCAGGGGCGGGTACGAAACCGTCGGCACAGCCCTCCGGGGCCGCCTCCGGGGCCGCCGCGTCCGGGGCGGAGGGCGCCAACTTCTACACGCCGTTGTCCGTGCGGGCCAAGGCCGGCGCGAACGCCGGCGCCACGTTCACCGTGCCGAAGGGCAAGACGTTCCTGATCTCGGACATGGTCCTGCAGAACCCTCAGGGCGACTCCGGAACCCTCACGCTGAACATCGACGGATCCCAGGTGTCCCTGCTCGCGCTGGAGAACTTCCGCGACATGGACAGCCCCTGGGTGACGCCGCTCCGGGTCCCGGCCGGCGGCAAGGTCACGATGACCGTCGACTGCCGCACCCCAGGAGCGCCGCCTTCCGCCCCCAAGCCCACCACCTGCGCCGAATCCGCGCTGCTGAACGGCAAGATGGTCAAGTCGTGACGGCTCTGCCGGGCCCCGCTCAGTCGGCGACCTGTGTGTTCTGCTGACCGGGGAAGCCGATCTGGATGTTCCCTCCCCATGTGCACGCGCACTTCGACGACTGGGTCAGCGCCGGCTGACCCGAGACCAGTACCGTCGGCGATCCCGGCGCCCAGGGCGCAGGGGTGACAGGCACGCACGGCACGGGCGTCAGTACGCCCATCGCGGCGGCGGTCGCCTGCGCCACCATGGGGTTGTTCGGGCTCATGCACATCCCGAACGGCGGGATGTTCAGCTGCGGCACGACCGCCTGGATGGTGGCGACCGGCTTGCCCCCGCACAGCACGGGCCCGGGGGGCACGGACAACGTCCCGGGAACCGTGCCCGACGTGCAGCTGACCACTGCCGTCGCCGTCACGAGCAGCCCCATGGACACACCTCCGAATCCTCCGTCACTTCGACGTCGTGTGACGCTACGTCACAAGCACCGCCGCGAGCAGAGGTCCCGGGACAGCCGATCGGGCAGGGAACGATGCCTTGTCGTACGCGTTGAGGGGTTCACCGTGGTCGAGGCCCGACGATGGACCGGCGCCCTGGCTACTTCGGCACCGTCTCGCCTCTGCCCCCTGCCCACTGCCCCTCTGCACCGACTCGCAGGCTCACAGGCTCCTGAGCAGGGCATTGAGGGGAGCCGGCACCTGATCGACGTCGAGGTCGAGGGCCTCGACCAGGAGGCGGCCGTAGCGGATCTTGCGGCCCTTCTTCGTGCCGATGAAGCGGCGCAGTTGCTGTTGTCGGGGGCGGCCGTGCTGGGCGGGCTGGCGGGTGAAGGTGTGCCAGGCGCGCGCTTCGTGCTCGGTCTGGATGATCTGCTCGACCTTCGTCTCGCCCAGTGCGCGGATGAGCTCGTCCTCCAGGTCCGACACGCATATGAAGACGTCCCCGCCCGGCGCCCCCGCCCGATCGAGGCCTCGGTCGAAGTAGGGTCGCTCGCGCTCGTCGCACAGACCCGCCAGGCGCAGCCCGAGGCCGGTCGGGCCGAGGAGTCCGGCGTAGCGGCCGACGTTCATCGCCCCTCCCATCGGCAGCACGCACACCCCCTCCGCCGCCAGGTCCCGGCCCTGCCGGGCGGTCAGCGTCTCGACGGCGGCGGCATCGCTGAGCCCTTCCAGCAATACCGCCGTCCGTACCCCCAGCCCCACGGCCAGCTCCCTCGCAGGCTCCCCGGAACCGCCCTCCGCCCAGCTTCTGACCTCGTCCCGGAACACGCTCATGCTGACCATGAGACGAGTCTGCTGTCTCCACCCACGGCTCGGCACGGAATATTCGGCGCCGGGAGAGCGGTGGTGACGCAGGCCAGGGACATTTCCGCGTCGCCGGTGCTACGGCATCCGTCGGACGAGATGTCGTCGGGCTCGGTGATCGCAGAGGAGTCCAGGCTCGTACGCCGCACACCCGAACTCACCGAGTGGCTCTCCCCCACCGAGTGGCTCGCCGCAGCCGAGCCCGCCACGCCGGCAAGCTGCTCGCCGCAGCCGGACTGCACGGCCACACATACGCCCTCGACGCCCTCGACGCCCCTCGCGGCTGCCACCGCACTGGCCTCGCCCTCCCCCATGACCGTCCTGACACCACCAGACCCCGAAGACCTCCACATACTGCGCGGCCCCCGCATCCGCGTGATCAAAGTCTGATCGTCTCCACCCACGCTTCCGAAGCAGGGGCTCGGCGACACGGCCCACGACCGCTTGCCTCGGAGTCGCCGCGAACAGCGCCACCGGAGAGGGACTCTCAAGCCCCCGGGCCGTCAGTGCCCGCCCCGGTTGCCCATCGGCCCCGGGAGGTCCTGCTCGGCCCAGATGATCTTTCCGGCCCGGGTGTAGCGCGTACCCCAACGGCGGGTCAGCTGGGCGACCAGGAACAACCCCCGGCCGCCCTCGTCGGTGGTCCGCGCATGGCCCATCCGGGGCGAGGTGTTGCTGGCGTCGGACACCTCGCAGATCAACTTGTCATGCCGGATCATGCGCAGCCTGACGGGTCCGGTGCCGTGCCTGATGGCGTTGGTGACCAACTCGCTGACCACCAGTTCCGTGGTCATCACCAGGTCGTCCAGCCGCCATCCGAGCAGCTGGCGGACAGCCAGCTCCCTGGCGCTCGCGACGATCGCCGGATCCGTCGGCAGGTCCCACGAGGCGACCCGGTCGGCGCCCAGCGCATGCGGCCGGGCCAGGAGCAGAGCGACGTCGTCGGTCTGCGGGCCGGTCAGCAGATTGTTCACGACCGCCGAGCACAGGTCCTCCGGTGGCATGCCGGACTGCGCGAGCACATCGCTGAGGCGGGACAGCCCGACGTCGATGTCCTGGTCACTGCTCTCGATGAGGCCATCGGTGTAGAGGGCGATCAGGCTTCCCTCGGGGAGGGATATCTCGGCGGACTCGAAGGGCAACGAGCCGAGGCCCAGCGGAGGGCCCGCCGGAAGGTCCGGGAAGGTGACCTTGCCGCCGGGGGTGACCACGGCGGGCGGCGGATGTCCGGCCCGGGCCATGGTGCACAGCTGGGTGACCGGGTCGTAGACGGCGTAGAGGCAGGTGGCGCCCAGTACCGCGGTGGCGATGGGCTCGTCGTCGCCGCCCTTCTCCTCCGTCAGCCGGATCACCAGGTCGTCGAGGTGGGCCAGCAGCTCATCGGGCGGCAGGTCCATGTCGGCGAGCGTCTGTACGGCGGTACGCAGCCTGCCCATGGTCGCCGCGGCGTTGAGGCCGTGCCCGACGACGTCTCCGACGACCAGGGCGACCCGGGCACCGGACAGCTGGATCACATCGAACCAGTCGCCGCTCACCCCTTCCCGGGCATCGGCCGGCAGGTAGCGCGAGGCCACCTCCATGGCGGTCCCGCCGTTCAGCCCCTGCGGGAGAAGACTGCGCTGCAGGGCCAGCGCCGCAGCGTGCTCACGGGTGTAGCGGCGGGCGTTCTCCACCCACACCGCGGCCCGGCTGACGAGTTCCTCGGCGAGCAGCAGATCGTCCTCCTCGAACGGATCCGGATGCTCCGTACGGATGAAGGTGGCCACTCCCAGCACGGTGCCGCGCGCGGACAGCGGCACCCACATCGCCGAGGGCGCCCCGAACTCCCTGATGCTCGCGGCCCGGGCCGGGTCCTCGGCGACCCACGGAGTGGTGTCGGGGTCCAGGTACGCTTCCAGAATCGAGGTGCCGTTGACCATGCTCTGGATGTACGGCGACGACATGGGGGCGGCGATCGGGTCGCCGGTGGCGATCACCGATTCCGGACAGCCCTCGTGGATCGACTGCTGCCCGGCACGCCGCGCCGGATACGTGCCGTCGAACGGCCGCGAACCGGGTTCCTCCCCGTCCAGCACCGCTTCCAACAGATCGACGGTCACGAAGTCGGCAAGCCTCGGCACCGAGAAGTCGGCCAGTTCCTGAGCGGTCCGCATCACGCTCAGCGTGCCCCCGATACAGGCGCTGGCCTCGCTGAGCAGGGCCAGGCGCTCCCGGGCCCGCCATCTGTCGGTGACGTCCATGCCCATGTAGCACACGCCCAGCGGGCTGCCGTCCGGGTCGTCGAGACGAAAGAAGGACGTGGAGTAGGCGTGTTCCCGGTGCGGATCCGCCCAGGTCCAGCCCCGGTACTCGTAGTCGACGACCGGCACGCCGGTCTCCAGCACCCGCCGCATCTGTGCTTCGAGCGCCTCGGTGTTCAGGCCCGGCAACGAGTCCGACATCCGGCGCCCGAGCCGCTCTTCGCGCGGCACACCGCCGTAGCGCTCCAGGGTGTCGTTCATCCACACGTACCGCAGGTCCGGGCTGAGCACGGCCATGCCGAGCGGTGAGCGGGTGAGAAAACCTTCCAGCACCTCCCCGCTGACCGCCCAGGTCGGAGCCTTCGCCACGTCGATCGCCGATACGAGCCAGGCCCTGCGGTCGTCGGTGTCGGACATCGCGGTCACCCGCAGCCCGACCTCAAGACGGCGGCCGTCACGGTGCCGGGCGCCCACCAGGCCGCCCCAGCTCTCCCGGGTCCCGCACTCCTCTGCGACCTCGGCCGCCCGTGACGCGTCTTCGGGCTGCGCCAGCAGAGTGGCGGCGGAGCGGTCGAGGACCTCCGCCGCGCCGTACCCCAGAAGCCGCTCAGCGGCCCCCGTCCAGCCGATGACCGTGCCCTTCGCGTCGATCACCGCGGCAGCCACATTCGCCATCTCGAACGGTCCATGCGTTCCGTCCGTTGTTGCCTCCTTGGGGAACATCATGACGGCCGTCCCATCTCGCGGATGGCATATGGGTCATTCTATGAGGTATCGACCAGCGCTGCTCCCCCCCTCGGACCGCTGCTGGCCCTCGCTCCACTCCTGGCCCTCGCTCCACTCCTGGGCCTCGCTCCACTCCTGGCCCTCGCTCTACTCCTGGCCCTCGCCGGTGGTGAGCCGGGCGATCATCAGCGCCACCAGGATGATCGCGCCGTAGATGGCCTGGATCCAGAAGGACGACACCTGCGCCAGGGTGAGCAGGTTCTCCAGCATGCCCAGCAGCAGGACCCCGAGCAGCGCCCCGGCCAGGGATCCCTTGCCGCCGTTCAAGCTGATGCCGCCGATGACAGCGGCCGCGAACACGGTGAAGATCAGGCCCTGTCCCTGATTGGCGTTGATCGCCCCGACCCGTCCGGCGATCACCAGACCGGCCACCGCGGCCAGCGTCCCGCCGATGATCAGAACTCCCCAGGCCACCCGTTCGACCCGGATGCCCGCCGCCCGCGCCGCGGGGGCGTTGCCGCCCACCGCGTACACCGCGCGTCCCAGCCGGTGGTAACGCAGCGCCCACCCGGCGACGGCGAAACAGGCGCCGGTCACCCACACGGAGACGGGGACGCCGAGCCAGTTGTCGGACCCGAGGGCCAGGAACGCGGCGGGGGCGTCGAACAGGGTCTTGCCGGACACCATGCCGACCAGGACCCCGCGCAGCACGATGTTCATCGCCAGGGTCACGATGAATCCGTTGAGCTGGAGCTTGACGATCAGCAGACCGTTCACGGCCCCGATCAGCGCCCCGGTGAGCGGAATGATCAGCAGGCCGAACCAGGTGGGCAGATCGCTGCCGAACCCCGCCGAGGCGGCCGGGATCACGGCCATGAAGCCGAGGGCCGGGGCGAGCCCCGCGATCGATTCCAGCGAGAGGTCCATCTTGCCGCTGATCAGGATCATCGCCTCGGCGAGCACCAGCAGTCCGAGCGCCGAGGAGGCGCTGAGCACATTCAGCAGGTTGTCCCGCTCCAGGAAGCTCTCGTTGCTGACCGCACCGATGACCAGCAGCAGGAGCACCGCGGGCAGCAGCGCCAGGTCCCGGATCCGCCCCAGGGCGATCGCGCGGACGGGGCGGCGGGCCGCTCTGTCCGGCCCGCCACCGGACGTCGGGCCACCGGACGTCGGGCCATCGTTCGCCGGGCCACCGTTCATCGGACCGCCGTTCATCGGACCGCCGTTCGCCGGGCCACCGTTCGCCGGGCCACCGTTCGTCGGGCCGTTCGGCGCGGTGTCATTCATGGCCGGTGCCGACCCCTTCGATCGAGGCCACCAGTTCTTCGTCGGTCCAGCCGACGCTGTACTCGGCGGCGAGAGAGCCGTTGAACATCACCAGGACGCGGTCGCAGCTCCGCAGGTCCGCCAGCTCGTCCGAGACGACGAGTGCCGCGCGTCCCGCGGCCCTGGCCCGGTCGACGACCGACAGCAGCGCCCGCTTGGACTGCACGTCGACACCCGCCGTCGGATTGATGAGCACCAGTACCCCCGGGTCGGTGGCCAGCGCCCGGCCCATGACGACCTTCTGCTGGTTACCGCCCGACAGGTCCTTGACCGGCTGGTCCGGGCCGCCCGTCGTGATGTCGAGACCGGTGATCGTCCGCCGGGCGATGGCGTCCCGGGCCGGGCGTGAGATCACGCCCAGCCGCCCCAGCCGGTCCATGATGGTCATGGAGGCGTTCTCCGCCACCGACAGTTCCGGTACCAGCCCTTCGTGGTGCCGGTCGCGCGGCACACAGCCCACGCCCGCCGCGAGCGCCGAGGGGACGCTGCCAGGCCGCGTCGGACGGCCGAGAACCTCGATCCGCCCGCTGTCGGGCCGGTACAGCCCGGCGAGCGCCTCGGCGACCTGATGGCTCCCGGAGCCCGCGAGCCCGGTCAGCCCCACCGTCTCGCCGGACCGGATGGCGAAGCTGACGTCCGTGAAATGCGGGCCGCTCAGCCGGTCCACCCGTACGGCCACGGGCGCGTCCGCAGCCCGCGACCGGATCGCGCCGAAGCCGGGAGCCGCACCCGCGCCCCGCCCTCCGGTCATCGCCTCGACGAGTTGGGTCCTGCCCAGCTCGCCCACGGGCGCCGTGGTGATCCAGCGGGCGTCCCGGAAGACGGTGACGACCTGGCAGACGGCGTAGACCTCCTCCAGGTGGTGGGAGATGTAGAGAAAGGTGATCCCGGCCCGCTGCAACCGCCGGACATGGGTGAACAGGCGGTCGATCGCCCGGCTGTCCAGCTGGGCGGTCGGCTCGTCCAGAATGATGAACCGGGTTCCGCGCGAGATCGACCTCGCGATCTCCACCATCTTGGCGTCCTCGACGGTGAGCCCGCCGGCCGGCACGTTCTCGTCGACCTCCACACCCCATTCGTCCAGCAGCTCGCGGGCCGCCGCACGCATCCGCCGCCAGCTGATCACCTGGCCGCGTCCCGTGGGTTGCCGGTTGACGTACAGGTTCTCGGCGACGGTGAGGTCAGGGATGATCGTCGACTGCTGGTAGACGCAGGCGACCCGCCGCTGCCACGCCTCGCGGTCCGCCAGGCCGGGCGCGGGTTCGCCGTCGAACAGCACAACGCCGCGGTCCGGCCGCTGCAGTCCGGTCAGGATGGCCACCAGCGTCGACTTGCCGGCCCCGTTACGGCCGACCAGGGCGTGCGACTCACCGGCCCGGACGGCGATCCGCACGCCGTCCAAGGCCACGGTGGGCCCGTAGCGCTTGTGGATCCCGCGGGCCTCGGCCACCGCGCGGCGGCCGCCGCCATCGGCGCGGGGGTGGGTCGGTGGCGTCCGGTTCATCGCCGTCTCGCTTCCTGGGGGCCCGGGGAGACGGTCTCCCGGGTCACCCGGGTCAGGAGCTCTTGCCGATCTGGTTGCCCCACAGCGACGCGTCGTCGACGTTGTCCTCGGTCACCAACGGTGCCGACAGCTGGTCCTCCAGAATTCCGCTGGGCAGCCGGACGATGGTGCTGTCGTGGTCGGTCGGGCCCGGGCGGAAGGTCTCGCCCTCCATCGCCCGCTTGATGTAGTAGATGCCGTATTTGGCGTACTGGTCGGCCGGCTGGGAGACGGTCGCATCGATCAGGCCCTCGCGGATCGCATCCAGCTCCTGCGGGATGCCATCGTTGGAGACGATCACGATGTGCCCGGGACTACCGGCCGCCACCAGCGCGTCGTGCCGCCGCAGCGTGCTCAACGTGGGGGCCAGATACACGCCGCCGGCCTGCATGTAGATGCCCTTGATATCGGGGTTGGCGGTGTACAGCGCCTCCAGACCGGCCGCCGCCCTCTCCGCCTTCCAGACGGCGGGAATGTCCAGCACCCTGATGCCTGGGTAGTTCTTCTTGATGCACGCGCTGAACGCCTCCGACCGGTCCCGCCCGTTGATCGACGCCAGATCGCCCTGGATCTGTACGACCTTGCCCGTCTTCACCGCGTCGCCGATGTGCCGACAGGCCTTCTCCCCATAGGCACGGTTGTCGGCCCTGACCACCATCGCGACCTTGCCCTTGTCCGGCGCCACATCGACGGCGACCACCGGCACGTCCTTGGCTTGCGCGGCATTCAGCCCGGCGACGATCGCCGCGGAGTCCAGCGGCGAGACGACCAGGCCCTTCGCGTTCTGGGCGAGCAGATTCTGGATGTCGGTGATCTGTTTGCTCGGATCGGAGTCGGAGTTCACCGTCTGAAGCAAGCGGACGTCCTGGGCGGCGGCCTGCTTGGGGATGTAGGAGTCGTACGACTCCCAGAACGGTGAGGTGAGCAGCGGCAGCACCACCCCGACCTTGCCCGAAGCGGTGTTGTCGGTGCTGCTCGTGCCCCCGTCGCAGGCGGTGACGGCCGGCCCGCAGCCGAGTGCGAGGGCTGTTCCGACGGCGGCGATGCGTCGCTTCATGGTGCTCGGCTCCGAGTGAGTGGTCGGTGGTCGGTCATGTCAGTGATCAGTGGTCAGTGGTTGGCTCGTCAGTGATCAGTGGTCAGTGGTCACTGATTCAGTGGTTGGTGGTTGGTGGTTGGTGGTTGGTGGTTGGTCATGTCAGTGGAAGGAGTCCGGACGTGTGCGGATGCCCTGGATCCCTCCGTCCACGGCGAGTGCCGTCCCGGTGGTGGCACCGGCCAGCGGCCCGGCGAGATACGCGATGGCGTCCGCGACCTGCTGGGCGGTGACCAGGCGGCCGGTGGGCTGGCGGGCGATGAGAGCGGCGCGTTCGGCCGCCGGGTCGTCGGAGTGTTCGAGCAGCCGGCGCACCCAGGGGGTGTCCACGGTGCCTGGGTTGACGCAGTTGACCCGGATGCCCTCGCCGATGTGGTCGGCGGCCATCGCCAGGGTCAGCGCGAGCACCGCGCCCTTGCTGGCCGCGTACAGCGCCCGCTGCGGCAGCCCGGCCAGCGCCGCGACCGAGCAGGTGTTGACGATGGCCGCGCTGGGAGACCGGCGCAGATACGGCAGTGCCGCCCGGCTGGTGCGGACGATGCCGAGCACATTGATGTCCAACACGTGGTGCCATTCCTCGTCCGCGTTGTCCTCGACGGTGCCCTGGGCGCCGATGCCGGCGTTGTTGACCAGCACATCCAGGCCGCCGAACAGGTCCGCCACCCGGCTCACGGCGTCGGCCACCGATACGGCGTCCCCGACATCGGCCTGTACCGGGTGCAGCCACGCGGGCACGGGCCCGGGAACCCGGTCGAGCACCGCCACCCGGCACCCCCTCGCGGCCAGGGTCTCGGCGGTGGCCAGGCCGATCCCGGACGCCCCGCCGGTGACGACCGCGGTCAGCCCCTGGAATTCCTCCCCGCGGTTCATGCCGGGGGTCCTTCAGCCGGGGGATCGTCATACGGTCCGGGCGGGGACTCGTCGTACGGTCCGGCCGGGGGCTCGTCGTACGGTCCGGCCGGGGACTCGTCGTACGGTCCGGCCGGGGACTCGTCGTACGGGGTCTGCCAGGCGGCGCCGCCGGGGAACGCGTACGCGGCGAGCGACTCGGGCCGCATCGCCGAGCTGAAGCCGGGGGCGGTCGGGGCCGCGTACCGTCCCCGGACGATCACGACCGGGTCGAGGAAGTGCTCGTGCAGATGGTCGACATACTCGATGACCCGGTCCTGGAGGGTGCCGGAGACCGCCAGATAGTCGAACATCGCCAGATGCTGCACGAGCTCGCACAGGCCCACCCCGCCCGCGTGCGGGCACACCGGGATCCCGAACTTGGCCGCAAGCAGGAGGATCGCCAGGTTCTCGTTGACTCCCCCGACCCGGCAGGCGTCCAACTGCAGAAAGTCGAGCGCGTCCGCCTGGAGCAGTTGCTTGAACATCACCCGGTTGTGCACATGTTCGCCCGCCGCCACCCGCACCGGCGCCACCTGCCGGCGGATCGCCGCGAGACCGAGAATGTCGTCCGGGCTGGTCGGCTCCTCGATCCAGTAAGGGTCGAACTCCGCCAGCCGCCGGATCCACCCGACCGCCTCATCGACCCCCCAGCGCTGATTGGCGTCCAGCGCCATCCGCACCCCGGGGCCGATCGTCCCCCGCGCGGTACGGCACCGCCGCTCATCGTCACCCAGATCGGCGCCGACCTTGAGTTTGATCTGCGTGAACCCACTGTCCACGGCCTCCCGGGCCAACCCGGCGACCTTGCTGTCCGGGTAACCGAGCCAGCCGGGAGACGTGGCATACGCCGGATACCCCTCGGCGAGCAGCCGCTCCTCCCGCTCCCCCATCCCGCTCCGCGCCCGCCGCAGAATCCCCAGCGCCTCATCGGGGGTCAGCGCGTCCTCCACATAACGGAAGTCGATCAACGCGACCACCTGCTCCGGCGCGAGGTCGGCCAGCAGCTTCCACAGCGGCTTCCCCTCCCGCTTCGCGCACAGATCCCATACGGCGTTCACCACGGCCCCGATGGCCATGTGCACCACGCCCTTCTCCGGCCCCAGCCACCGCAGCTGACTGTCGCCGACGAGCGAGCGCCAGAACCCCCCGAGGTCGGACAGGACCTCTCCCAGCCGCAGCCCCACCACATGGGAACGCAACGCGTTGATCGCCGCCACCTCGACCTCATTGCCCCGGCCGATGGTGAAGCAGAACCCATGCCCCTCCAGCCCGTCCCCGACATCGGTGCGGACGATCACATATGCCGCCGAATAATCCGGATCGGGATTCATCGCGTCCGACCCCTCAAGCCGACGAGACGTGGGAAACCGGATGTCGTAGGCGTCCAGCGCCGTGATCCGCCCGCGCGTCGGGTGGGGCCTCATGGCAGGCGGCTCATCGACGTCATCGGAAGGACTCCAGAGAATCAGGCCAGACGGCAAGCATGGACACCCAAATGAC
Organism: Streptomyces graminofaciens; assembly: GCF_030294945.1. NCBI lineage: Bacteria > Bacillati > Actinomycetota > Actinomycetes > Kitasatosporales > Streptomycetaceae > Streptomyces > Streptomyces graminofaciens. The sequence continues at coordinate 7,570,673 of NZ_AP018448.1, read as the reverse complement.
TGTATATCGCCCAAAAGCCCCGACCGCGCTACCGCACGCCTGTGTCTCCGAGGGTTGGTACGGCACGGCGCCTGTCGTGATCGCCGACCGGCTCGACCATCGATGTGACCACGGGTGGGGACCGTGCCGATGCCAGGTCGCGAGCCGACGAACCGGGCGCTCCGCCCGAGCGGTTCGCGCACCGGTTCAACTGGGAGGAGCCACGCCAGTCGGCCCCGGCCCACCTGCGGGCCCGATCGCTCCGCCGGACCGGAGGAACTGCTGGACACGTGCGGAGGAGACCGGACACGCGAGTCCCGCTCGCATCCACCGGTTACCGAACCGGATCGAGTGGGACGCCGACGAGATCCTGGACGACGTACGCGGTTACCTCGTCGAGCACGCCGGAGCTCGCCGCAGCCGGCCTGCACGGCCACACATACGCCCTCGACGCCCTCCCCGTGCCTGATCGTCTCCACCCATGCTTCCGAAGCAGGGGCTCTGCGACACGGCCCACGACCGCTTGCCTCGGAGTCACCGCGAAGTGTCTCCCACAAGGCGCTGACGTGCTCCGCGTCGCTCACTCGGCGCGAGGCATACAGCGGATCGCTGCCAAAATCGCGTTGCGGATCTACGCCGTCGAGGCCCGCTCCGTGACGTGGGTCGTCCAGATGAGGGCTGTAGTGCAAATCCAGGCTGTCATGAACGCTTCTTCTGGTCAGCCGGTCGTTCGCTGATCACACAGCCAGTGAATCGACCGGTAATCGTGCAACTGGCCGCTACAAACGTGGTTGTCCCAGGTGCTCATCACGAGATCACCAGAAAGGACTGCCTTGGTCATGCAGTACGTCGCGCGCCTCACCACGGCTCTGGCCGCCGCAGGAGCACTTGTCCTCACCACACCGACCGGTGCGCAAGCCAGCGCGATCGGGTCAACCCCCGTACGCACCTTCGAGTACAGCGTAGGTGGTGTTGACGATGAAGGTGCCGACTGCATGTTCACGCACATCGTCCGAGGGAGCGGCAGGAAAATCACGTACCAGAACGCCGGAGTCGACTGTGCGTTCGTCGGAGCGCTGAGCAGCGGTTTCTGCAACTGGCGTATCGACTTCACCTATGCCGACACCAACAACCGGCTCTATCGCACGTCTCGCGGGAAGACGCACAGCGAGTGCAAGATCGACCCGATGCGGAACAACTCTCCCCAGACGCTGCCTCGTTATGGCAAGGCGTGCGCCCACCTCTACGTCAACGGAGTGCGGTGTGTGAGTCAGTGTCACCACATCACGAAGTGAGTTGTTCATGATCGAGCAGCAAAAGGGACCGAATTCGGACCAGGGTTTGAAAACACGGCGGCGTCGGGCCGGGATCGCCGCGTTCCTCGTGGGCCTCGTCGCCACGCTCGCCTTCTGCGCCTTCCTCCCCGGACTGCCTCACGTCATTGACTGGGGGGCAATTCTCGTGTCCCTCGCCGTGGGCGGACTTGCTCGATGAGGCTGCCAGTCCTGGATCACGAGAACGGCAATGGAGAAGACTGAACGCATGTGATCGCCTCGATGGAGCCAGGCATGAGGCTCCATCGAGCCCCTCCGACGCATCGTCGGTGCGCAGGCTCGCTACTGCGCAGGTTGACCAAACGGCCAAGTCCGGGCCGCAGTCGCCGCTGCATCCGCCTCGGGACCAACCAGCGCACACCTGCCGCTGCTACCACCGCGACACCGAGGATCACCGGGACCACTCGGCACGTCCGCCCAGTTGGCCTGAATACACACGCAGAAGGAATGAGCTTGCCACGCTCGTCCAGGAGCGCCAGCGGTAAAGGCCAGGGGGCCGACCGCTTCCGGTCCCAGCCCGCGCATGCTGCATGGCGGCACTCACCAGGTCAGGCAACCGACTCTCCCAGGCGCCCTGCACGCGCGGCGGGAACCCCAACCGCGACCAAAGCTCCGCAAGGAACCGCCCGTTCAGGAGCGTCCGCAAATCCTCAATGTGCATCGCCTCGCGGATGACGGTCTCGTAGAACATGCGGGGTCGACATCGTCCGCCAAGTTGTAGGACCCTTCGCACGACCTGTTCGAGTAGCCACGAGCGAGGGAGCCACCGATCGCGCACGGGCTCCGCTTCCCCCAGTCCAGCACTGCACCGATGCGCTCCCCTTGCGCATCTCGTGGGCTCAAATGCCGCCAGCCGTTCCGGAGAGTGAACTCTTCGACCTACCCGTTCCAACACGTAGGTCGAAGGGGGTTTCCGCGAACATGTTCCATGGTCAAGGGAAAGAAAAACTGCAGGTCAACAGCGTGACCTGCAGTTCTCTTCGGAGCCGCCTTCGGGATTCGAACCCGAGACCTACGCATTACGAGTGCGTTGCTCTGGCCATCTGAGCTAAGGCGGCGCGCTGTCTGCACCATGGTGCGATCAGCAACGTCGGTAAGTCTACACAGTTTCCGGAGTGCTCCGAACCAACCCCCGGGGCGCCCCGAAGGGGCCCCGGAGGCGGGTCGGCGAACCGTCGGCCGAGACGGTGCTCACGGCTGTGAGCAGCGCTTCCCTTCGACCGGCGGAGTGCCGCGCAGCAGGTACGCGTTGATCGTCGCGTCGATGCACTCGCTGCCGCGGCCGTACGCCGTGTGTCCGTCGCCCTCGTAGGTGAGGAGGCGGGCGGAGGAGAGCTGGGAGGCTAGGGCGCGGGCCCAGTGGTAGGGAGTCGCCGGGTCCCGGGTGGTGCCGACCACGACGATCGGCGCGGCGCCCTTCGCCTCGATGCGCTGCGGCTTGCCCGTCGGCGCGACCGGCCAGTACGCGCAGTTCAGGGAGGCCCAGGCGAGGGCACGGCCGAAGACGGGCGATGCCTTCTCGAAGTCGGGGACGGCAGCCTCGGCCTGGTCGGAGGTCGCGAAGGCCGCGGGCAGGTCGAGGCAGTTCACGGCGGCGTTGGCGTACATCAGGTTCGAGTAGGTGCCGCTCGCGTCGCGCTCGTAGTAGCCGTCCGCGAAGGCGAGCAGGCCGGTGCCGTCCTCTTCGCGGATCGCATCGGTGAGGGCCTGGCGCAGCCGGGGCCAGGAACCCTCGTCGTACATCGCGGCGATCACGCCCGTGGTGGCGAGGGATTCGCCCAGTTGGCGGCCATCCGTGTCGCCGGTCACGAGCGGCTGCGAGTCCAACCGTTCGAACAGGGCCTTCAGGTTCTCGCCGACCTGTGCCGTCGTGCGCCCCAACGGGCAGTCCCTCTGGCTCACGCAGTCCTTCGCGAAGGACCGGAAGGCCGTCTCGAAGCCCGCCGTCTGCTCCTCGTTGAGCTTGCGGGCGGACAGCGTCGGGTCGAGCGCGCCGTCCAGGACCAGTCGGCCCACACGGTCGGGGAACAGCCCGGCGTACGTCGCACCGAGGAACGTCCCGTACGACGCGCCCACGTACGTCAGCTTCTTGTCGCCCAGCACCGCGCGCAGGACGTCCATGTCGCGGGCGGCCTCGACCGTGGAGATGTGCCGCAGCAGCTTCGGATACCGCTGCCCGCACCCCTCCGCGAACTTCTTGAACGCGGCGACGACCTGTGCCTTCTCCCCCTGGTCGTCGGGTGTGAGGTCGGTCTGCGTGAACGTGTCCATCTGGCGGCCGGTGAGGCATTCCACCGGCTCGCTGCCGGCGGCGCCGCGCGGGTCGACGGCAACCATGTCGTAGCGGGCGCGGATCTGTGACGGGTAGGCGATGCCCGCGTACCCGTGGAGGTAGCCGACCGCCGAGCCACCCGGGCCGCCCGGGTTGACCAGCAGCGAGCCGAGGCGCTCGCCGGGGCCGGAGGCCTTTCTGCGCGAGACGGCCAGCTTGATGTCGCCGTCGGCCGGCTTCGCGTAGTCGAGGGGCGCCTTCATCGTGGCGCATTGGAAACCTGGGGCGTTGGCGCAGTCGCGCCAGCTCAGGTTCTGTTCGTAGTACGGGGCCAGCGTCGACGGGGTCGAGCGGGGCAGCGCGCCCAGCGCCACCGTGCCCGCCGCGTCCGCGGTCGCCGCCGAACTCGAACCGCCCGAGGAACAGGCCGAGACGAGAAGGGCGGCGACGGCGAACAACGCGCCGCCGGTACGACGCAGGGACCGATCCGGCCGAGGAGTACGCCTGATGTGCATCTCGCGAGAGTAACCATCAGCGACGCCATGGTCACCAACAGCAACGCCCGCTCCTCGTACGAGTGACGCCGTCAACCCGCCGACAGCCTCGCGGTCGCCGACGCCGGACGGAGGCTCGCGGCCACGACTCATCCCGCCCGCAGCGCCATCGTCATCGCCTCCACCGCCAGCAGCGGGGCCACATTGCGGTCGAGGGCCTCCCGGCACGCGCCGACCGCGTCGATCCGCCGTAGCGTCGCCTCCGGCGTCGTACCGCGCGCGACCCGCTCCAGGGCGTCCTGCACCTCGGTGTTGGCGATGGCGACCCGGGACCCGAGCTGGATGACGAGCACATCGCGGTAGAAACCCGTCAGCTCGCTCAGAGCCAGGTCCAGGCTGTCGCGCTGCGCGCGCGTTCTGCGCCGCTTCTGCTTGTCCTCCAGGTCCTTCATCACACCCGCCGTACCGCGCGGCATACGCCCGCCCTGCACCGCGCCGAGCGCAGCCTTCAGCTCCTCGGTCTCCTTGGTGTCGACCTCCTCGGCGAGCTGCTTGGACGCCTCGGACGCCGCGTCCACCAGCTCCTGCGCGGCCTTGAGGCATCCGCCGACGTCCTCGACCCGCAACGGCAGCTTCAGCACGGCGGCTCGCCGCTCCCGCGCCCGCGGGTCGGTGGCCAGCCGCCGGGCCCGCTCGATGTGCCCCTGAGTGGCCCGCGCCGCCATGGCCGCGGCCTGCGGCTCGATCCCCTCACGCCGTACGAGCATGTCGGCGACCGCGTCCACCGCGGGCGTGAGCAGCCCGACATGCCGGCACCGCGAGCGAATGGTCGGCAGCACATCCTCCAGCGACGGCGCGCACAGCAACCAGACCGTACGGGGAGCGGGCTCCTCGACCGCCTTCAGCACCGCGTTCGCCGACTTCTCGTTCAGCCGCTCGGCGTCCTCGACGAGGATGATCTGCCAGCGCCCGATCGCCGGCGAGGTGTACGACTTGCGGACGGTGTCCCGCATGTCCTCGGCGAGGATCTGCGTGCCCACGGCCGCGACGGTCGTGACGTCGGCGTGGGTGCCCACCAGCGCCGTATGACACCCGTCGCAGAACCCGCACCCCGGGCCCCCGCCGAGCGCACGGTCCGGACTCACGCACTGCAGCGCCGCCGCGAACGCCCGCGCCGCCGTGTTCCGCCCGGCCCCCGGCGGTCCCGTGAACAACCAGGCATGCGTCATCTTCGACGCCTCGGGAGGCGGCGCCCCGGTCGCGGCCGCGGTGACGATGGCATCGGCGTCCCGCGCGGCGGCGTCCAGCTGCGCGCTCAGCATCTCCTGCCCGACCAGGTCGTCCCACACCGTCACGGGCCACCACCTTTCCGTCCCATTTCACCTCTCCGCGCCCATTGTGCGTGACCCCACTGACAACGGGCCCCGCGAGCGAAGCAGCTGTGCACATCGCCGCCGTCCGCCTTCACACATCGGCCCCTGCACTACTGCTGGGCGGGGGCAGGTCGCGCGGCCCGGCGCCAACGGCGTGCCGCTGCGCCCACCCACCCGTGCCACGCCGCGCCGGCGGCACGACTGCCCGCAGCCAGAACGGTGAGTCAGCCGAGTACGCACGGAAGGGAGGATGCCGGGGGTGTCCGCCGGCAGCGGCCCACGCGGCAACCAGTCGGGCTTTCAGCAGCAGACCGATTCCGCGCCGGACCGAGGACGGATACCGAGGCGCGCCCCGACCCCGTACGGCCGCGCGGGCGAGCCACCCCCCAACGAGGGACTCAGCCCCGCCGCCGCCAGCCCCGCCCCCGCCCCTCGTCGGAGTCGTCGTCGTGCGGTCCCAGCAACTCGTCCGCCAGACTCGGCAGGTCGTCCAGCGGAGTCTCCTCGGCCCAGTCGGACCGCGGCCGGCGCCGTGGCGCCCCGTCGTCGTCCAGCTGAGGCAGCTCACGTGTCCGGTCCTCCGCCCCGTCGGGCGCGGGCGTGGGCCGCTCGTCCCGGAAGTACCCGGGCGGCACCCGGTCCTCCCGTACGGGCGGAAGCACAGCCGTCTCGTCGGCCGCTTCCGAGGGCACTGGCGGCAACACAGCGGTCTCGTCCTCGAACCGGGACCGGGCGGGCACCGGCGGCTGCGGCAGCTTCGCGGTCGTCTCCGAGTCCGACCCACCGTCCCGCACCGGCGGCAGCACAGCCGTCTCGTCCTCCGCCGGACCTACCGGCCGCTTCGTCATCACCACCGGCGTAGGCACAGTCACCGCCTCATCGGCCCCGGCCCCAGCCCCAGCCCCAGCACCGGAGGAACCGGCCTCAGCCGCGCGCCGCGCCTCCTCAGCCCGCAGCAACGCCTCCTCCGCAAGCCGCTGCTGCTCCAGCCGCCGCGCGTCCGCCTCAGCCTTCAGGCGCTGCTCCTCCACGGCCTCGGCCCGCCGCCGCTCCTCCTCAGCGGCCCGCACCCGAGCCGCCTCAACCCGCCGCTGCTCCTGCTCGGCACGCTGCCGAGCCTCCTCGGCACGCCGCCGCTCTTCCTCCTCGGCGAGCCGCCGAGCCTCCTCGGCGCGACGACGCTCCTCCTCCGCCCTACGACGCTCCTCCTCGACGCGCCGACGCTCCTCCTCCGCGGCCCGCGCCTTCTCCTCGGCGATGAGCCGCGCACGCTCCTCCTCGGCCCGGCGAAGCGCTTCCTCGGCCCGCTGCCGGGCCTCCTCCGCCTGCCGCTCGGCCTCGCGCCGCTGCGCCTCCTCCAGTTCGCGCCGCTTGCGCTCTTCCTCCTCGGCGCGCAGCCGGGCGAGCTGCTCCTGGCGCTCGCGCTCCAGCCGCTCCTCCTCGGCCTTGCGGGCGGCCTCTTCCTCGGCCCGGCGTCGGGCCTCCTCCTCGGCCTTGCGCCGCGCATCCTCCTGCGCCTTCACCTCGGCCTCGGAGAGCGGCAGCACCACGTCGAGCCGGTGCCGGATGACCGTCGTGACCGCCTCCGGGTCCTGTCCGGCGTCGACGACCAGATACCGCCCGGCATCCGCGGCGGCCAGCGTCAGGAAACCGGACCGCACGCGCGCGTGAAACTCGGCCGGCTCGGACTCCAGCCGGTCCGGCGCCTCGGTGAACCGCTCCCGAGCCGTCTCCGGCGGCACGTCAAGGAGCACCGTCAGATGCGGCACCAGCCCATCCGTCGCCCACCGCGAGATACGGGCGATCTCCGTGGGCGAAAGGTCACGCCCGGCCCCCTGATAGGCCACCGACGAGTCGATGTACCGGTCCGAGATCACCACCGCGCCCCGCTCCAGCGCGGGCCGCACCACGGTGTCCACGTGCTCGGCACGGTCCGCCGCGTACAGCAGGGCCTCGGCCCGGTGCGACAGCCCGGCGCTCGACACGTCCAACAGGATCGACCGCAGTCGCTTCCCCACCGGCGTGGCGCCCGGCTCGCGCGTCACCACGACCTCGTGTCCCTTGGCCCGGATCCACTCGGAGAGCGCCTCGACCTGGGTGGACTTCCCGGCGCCGTCACCGCCCTCGACGGCGATGAAGAACCCGGACTCGGCGGGCGCCTGGACCGGATCGTCCCCGCCCAGCAGCGCGTCCCGGAGATCCTTTCGCAGCGGCACCCCGGAGCGGTCGTCGACCTTGGCGAGCACCAGCGCGGCCACGGGCAGCAGCAGCGCGCCGACCAGCATCAGGGTGAAGGCGGCGCCCCCGTGGGCGAACACGAACTTGCCGCTCTCCAGCCGGTGCGGCCCGATCACGGCGGCGACGAGGGGCGCGATGAGCGCCGCCAGCGCCACGCACACCCGTACGACCGCCTGCAGGTGCTCGGTCGTACGCGCGCGCCGGAAGTCCTCGGCCTCCTGGTCGAGCAGCGCGTGGCCGGTGTTGGCCGCGATCCCGGCGCCGACGCCGGCCAGCCCCATGATCAGCACCACGCTCGTCACGTCGGGCACGAGCCCGGCGGCGAGCAGCGCGACCCCGGTGAACGCGATGGCGAGGGCGAGCAGTCGGCGCCGCGACAGCGACGGCAGCACCGACTGAGCCCGGCGGATCCCGACAACGACACCGCCGGTCAGCGTCAGCACCAGCAGCCCGTACGTCACCGGGCCGCCGCCCAGGTCCTTGGCGTGCAGCACGGCTACGGCGGCAGCGGCGGCGACGGCGCCCGCGACGGCACCGCAGGCCAGCACCAGGAGCAGGATCGCGCCGGTACGGCCCTTGTCGACGCCGGTGCCCGTCTTCGGACGGCGCAGCCCCTCTAGCGGGGACCGCGCGCGCGGGGTGCGCGTCTTCGGCAGTTCGATGAACGTCACCACGGACAGCGAGGCCGCGAAGAGCCCGGCGGCGACGTACGACGCGAGGGCCGCCTGGTGCTGGCCGAACCAGTCGATCCCGGAGCCCAGCAGGTTGTTGAGGAGCGAGGCGATGATGAGCGCGGCGGCCGCGAGGGGCACCGCCACGAAACTCGTACGCAGTGCCAGGCGCCGCAGCGCGTCCATGTGGTCCGGCAGCGGCCGTACCGTCGCGCCCTCCAGCGGCGGCGCGGGCAGCAGCGCGGGGGCCGCGCTCTCGCGGCACACCGTCCAGAACCGCTCGGCGACACCGGCCACGAAGGCGGTCACCAGCAGCAGCGCGAGCGCGTTGTCCGGCGTCCAGTCGATCCACAGGGGCGCCACGATCAGCAGCAGCACCCGCAGGCCGTCCGCGCCGACCATGGTCCAGCGGCGGTCGAGCGGGCCCTCCTGCGAGGTCAGCGAGGTGAGCGGGCCGAGGAGGACGGCGCCGAAGAGCAGCGTCGCCAGGGCGCGCGTACCGAACACGGCGGCCACGGTGAGGGCCACGCCCCGGTACCCGCCCCCGAACGAGCCCTCGGCGATGGCTGTCTGGAAGGCGAGGAGGACCAGCACGAACAGTGCGAGGACGTCGCCCACTCCGCCCACGAGCTGTGCGCTCCACAGCCGTTTCAGCTGCGGCTGGCGCAGCAGGGCCCGCACGGCGCGCTCCCTGGAGTCGGCGACCAGGGCGTCGTCGGGGGCCGTGTGAGGGGCCGTTGGCTGCTCGGCTGGCGTCATGCTTTCAGCCTATCGGCACGCACCGACACCTCGAAGCGACGCTCGAACACACGCACACCGCATCACCAAGTCACGCAAAAGACACACGCTCAGCGAAGCAGGGGTGAAGATCCCAGCCACTTCGACGAACGGAAGCCACTCCAGGGGCGCGAGGAACTGCGCGACCGGCCGCACGAGATCCGCGGCCGCGAACACCCGCACCCCCGAGTTGCTAGGGCGTGTTTCGAAAGTCCCGTCTGCCCCGCGACGCCTGGCACGGCACCTCGCCGCGTTGTCGGGATCGTCCGCGTACACCCAGTACGCGGACGACCCTCCGCCTTGCGACGCACCGCACCAGACGCCGCGGGCCCCGCCGTCCTTGCGGACGACGCCACTTTCGAAACACGCCCTAGGCGTCTTCCCCTGACGCCGCAGCCTTCTTGGCGGGCGCGGCCTTCTTCGCCGCAGCCGTCTTGGAGGTCGCCGTCTTCTTCGCGGCAGCGGCCGTCTTGGAAGTCGCTGTCTTCTTCGCGGCAGTGGTCTTCTTCGCAACGGCCTTGGTCGCCGTCTTCTTCGCGGGCGCCTTCTTCGCCGTCTTCTTGACAGGAGCCTTCGCCCGCTTCTCCGCGAGCAGCTCGAACCCGCGCTCCGGCGTGATCGTCTCCACGCTGTCCCCGGACCGCAGCGTCGCGTTGGTCTCGCCGTCGGTGACGTACGGGCCGAAGCGGCCGTCCTTCACCACGACCGGCTTGGCGCTGACCGGGTCCGCGCCCAGCTCCTTCAGCGGCGGCTTGGCGGCGGCCCGGCCACGCTGCTTGGGCTGGGAGTAGATCTCCAGCGCCTCTTCGAGCGTGATCGTGAAGAGCTGGTCCTCGGTCTGCAGCGAACGCGAGTCCGTGCCCTTCTTCAGATACGGCCCGTACCGCCCGTTCTGCGCGGTGATCTCCTGGCCCTCGGCGTCGGCGCCGACGACCCGCGGCAGGGACATCAGCTTCAGCGCGTCGGCCAGCGTCACCGTGTCCAACGACATCGACTTGAACAGCGAGGCCGTACGCGGCTTCACGGCGTTCTTGCCGGTCTTCGGGGTGCCCTCGGGGAGCACCTCGGTGACGTACGGGCCGTAGCGGCCGTCGCGGGCGATGATCTGGTGGCCCGTCGCCGGGTCGGCGCCGAGCTCGAAGTCGCCGCTCGGCTTGGCGAGGAGTTCCTCGGCCAGCTCGACGCTCAGCTCGTCGGGAGCCAGGTCCTCGGGCACGTCCGCCCGCTGGTGGCCCTCGGCGTCCTTCTCGCCACGCTCGATGTAGGGGCCGTAGCGCCCGACGCGCAGCACGATGTTGTTGCCTACGGGGAACGACGACACCTCGCGCGCGTCGATCGCGCCCAGGTCGGTCACCAGCTCCTTCAGACCACCGAGGTGGTCCCCGTCGCCGTTGCCCGCCTCGGCGGCCGTGCCTGCGGGGGCTGTGCTCTCGCCGAAGTAGAACCGCTTCAGCCACGGCACCGCCTGGGCCTCGCCGCGCGCGATGCGGTCGAGGTCGTCCTCCATCTTGGCGGTGAAGTCGTAGTCGACGAGCCGCCCGAAGTGCTTCTCCAGGAGGTTGACCACGGCGAAGCTCAGGAAGGACGGCACGAGGGCCGTGCCCTTCTTGAAGACATAGCCACGGTCGAGGATCGTGCCGATGATCGACGCGTACGTCGACGGGCGGCCGATCTCGCGCTCTTCGAGCTCCTTGACCAGCGACGCCTCGGTGTAGCGGGCCGGGGGCTTGGTGGCGTGGCCGTCGACCGTGATCTCGTCGGCCGAGAGCGCGTCGCCCTCGGCGACCTGCGGCAGTCGGCGCTCGCGGTCGTCCAGCTCGGCGTTCGGGTCGTCGGCGCCCTCGACGTAGGCCTTCAGGAAGCCGTGGAAGGTGATCGTCTTGCCGGAGGCGCTGAACTCGGCGTCCCGGCCGTCGGCGGCGGTGCCACCGATCTTGACGGTCACGCTGTTGCCCGTCGCGTCCTTCATCTGGGAGGCGACCGTCCGCTTCCAGATCAGCTCGTAGAGCTTGAACTGGTCACCGGTCAGACCCGTCTCGGCGGGCGTGCGGAAACGATCACCCGAGGGGCGGATCGCCTCGTGCGCCTCCTGCGCGTTCTTGACCTTCCCGGCGTACGTACGCGGCTGCGCCGGCAGGTAGTCGGCGCCGTACAGCTGGGTGACCTGGGCGCGGGCGGCGGCCACGGCGGTGTCGCTCAGCGTCGTGGAGTCCGTACGCATATAGGTGATGAAGCCGTTCTCGTACAGCTTCTGCGCCACCTGCATCGTCGCCTTGGCCCCGAAGCCGAGCTTGCGCGAGGCCTCCTGCTGGAGCGTCGTCGTACGGAACGGGGCGTACGGCGAGCGGCGGTACGGCTTGGACTCGACCGAGCGGACCGAGAACCGCGTGTTCTCCAGGGCGGCGGCCAGCGCGCGGGCGTTCGCCTCGTCCAGGTGCAGGACGTTCGCGCCCTTGAGCTGCCCCAGCGAGTCGAAGTCGCGGCCCTGGGCGACACGCCGGCCGTCGACCGACTGGAGACGGGCGACCAGGGACGACGGGTCGGACGCGTCACCGGCGCGGCCGGTCCCGAAGGTGCCGGTCAGGTCCCAGTACTCGGCCGAGCGGAAGGCGATGCGCTCGCGCTCCCGCTCGACCACGAGCCGGGTCGCGACGGACTGGACGCGGCCCGCCGACAGCCGCGGCATGACCTTCTTCCACAGGACCGGCGAGACCTCGTAGCCGTAGAGGCGGTCGAGGATGCGGCGGGTCTCCTGGGCGTCGACCAGCTTCTGGTTCAGCTCGCGCGGGTTGGCGACGGCGGCCTGGATCGCGGCCTTGGTGATCTCGTGGAAGACCATCCGCTTGACCGGGACCTTGGGCTTGAGGACCTCCTGGAGGTGCCACGCGATGGCCTCGCCCTCGCGGTCCTCATCGGTGGCGAGGAAGAGCTCGTCGGATTCCTTCAGCAGGTCCTTGAGCTTCTTGACCTGCGCCTTCTTGTCCGCATTGACCACATAGACGGGCTGGAAGTCATGCTCGACGTCCACGCCGAGGCGGCGCACCTCGCCGGTGTACTGCTCGGGCACCTCCGCGGCACCGTTGGGAAGGTCGCGGATGTGCCCCACGCTCGCCTCGACGATGTAGCCGGGGCCGAGATAGCCCTTGATCGTCTTCGCCTTGGCAGGCGACTCGACGATGACGAGTCGGCGGCCGCCATTCGCGGTCTCGCTGGTCGGGGACAACTTCGCTCTTCTCTCCGGTCGACGCTGGGCCTCCCCAGGCCTTGGTCCCGGGGTCGGGTCACGCCCCCGGCGACTGATGCCTCACGCGAGGCACAGCCCTCGTTCCGGGGTCGGGTCATGCTGACGCTGCGGAGTGTGACGGTACATCCCGCCCCCGTGTCAAACGGGAAAAGCCCGCAACGGCCACTCGAACGGTAACCCGACTACCGCCATTCCTGCCGCCCGGCGTGTGCATCGATCCTTTCGGGCCGATGCGGAGGGTGATCTCTCAACTACCCCCTACCCTGCCCTGCCCCGGCCTCCGGAGCCCGCTCAGACGCGGCTGAGGCACCACGCGCCGAGCACGAGGGCGACGACCGCGACGACGCTCGCGAGGGTCGCGGATGTGACGGGGTGCACTCCGTGGGCGACGGGCTGCCCCTGTCGCAGCCGGGTCACGGTCCATGTCAGCAGCGCGCCCCCGAACAGGGCGAACACCGCTCCCGCGAACATCGCCGGTCCGCTCTCCATGTCCCGTTCCTCCCGCCCCGAAGTGTCCCGGGACGGGAGGCTGGCACGTACGGGAAGCGGGCGTGCGAACCCGAGGTGAACGCGAGGGGGCCGGGTCCCCGGACCGCGTCGGCGGGGCTTCAGACCGCGCCGGGCGAGGGTATCTTCCCGGTCGTCTTCTGACCGTCTTCGCGACCCACCGTGCACACCACTTCGGTGAACCCCTTCCCCCAGTCCTCCTTGCTGCCGACCCAGCCGTATACCGTCAGCTCCGATCCGGGCGCCCAAGTCGACTCGAACTTGTTCTTGCACAGGGTGCCGCCCTCGTCGAGCACCTTCTGGTAGCTCATGTTGTCCGGGGCGTCGGCGGCGCCTATGACCTGGTCGGAGTGTGTCTGGGAGCACTCGGTCAGCAGGGCCTGGAAAGTGTCGTCGTCCTTGTCGACGTAGGTCCAGCAGTCGCCCACGGCCATCTGGGCGGCGTACAGGTCCAGTCCCTCGTCGCGGAACTGCCCGACCTCGCCCCCGATCGGGACGTGCTCGCCCAGTACGAGACACGCCGTGGCGCCGTCGGCCGCGTCGAAGCCCTCTTTCGTCGGGACGACCGCGTAGACGGCGGCGTCGGGCAGGGCCTCGGCGAGCGGGCCCGCCTGTCGCTCGCAGCGCTCGGCGCCCTGGTCGCGGGCGTCGGCGTAGGTGGACGCCGTGTCGACAGCCACGACCTGGCCGTTCGGCCACTCGTCCGCGGTGCAGGGCACCTTGCCCAGGTTGGGCTGCGACTTGAACGCCTCGCCCGCCGACCACACCACGCTGACGCAGTCACCGGCCTTCAACGGCTCGGTGAGACCGACCTGTTCGCCGTAGGGCAGGGCTGGTTCGGTGGGACCCGTCGATGTCGGCGGCTTCGGGTCGTCCGTGTCAGCGGCGGGCGTGGGACGGTCGGAATCCCTGTTCAGCGAGACCGCCAGCCAAGTACCACCGCCCGCGATCAGCAGCACGGCGAGCACGATCGCGGCGATCGCGCCCCCGGGCACGTTGCGCTTCGGCGGCCCTCCCGGAGGCATTCCGCCGGGCGGCAGACTCGCGGCGGTGACGGTCGGAAAGGCCGCGTTCCCGTAGGGGGTGGCCGGGTTGCCCGGTGCGCTGCCGTACGGCGTCGACGGGTTGCCGATGGTGGCGCCGTACTGCGGGGACTGCCCGTACTGCGGCGACTGACTGCCCGCCGTACCGCCGTAGGGCGTCGAGGCGTTGCCCCCGTACGGGTTCCAGTTCTCGTGCGGGCCGCGGGGCTGGGGGGCCTGCTGCCAGGGGTCGTACGGCGAGGTCCCGGCCGGGGTGTTCGGCCCCGCGCCCGGGGTGGGCGGGCCGCCCGCCGGAGTGTGCGGGGTGTTCGGCGTGGGCGGCGCGCCGGGCGTGTTCGGTCCGTATGCCCCACCCGGTGTGTTCGGGGCGTAGGCGCCACCCGGCGTGTACGGCGTCTGTGGCGCCCCCGGCGTGTTCGGGGTGTACGCCCCGCCCGGCGTGTACGGCGTCTGCGGTGCTCCCGGCGTGTTGGGGGCACCCGCCGCCGCCACGTACCCCGGCGGTGCGCTCGCCGCGTAGCCCTGGGGCGGCCCGAAGCCCTCGGCTGCCGCGGTCGACGGCGCGGCCGGGGCCGACGACGGCGTGGCCGCGCCCCAGCCCGGCGGCGAGGACTCGCTCCCCGCGCCCGCCACCCGCTCCAGGCCCCGGGCAACCGCCTCCGGCGACAGCCGCCGGACCGGGTCCTTGATGAGCAAACCGTGCAGGACCGGCGCCAGTTCACCGGCGCGGACCGGGGGCGTGGGCTCCTCGCCGAGCAGCGCTGTGAGCGTCGCGTACTCGCCATGGCGGTCGAAGGGGCCGCGGCCCTCGACCGCCGCGTACAGCGTGGCGCCGAGGGAGAACATGTCGGCGGCCGGTGTCGGCGGCTCGCCCCGGGCGCGCTCCGGCGCCAGATAGCCGGGGGTGCCGAGGATGCCGGCGGTGGCGGTGAGCCGGGGCTCGCGGGACTCCGGCTGGAGGGCGATGCCGTAGTCGGTGAGCAGCACGCGCGCGTACGGGTCGCCCGAGGCGTCGGCGGCCAGCAGGATGTTGGCCGGTTTCACATCGCGGTGGAGGATGCCGATCCGGTGGCCTGCGGTGAGCGCGTCGAGGACGGCGAGCCCGATGCGGGCGACCTGCTCGGGCGGGAGCGGGCCCCGCTGCCGTACGACCGCCTGGAGGTCGATGGCGTCCGGGACGTACTCCATGACGATCCAGGGCAGGCCCTCGTGGAGCACCACGTCGTGGACCGTCGCCACATGGGGATGCCCGCGCAGGCGGGCCGCGTGGCGGGCCTCGCTGCGGGCGCGGGCGATGCGCTGCGCGGGCTCCGTCGCGTCCATCGGGACGTCGGGCAGCGAGATCTCCTTCATGGAGACCTCGCAGGCCAGCTCGTCGTCGTAGGCCAGCCAGACGCGCCCCATGCCGCCTGCGCCCAGCTGCCTCAGCAGCCGGTACCGGCCGTTGATGATCCTTCCCTGCCCCTGCTCCGGCGTGTCCGCCATCGCGATCCCCCGATCCCCCAGAGACAGCGCGTGCCTCCCCCGAGGACACGTCGAATCCGTCTCTTGAAAATAGCTTCGCATGCACCACTGACAGGAGACCTTTTACGGACCAATCCAGTCAGACCTGGCACATGCGCCCCAGGGGTACCGATACGCCCCATCCGCTACGGCGAAGGGGCGCCGTGAGCCGTACCAGTCAGGTCACCGGGCGGTACGGGAACCGTCACGGGCGGCGCTCACCGCACGGGTTCGAGGAAGCCCTGCTCGACCAGCAGCCGGATCTGGGCCGGTGTCCGGTCGCGCAGCGCGACCGGGTCCTCGCCGACGAGCTGGGCGATGGCGTCCAGAATCCGCCCCGCGCTGAGCGTGCCGTCGCACACACCGGCGAAGCCCGCGCCGACCGTGTCCACCTTGGTGGCCCGGCGCATACCGCGGTTCTGACGCAGCACCACATGCTCGGGGTCCTCGGCGCCGGGCAGCCCGACCTGTTCCTGGACGATTTCGGCGGCGAGCCGGAAGTGGGCGGTGAGCAGCGCGGCGTCGTCGTTGCCGCGCAGGTAGTCGACGCGCGCGAAGTGCGTCCGTACGGCCTCACCGAGCGGCTGTTCGACCGGATGCGGCCATTCCTCGACGGTGACGGACGGCTGGTCGTCCGCGGGGGCCGTCTTCCGCAAGGTGATCCAGCCGAATCCGACGCCCTTGACCTTGCGCGCCTCGAACTCGTCGAGCCACGCGTCGTACCGCGCCTGGTACTCGGCCACGTCACCGCGGTGGTCGCCGGCGTCGCGCAGCCACAGCTCCGCGTACTGCGTGACGTCCTGGACCTCGCGCTGCACGATCCAGGCGTCGCATCCGCGCGGCACCCACGACCGGAGCCGCTCCTGCCAGTCCTCGCCCTCCACGTGCTGCCAGTTGGCGAGGAACTGGGCGTACCCGCCCTCGTTGAGCCGCTCCCCCGCCTGCTGAACAAGCGTGCGACACAGATCGTCCCCGCCCATCCCGCCGTCGCGGTAGGTGAGCCGGGCGCCGGGAGAGATCACGAACGGCGGGTTGGACACGATGAGGTCGTACGTCTCGTCGCTCTCGACCGGCTCGAAGAGCGAGCCCTCGCGCAGATCGGCCGCCGGGGCGCCGGAGAGCGCGAGCGTGAGCGCGGTGATGTGCAGCGCGCGCGGGTTGAGGTCGGTCGCGGTCACGCGCGTGGCGTGCTGCGCGGCGTGCAGCGCCTGGATCCCGGAGCCGGTACCGAGATCGAGAGCGGATGCGACGGGCGTACGCACGGTGATCCCGGCAAGCGTGGTGGAGGCCCCGCCGACCCCCAACACCACGCCCTCGTCCCGGCTCCCGATTCCTCCGGCCCCGCCGACGGCACACCCGAGATCGGACACGATGAACCAGTCCTCGCCGCCGGGCCCGCCGTATGGCCGCACATCGACGGTGGCGACGAGCTCGTCCCCGACCGCGGCCAGCCAGCCAGCGTCCACGCACACGTCGACGGGCAGAACACCCTCCACGCGCGCGCGTGCCACCGGCTGCTGCAACAGAAACAGCCGGACGAGCGCCTCCAACGGCGTGTCCCCCCGGGTCGCCCGAAGCGCCGGCACGACCTCACTGCGCGCCAGCGCCGCATACGCGGACGCCCCCAGCAGTTCGAGCAGCCCATCAGCGGTGAAGTCCACACCGAGCAAAGCCTCCCGAAGCCGCGCGGCGACTCCGGGCTGGTCGGTGGAGGGCAGGGAGGACGACTTGGAGTTACTCACGAACGCCAGCGTAGCCGCGCACAGTCACGCCGCCGTCGTAGCCGCGGGCAATCGTGCCGCTGGGCGCGGCACCCGTCCCATGGAGAGCGGCGCCCCGTAAGCGCCGGGCCGCGCGACCCGCCCCGCCCGGCAACCGCACCGGGCGCCCTGAAACCGAGGCTCAGGACACCCGTCCGCCCACCCCTCAGCTGGAAGAAACCGAAGCCGCGCCCGAGCCGGAGGCCGACTTGCAGCTCGCCTGCTCGGCCATCGCCTTCCCCACGTCCCCCTTCTCCAGCTCCTTCAGCGCGTCACTCCCGGTCTTGCTCAGCTTCTCCAGCTCGGTCGCGACCCCCTCGAGGCCATCAGCGAACTTCGCCTGGTCCTTCACGTTCAGCGCGTCCGACTTCTTCTTCAGCTCGGCATACGCGGCCGACAGGTCGTTCAGCTCCTTGACCGCGTTCTTCTGCTTGGTCGCCCCGTCGTCGACATTGGGCGCCCCGGCCGTCTGAATGGCCGCCGCCATCGCCTTGTACGCGTCGGAGATGTCCTGGAAGCCCTGCGAGTCGGCCTTCTGCACGTCCGCCGGCGCGCTGTCGTCCGAGGTCTCCTTCTGGATCGAGGCGTTGGCCGCCGCGATCTTCTTGATCTGCGGCTGTACGGCGTCGCAGACGTCCTTCGCCCAGGAGTTCAGCTTCTCGTTGGTGTCGTCGCCGCCGCACCCGGACAGCGCCAGTACCAGTACCGCACCGCCGGACAGTGCGGCCGCGAGCTTCTTGTTCACCGGATTGGTCCCTTCCGTGGCTCTCGGCCCCGGAACATACACGCCAGATGGGCGACACCCATGTGCCGAGTACCCTCTACACATACTTTTGTAACCATTTGCACCAAGAGAGAGAAGGCTCACGGAACTCATCGCGCACACACAGAACGGGCGGGCGGCGCATCAACACGCGCCGCCCGCCCGCCCCTTGAACTGGGCGCTGTTAAGCCCTCCTACGAAACCACCGCCGGATCGGCCGACTTGGCCATCCGCTCGGAGTTGCCTTCGTCACCCATGGCGATGCCTCGCCGCTTGGACACGTACACCGCCACCACGATCACCGCGATCGACAGCAGGGCGATGGCCACGCGCAGCCCGACGCTCTTGTCCTCGCCGTAGCTGAACTTGACCACCGCGGGCGCGATGAGCAGTGCCACCAGGTTCATCACCTTCAGCAGCGGGTTGATGGCCGGCCCCGCGGTGTCCTTGAACGGGTCGCCGACCGTGTCGCCGATGACGGTCGCGGCATGGGCCTCGCTGCCCTTGCCGCCGTGGTGACCGTCCTCGACGAGCTTCTTGGCGTTGTCCCACGCGCCACCGGAGTTGGCGAGGAACACGGCCATCAGGGTCCCGGTGCCGATCGCACCCGCGAGGTAGGCGCCCAGGGCACCGACCCCCAGTGTGAACCCGATCGCGATCGGCGCCATGACCGCGAGCAGCCCGGGTGTGGCCAGCTCCCGCAGCGCGTCCTTGGTGCAGATGTCGACGACCCTGCCGTACTCCGGCTTCTCGCTGTAGTCCATGATCCCGGGGTGCTCGCGGAACTGCCGCCGCACCTCGTAGACCACCGAACCGGCGGACCGCGATACCGCGTTGATCGCCAACCCCGAGAAGAGGAAGACCACCGCGGCACCGGCGATCAGCCCGACGAGGTTGTTGGGCTGCGAGATGTCCATCATCAGGTTCATCGGTGCGCCCGCGCCGGAGACCTTCTCGCCGACCTCGTCCGCCGCCGTGACGATCGCGTCGCGGTAGGAGCCGAAGAGCGCGGAGGCCGCCAGTACGGCGGTGGCGATGGCGATGCCCTTGGTGATGGCCTTGGTGGTGTTGCCGACGGCGTCGAGGTCGGTGAGCACCTGCGCGCCCGCGCCCTGGACGTCGCCGGACATCTCGGCGATGCCCTGTGCGTTGTCGGAGACGGGCCCGAAGGTGTCCATGGCGACGATCACCCCGACCGTGGTGAGCAGACCGGTCCCGGCCAGCGCCACCGCGAACAGAGCGAGCATGATCGACGTACCGCCGAGCAGGAACGCCCCGTACACGCCGAGGCCGATCAACAGCGCGGTGTAGACGGCCGATTCGAGGCCGACGGAGATTCCGGCGAGGACGACGGTGGCCGCGCCGGTGAGCGAGCTCTTGCCGATGTCCCGTACGGGGCGCCGGGTGGTCTCGGTGAAGTAGCCGGTGAGCTGCTGGATCAGCGCGGCCAGCACGATGCCGATGGCCACCGCGATGAGCGCGAGGACCCGCGGGTCGCCGCTCTTGTCGAGGATCGCCTGGTCCCCGACGCCTTCGAGCTCGGCGTACGTCGCCGGCAGGTAGGCGTAGACGGCGACGGCGACCAGCGCCAGCGAGATCACCGCGGAGATGAAGAAGCCGCGGTTGATGGCGGACATCCCGCTGCGGTCGGTCCGGCGTGGCGCGACCGCGAAGATGCCGATCATCGCGGTGAGTACGCCGATGGCGGGCACGATCAGCGGGAACGCGAGCCCCGAGTCGCCGAAGGCCGCCTTGCCGAGGATCAGCGCGGCGACGAGCGTGACGGCGTACGACTCGAAGAGGTCGGCGGCCATGCCGGCGCAGTCGCCGACGTTGTCGCCCACGTTGTCGGCGATGGTCGCGGCGTTGCGCGGGTCGTCCTCCGGGATGCCCTGCTCGACCTTGCCGACCAGGTCGGCGCCGACGTCGGCGGCCTTGGTGAAGATGCCGCCGCCGACTCGCATGAACATCGCGATGAGGGCCGCGCCGAGGCCGAAGCCTTCGAGGACCTTCGGCGCGTCGGCCGCGTACACAAGGACCACGCAGGACGCACCAAGGAGTCCGAGCCCCACCGTGAACATGCCGACGACGCCGCCCGTGCGAAAAGCGATCTTCATGGCTTTGTGCGAGACGGTGGTGAGATCCTTTTCCGGCTCACCCTCCGCCGGGGTCGCTTCCCGCGCCGCAGCGGCGACGCGCACATTGCTGCGGACGGCGAGCCACATGCCGATATAACCGGTGGCCGCCGAGAACGCGGCACCGATCAAGAAGAACACCGATCGTCCGGCGCGCTGATTCCAGTCGTCCGCAGGCAGCAGCATGAGCAGGAAGAACACGACGACGGCGAATACGCCGAGTGTGCGCAACTGCCGTGCCAGATAGGCGTTCGCACCTTCCTGTACGGCGGCCGCGATCTTCTTCATGCTGTCGGTGCCCTCGCCGGCCGCGAGCACCTGGCGCACCAGGACCCCGGCAACGGCGAGCGCGGCCAGTGCCACGACCCCGATGACCATCACGATGATCCGGTTGTCGTCCGTCAGCACTGCGGCTGCGAAGGTTGTGGGGTGGTCAAACTGTTGAGGGGTAGAAAGCCCCGCCATTCGTCCTCCTTGACGCTTGGGCTGAGCTCAAGATGTGGACGGATTGTAGGGAGGGGAACCTGATCAAAACAGTACGCGACAAACGGAATTAGCCTTCACATGCCCTACAGCAAATGATCGGCGCCCCACACGCTACTCGAAAGCGGTAATCCCTCAAAGGCGTTGACGCTTGATCAAATTATCGCGTGATTGATCGTGAATTCCTTCACGAATTCCAAAACTCCGATGAAATGGAGATCGGGAAATGCGAAGGGCCCTGCTCAGCAGGGCCCTTGCGGTACTACTTGATGTTGTGAGGAGCGGCACCGCTCGACGCGGTGGGAGAGTCAGGACAGAGCCACCGTCGGCGTCGGCCAGCTCATACGGATCAAACCGCCGTTCTCGCTCGCCGTGACCTCCACGTCGTCGACGAGGCCGCTGATGACCGCGAGGCCCATGTCGTCCTCCTCGATCTCCACGTCCGCGTCGCCGCCCGATGCCTTGTCGCCCGGGACGGTGTGCGGCGCTTCGTCACCGACCTCGATGGCGAACTGCTTCTCCTCCTCGATCAGCGACACCCGCACCGGCGCCGAGATACCGCCACTCTGATGCAGTCCGACCGCACGGGTGCACGCCTCGCCGACGGCCAACCTGACCTCGTCGAGGACGGCCTCGTCCACTCCGGCCCTGCGCGCCACCGCTGCCGCCACCAGTCGGGCGGTCCTGACGTGCTCGGGCAGCGCGCTGAAGCGGAGTTCAACGGTGGCCATGCATCCCCCTCGGAACTACGGGCGTGCTGTCGGAGGACCGGGCCGATCGGGCCCGGTCCCCCCTCGTCTGTCTCAGGCCGTTCCGGGCGCGAGCCCGGGCGGGCGGGGTCAGTCGGTGGCCGCCACCGCTTCGTCGACCGAGGTGTGAATCGGGAACACCTTGGTCAGACCGGTGATGCGGAAGATCTTCAGAATGCGCTCCTGGTTGCACACCAGTCGCAGCGAGCCCTCGTGGGCCCGCACTCGCTTCAGTCCGCCCACAAGCACGCCGAGCCCGGTGGAGTCGAGGAAGTCGACGCCCTCCATGTCGACGACGAGGTGGAAACTCCCGTCGTTGACCAGCTCGACCAGCTGCTCACGCAGCTTGGGCGCGGTATAAACGTCGATTTCGCCACCGACCTCGACGACCGTACGATCGCCGACGGTACGGGTCGACAGGGACAGGTCCACGGATCCTCCAGCACCTTGCTATCGAGCGTTCGCCCCTCGGGACACCTCGGCTTGAAAGCCCCCGGGACGGTTCGCCAGCCGCGATGGCATTCAATCACTTACCGGCAGGCGTGCACGACGCCTTGGCTCCATTGTCCGTCACGCCGGTGACACACTCGATGCCAATGGCCAAGAATCACCGATCCGATCGACCCTCGACGGACACCGCCTCCAGCCCCTCGCCGGGCACGGTCCTGGACCGGCTCGCCTCGGGGCCGAGCCGGGCTTCGCGCATCACTCATACGGAGCATGTGCCCCCGCGCGCGGGCCGCCATGCCGTCTGGCCTGACCGGATCCGTCCGGAAGTGATCGCCGCCGTCCAGGCGGCAGGAATCGAACATCCCTGGGCCCACCAGGCGCGTGTCGCCGAGCACGCCCTCGACGGCGACTCGGTCGTCGTCGCCACGGGCACCGCCTCGGGCAAATCACTGGCCTACCTCGTCCCCGTGCTCTCCCGCCTCCTGGACGGCTCCGAGGCCCCCAACGGCCGCGGCGCCACCACCCTCTACCTGGCCCCCACGAAGGCTCTGGCCGCCGACCAGCACCGAGCCGTGAAAAAACTTTCACAACCTCTCGGCAATGCCGTACGCCCCGCCGTGTACGACGGCGACACCCCGGTCGAGGAGCGGGAGTGGGTGCGCCAGTACGCCAACTACGTCCTCACCAACCCCGACATGCTGCACCGCGGGATCCTCCCCTCCCACCCCCGCTGGTCCTCCTTCCTGCGCGCCCTGAAGTACGTCGTCATCGACGAGTGCCACACCTACCGCGGCGTCTTCGGCTCACATGTCGCCCAGGTGCTGCGCCGACTACGCCGTCTGTGTGCCCGGTACGGCGCCGAGCCCGTCTTCCTGCTGGCCTCGGCGACCGCCGCCGAGCCGTCGGTGGCCGCGTCCCGCCTGACCGGCCTGCCGGTGGTCGAGGTCGCCGACGACGCCTCACCCCGTGGTGAACTGGTGTTCGCCCTCTGGGAGCCCCCACTCACCGAGCTGCACGGCGAGAAGGGCGCCCCGGTACGGCGTACAGCGACCGCGGAGACAGCCGATCTGCTGACCGACCTGACCGTCCAGGGAGTCCGCTCGGTCGCCTTCGTACGCTCCCGGCGCGGCGCCGAGCTGATCTCGGTGATCGCCCAGGAGCGGCTGGCCGAAATCGACCGTTCCCTGGCCCGGCGCGTGGCGGCGTACCGGGGCGGCTACCTCCCCGAGGAACGCCGCGCCCTGGAACGCGCCCTCCACTCCGGCGAACTCCTCGGCCTCGCCGCGACGACCGCCCTGGAGCTCGGCGTCGACATCTCCGGCCTGGACGCGGTCCTCATCGCCGGCTACCCGGGCACGCGGGCCTCCCTGTGGCAGCAGGCGGGCCGCGCGGGCCGCTCCGGCCAGGGAGCCCTCGCCGTCCTGGTGGCCCGCGACGACCCGCTGGACACCTTCCTGGTCCACCACCCCGAGGCCCTGTTCGACCAGCCGGTGGAGTCCACCGTCCTCGACCCCGACAACCCGTACGTCCTCGCCCCTCACCTGTGCGCCGCCGCCGCGGAACTGCCGCTGACCGAGGAGGACCTCAGGCTGTTCGGCCCGGCCTGCGAGGAGCTGCTGCCCCAGCTGGAGGCCGCGCAGCTGCTCCGCCGCCGGACCAAGGCCTGGCACTGGACGCGCCGCGAACGGGCCGCCGACCTGACCGACATCCGGGGCCAGGGCGGCCGCCCCGTCCAGGTCGTCGAGACCGGCACGGGCCGCCTGCTCGGCACGGTCGACGCGGGCGCCGCCCACACCACCGTCCACGAGGGCGCGGTCCATCTGCACCAGGGCCGTACGTACCTGGTGCGCGAACTGGACCTGGAGGACTCCGTCGCCCTGGTCGAACAGGCCGACCCGCCGTATTCGACGGTCGCCCGCGACACGACGTCCATCTCCGTCCTGGAGACCGACACCGAAGTCCCCTGGGGCGAGGGCCGGTTGTGCTACGGCTCCGTCGAAGTCACGAACCAGGTCGTCTCCTTCCTCCGTCGACGCCTCATCACCGGTGAGGTGCTCGGCGAGACCAAACTCGACCTCCCTCCTCGTACGCTGCGCACCCGTGCCGTGTGGTGGACGGTCACCGAGGACCAGCTGGACGCGGCCCGGATCAACCCCGAGATCCTCGGCGGCGCCCTGCACGCCGCCGAACACGCCTCGATCGGCATGCTGCCGCTGTTCGCGACCTGCGACCGCTGGGACATCGGCGGCGTGTCCGTCCCACTGCACCCCGACACCCTGCTCCCGACGGTCTTCGTCTACGACGGCCACCCCGGCGGCGCCGGCTTCGCGGAGCGCGCCTTCCACACGGCCCGCTCCTGGCTCACCGCCACCCGCCAGGCCATCGCCGCGTGCGAGTGCGACGCCGGGTGCCCGTCGTGCATCCAGTCCCCGAAGTGCGGCAACGGCAATGAGCCGTTGCACAAGCGGGGGGCCGTCCGGCTGCTGACCGAGTTGCTGAGAGGGGCGCCGGACGACAGCGCCTAGCGGGGCGCTCCCGGCGGGCCCGCTCTCGCCCTCGCCTCGGCCCTCAGCGGGCCCATGGCCGACGCCGCCGTCACGTCCGAGATCTCTCCCTCGACCTCGCACCGCACGAGTCTGCTCCCCTGTGCCCGCGCCACCCGTTCCGCCGTCGCGCAGGCCCCCTCGCCGCCCCGCATCCAGTGGTCGGCGGCCGCGAGCGCCGCGAGGTCGGCCGCCGACGCCGCACGGTGCCGGATCGCCACGGCCTGGCCCACGGCCAGTACTCCACCGAACACGACGCACAGCATGGCGATCGCACCCACCGCCCAGACGGTCGCGGAGCCCCGGTCCGAACGGGTGGCCCGCAGCGGCCGGGCGGGCCACGGACAAGGCCACGAGGGGGTACGCGGCAGGATGCGCGGCCACACCCCAGACCCCGAGGCGGTACGCGGCAGCAGGCCGGGCCACGCCCCAGACCCAGAGAAGACCCGCAGCAGCAAGCCAAGCCACGCCCTAGACCCAGAGGTGGCCCATGCCTGTCGGCCGGGCCACGTTCTCGTCCTCACCCGCTCCCCACCCCCACCGTCTCCTCCGCGAGCGCCACCGCCTCATGGCTCAGGTCGAGCCCCAGCCCGTCCGGCCCGGGCACGTGGGCCGAGACGACCACTCGGACGAAGTCGCCCTCGCGGCCCACGCTGACCTTCGCCCCGTCCGGCGCCGCCCGTCTGGCCGCCGCCTCGACCGCACCCGGCGAGTCCTGGCGGGCCGCCGCCCGCGCCCCGGTCCTGGCCGCGTCCACGCACTGGATCTGGGAGCACGCGGCGAGCAGAGCCCACACCAGCGCCATCGCGAAGAGCACCAGCACCGGCAGGGCCATGGCCGCCTCGGCCGTCACGAACCCGCCGTCGCCGCGCAGGGCCGCCCCGCGCCCGCTCCGTCGCCGCTCACGCCCCGCCACTGAGCGCCCGCCCCACGATCTGCTGCAGCTCCGCCTGGACCTGCCCGCTGGTCACCACCTTGTAGAGCACGGCCGCGAAGGCCACCGCCGCGATGATCCCCACCGCGTACTCGGAGGTGACCATCCCCGCGTCCCGGCGCGCCGCCCGCACCCGGAGCATCAGGGCCCCGACCACACGAACCCGTACCGCTTCTCGCACTGCCTTGTACATTTCAACCCCCGTGAGGTTCTGTTCCGTTCACCACTGGTCATCACTGCTCGTCGCTGTCACTTCGTGCTCAGCCCCCCCTGTTCATCCACCGCCCCCGCCCAACAACCCGTCCGCCAGCCCGATCACCACCGGCAGCACCCCGACCGCGATGAAGGCGGGCAGGAAGCACAGCCCCACCGGCGCGGTGACCATCACGGCGGCCTTGCGGGCCCGTTCGGTCGCCGAGCGCCCCCACTCGGCGCGGGCCTCTGCGGCGAGACGAGCCACCGGGACGGCCGCCGGGACGCCGGAGTCGTCGGCCCGCTCCAGCAGCCGTGCCAGCGCCCGAGCCCCCGGCAGCGCGGCGAGCGCACGCCACGCCTCGGCCGGTTCGCCCCCGAGCCGTGCCTCGGCTGCCCCTCTGGCCAGCCGCTCCCCCACGGGTCCGCCCAGGGCGTCCCCGACCGCCTGCGCTGCCACTCCAGGGCCCGCCCCGGCCGCGATGCAGGCCGCCAGCAGATCGGCGGCGAGGGGCAGTTGGCGCGCGGCGCCGGCAGCGTCGTACACCTCTGTCGAGCCGTCGTCACGCCGTGACCGCCGCAGCCACTGCCAGGCCCCGACCCCGGCGCCCAGTCCGACCAACAACCCCAAGAGGCCGCCGACCAGCACCCAGCCGCCGCACACCACTCCCGCTACGGGCAGCCACCGCAGTGCGGCGGCCCGTAGTGCGAGGCTTCGCTCCGGCGGCGCCGCCGACAGGGCCAGTACCGCGCCCAGCCGTGCGCGCAACCGTCGCTCGCGTCGGGCGGTGTCGAACGAGCGGGCCAGCCACCACAGTCCCACGACCGCTCCGACCACCACCCCCAGCCTGTGGATAACTTCGTCGCTCATGCCGCCTCAGCTCCCCGCACGATTCGCGGCACCCACTGCAGGCCCGCGCCCCCGACCGGCCGACAGCCCAACCCGACGGCGCTGTGCCACACCCCGCTCATGCCGCCTCCGCCCCTCGCACGATCCGCAGTACCCACCACAACCCGGCGCCCTCCAGCACCGCCCCGACCAGCAGGCACCCCATCCCGGCGGCGCTGTGCAGCACCACGTGCAGCGGGTCGGCGCCCAGCGCCGTGCCCAGCAGCAGGCCCAGCACAGGGAGCCCGGCGAGCATCACCGCTGTGGATCTGGCACCCGCCAACTGGGCCCGCAGGTCGGCCCGTTGGTCCCGCTCGGCCCGCAGGGCACCCTCCAGGCGGTCGAGCCCGGCGGCCAGCCCCGCACCCCGGTCCACGGCCACCCGCCAACACGCGGCGAGCCCCAGCAGCCCCTCGGCGCCCGGCTGGCGTGCCGCGTCGGCCAGCGCGCCCGGTACATCGCCGCCGAACCGTGCCGCCGCCAGCACCACCGCCCGGGCCTCGCCTAGCCCGTCCGAGTCCTGTGCGGCCCGCAGCAGCGCCTCACCCGGCTGCCGTCCGGCCCGCACCTCCCCGGCGAGCGTCGTGCACAGGGCGATCACCGCGTCGCCCCGCCGCTCCCGGGCCCGGCGCGCCTCGGCCGCCCGCCGCACCCGCCTCAGCAGCGGCACCCCGGCCGCACCCGCGAGCACCGGCAGCACCGACGCGCCCAGCACCGCGACCACCAGCCCGACCGCCGGCGCCCACCACTCGGCCCGCAGCCTCCGCACCCGGACGACCGCCTGCTCCCAGGGCGGCGGCCCCACCGGTCCGCCTCCGGCGAGCAGCAGTCGTGCCCGCCGAGCCCCGGCGTCCCGTCCGCCGCCCGACAGCATCCAGGCGGCCGCCCCGGCACACGCCGCGGCCGCCCCGACCGACATCTCACCGGCCCCCGTCAGCACAGCCCTCACCTCCTCGAAGCAGCCCCCGCAGCCGCTCCCAGCCCCGCTCGTACACGAACGCCTCCGCGCCCCACCGCAGCGCGGGCACGGTCACCACCAGCCCCGACGGGTCCCTTTCCAGCACATGGATCTCGGCGATCCGCCGCCGCCCGTCCCGGTCCCGCACGAGGTGCAGCACCACCGACAGCGCGGCCGCCAACTGGCTGTGCAGCGCGGCCCGATCGAGCCCGGCGGCCGTACCGAGCGCCTCCAGCCGGGCCGGCACCTGCCCCGCCGCGTTGGCGTGCAGGGTCCCGCAGCCGCCCTCGTGGCCCGTGTTCAAGGCCGCCAGCAAGGACACGACCTCGGACCCGCGCACCTCCCCCACGACCAGCCGATCCGGCCGCATCCGCAACGCCTGCCGCACCAGGTCCTGCAGTTCGACGAGACCCGCGCCCTCCTGGTTGGCGGGTCTGCCCTCCAGCCGCACCACATGCGGATGGTCGGGCCGCAGCTCCGCCGAGTCCTCGGCGAGCACGATCCGCTCGCCGTGATCGACCAGCCCGAGCAGCGCGCTCAGCAGCGTCGTCTTGCCACAGCCGGTCCCGCCGCTGATGACGTACGACAGCCGGGCACGGATCAGCGCCCGCAGCACCCGCTCTCCGCCGGGCGGGACCGTCCCCGCCGTGACCAGCTCGTCGAGCGTGAACGCCCGGGGCCGTACGACCCGCAGGGACAGGCATGTCGAGCCCACGGCCACCGGGGGCAGCACCGCGTGCAGGCGGGTGCCGTCCGGAAGCCGGGCGTCCACCCAGGGCCGGGCGTCGTCGAGCCGCCGTCCGGCGACGGCCGCCAGGCGCTGCGCGAGCCGTCGTACGGCCGCCGCGTCCGGGAACGACACCGCCGTCAGCTCCAGGCCGCCGCCCCGGTCCACCCACACCCGGTCGGGCGCCGACACCAGTACGTCGGTGACGGACGGGTCGGCGAGGAGCGGCTCCAGCGGTCCGCTGCCGACCAACTCCGATCGCAACCGCGCGGCGGCACCGAGCACTTCGGCGTCCCCGAGCACCCGTCCCCGCTCCCGCAGGGCCTGTGCCACGCGTGCGGGTGTCGGCTCGGAGCCGCTCTCGACGAGCCACTGTCGTACGCCGTCCAACAGCCCGTCGTCAGTGCTCCCGTTCATCCGGTCTCACCCCCGACCAGCACTCGCTCCCAGAACCCCTCGCAGAACCGTGCGAGCGGTCCGCGTGCGACGCCCCCGGGCGGTTTGCGGCCGTCCGTCAGGCCCGTCTCGGCAGGCACCTCGCCCGCGAGCGGCAGGCCCAGCAGCCGGGCCACCTCGTGGTCGTCGAGGCCGGGCGCGTACGGCCCCCGTACCGCCACCCGCAGATCGCGCAGGACCATCCCGCAGACGGAGGCCACCCGTGCGGACGCCGCGACGGCGCGCAGTTCGGCCGGGACCACCAGGAGGCCCAGATCGACCTGGGCGAGGGCCTCGGCCACGCCCTCGTCGATGCGGCGGGGCAGATCGACGACCACCGTTCCGCCGCGCCGCCGGCCGGCGGCGAGCACCGCGCGGACGGCCTGGGGCGGGATGGTGACCGAGTCGCCGCGGTCCCAGCTGAGGACCCGCAGGGAGTGCAGTTCGGGCAGCGACTCCTCCAGGGCGCCGCCGCCGACCCGGCCGCGCGAGGCCGCGAACGCCGGCCAGCGCAGCCCCTCGGCCGCTTCCGCGCCCAGGAGGACGTCGAGTCCGCCGCCCAGCGGATCGGTGTCGACGAGCAGGGTGCGCCTGCCCTGCCGCGCCGAGGTGATGGCGAGCGCGCAGGCCAGGGTTGACGCCCCGGCGCCGCCGCGGCCGCCGATGACGCCGACGGTGAGCGCGGGTCTGCCGACGCCCTCGGCCACGTCGGCGATGCGGTCGACGAGCCACTGCTCGCCGTCCGGCAGCATCAGCACATGGTCCGCGCCGATCTCCATGGCCCGCCGCCAGACCCCGGGGTCGTCCTGGTCCTTGCCGACGAGGACGACTCCACGCCGGGGCCCGACTCCGCGGACGCGCCCCACGGCGTCGTCGCCGACGAGCACGAGCGGCGGCGCCTCCCAACTGCCCCTGCCCTCCGGCACCCCGTGATGGACCTGCGGTTCGGCGCCGGCGGCCGCGCACAGGCGCAGCAGGTCGTCCAGTAGTTCCGGGTCCTCGGTGACGATCAACGGTCCGCCCTGCCGCCCCTCGGCGGCGGACTGCCGGTCATTGGTGATGGCTCCCGCCACGATCTCCAGCCCCCTTCGCCGGGTCCCGGACGGGATGCTCGGCGCCCTCGGCGCTCCGCGATTCCCACCCGCTCAAGACCCGTGTTCACGACCCGTGTTCCAGACGCCGGTGTTCCGGACGCCCGTGTTCAAGACCTGTGTGAAGAACCGGTGACCGGCCGCCATTTGGGCGACCGATACGAACCGGCCGTACGCGTCCGACAAACCGAACGGGCCATGAACTCGCCGCCGTCGGGACGCGCTGGAATCACGGTGCAGCCATCCCGGAAATCGTGTGGATCTTGGTCGATAACTGTGGACAACCCGATGGTTGTGAATATCGCCGTCACCCGAACAGGCGACGCCTTGGGCGACTTCCACAGCGCAGCGCGACAGATACGCACAGTGACGAATCCTGCGGAGAGATAGAGGAACGCCCAGGTGGGCAGGGAACGGCCCCATGGGCGGGAGAGAGGCGGGGAAAACGCACCCGGACATGCGACGACCCCCACCGGGGGGGAGAGTGGGGGTCGTCTCCACGGCCGACTCGGGGGGGGAGGAGTCGGGCCGGGTTAGCACGGTCGCGAACGATCCGTGACTTCCATGGTGTACCCGAGAGGCCTCTCAGGCAAACCCACACGCCCCACACTAGCCCGAATGGTGGGCGCATATGCTCGGCTCGTGGAAAACCACTCCTTGCCCCGCACAGCGGCCTTCTTTGACCTGGACAAGACGGTCATTGCGAAGTCGAGCACGCTCACGTTCAGCAAGTCGTTCTACCAAGGCGGCCTGATCAACCGCAGGGCGGCCTTGCGGACCGCGTACACCCAGTTCGTGTTCCTCGCAGGCGGCGCGGACCACGACCAGATGGAGCGGATGCGGAAGTACCTGTCCTCGTTGGTTCGCGGTTGGAACGTCCAACAAGTGAAGGACATCGTCGCCGAGACCCTTCACGATCTGATCGATCCCATCATTTACGACGAGGCCGCCTCTCTCATCGAGGAGCATCACGTCGCCGGGCGGGATGTGGTCATCGTCTCCACGTCCGGCGCCGAGGTGGTCGAGCCGATCGGCGAGCTGCTGGGTGCGGACCGTGTCGTGGCGACCCGGATGGTCGTGGGCGACGACGGCTGCTTCACCGGCGAGGTGGAGTACTACGCGTACGGCCCGACCAAGGCCGAGGCGATCCGGGAGCTGGCGGAGTCCGAGGAGTACGACCTCGCGCACTGCTACGCGTACAGCGACTCGGCGACCGACCTGCCGATGCTGGAGGCGGTGGGCCATCCACACGCGGTGAACCCGGACCGGACGCTGCGCAGAGAGGCCCTCGCGCGCGGATGGCCGATTCTCGACTTCCACCGCCCGGTACGACTCAAGCAGCGGCTGCCCACGCCGCCCCGCCCGGCACTTCTCGCGGCCGCCGCCATAGGTGCGGCGGCCGCCACCGCCGGGCTCGTCTGGTACGCGAGCCGGCGCCGCGTGGCGACCGCTTGAGCAAGCCGGCGCCCGATTAATGCCTCTTTAAACATGAAAGTAAAGAAGTACGTCCAGGGCTTTCGCTCACTCCGGTCCTGGAGTAGAAAGGACTCAAGGCCCGCGAGACCAAAGGACATCCGAAAGGATCACCTTAGAAACGCATTTTGGCCCCACGGACCGAGCATGAACACTGGGCACCCACGCGACGTCGACCCGTCGATTACGGGCCAGCCGCACCAGGTGACGGGCAAGAGTTCCCGACCTGATGGGCAACATCTCGAGGACGCTTGGTAACCGGGTGAACATGCCAGCGGCGGTACGAGTTCTCGTACCGCCGCAACCCTTTTCGATGGATCTAGGCCGCCCCCCGCTGCAGCGCCTCGCACACCGCCGTCGACTCGCGCGCGCCCAGCTCGACAGCGCGCCCGCAGTGGGCGATCCAGGCGGCCATGCCCTCGGGGGTACCGGAGACATAGCCGTCGAGGGCGGCCAGGTAGGCGGCGCGGCCGATTTCCGCGTGACCGACCTCCGCCGGGCAGACGGACTTGGGGTCGAGGCCGCTGCCGATCAGGACGATCCGCTCGGCCGCGCGCGCGACCAGGCCGTTGGCGAAGCCGAAGGGCCGCAGGGCGAGCAGTTCGCCGTGGACGACGGCGGCGGTCACCAGAGCGGGGGCCGAGCCACCTTTGATGATCAGCTCGGCGAGGCCGTCGAGCCGCCCCGAGACCTCGGCCGCGCTCGGCAGCGGCAGCTCGATCAGGGGCTCGTCGACGGGCTCGCCGTCCTGCCGGGGCCGCCCCACGCGCGCGTGGTCGCCGCTCGCCGCCACGAGGTGCAGCCGGGCCAGTACCCGTAGGGGCGACTGCCGCCAGATCGACAGCAACTGTCCCGCCTCGGCGGTCAGCCGCAGGGCGGCGCCCATCGTGCGGGCCTCCTCGTCGCCCTCCTGGCCGCTGAAGTCGGTACGGCGGCGCACCTCTTCGAGGGCCCAGTCGGCGCCGGACAGCGCGGCGGAGCCACGCGCGCCGCGCAGTGCCGCCTCCGAGGTGACCGCGTTGCTGCGGCGCCGCATGACCCGGTGGCCGTAGACCCGGTCCACCGCCTTGCGCACGGACTCCACGGACTCGGCCACCCCGGGAAGCCCCCCGAGGGCCGCGAGCGGATCGGCGTTCGCGCCTGTCGTACTCATGAGTACGACCCTACGCTCGCCCGCCCGTCACCCGACCGCCACCCCTCGACGACCTGACGAACTCCTTCTTCCGGCCGAACCCACGATGGAGTGGACTTCGCAGCCACCCGACCACCCTCGGCAATCACTCCACTACCCTTGGTGAACATGAAAATTGCTTTCGTCGGGAAGGGCGGGAGTGGCAAGACCACGCTGTCCTCCCTGTTCATCCGCCATCTCGCCATCTCCGGAGCGCCGGTCGTCGCCGTCGACGCCGACATCAACCAGCATCTGGGCGCCGCCCTCGGACTCGACGACCGGGAGGCCGCCGAGCTGCCCGCGATGGGCGACCGACTGCCCCTGATCAAGAACCACCTGCGCGGTTCCAATCCGCGCATCGCCTCCGCCGAGACGATGATCAAGACGACCCCGCCCGGCGAGGGCTCGCGACTGCTCCAGGTGTGCGAACCGAACGCGGTCTACGACGCGTGCGCCCGGCCGGTGGAACTCGACGGCGGGGCCATCCGTCTGATGGTCACCGGCCCCTTCACCGACGCCGACCTCGGGGTCGCCTGCTACCACTCCAAGACGGGAGCGGTGGAGCTGTTCCTGAACCACCTGGTGGACGGCCGCGACGAGTACGTGGTGGTCGACATGACGGCCGGTTCGGACTCCTTCGCGTCCGGCATGTTCACCCGCTTCGACATGACGTTCCTCGTCGCCGAGCCGACCCGGAGGGGGGTCTCCGTCTACCGCCAGTACAAGGAGTACGCCAGTGACTACGGCGTCGCCCTGAAGGTCGTCGGCAACAAGGTGCACGGTCAGGACGACCTGGACTTCCTCCGCGCCGAGGTCGGGGACGACCTGCTCGTCACCCTCGGGCACTCAAACTGGGTGCGGGCTCTGGAGAAGGGCCGCCCGCCCCGGTTCGAGCAGCTGGAGGAGCCCAACCGCCGTTCCCTGCACGCCCTTCAGGAGGCCGCGGACGCCACGTACGAGCTGCGTGACTGGGAGCGGTACACCCGCCAGATGGTGCACTTCCATCTGAAGAACGCGAGCAGTTGGGGCAACGAGCGGACGGGGGTCGACCTGGCCGCCCAGGTCGACCCCGACTTCGTGCTCCGCGAAGGGGTCACCGCCTCGGTGTGAGCGGGGCCAGAGCTACGGCGTGGCCGCCGGAGCCCCCGGAACCCCCCTGGGGGCCGGGGCCGGCCCGGCGGACAGGAAGGTGTTCCAGTCCTCCTCCGGGGCCTCGCCGACCTTGAGGGTGCGCAGCCTGTCCAGGACCTTCGGGTCCTGGGCGTCGAGCCAGTCGGCGAGTTGCCGGAAGGAGACACAGCGCACCTCGGCCTTGGTGCAGACCGTCTCGATGGTCTCCTCGACGGCGCGCATATAGGTGCCGCCGTTCCAGGACTCGAAGTGGTTGCCGATGATCAGGGGCGCGCGGTTGCCGTCGTAGGCCCGGTAGAAGCCCTTGAGCAGGCCGTCACGGAACTGGTCGCCCCAGTACTGCTGCTGGCCCGCGTCGCCCTCCTTGGCCCCGGACTGGTTCATGTAGAAGTTGTAGTCCATGGTCAGCGTCTCGAAGCTGCGGCCGGGGACCGGGACCAGTTGCATCGACAGATCCCACAGGCCTTCCTTCTTCTGGGGCCAGACCTGGGCGTTGACGCCGCTGGTGTCGTAGCGGAAGCCCAGTTCGCGGGCGGCCCGCATGAAGTTCTCCTGGCCCTCCAGGCAGGGGGTGCGGGCGCCGATCAGCTCCTCGTCGTAGTCGAAGGGCAGAGGGACGGCCTTCTCGGTGTCCGTGTTGGTCTTCCAGGTCTTCACGAACGACTTGGCCTGGGCGATCTCGCTCTTCCACTCCTCGACCGACCACTGGCCGACCCCGCCGCCGCTGCCGCAGAAGTGGCCGTTGAAGTGGGTGCCGATCTCGTTGCCCTCCAGCCATGCGCCGCGCAGCTGGTCCACGGTGTCCTTGATGCCGCGGACGTCGTTGAAGCCGATGTCCGAGCGGCCCGGTGAGTGTTGCGGCGGGCGGTACAGGTCCCGCTTCTCCTCCGGGAGCATGTACACGCCGCTCAGGAAGTACGTCATCGTCGCGTTGTTGGCGCGGGCGACCTTGCGGAAGTGCGAGAACAGGCGCTGGCCGTCCTCGCCGGCGCCGTCCCAGGAGAAGACCACGAACTGCGGGGGCTTCTGACCGGACTTCAGCCGCTCGGCCCTGGGCAGATGCGGCTGCGCTCCGGTGTACGCGGTGGAGCCGTCGCCGATCAGGCGGACCGGGGTCTTGGGTTGCGCCGGGGCGCCCTCCTTCGCGCCGGGCGCACCACGCCGGGCGCCCTGCTCGGGTTTTTTCGCGCCGGGGACACCGGTGGAACCCCGGTCACCGATCCCGCAGCCGGCGAGCGCCACGGCGCAGGTCGCGACAAGCACGACGCCTACGGCGATCCTCTGGGTGGCCGCCATCTTCCGTCCACCTTCTTCCTTCGTTCAGGGGCAGAGCGGCCAAGGTCGCAGAGAGTTCCGATCAGTTTTATATGACAAGCCGAAGAAAAGATGGATTAACACTCACGGGTGATCTGATAACCCATTTGCCGCGAATGTTCTTGCGTGGCCTTTACTCTGCATTACGATTCGTTTACTGATTGTTGAGAAATCCCGCCGCTGTAGCCGTGACCCACGGCCGCGACCCCCCACGCGACCGCGCAGCCCCGGAGGAGACGGGAGAACATGTCCACCTGCATCCCCGCCCGCGCCGCCGACTCGAACGCAAACGAGCCGGAGCGCGACCACCAACCCCACAGCCCCCCACGCGGACCACGCCGGTTCCGTATCGCGGGCGCCGATCTGTCCGCTTCGATCTCGGTCTTCCTGATCGCCCTACCCCTGTCCCTGGGCATCGCCCTGGCCACCGACGCGCCGCTCCCGGCCGGTCTCGTCGCGGCGGCCGTCGGCGGTCTTGTCGCCGGGCGGCTGGGCGGCTCCCCGCTCCAGGTCAGCGGCCCCGCCGCCGGCCTCACCGTCGTCACCGCCGACCTCATCCACCAGTACGGCTGGCGCACCACCTGCGCCATCACCGTCGCCGCCGGAATCGCCCAGCTGGGCCTGGGCTGTCTGCGGGTGGCCCGCTCGGCGCTCGCCGTCAGCCCCGCGATCGTGCACGGCATGCTCGCCGGCATCGGCGTCACCATCGCCGTCGCCCAGCTGCACATCGTGCTCGGCGGCACCCCGCAGAGCTCGGTCCTCGCCAACGTCGGCGCGTTGCCCGCGCAGTTGGCCAATCTGCACCCCGGCGCGGTCTCCATGAGCGTGCTGACGCTCGTCCTGCTGCTCGCGTGGCCGCGGCTGCCGGGGCGGGTGGGCCGGGCACTGCGCACGGCCCCGGCCGCGCTCGTCGCCGTCGCCGCCGCGACCGCCACGGCCGCGTTCGCCGGGCTGAGCCTGCCCAAGGTCGACCTGCCGTCGTGGCGCAGCCACGCCATGGCCGGGCTGCCCGAGGGACCGGTGCTCGGCATCGTCGCGGCCGTGGTCACCACCACGCTGGTGTGCAGCGTGCAGTCGCTGCTCGGCGCGGTCGCCATGGACAAGCTGGCGGCGGGCCGGACGGACGTGGCGCGCTCGGACCTCGACCGTGAGCTGCGGGGCCAGGGCGCGGCCAACGTCGTCTCCGGAGCGCTCGGCGGTCTGCCGGTCGCCGGTGTCGCCGTCCGCAGCACGGCCAATGTGCAGGCCGGCGCCATCAGCCGGAACTCCACGATGCTGCACGGCGTTTGGGTGGTAGCGGCCTCGCTTCTGCTCACCCGAGTCCTCGAGCTGATCCCCCTCGCCTCACTCGCCGCCCTGGTGATGGCCGTCGGGGTCCAGATGGTGTCCCTGCACCACATCCGCACGGTGACCCGCCACCGTGAGGTGCTGGTCTACGCCGTCACCACGCTCGGTGTCGTCCTCCTCGGCGTCCTGGAGGGCGTGGTCCTCGGCATCGCGGTCGCCGTCGGCGTCGCCCTGCACCGCCTCACCCGCACGCGCATCACCCATGAGGAGACGGAAGGAGTCCATCACGTACATGTACGAGGGCAGTTGACGTTCCTCGCCGTGCCGCGCCTGAGCCGGACCCTGCACCAGGTGCCCCAGGGGGCGGACGCGGTGGTGGAGCTGGACGGGTCGTTCATGGACCACGCGGCGTACGAGTCGCTGCAGGACTGGCGGCACGCGCACCGCGCGCTGGGCGGTTCCGTGGAGATCACCGGTCGCTCCGGTACCCGTATCGCCGAGCCCGCGAGTGTCTCGGCGTCGGGCTGCCGCTGCCGGCCGTGGACGGCGTGGCGCAACCACCAGTGCGAGGATCCGGGCACCGTGCCCTCCGGCGGCCCGCCGGAGGACGCGGTGGAGGGTACGGACAGGCACCGGCGGAGTGGGCATCAGCTGGCACGTGGCATCAGCGCGTTCCAGCGGAACACCGCTCCCCTGGTCCGCGGCGAGCTGGCCCGGCTCGCGCGGGAGGGGCAGCAGCCCTCGCAGCTCTTCCTGACCTGTGCCGACTCCCGGGTCGTCACCTCGATGATCACCTCAAGCGGTCCCGGCGACCTCTTCGTCGTGCGCAATGTCGGCAATCTGGTGCCGCCCCCCGGCGAGGAGAGCGGCGACGACTCGGTGGCCGCGGCGATCGAGTACGCGGTGGACGTGCTGAAGGTGCGGTCCATCACGGTCTGCGGCCACTCCGGCTGCGGGGCCATGCAGGCGCTGCTCAACAGCGAGCCGGGCGGCGCCCACACGCCCCTCAGACGGTGGCTGCGGCACGGCCTGCCGAGCCTGGCGCGCGCGACGGACAAGGACCGGCCGTGGGCGCGACTCGCCGGACGGGAACCGGCGGACGCGGTGGAGCAGCTCTGTCTGACCAATGTCATCCAGCAGCTGGAGCATCTGCGTGCCCATGAGTCGGTGGCCCGGGCCCTGCGCGAGGGCGTGCTCGAACTGCATGGGATGTACTTCCATGTGGGCGAGGCCCAGGCGTATCTGCTCACCGGGACGGACGGAGACAAGCTCTTCGAACACGTGGCGGCGGCGGAGGAACTGGGCAGCCCGGCGTGATGCCGATACGGGCGGGTGCGCGGCCTCGTCGTCCGGGGCCGCGCACCCAGCCCGTCGGCCGGCGCACCACAGGCGTCGCGCGGCTGAACCCCGTGCCCGCCGCGTCCGTGGGAACGGATGACCACACCGGCCACACCCCGACCGACCGCCTCGACCCATCACCCACTCCCACAGGTCTAAACCAATCCGGAGAAGGCCCTTGTCAGCAGGGGTCCGGGTCTGATGAGCTGTGGCCTGGGACACAACGGTCGCCCCGGCAAAGCACCGCAAGGGAGATGTCGTGAGCAACGAAAGCCTGGCCAACCTCTTGAAGGAGGAGCGACGCTTCGCGCCGCCCGCTGACCTGGCAGCCAACGCCAACGTCGCGGCAGAGGCGTACGAACAGGCCAAGGCTGACCGGCTCGGTTTCTGGGCGGAGCAGGCGCGCCGGTTGACCTGGGCCACGGAGCCGACCGAGACGCTGGACTGGTCGAACCCGCCGTTCGCCAAGTGGTTCAAGGACGGCCGGCTCAATGTCGCGTACAACTGCGTCGACCGGCATGTCGAGGCGGGCCTCGGCGACCGGGTCGCCATCCACTTCGAGGGCGAGCCCGGCGACAGCCGGGCCATCACCTACGCCGAGCTCAAGGACGAGGTGTCGAAGGCCGCGAACGCCCTGCTGGAGCTGGGCGTTCAGGCCGGTGACCGGGTCGCCGTCTACATGCCGATGATCCCGGAGACGGCCGTCGCGATGCTCGCCTGCGCCCGGATCGGCGCCGCGCACTCCGTCGTCTTCGGCGGCTTCTCCGCCGACGCGCTCGCGACCCGCATCCAGGACGCCGACGCCAAGGTGGTCATCACCTCCGACGGCGGCTACCGCCGGGGCAAGCCCTCCGCGCTCAAGCCGGCCGTCGACGACGCGATCGACCGCGTCGACAACGTCGAGCACGTCCTCGTCGTACGCCGCACCGGCCAGGAAGTCGCCTGGAACGACGAGCGGGACGTGTGGTGGCACGAGATCGTCGAGCGGCAGTCCGCCGAGCACACCCCCGAGGCGTTCGAGGCCGAGCACCCGCTGTTCATCCTCTACACGTCCGGTACGACGGGTAAGCCGAAGGGCATCCTGCACACCTCCGGCGGTTATCTCACCCAGGCGGCGTACACCCACCATGCCGTCTTCGACCTCAAGCCGGAGACCGACGTCTACTGGTGCACGGCCGACGTCGGCTGGGTCACCGGCCACTCCTACATCGTCTACGGGCCGCTGGCGAACGGCGCGACGCAGGTCATGTACGAGGGCACGCCCGACACCCCGCACCAGGGCCGCTTCTGGGAGATCGTGCAGAAGTACGGGGTGACGATCCTGTACACGGCGCCCACGGCGATCCGTACGTTCATGAAGTGGGGCGACGACATCCCCGCGAAGTTCGATCTCGGCAGCCTGCGCGTGCTGGGGTCCGTCGGTGAGCCGATCAACCCCGAGGCGTGGATCTGGTATCGCAAGCACATCGGCGGCGACGCGACGCCGATCGTGGACACCTGGTGGCAGACCGAGACGGGCGCGATGATGATCTCCCCGCTGCCGGGCGTCACGGAGACCAAGCCGGGATCGGCCCAGCGGCCGCTGCCGGGCATCGCCGCGACCGTCGTCGACGACGAGGCGAACGAGGTGCCGAACGGCGGCGGTGGCTATCTCGTCCTCACCGAGCCATGGCCGTCGATGTTGCGGACGATCTGGGGCGACGACCAGCGGTTCCTCGACACGTACTGGTCACGGTTCGAAGGCAAGTACTTCGCCGGTGACGGGGCGAAGAGGGACGACGACGGGGACATCTGGCTCCTCGGCCGCGTCGACGACGTGATGCTCGTGTCGGGCCACAACATCTCCACCACCGAGGTGGAGTCGGCGCTCGTGTCGCACCCGTCCGTCGCCGAGGCGGCGGTCGTGGGCGCCGCCGACGAGACCACCGGTCAGGCGATCGTGGCGTTCGTGATCCTGCGCGGTACGGCCAACGCCGAGGACGAGGGCCTGGTCAGCGACCTGCGCAATCACGTGGGCGCCACGCTCGGCCCGATCGCCAAGCCGAAGCGGATCCTGCCGGTGGCCGAGCTGCCGAAGACCCGCTCCGGGAAGATCATGCGGCGCCTGCTGCGGGACGTGGCGGAGAACCGGCAGCTCGGTGACGTCACGACGCTGACCGACTCCACGGTGATGGACCTGATCCAGGACAAGCTGCCGGCAGCGCCCAGCGAGGACTGACGAACCACGTACGGCCTCGAAGGGCACCCGGCGACGAGCGCGCCGGGTGCCCTTTAGCTAAGCTAAACAATAGGTGCGCCGGGAAGTCTGGTCGGCAAGTGTTCCGTCCTGCCCACCCACCGGAGGTCCCCCACCGTGGCCGCGTCCCGCACCACCCCCGCCCACAAGGTCCTCGGACGGCTGTCCCTGCCCGAGCGGACCTTCGTGGCGGACGCGCTGCGCACCGAGACCGTCGGCGGTGTGCTGCTCCTCCTCGCCGCCGTGGCCGCGCTGATCTGGGCGAACATCCCCGCACTGCACCACAGCTACCAGACCGTCAGCCACTTCCACTTCGGCCCCGAGGCCCTCGGCCTGAACCTCTCCGTGGCGCACTGGGCCGCCGACGGACTGCTCGCGATCTTCTTCTTCGTCGCCGGGATCGAACTCAAGCGCGAGCTGGTGGCGGGCGACCTCAAGGACCCCAAGGCCGCGCTCCTCCCGGTCGTCGCCGCGCTGTGCGGCATGGCCGTACCGGCGCTCGTCTACACGCTCACCAACCTCAGCGGCGACGGTTCGCTCGCCGGGTGGGCCGTGCCCACCGCCACCGACATCGCCTTCGCGCTCGCCGTGCTGGCCGTCATCGGGACGTCGCTGCCGTCCGCGCTGCGCGCGTTCCTGCTCACCCTCGCCGTCGTCGACGACCTGTTCGCCATCCTGATCATCGCCGTGTTCTTCACCGCCGACCTCGATTTCGTCGCGCTCGGCGGCGCCGTCGTCGGCCTCGTCGTCTTCTGGGTACTGCTCCGCAAGGGCGTACGCGGGTGGTACGTGTACGTTCCGCTGGCGCTGGTCATCTGGGGGCTGATGTACAACAGCGGTGTCCACGCCACCATCGCCGGAGTCGCGATGGGCCTGATGCTGCGCTGCACGAGACACGAGGACGAGAACCGCTCCCCCGGCGAGCACATCGAGCACCTCGTACGCCCCCTGAGCGCGGGCCTCGCGGTGCCGCTGTTCGCCCTGTTCAGCGCGGGGGTCATGGTGTCGGGCGGTGCGCTCGGACAGGTGTTCACCCAGCCGGAGACGCTCGGTGTGGTGCTCGGGCTCGTCGTCGGCAAGGCGGTCGGCATCTTCGGCGGGACCTGGCTCACCGCCCGCTTCACCCGGGCCTCGCTCTCCGAGGACCTGGTCTGGCCGGACGTCTTCGCGGTCGCCTCCCTCGCCGGGATCGGCTTCACCGTCTCCCTGCTCATCGGCGAACTGGCTTTCGAGGGCGACGCCTCGCTCACCGACGAGGTCAAGGCGGCCGTGCTGACGGGGTCGCTCGTCTCGGCCGTCCTCGCGACCGTTCTGCTGAAGATACGCAACGCCAAGTACCGCGCCCTGGTGGAATTCGAGGAGCGCGACGACGACCACGACGGCATCCCCGACATCTACGAGGAACACGACCCGGCGTACCACCTGCGCATGGCCGAGATCCACGAGCGCAAGGCCGCCGAACACCGAAGGCTTGCCGAAGTGGCGGGCGGGGCAGGCGACGGGGACGACGGTCCGGCATGATCTGACAGGACCGTACAAACGCATATGAGGGAGACCCCGATGAGCGCACCCGACGGCAGCCCGGTCGGTGCCGAACGCAGTGTCGGCCAGTTGTTCGCCTCGGCGACGGCCGAGATGTCCGCGCTGGTGCACGACGAAATCGCACTGGCCAAGGCCCAGTTGAAGCAGGACGTCAAGCGGGGCATGGTCGGCGGCGGGGCGTTCACGGCGGCCGGCGCGGTGCTGATCTTCTCCCTGCCGATGCTGAGCTTCGCCCTGGCGTACGGCATCCGCACCTGGACCGACTGGAACCTGGCGATCTGCTTCCTGCTGTCGTTCGCGGCGAACGTGCTGGTCGCGGTCGCCCTCGCGCTCATCGGTGTGGTCTTCGCGAAGAAGGCGAAGAAGGGCCAGGGCCCGCAGAAGGTCGCCGCCTCCGTGAAGCAGACCGCGGGCGTGCTGCATAACGCCAAGCCGCACCCCCGTCGGACGAACCGGGCCGACGGCGCCGTCGAGGCTGTGGCACGCTCGACGTCATGACCGACCCCGCGACCGACCCGGCCGCCCCCTCGAATCAGCCCACGTCTCCCGTACGACTCGACGTGCCCGGCGCGAAGGGGCTGATCCACCGGGACGTGGCGGCCAACGGCGCGCGTTTCCACATCGCCGAGCTGGGCGACGGGCCCCTGGTGCTGCTGCTGCACGGCTTCCCGCAGTTCTGGTGGACCTGGCGGCACCAGCTGGTCGCGCTCGCCGACGCGGGCTTCCGGGCCGTGGCCATGGATCTGCGCGGGGTCGGCGGCAGCGACCGTACGCCCCGGGGCTACGACCCGGCGAACCTCGCCCTCGACATCACCGGCGTCGTACGGTCCCTCGGCGAGCCCGACGCCGCGCTGGTCGGCCACGACCTGGGCGGCTATCTGGCGTGGACGGCGGCGGCCATGCGCCCCAAGCTCGTACGACGGCTCGCGGTCGCCTCGATGCCGCACCCGCGGCGCTGGCGCTCGGCGATGCTGTCGGACGTCAAGCAGACGGCCGCCGGGTCGTACATCTGGGGGTTCCAGCGGCCCTGGATCCCGGAGCGGCAGCTCACGGCCGACGACGGCGCCCTGGTGGGCCGGCTGATCCGCGACTGGTCGGGGCCCGGGCTGCCCGACGACGAAGCCGTGGAGGCGTACCAGCGGGCGATGTGCATCCCCTCGACGGCGCACTGCTCGATCGAGCCGTATCGGTGGATGGTGCGGTCCATGGCCCGGCCGGACGGCATCCAGTTCAACCGCCGTATGAAGCGCCCGGTGCGCGTCCCCACGCTCCATCTGCACGGTTCACTCGACCCGGTGATGCGTACGCGCAGCGCGGCCGGCTCCGGCGAGTACGTGGAAGCGCCGTACCGCTGGCGTCTGTTCGACGGCCTCGGGCACTTCCCGCACGAGGAGGATCCGGTGGCGTTCTCCTCGGAACTCATCAACTGGCTGAAGGACCCCGAGCCCGATCGGTGAGTTCGGCCAGGCCCTCCCACCAGCCGAATCTGAACGCCTGTTCTACGAACGGCCACTTGCCCGGCGCATAGGCCAATTGGGGGGCGTGGGGGCGGTTATCGACCTTGGGGCGGGGGCACACGTCGGGGTATGGGCTGGACGCACGACTACAGTGACGCAGCACGAAACCGCCGCTCGGCCGCAGGCCTGAGCTCCCACCAGAGGGGCGGCCCGCAACTGCCGGGCGCGGAAGACCCCAGGCTGGGCATTCCGCGCATCCTGCGCCGCCGCGCCCGCTGGGTCTCCGCCCGGCTGCGCCATCCCCGGCCTTGAAGCCGCAGGTCCTCGAAGCTCCCCGGCTCAGAGCGCGCAGCTGTCGCTGTCCACCTGCTGGTTGGCCGTACGGCCCTCGGTGATGTCGTCGCGGATCTCGTCCGCGGTGAGCGCGTACCCGGTGTCCGGGTCGTCGAGGGACTTCGCGAAGACCACGCCGTAGACCTTGCCCTCGGGGGTGAGCAGCGGGCCGCCGGAGTTGCCCTGGCGGACGGTCGCGTAGAGCGAGTAGACGTCGCGGTGGACCGTGCCGCGCTTGTAGATGTCCGCCCCGTCGGCCGTGATGCGACCGCGCACCCGTGCCGGGCGGACATCGTACGAGCCGTTCTCCGGGAAGCCGGCCACGATGGCGTCGTCACTGCTGACGGCGTCCTTGGCGCTGAACTTGAGCACCGGCGCGTGCAGGTTCGGCACGTCCAGTACGGCGATGTCGCGCTCCCAGTCGTAGAGGACGACCGTGGCGCTGTACTTGCGGCCCTCTCCGCCTATCTGGACGGTGGGCTCGTCGACTCCGCCGACCACATGCGCGTTGGTCATCACGCGGCGCTCGCCGAAGACGAACCCGGTGCCTTCGAGGACCTTGCCGCAGCTCTGGGCGGTGCCCATGACCTTGACGATGGAGTCCTTGGCGCGGCGGGCGACCGGGCTGTTCGCGAGCGCGGGGTCGGGGGGCTGGACCTCGGTGATCGGCTCGTTCGAGAACGGGCTGAAGACCTGGGGGAATCCGTTCTGCGTGAGGACCGAGGAGAAGTCCGCGAACCAGGTGTCGGCCTGGTCGGGCAGGGCGTCGGACACGCCGTGCAGCACCTTGGAGTTGCGGACCTCCTTGCCGAGGGTCGGCAGGGTGGTCCCGGCGAGCGCCGAGCCGATCAGCCACGCCACGAGGAGCATCGCGACGACGTTGACCAGGGCACCGCCGGTGGCGTCGAGGGCGCGGGCCGGGGACCAGGTGATGTACCGGCGCAGCTTGTTGCCGAGATGCGTGGTGAGGGCCTGGCCGACGGAGGCGCAGATGATCACGACGATGACCGCGACGACGGCGGCGCCTGTGCTCACCTCGGAGTTGTCGGTCAGCCAGTCCCAGATCACGGGCAAGACGTAGACCGCGACGAGGCCGCCGCCCAGGAAGCCGATCACCGACAGGATGCCGACGACGAAGCCTTGGCGGAAGCCGACGATCGCGAACCACACGGCGGCGACCAACAGCAAGATGTCCAGCACGTTCACCGCTTCAAGCCTCGCCTTGTCACTTCGCGATCACTACAGGCCGGCCGGGCGTCCGGGGGCCGCCCCCCGGAACACACGGCTCGGCAGACACCCTGTCATGCGCGCCAGTCGAGCGGGACCTGCTTGTCCCGGTCCCAGGGGCGCTCCCAGCCCGAGTAGTGGAGCAGGCGGTCGATCACTCCGGCCGTGAAGCCCCACACAAGGGCCGATTCGACCAGAAATGCCGGACCTCTGTATCCGCTGGGGTGCGCGACCGTGACCCTGTTGGCCGGATCCGTGAGATCGGCCACGGGGACCTTGAAGACGCGTGCCGTCTCGTTCGGATCGACGACCCGGACCGGGCTCGGCTCGCGCCACCAGCCCAGCACGGGGGTCACGACGAAGCCGCTGACCGGGATGTACAGCTTGGGCAGCACGCCGAAGAGCTGGACACCGGCCGGATCGAGGCCGGTCTCCTCCTCGGCCTCGCGCAGGGCGGCCCACAGTGGCCCGTCGGCCGCCGGGTCGCCGTCCTCGGGGTCGAGGGCGCCGCCGGGGAAGGAGGGCTGGCCCGCGTGCGATCTGAGCGAGCCGGCGCGCTCCATGAGCAGCAGCTCGGGGCCGTGGTCGCCCTCGCCGAAGAGGATCAGGACCGCCGACTGGCGCCCCGCGCCGTTCTCCGGCGGCAGGAAGCGGCTCAGCTGCAGCGGCTGG
This sequence comes from Streptomyces graminofaciens, assembly GCF_030294945.1. Lineage (NCBI taxonomy): Bacteria > Bacillati > Actinomycetota > Actinomycetes > Kitasatosporales > Streptomycetaceae > Streptomyces > Streptomyces graminofaciens. The sequence goes on along the minus strand of NZ_AP018448.1, from coordinate 7,525,948 downwards.
ACCGTCTCGACGGCGCGGACCACCGGGTCCAGCCAGGTGGGCAGGCCGCCCTTGTCGAGCAGCGGCCGCTCGGCGTCGTCGCTGCCGCCGCCGGCGCTCGTATCCGTGTCCGTATCCGTATGACTTGCCCGTGTCATCGCCACCCCCGTCGTCCTGCCCGTTCCAACGCGCGGAATTCCGCTGATCGTTCCGGGGGTCCCTCGTGTGGGTGGCCCCCGTGCGAGCACCAGGAGGCGGGTGAGTGCTGGACGCGGGCCGTCATCCGGCGGCTCCCAGGGGCGGGGCCGGGATGCCGCCCGCGTCCAGGTACGACTGCGGGGGGTTGAGGCGCTGGCCCGGGAAGCCGCCCTTCTCGTACTTCAGGAGCTTCCTGGCCTTCTCCGGGTCGGTCTCCCCCTCGCCGTACGCCGGGCAGAGGGGGGCGATGGGGCAGGCGCCGCAGGCGGGTTTGCGGGCGTGGCAGATACGGCGGCCGTGCCAGATCACGTGGTGCGAGAGGTCGGTCCAGTCGCTCTTGGGGAAGAGCGCGGAGATGGCCGCCTCGATCTTGTCCGGGTCGGTCTCGGCGGTCCACTGCCAGCGTCGCACGAGCCGCTGGAAGTGCGTGTCCACCGTGATGCCCGGTCGGCCGAAGGCGTTGCCCAGCACGACGAAGGCGGTCTTGCGGCCGACGCCGGGCAGCTTGACGAGGTCTTCGAGGCGGCCGGGGACCTCACCGCCGTGCTTCTCCACAAGAGCCTTCGAGAGCCCTATCACCGACTTCGTCTTGGCCCGGAAGAACCCGGTCGGGCGAAGGATCTCCTCGACCTCCTCCGGGTTGGCCGCGGCCAGGTCCTCGGGGGTGGGGTACTTGGCGAAGAGCGTGGGCGTCGTCTGGTTGACCCTCAGGTCGGTGGTCTGGGCCGACAGGACCGTGGCGAGGATCAGCTGGAAGGGGTTCTCGAAGTCCAACTCCGGGTGGGCGTACGGGTACACCTCGGCGAGCTCGCGGTTGATGCGACGGGCGCGGCGGACGAGAGCGGTGCGGGACTCGGGCTTGGGGGATTTGGAGGGCTTGGCGGGTTGTGCGGGTTGTGCGGGTTGGACGGAAGCGTCGGGCGCCGCATTCTCGGCCGCGGTCTTCTTGGCTGCGGTCTTTTCGGCTGCGGTCTTTTCGGCTGCGGTCTTTTCGGCTGCGGTCTTCTTGGCTGCGGTCTTCTTGGCTGCGGTCTTCTTGGCTGCGGCTTTCTTCGCCACGGGTGCCTTCGCCGGGGCGCCCTTCGCCGTCGTCGTCACTTTTGCCGCCTTTTCCGTTTTGTTCGCCCCCGCGGGGGCTTGTTCGCCCACAGCGGAATCGCGACGTGCAACCACCCGTCCAGCCCCCTTGGCCCGTGCTCTCACCGGCGTTTTGGACACCCGGCCAGCCTAAAGCCCGGCACCGACATCCGCCCCGGCCCCAGAAGATCGGCCCCCAATTGGACCCCTGACGCTTACCTCAGGACATGTGTGCGGCATCCTTGTGACAGATCACACTGTTTGGACCGTCCGGCAAGATGGGGAACACGGTCCCCTGGTAGTACGGGGAGCAAGATCCCCTGAGCAGGTCGACAAGGAGAGAACTCGTGGACGACGTTCTGCGGCGCGCCCCGCTCTTCGCGGCGCTCGATGACGAGCAGGCCGCGGAGCTCCGCGCCTCCATGAGTGAGGTGACCCTCGCGCGAGGTGACGCTCTCTTCCACGAGGGCGACCCCGGCGACCGCCTCTATGTGGTCACCGAAGGCAAGGTCAAGCTCCACCGCGCCTCACCCGACGGCCGGGAGAACATGCTGGCCGTGCTCGGCCCCGGTGAGCTGATCGGCGAGCTGTCGCTGTTCGACCCGGGCCCGCGGACGGCGACCGCCACCGCGCTGACCGAGGTCAAGCTGCTCGGCCTCGGCCACGGCGACCTCCAGCCCTGGCTGAACGCGCGGCCCGAGGTGGCCGCCGCGCTGCTGCGCGCCGTGGCCCGGCGGCTGCGCAAGACCAACGACCAGATGTCCGACCTGGTGTTCTCGGACGTGCCCGGCCGTGTCGCGCGTGCCCTGCTGGACCTCTCGCGGCGCTTCGGTGTGCAGTCGGAGGAAGGCATCCATGTGGTGCACGACCTCACGCAGGAGGAGCTGGCGCAGCTCGTCGGCGCCTCGCGCGAGACAGTGAACAAGGCGCTGGCCGACTTCGCGCAGCGTGGGTGGCTGCGGCTGGAGGCCCGAGCCGTGATTCTGCTGGACGTGGAGCGGTTGGCGAAGCGGTCGCGCTGATCGCTGGATTCGGCCGTACGTCGCCGGGGTCCGCCTCTTTCGCTGGGGCGGGCCCCGGGGTGTTTTCGCCCCCGCGCCGCCCCTACCCCGTCCCATCCTCCAGGCGCTGCCGCCCCTTCGACCCGCCGGGTGCGCCTGAGAGCTCGGGTGGGTGGGGTTGTCCGGCGGGTGCGCGTCCGTTGTGGTTGATCGCGCGGCTCCCCGCGCCCCTTTCGGGGCGCTCTCAGATCAGGCCGTGGTCCGTCAGGTACTCCAGTTGGGCCCTCACCGACAGTTCCGCCGCCGGCCACAGGGAGCGGTCCACGTCCGCGTAGACGTGGGACACGACCTCGGCGGGGGTGTGGTGCCCGTTCTCGACCGCTGTTTCCACCTGGGCCAGGCGGTGGGCGCGGTGGGCCAGGTAGAACTCGACGGCGCCCTGAGCGTCCTCCAGGACGGGGCCGTGGCCGGGGAGGACGGTGTGCACGCCGTCGTCGACCGCCAGGGACCTCAGGCGTCGCAGTGAGTCCAGATAGTCCCCGAGACGGCCGTCTGGGTGGGCTACGACCGTCGTTCCACGCCCCAGGACGGTGTCACCCGTCAGGACCGCCTGATCGGCCGGGAGATGGAAGCACAGCGAGTCGGAGGTGTGGCCGGGGGTCGGGACGACACGGAGTTCCAGGCCGCCGATCGAGACGACGTTCCCCGCGCCGAGGCCCTCGTCGCCGAGCCGTAGCGCCGGGTCCAGGGCTCGTACGTTCGTTCCCGTCAGTTCCGCGAAGCGGGCCGCGCCCTCCGCGTGGTCGGGGTGCCCGTGCGTGAGCAGGGTGAGCGCGACGCGTTTGCCGGCCTGTTCCGCCGTGGCGACGACGTGGCGCAGATGCCCGTCGTCCAGCGGGCCGGGGTCGACCACGACCGCCAGGTCGGAGCCCGGCTCGGACAGGATCCAGGTGTTCGTGCCGTCCAGGGTCATCGCGGAGGGGTTCGGCGCGAGAACGTTCACCGCGCGCGCGGTGGCCGGTCCGGAGAGGACCCCGCCCCTGGGCTGGCCGGGGAGGGCTGCGGCGTCGGTCATGCGTGAGGGCCTTCCAGCGGGACGGGCGGAGCACTGCGGGGGCTCGGGGCACCACCTACGGGGCAGCCTCCGAGGGCCGTCGTGGCGGTCATTGCGTACCCCTGTCGGCCGCCGCTATGCGCTTGGTGAACTCGGCGTGACCGGGCCACGTCAGGGTCACCTCGTCGCCCTCCAGGCGGGCCTGGGCGAGGACGGGGGTGAGGTCGCGGCCGGGTGCGGCGGCGAGTGCCCCGGCGGCCGTGTCGTACGCCGTGAGCTGGCGCAGGGTCGCGATGGTGGGCGGCATCATCGTGAGCTCACCCTTGTCGTACCCCTCGGCCGCGTCCCTTGGGCGGATCCACACCGTGCGGTCGGCCTCCGTGGAGACATTGCGGGTGCGCTGGCCTTCCGGGAGGGCGGCGACGAAGAACCAGGTGTCGTAGCGCCGGGACTCGAACTCGGGGGTGATCCAGCGGGTCCAGGCGCCGAGGAGGTCGGAGCGCAGGACGAGTCCCCTGCGCTCCAGGAACTCCGCGAAGGACAGGTCACGGGCGGCCACGGCCTCGCGGTCCGCCTCCCAGCCGTCGCCCCTGGTGTCGCCGACCACGGTGTCGGGGGTGGGGCCGGCGAGCAGGACACCCGCCTCCTCGTAGGTCTCCCGTACGGCCGCGCAGACGATCGCCTGCGCGTCGGTCTCGTCGACGCCCAGCCTGGACGCCCACCACGCGCGCGTGGGGCCCGCCCAACGGATCTGGAGGTCGTCGTCACGGGGGTCCACTCCCCCGCCCGGATACGCGTACGCGCCCCCGGCGAAGGCCATGGAGGCGCGTCTGCGCAGCATGTGCACGACGGGGGTGCTCGCGGTGTCCTTGAGCAGCATGACGGTGGCGGCCCTTCGGGGGACCACCGGCGTCAGCGTGCCGGCCGCCAGCGCACGGATACGGTCCGGCCACTCCGCTGGGTACCACTGCCCGTTTGCCATGGGCGGAGGCTAACCCGTTCCGGGCGGATGTTCGAGAGGTGAACGGTTCGCCCGGGGCGGGTCGGTCGAGGGCCCGGGAGCGGCCGGCCGCGAGCCGTCGTCGGGTCGGCCGAGGCGGGTCGGCCGCCAGCCTCAGGCCGGTCGGCCGCAAGGAAGGTCGGCCGTAAGCCTCAGGCCGGTCAGCCGCACCGGAGAGTCAGCCGCAGGGGACGTCAGTCCGCCACCAGCTCCACCTGGAGTTCGACCTCCACCGGCGCGTCCAGCGGCAGGACCGCCACGCCGACCGCGCTGCGCGCGTGCACGCCCTTGTCGCCGAAGACCTCGCCCAGCAGCTCGCTCGCGCCGTTGAGGACGGCGGGCTGGCCGGTGAAGTCCGAGGCCGAGGCGACGAACCCGACGACCTTCACCACGCGCGCGACCTTGTCCAGGTCCCCGGCCACCGACTTGACGGCGGCCAGCGCGTTCAGCGCGCACGTACGGGCCAGTTCCTTGGCCTCCTCGGGCGTGACCTCGGCGCCCACCTTGCCGGTGACGGGCAGCTTGCCGGCCACCATGGGCAGCTGCCCGGCGGTGTACACATACACACCGGTCCGCACGGCCGGCTGGTACGCGGCGAGCGGCGGGACGACCTCGGGCAGGGTCAGCCCGAGCTCCGCGAGCCTCGCCTCGACGGCGCTCACGCCTGCTTCTCGCGCTTCAGGTAGGCCACCAGCTGCTCGGGGTTGTTCGGCCCGGGCACGACCTGGACGAGCTCCCAGCCGTCCTCGCCCCAGGTGTCCAGGATCTGCTTCGTGGCGTGGACGAGCAGCGGCACGGTTACGTATTCCCACTTGGTCATGCGGCCGACTTTATCCGCTGTCCGGAGCGGGCCGGGCGGCGCCCGGGACGACGTCGGCGACCACGTCCGAGGCCACGTCCGAGGCGATGCCGGCGGCCACCTCGTCCACCGCTCGCGGCGGAGTTGTCCACAGCCTCCCGCGTATGCCGGGCGCGGACTGGTTAGTCTCGAATACGTGAGCAGGCTCCAGGTCGTCAGCGGCAAGGGCGGGACCGGAAAGACCACGGTCGCCGCCGCAATCGCGCTCGCCCTCGCGACCGAAGGGAAACGCACCCTTCTGGTCGAGGTCGAGGGCAGGCAGGGCATCGCACAACTCTTCGAGACGGAGGCGTTGCCGTACGAGGAGCGGAAGATCGCCGTCGCCCCGGGGGGCGGTGAGGTGTACGCACTGGCCATCGATCCCGAACTGGCCCTGCTGGACTACCTCCAGATGTTCTACAAACTCGGCAGCGCCGGACGGGCCCTGAAGAAGCTCGGCGCGATCGACTTCGCCACGACCGTCGCGCCCGGCCTCAGGGACGTCCTGCTGACCGGCAAGGCGTGCGAGGCGGTGCGCCGCAAGGAGAAGAGCGGCCGGTTCGCGTACGACTACGTGGTGATGGACGCCCCGCCGACGGGCCGCGTCACGCGCTTTCTGAACGTCAACGACGAGGTGGCGGGCCTCGCGAAGATCGGCCCGATACACAATCAGGCGCAGGCGGTCATGCGGGTCCTGAAGTCCCCGGAGACGGCCGTGCACCTGGTGACGCTCCTCGAGGAGATGCCCGTCCAGGAGACGGCGGACGGCATCGCCGAGCTGCACGCCGCGAAGCTGCCGGTGGGCCGGATCATCGTCAACATGGTGCGCCCGGAGGTGTTGGACGCGGCCGAGCTGGAACTCGTACGGTCCACCGCTCGTTCCTCCTTCGCGCAGTCGCTGTCGGCCGTGGGGCTCGGCGGCGCGCGGCGCGGCGGTCATGCGGAGCGGCTGGTGGACCCGCTGCTGGCGCAGGCCGAGGAGTACGCGGAGCGGTACACGCTGGAGCACGAGCAGCGGGCGGTCCTGGGCGATCTGGGCCTGCCGCTGCACGAACTGCCGCTGCTCGCCGAGGGCATGGATCTGGCGGGTCTGTACGAGCTGGCCACGGAGCTGCGGAAGCAGGGGATGTCATGAGTCCGGACCCGGTCCACCCGCACCATGGCCTGTCCTCCGCGCGCGTGCTCGACCTCGATCCGCTGCTCGACGACCCGAAGACCCGCATCGTGGTGTGCTGCGGCTCGGGCGGCGTCGGGAAGACGACCACGGCGGCGGCGCTGGGGCTGCGCGCGGCGGAGCGCGGCCGGAAGGTGGTGGTCCTCACCATCGACCCCGCGCGTCGGCTCGCCCAGTCCATGGGCATCGACTCGCTGGACAACGTCCCCCGCCGGGTGAAGGGCATCGAGGACTCCTCCAGCGGCGAACTGCACGCGATGATGCTCGACATGAAGCGCACGTTCGACGAGATCGTCGAGGCGCACGCGGACCCGGAGCGAGCGTCCGCGATCCTGTCGAACCCCTTCTACCAATCGCTCTCGGCGGGCTTCGCGGGCACGCAGGAGTACATGGCGATGGAGAAGCTGGGGCAGCTGCGGGCGCGCGACGAGTGGGATCTGATCGTCGTCGACACCCCGCCGTCCCGCTCTGCGCTGGACTTCCTGGACGCCCCGAAGCGGCTGGGCTCGTTCCTGGACGGCAAGCTGATCCGGGTGCTGCTGGCGCCCGCGAAGGTCGGCGGGCGCGCCGGGATGAAGTTCCTGAACGTCGGGATGTCGATGATGACGGGCGCCCTCGGCAAGCTGCTCGGGGGTCAGCTGCTGAAGGACGTGCAGACGTTCGTGGCCGCCATGGACTCGATGTTCGGCGGGTTCCGTACACGGGCGGACGCCACGTACAAGCTGCTCCAGGCGCCCGGTACGGCGTTTCTGGTGGTGGCCGCGCCGGAGCGGGACGCGCTGCGCGAAGCCGCGTACTTCGTGGAGCGGCTGGCCGCCGAGGACATGCCGCTGGCCGGGCTTGTGCTCAACCGGGTCCACGGCAGCGGGGCGACCCAGCTGTCCGCCGAGCGCGCGCTCGCCGCCGCGGAAAATCTTGCCGAGCCCCGCATTGTGGATCAGGAGGACGGGAAAGCAGTTCTTAACTCTCCCGACACGTACGGCAGTTCAGAATCTCCCGCCTCCACGACTGTCTCCGCGACCGCCTCCGTCGGTGCCCAGGACGGCTCCCCCGCCCAGGACCCGACCGTCGAACAGCTCACGGCAGGCCTGCTCAGGCTGCATGCCGAACGGATGCGGCTGCTCTCCCGCGAGCAGCGCACACGTGATCGCTTCGCCGCGCTCCACCCCGAGGTGGCCGTGGTCGAGGTCGCCGCACTGCCCGGCGACGTCCACGACCTGGTGGGCCTGCGGGACATCGGCGACCGCCTGGCCGCCGTACGACAGGAGCTGCCGACGTCCTCGGAGTGACCTGCTGCGGTGACTCGTACGCCTCGGGGCACCCGAGAGCCAGCACACCTGCCCGATATGCCGGCACCTTCAGGGCACCCTCGATGCTCGTGATCCGTGAACGTGCCCCTCGTCGGGGGCTCGCTCTCAGCTCACCGCCGCGTAGTTCTCGTAGAGCTCGTCGTCGTCGAGCGGCAGGATGCCCACGCCACGCTCGTACTCCGTGCGCGCGGTCTCGAGGAGCCGGCGCCATGAAGTGACAGTCGGACGCCTGCGCAGCAGTGCGCGGCGCTCGCGCTCCGTCATTCCTCCCCACACGCCGAACTCGACGCGGTTGTCCAGCGCGTCCGCCAGGCATTCCGTGCGTACCGGGCACCCGGTGCACACCGCCTTGGCCCTGTTCTGCGCTGCTCCTTGAACGAACAGTTCATCCGGATCGGTAGTGCGGCAGGCAGCCTGCGCACTCCAGTCGGTTACCCAGCCCATACCGGCGCCGTCCTCTCCCGAATCGAGGCTCCCCCACGGCGGCAGCGGCATATTCACCGCCGCCAGTTGAGGACGTTACGGAAGGTGGGCACAGCGCAACACCCCCTTCGGGCCCAATCTTGAATGGCCCGAACGGACTATGCGTAAGCGGCAGATCACCCGCGGGAGTGACCTGAGGGCATACGTAACTATCCCGACAGAACGGGATAGTTGACATGCGTCACAACGGACACCGAATGACACACAAGGCGTATTCGGACACGACCCTCGAAAAAAATCGGAAGAACGTCGGAACGATTCGGGCTCGACGGACGTACTTGATACAAGGGCCAACGGCTGTGACAGTTGAGAGCAGCTTAGGCCAAGGCCTATACGTGTGTCCGGCGAATGAGAACGTAGGCTGCCTCCATGCCAAAGAAGCGCTCGGGCGGTGGCCTGTCGGCAACGCAGCAGGCCGCCAAATTCCTCGGTGTCAGCGTGCTCGCGGGAGCCGTCATGGCGGGCATCGCGCTGCCCGCGGTCGGCGCCCTGGGCCTGGCCGCCAAGGGCTCCGTCGAGGGATTCGACGAGCTCCCGGCCAACCTCAAGCAGCCGCCGCTGAGCCAGCGCACCACGATCCTGGACAGCAAGGGCGACCAGATCGCCACGGTGTACTCGCGTGACCGTACGGTGGTCGATCTCAAGGAGATCTCGCCGTACATGCAGAAGGCGATCGTCGCCATCGAGGACGCGCGGTTCTACGAGCACGGCGCGGTCGACCTCAAGGGCGTGCTCCGCGCGCTCAACAAGAACGCGCGCAGCGGCGGCGTGTCCCAGGGCGCGTCCACGCTGACGCAGCAGCTGGTGAAGAACGTGGCGGTTGAGGAGGCCGGCGACGACCCGACGCTGGTCGCCCAGGCCACCCAGCAGACCCTCGGCCGCAAGATCCGCGAGCTGAAGTACGCGATCCAGCTCGAGGAAGAGCTCGGCAAGAAGAAGATCCTCGAGAACTACCTGAACATCACGTTCTTCGGCCAGCAGGCCTACGGCATCGAGGCCGCCTCCCGGCGTTACTTCTCCAAGTCCGCCAAGGACCTGAAGGTCCAGGAGGCCGCGCTGCTCGCCGGCATCGTCCAGTCGCCGAGCCGCTACGACCCGGTGAACGACCCGAAGGAAGCCACCAAGCGCCGTAACACGGTGCTCCAGCGCATGGCCGAGGTCGGCGACATATCGCGGGCTGAGGCCGACAAGGCCAAGGAGAAGCCGCTCGGCCTGAAGGTCAGCAAGCCGAAGAATGGCTGCATCACGGCCGTCAAGGGCGCGGGCTTCTTCTGCGACTACGTGCGCGAGGTCTTCCTGAACGACCCGGTCTTCGGCAAGACCAAGAAGGCCCGGGCCAAGATCTGGAACCAGGGCGGCCTGACGATCCAGACGACGATGGACCCCAAGGCCCAGAAGTCGGTCCAGGCCTCCATCAAGAACCACGTCAACCGGACCGACGAGGTGGCCACGGCCGGCACGATCGTCGAGCCCGGCACGGGCAAGATCCTCGCGATGGGCCAGTCCCGGCCGTACGGCGTCGACGTGAAGAAGAACCAGACGACGATCAACCTCTCGGTCGACGACTCCATGGGCGGCGGCGCGGGCTACCAGCCAGGTTCGACGTTCAAGCCGATCGTCGCCGCGGCCGCGATCGAGGGCGGCATGTCCCCGGGGAAGTCGTACTCCGCGCCGTACAAGATGGAGTACCCGAGCCCCATATCGGTCTGCGGCGGCAAGAACTGGGTGAACACCGACGGCACGACGCTCACCAACGAGAACGAGACCGAGGTCGGGCCGTACTCGATGCGGAAGGCGACCGCGCTGTCGGTCAACACCTACTTCGTGCAGATGATCGCGGACATCGGCATCTGCCCGGTGACGGAGATGGCCGGGAAGATGGGCGTCGAGCGGGCCGACGGCGCCAAGATGGGCCAGAACCCGTCGATCGCGCTGGGCACTCAGGAGATGTCCCCGCTGACGATGGCGAACGCGTACGCGACCTTCGCCTCGCGCGGTATGTACTGCACGCCGATCGCCATCGAGTCCATCACCCAGCGGGTCGGCGAGAAGTCGAAGTCGCTCCAGGTCCCGAAGTCGACGTGCTCGCGCGCGATGTCCGAGAACACCGCCGACACCATCAACACCCTGCTCAAGGGCGTGGTCGAGGACGGTACGGGTACGGAGGCGGGCCTCGGCAGCGGCCGTCCCAGCGCCGGTAAGACCGGTACGACGGACGGTCGTTACGCGGCCTGGTTCGTGGGTTACACCCCGAACATGGCCGGTGCCGTCTGGGTCGGCGACCCGGCGCACGAGCGCCGCATGGTGAACATCAGCATCGGCGGCGTCACCTACGCAAAGGTCTTCGGCGGCAAGGTCCCCGGCCCGATCTGGCGCGACATGATGTCCGGCGCCCTGGCGGGCGAGCCCGCCCCGAACTTCACCCTCGTCCCCCTGCCCAGCGACAACCCCGGCCGGGGCCGCGGCGACAGGGATGACGACGACAACGGCAACGGGGACGACAACAACGGCAACTCCGGCGGCACGACCGGCGGCGACGCCGGCGGCACCGGCTTCCCGACCCCGTCCTTCTCCTGGCCGGACGGCTGGATCCAGGGGCAGGGCAACGGCGGGAACAACGGGAATGGCAATGGGGGTGGCTTCGGCTGAGCCTGCGGGCTGCGGGCTGCGGGCTGCGGGCTGCGGGCTGCGGGCTGCGGGCTGCGGGCTGCGGGCTGCGGAGTAAGTAGTACGGCGGTGGGGGCGCCCCTTGTTATCGGGGGCGCCCCCACCGCCGTATCAGTGTGTGGCCGGCGTTGTGACGGGCCGGGCCTATGGTGTTGTTTTGGGTGCCTGGCGTTGTGACGTGCTGGTCAGCCGCCCGCGAGGAGCTGCTTGACGACGGCGGCGACGCGGCCGCCCTCGGCGAGGCCCGCCACCTTCGGGTTGACGATCTTCATGACCTGGCCCATGGCACGCGGACCCTCGGCGCCGGCCGCCTTCGCCTCCTCGACGGCCTGGGCGACGATTCGGTTCAGCTCGTCGTCGGACAGCTGCTTGGGCAGGTACTCGGCGAGGAGCTCACCCTCCGCCATCTCCCGCTCGGCCGACTCGGCGCGACCGCCCTGTGCGAAGGCGTCCGCGGCCTCGCGGCGCTTCTTCGCCTCCTTGGTGATCACCTTGAGGACCTCGTCATCGGAGAGCTCGCGCTTCTCCTTGCCCGCGACCTCCTCCTTGGTGATCGCGGTGAGCGTCAGCCGGAGCGTCGAGGAGCGGAGCTCGTCGCGCTCCTTGATCGCAGCGTTGAGGTCTTCCTGCAGCTTCGACTTGAGCGTGGTCATGGCGTCGATTGTCGCAGGTGTGGCGGGAAGGGCGCGCCTTGATTTCGCCGGTGCGTGGCGAGGGAGGGCGTACGAGGGTGTGGAGAGCAGGTGGTGCGCCGTGAAGCGCACGTTGTTCGAGTGGAGGTGCAAGACCACCACCGTCGTCCTGTCGCAGCAGGACGGCTGAAGCTGAGGGCAGCCTGACCCGGGAGGTGCCGGGGAGGGTGGCAAGCGGCCCTGACAAAGCCGGGACGTGCCAGCACTGCCAGATGGTGCGGGTCCGGCAAGCAAGACGGAAAGGAGTACGCGAGGAACCGGCGCTGACGCCCCCTGACTCCACACCAGCTCCAACCTGGTGGATATGGGCTGGAAGCGGTACGTCCCTGCCTTGTACCTGGGGTGGGGAACTTCCCAAGTGGCACCGGACTGTTGCTTGGGGAGGCCACGGTGAAGTGCTGCGGGGTAGCCGTGGCGACGCCGCGGGGGTATAGCCGGACTCCTCCTCCGTCGATCGAACAGCGAGTGAACACGGGAACCGTCCCGGTCCTGACCTCGGACAACGCGTCCAGCGGTGTTCGAGGCTGGGCCCACCGTCGGCCGATCGGGCCGGGACGGGGCGGAGCCGCCGTAGTACTCCGAGCCGGGGAAAGCCCGGCACATGGGGAAGGGCGGCAGCGGAATCGAGAAGGGAAGGAGGCTGCAATGCCGAAAGACGCGCCGCTGAACAGCGACGCACCGGAGGTCCCCATGGGGTCTCACCAGCGGGTATCGGGGATGCAGGCCAAACTTCACCGTTGGGCGACGGCCGATGAAGGCCGCAGGTTCGACGATCTGTTCAACCTCGTATGCGACCCGGCGACGCTGCTTGTGGCGTTCGAACGGGTCGCAGGCAACAAAGGGGCCAAAACGCCCGGAGTTGACGGCCTGACAGTCGTCAACGTCGAGCAGGAGATTGGTCCTTACGGGTTCCTGGAGGACCTTCGCCACGTACTTAAATCGGGTGAGTTCCGCCCGCTGCCGGTACGTGAGCGCAAGATCCCCAAGCCCGGCGGGAGCGGGAAGGTGCGCAAGCTCGGCATCCCCACCGTGACCGACCGGGTGGTCCAGGCCGCCCTGAAGCTGGTGCTGGAACCGATCTTCGAGGCCGACTTCAAGCCGGTCTCCTACGGCTTCCGGCCCCTGCGGCGGGCACACGACGCGATCGCCGAGATCCACTTCTACGGCACCCACGGCTACCGCTGGGTCCTGGACGCGGACATCGAGGCGTGCTTCGACTCGATCGACCACACGGCCCTCATGGACCGGGTGCGAGCACGGGTCAAGGACAAGCGCGTGCTGCGGCTGGTCAAGGCGTTCCTCAAGGCCGGCGTCCTCACCGAGGACAACAACCGCGAGGACACCTACACCGGCACCCCGCAGGGAGGCATCCTCTCCCCGCTCCTGGCGAACATCGCCTTGTCGGCGCTCGATGAGCACCTGACCAGGCCGTGGGAGCCGGGCGGGGAGATGGCTACCCCCTACCAGCGCAGGCGTCGCCGTGCCGCCGGGCGTCCGAACTGGCGCATCGTCCGCTACGCGGACGATTTCGTCGTTCTGACCGCCGGTGAACGCTGTGATGCCGAAGCGTTGCGCGAGGACATCGCCGACGTGCTGCGACCGCTCGGGCTTCGCCTCTCCGAGGCCAAGACGCAGGTGGTGCACATGTCGGACGGGTTCGACTTCCTGGGGTTCCACATCCAGTGGCGCCGCAAGCGAGGAACGGACAAGTGGTACGTCTACACCTTCATCGCTGACCGGCCCATCCGGCAGCTGAAGGACAAGATCCGTGCCCTCACGAGCAGAACGTCGCAGATGAATCCCAGGGACGTGCTGATCAGGCTCAACCAGATCATGCGCGGGTGGGCCAACTACTTCAAGCACGCGGTCGCGAAAGTCACCCTGAAATCCCTCGCCAGATTCGTCTGGCACCGGGTGATCAGCTGGTGGATCGTGCTGCATCGCTGGAGGTGGAAGGACGTCCGCCGACGCTTCACCGACCACAACGGCCGGTGGAAGCCCCTGTCGGCGGACGGGATCGAGCTGTTCAGCCTCCAAGTGGTGACGGTCTCCCGTTACCGCTACCGAGGCGACACGATCCCCGACCCCTGGGCGCTCCTCAACCACGCCTGAACGGCAGAGACCGTGGAGAGCCCGGTGCGTGGAGACACGCACGCCGGGTTCGGCGAGCGGCACGGAGAAACGGACCGGTGGCAACACCGGCACCGCGCTCCGTGCCGACTCAACGGCCGGACTCGGCTGTCCACAGCCGGAGTTCGGGAGTCCACAAATGGCTGTCGTGCCGTTGTCGTGCGGTTCCCGTGGTTGTCCACAGGCTGCGCGGCGGCTCTTCGGGGTCTGACACGATGGACGCATGCGAGCGCGATACGGAGTACCTCTGGGGATCGCGGCGGCTACGGCCGCCGGTGTGGTGTACGCGGCGGGCTTCGAGGCCCGCTCGTTCCGGCTGCGGCGGGTGACGGTGCCGGTGCTGCCGCCGGGCATGCGGCCGCTGCGGATACTCCAGGTCTCCGACATCCACATGGTGAGCGGACAGCGCAAGAAGCAGCGCTGGCTGCGCTCGCTGGCCGGCCTGCGCCCCGACTTCGTGATCAACACCGGGGACAACCTGTCCGACACCGAGGGCGTCCCGGAGGTCCTGGACGCACTGGGCCCGCTGATGGAGTTCCCGGGGGCGTACGTCTTCGGCTCGAACGACTACTACGGGCCCATGCCGCGCAATCCCGCGCGCTATCTCATGGAGAAGGTCCAGGGCCGCCACGGGCTGAACGGCAACAAGCCTGTGGTCGGCGTGGTCCACAACCCATGGGAGGACCTGCGGGACGGCTTCGACGCAGCAGACTGGCTGAACCTCACGAACACCCGGGGCACGCTCAAGATCGAGGGCGTGTCGGTGGAGCTGACCGGCCTCGACGACCCGCACATCAAGCGGGACCGGTACGCGCGCGTGGCCGGCGGCCCGTCGGAGTCGGCCGACTTCTCGATGGGCGTGGTCCACGCTCCGTATCTGCGCTCGCTGGACGCCTTCACCGCGGACGGCTACCCCCTGATCCTCGCCGGCCACACCCACGGCGGCCAGCTCTGCATCCCCTTCTACGGCGCGCTGGTCACCAACTGCGACCTGGACACGGACCGGGTGAAGGGCCTGTCCACGCACACGGTGGAGGACAGGACGGCGTACATGCACGTCTCGGCGGGCTGCGGGACGAACAGGTACACGCCCGTACGCTTCGCCTGCCCACCGGAGGCTTCGCTGTTGACGTTGGTGGAGCGGGGGGCGGGGGCGGGGACGTAGGGAGGACGGGGTTGTAGGCCCGGCGGGTCGGCGGTCCGGCGGGCGGCGGGTCGGCGGGCGGCAGGTCGGCGGGCGGCGGTCCACAGGGCGGCGGGGCACCCGTATGGGTCGTCCTGAATCGCCCCTTTCGTCGGGGCGACTTAGCGTGAGCGCATGACCGCACCGCTGCCCAAGGACATCCCCGATCTGCCCGCGATCCCGGGCATGCCCGCGCCGGTGACGTCCGTCGTGCCCGCGACGGCGGTGGTGACACCGGCACGACACCCGGTGGCGGCGGCCTTCCGCGCGCTGGTGGCACTGACGGCGGCGGTGACCGTGGTCGTCGAGGTGGTGCTGGGCAGCCCGCTGCGGGTGCTCAGCCACTTCTCGGTCCAGACCGGCGTCCTGGTGGCGCTGGTCTTCGCGGCCTCGGCCCGACGGGCCTGGGTGGCCCGCCGCCCCCTGCCCCCCTTGGTGACGGGCGGCACCCTCTTCTACGCCACGATCACCGCGCTGGTGTACCACCTGATCCTGGCGAAGGACCCGAACGCCTTCTCCATGACGGTGACCGCGACGGGCGCCCCGGTGGCCCCCGCCGGCTGGCACGCGCTGACGAACCACGCCCTGCACACCGCGATCCCGGCCGCGGTGGTGGCTGACTGGCTGCTGCTGACCCGGCCGGGCCCGCTGCGCCTCGGCCACGCCACGACGTGGCTGCTCTACCCCATGGCATACCTGGCGTTCACGCTCGCGCGCGCGGCTCTGCTGACCCCCGACTGGCCGGCCCCGTACCTCTATCCCTTCCTGGACGTCGACCGCCACGGCTACAAGAGCGTCCTGAGCAACGCCCTCCTCCTGGGCCTCGCCTTCTACGCCCTCGCCCTGCTCCTCATCGTCGTCGATCGCCTCCGCCCCGACCCGGTACACCCTCGTCGTGGCCGCCGCGACGGCCACGACCGCCGCCCCGAAAACCGGATTTCGTCTCCGGCCACCAGTGGGCTAAAGTAAACGACGTCGCCGCGACAAGCAGTGACAATCGGGGTGTAGCGCAGCTTGGCAGCGCGCTTCGTTCGGGACGAAGAGGTCGTGGGTTCAAATCCCGCCACCCCGACAGCTAAGTAGCAGGTCAGAGGGCCCTTACCGGATCGGTAGGGGCCCTCTGACGTTGCTGCGTGTCTAACTGCGTGACTACCGGTTCCCGCCTCAGGTAGCCACAGAGTTCGCCACGCCGCCAGAGTCCACCTATTCCCAGAGCCTCACCGCGTAATAGACCGCCTGCAAAGTCCGCGCCACTACGGTGCAGACGTCTCGCAGCCTCTTGATGCTTCGGATGCGACCGACCGCCCTGGTCCGCTTCTCGGACAAGATCACATCCCTCGATCCGCATGATCGATGTGGTTGGAGAGCAGAGTCTCGGCCGCGCCGTACCACCGGAATGGCTGCGCACCATCCCGCCAGAGGCGGGATGCCTGGTCACCCACGTCATCAGCACTGACGAACCGGGGAAGTTCGCGTGTCGGCCATCCTGGATAGACGGCCACACCTCGTGCGGCTATCCAGTCGATCCTGGCCTGGTCCGGGTCGATGACGAACAGATCGCCGTATCCCGCAGGCAGAGAGAACCTGTCAACGACCAATACAGACCAGCGACTCCCTCCAGGCGTCTCGAGGAAGGAAACTTCAACGACTTGCGGACCCATGTGGCTGAAGAGGAACGCCTGGGCAAGGCCCACTTCCTGCATACCGCCTTCCTCGCGCGAGACCCACGGGATCGGATCGCCAGGCGAGTCAGGATCCCAGTCGTCCGGCCACCCATACCTCCCGTAGGCGTACCGGCTGGACCAGGACGGCGGGAGACAAGTATCGGCGGGGTCTCGCGGCCCGATCAGCGCCTGGACCAGGAGGCGGTGATAGCTCATGTCGCTCGTAGCCAACGTCACGCGCGTCCGTTCAGGACCTGCGATGCAGTGGAGCAAACCCCACTCGCCGGGGCTCGGCGCGAGAGCCTGCCGCGCGCAGAGGGCCGCGTAGCTGAGGCCGTCACGTACTGCGAAGGCACGAGTCACCTCAGAGTACTCAAGGGGAACGAGTCTGCTGAGGTCGATGGACACCGGGAACCGGCCCTTTCGTTCGATCGGCACCATCTCGGCGCCGGCGATGTCGTAGAGCTTGACCCTGCTGTCGCCCTCGGCGCCACCGCCATCAAGAGCAATGCGTCGGCGAAATCGAGACGAAAACATATGCCATCTGACCTGCTGTTTTACCGCTTTCATCGGAGCCCCGCGCAGGCTCAGATAGCGCGGTCCGCAGCTCCAGTTCACCCGATAGTGTGTACGGCTTACGCACCCCAAACTCTGGACCGTTACCCCGCCGTGACAAGGGGAGTCGAGCGGTGGCGTTCGCTCGCCGGGACGACGAAGAAACGCGGAACGTCTGTGCACCTCCACATGACGCAGGACCACCCACCCGGATTCGGTGTCGGTGGCCCCGTGTCGCGCCATGCTTATCGTTTCGGATCAGCACCGAAGATGCCGTCCATGACCACGGCACCGGTCTGGATCACGGGCCGGATCTGCTTCCGATAGACCTCCTCGGTGACGGCGGTGCCGGAGTGACCGACGAGTCGCGAGATCTCCTCCAGCGGCACGCCCCGGTCGGAGAGCAGAGACACGAAGCTGTGCCGGAGCTCACGAGGCGTCCACTCGTCGGCGTTGATTCCGTCAATGCCCTTGAGCGCCTGGCGGAAGGCACGGCGGACGTTGGCCGCATCGAGCGGCTTGCCGACAGCCGAGGAGAAGACGAGTCCGTGTTCCTCCCACTTCTCGCCAGCGGCGAGCCGGTCCCAGCCCTGATCTTCGAATTGCTGCCAAAGTGCATCGACGCAGCGCGACGGCAGGGCGAGCGTGCGCCGAGACTTCCGGGTCTTGGTGTCCCCAGTCCGCCTGACCGAGCGCCACACGGCGAGGTGCGGAGGTTGCGGCGGGTCGAGGTCGGGGCGTCCTTTCAGGAAGACGTGATCCCAAGTGAGAGCCCGCAGTTCCTCGGTACGCGCACCGGTCAGCAGGGCGAGGACTATGTACGCGTACATCGACGTCCCCTCGGCGCCCTTGAGCACAGCCTCAGCCTGAGCGAAGGTGAGCGCCTTCGAGGGGCGCCCTGTCTGCCCCTGGGGAACCGAGCACAGCTCTACGACGCTGCGCTTCACCTTGTCCCGCGCCATGGCCCGCTTGACCGCACGGTTCAGGCACGAGTGGAGCGACTGGAGGGTGCGAGTGCTGAGGGTCTGGGCCCCGAGCGACGGGATGACGTGCTTCTGGCTCAAGAGCGTGCAGGTCTCGACCGTGCTGGGGTCGACGTCCACCAGGCCGTACGTCAGCCAGTCCGTCACGGCGTCCTTGACCGTGTAGTTGGTAGGCGCGATCGCGAGGCCGTCTTCGTGGTCACGTAGTACCTCCTTGAGCTTGTTCTTCGCCTCAGTCTTGGTCTTGCCACTCCCCCGCTTGACGATCCGCTTGCCGCTCGGATCGAAGCCGAGGTTCGCCGTGGCGATCCACCGTTGCCGCTTCTCGTCCCAGTGCAGGCCGCCGTCACCACGGCTTCGACGCTTGGACATCAGGCCGCACGCTCCATCTGTCCCTCGATGAAGTCGCCCAGGGCGGAGGCAGGGATGCGCCGGCACCGGCCAATGGTCACCGAAGGGAGCCGCCGCGTACGGATGAGGTCGTACACCTTGGACCTCCCGAGTCTCAGACGGGCCATCACCTCGCCAACGGTGAGGAGTTCGTCATCACGCATGGTCGGGATCTCCTTGCACGTCGAGGGAGGCGGGACGCGAAGACGCGAAGAGGGCTTCCGCATCGGTGAGGCCAGTGCCGGCGAAGCGCCAGTGGGAGAGAACGAGGACGGTTTCCGGGTCGGGCAGGGGGTGGCCCGCTTCGGCGGCGCGGGCGCGGGTGAGGGCTTCGTTGTGGTCGGCGCGTTCCTGGCGGAGGGCGCCGAGGGTGACGGAGTAGGCGCGGGACTTGGTGGAGAAGTGGCCGCGGAAGCCGAGCATGTGGGCCCACTTGCGCAGGCGCAGGGCTTCGAGTTCGGGGAAGGCGCCGAGATGCCAGCAGGTGAGGATCAGCTGTCGGGCGTGGTCGGTGACCTGGGCGCCGATGAGGTCGGTGATCGGGTTGCGGATGGGGCGGTCGAGGGTGCCGGCGGTCTCGGCGCCCTTGGTGGCGTACTTCGCGATGTACGCGGCGACGGCACGGCTGGAGAGTTCCGAGGTGCCCGCGAAGTCCGCCGAGCGGATGGGGCGGATGTCGAGCTGTTTGCCGAAGCGGAAGGTGTAGGGGCGTCCGTCGAGGAGGGGGCCGGGGGTCTCAGCGAGGCGGACCGCTGTGCGGATGGCGTCGGTGAGGAGTTCGGTGGTGGCCCAGGGCGGTGGGGTGTCTTCGGCGCCTTCCGGGCCGTCGAGGCGGATGACGGCGTGGAAGTGGACGGCGCCGCGTCGCTGGTACTCGGCGACCTTGGCGTAGGAGACCTTGAGGCTGTTGCGGAGCTCCGAGCGGGTGAGGCCCGCTCGGGAAGCGAGTTGTTGGCGCAGGTAGGTGGTGAAGCGGGCCCAGAGGGCACCGGCGTGGGCGTTCCACAGGACGGCGGCGCGGTAGTCGTACCGGTCAGGGTCCAGGGGTGTGCCGAGTGCGGGGTCGTCGTCGGGGTGGAGTCGACCGCAGCGGCACCGGCCGACGGTGGGGCGGTTGTGGACGGGACCGAAGGAGGGGGCGGTGAAGGTGGCGAAGACGCGAGGGTGTTGGGCGACGGCCGGGCCGATGCCCTTGCCTCCGCTCAGTCCGGCTGTGACGAGGTGGAAGGTGTCTTTGCGGTACACCTCGGCGCAGGCGGCGCATCTGGTGGCCCGGCGGTTGTTGCAGCGGATGAGGAGCTGTCCGGCCGGAAGGTCGGTGTCAGCGATCTCCCGGACGATCTCTCCCGTGGCGGCATGGATGTCGAGCCGGTGGCCCTCCATCCGTACGGGCCGCTCGCAGCCGCCCAAGCGCTGGATCTGCCGGGCGTAGGCGCCGAGATCGCCATAGCGGGCGAGGGCGGCCAGGTGGCGGATGGCTCCGAGGGGAGCCGGGGGACGCATGTGCGGGTTTCTCCTTGCAGGGGTTGCAGGTCTGGCGCGCCCGACCCCTCCCGTCGAGGGGGCTAGACAGTGTGGGTAGGGCCGGGCAGGTGGAGTTGTCGTGTCAGCGGTCGCGGCGGGTGAGGAGAGAGCGGATGACGACGGCGCACACGGCGGTCGAGGTGGCCGTGATAGCGACGGCGAGGAGCATGGAGACGAGGACGGCGCCGACGACCAGGACGACGGCGGTGCCGCCGCCGACGAGGGCGAGTGCGGTGCCGGGAGTGAGCTGGACGGCCGGACGGGACGGCGCGGGGGTTGCGGGGGCCGGTTGCGGGGTCAGGGTGGCCGTGGTGACGGGGGTCGGCTCGATGACCGCGGGCGGTGTCACCAGGCCGGTGGGCTGAGGCATGGTCGGGATCTTGGGTCGGAGCATGAGCAGGTCTCCTTTCTCGGTTACTTGACGAGGGAGTTGATGACAGGGGCCAGCAGGGTGTCGGCGATGAGGTAGCCGCCGAGGAGCAGCGCGGTGATGAGCCACCAGGGCGGGCGGATGAGCTTGACGCCCAGGACCCCGATGCAGAGGAGGGCGAGCCAGAGCGGTACGTCCACGGAGTTGTTCTCCTGTCAGGCAGAGCAGCGGTGGGTGCGGGCGGCGAGTTCGGCGGCGGCGCGGGAGTCGTACTCGGCGGAGAAGTCGCACCGGGGCGCGGTGCAGGCGGCCAGGTGGCGGTGCTTGCCGCGTTCGATGTAGGAGGCGACGTTCACGGGGCCGATACGACGGACGTTGCGGAAGCGGCGGTGCATGGCGGTCCCTTCTCAGAGGTGCGCGGCGACGGACGCGGTCATGGACGGGGGCAGGCCGAGCCGGGCGCGTGCGGCGTCGGGGTCGGCGGGGTGGCCGGTGGCCGAGTGGTGTTCGTCGGCGAGGGCCCGGACGCGGTCGACGAGTGCCGGAGGGAGGGCGACGGCGGGAACGGCCGCCGGGGCCCGAACAGGGGTGGAGTCGGTCACCGGGTCGGCGACGGTGGTTGCTTCGCTGGTGGTGGTCTCAGGGGCGGGGCCGGGGGCCGCGAGCACGACCGGGTTGGGCATGTCGACGGCAGTCGGGACGGAGCGTGATTCCTCATGCGGGTCGGTCGTCGACGAGGCCGGGCCCTCGGGCGCTTCCTGGGGGTGGTGGGGTGTGTGGGCGAGGAGCGTGCCGCCGAAGAAGGCGACGGCCGGCCAGCCCGCGACCACGACGCGGAGCCAGGCGGGGATGTGGTCGAGGTCGAGGAGCCCGGCGGTGGCGACGTTGGCGCCGAGGGAGGCTGTCAGGGCCACCAGGAACCACAGCCGCGGGCCCCCAGCTCCCAGGCCCGCTCGCTGCGCCTGCCGCATCCGGCGCCAGGCGGCGACCAGCAGCAGGTCGACGCTGACGGGGTAGGCCCACGCCTTCCAGCCGCCCTGTCCGGCCGCTTCGGCGAGGTCGTGCAGGTGGGAGAAGGACAGGGCACCGGCGATGACGGCCTGGACGATCACGGCGTCGACCCGCAGGCGCTTGACCATGGCGGTCATCGGATTCCCTTCCAGTTTTTGGCATGGGAGAGGTAGGGACGTGGCGCGAGACGGTCGCGCCGGCCAGGTGAGGAAGGGGCTACTCGGTCACCGGCTGGGCGGTGGGAACTGCAGCGGTGGCAGAAGACGGGACGGCGGACTCCACGGCGACGGCGGGCCGGAAGGAGTCGAGCCGGGGCAGGTCCGGCATCAGGGCGGCGGTGTCACGGCAGACGGCCGCCGCTTCGGCGAGGGTGAAGTGTGGTGCGCGGACGCGGGACCAGCCGCCGGAGGAGTCACCGACGACGGCGACGCCGGGGCGTTCGGCCGGGATGGCGGTAGCGGCGAGGGCCGCTTCCGGGGAGATGTCGGCGAGTGCCATGTTCGCCGAGGCTTCGTCGTTGACGCGGTGGCAGACGCGGCCGGTCAGCTGGGCACGGAGCATGGTGGCGCCCTTGCCGAGTTCGGACCCGAAACGCTGCCCGCACACCTCCAGATAGATGCCCGCCGCCCGCCCGAGCTGGGCGAGGCGGATGAGCTTGGTGACCATGGCGTCCCGTCGCTTCTCGTCATCCCGGTTCGCGGCCAGGAACAGCTCCGCCACTTCGTCGACGACGACCACGACCGGCACCGGCCGTACGGCTTCCGGCAGCCCCCACACGTCCGAGGTGAGCACGGCATCGGGACCGGCCCCGCTACCCGCACCACTACGGAGCCCGATGAGCCGGAAACGTGCCTCCATCTCGTCCACCAGCACGTCCAGGAGTTCGTCAGCCCGGTCAGGAGTGTCGGCGAGCGCGGACAACCGGGGCGCGAACGGGGCGAGTTCCACGCCCCACTTGCAGTCGATGCCGACGAGCACGACCGACTGCCGGGCCAGACCGCACAGCAGATTGCGCAGGTAGACGGACTTGCCGGACTGCGTGGCGCCGAGGATCAGTTCATGCGGCACGGTGCGAAAGTCCCGTACGTGCCACTCACCGTCTTCCCGCAGCGCCAGCGGCAGGCACATCGAATCGGACCCCGGCCGACGCCGGGCCGGCCTGACCTCGGCGAGCACGTCCCAGCCGACCAGCCGCAGTTCGAGCCGCCCCGGCTTTGTGGTGCGGACGTACACGGCATGGACGCCCCAGGCGTGCCTCAGCCGGTCGGCGGAGGCCATGAAGTCCTCTGGAGCCTGACCCGCCGCCATACGCAGCCGCATCACTAGACCGGACCCGGTCGGCAGCGGGAACGACCGCCGAGGCGGTACCGGCGCGGCCTGACGCCCGACCATCCGGGCAGTGGCCCGACGGACGGCCGAGGCCGGAACCGTCAGACCACAGGCATCCATGGTGTCCCGATACGAAACGAGCACCCGCAGCGCGGCGACCGGATAGCCGATGACCCACCAGAACACGACCGGCATACGACGGCGCACGACGAGCAGCAGGCCCAGGACCAGCAGGACCGGCAGCAGAATCGACAGCGGAACCCGGAATCCCTCGGTCACGGCGATCAACCCTGAACCGGAGCCGGGGCGTTGACCATGACGGCGTCGGCCCGGTAGGCGATGCCGTGCCGGGCACGCCCACCGAACTCGCTCTCCCAGGGCCGGGCAACCAGACCCGACAGGATGACCGGGGCGCCCATGACCAGACCGTCACCGATGCCCTGCTCGGGAACGGTCACCTTGATCATGTCCGAGCCACCGGCCGCGATGAACACCAACTCCACCGTCATGAGCCGCTGGTTGGTAACCGGGTCAACGGCAACCTCACCGGTCTGCCGGTCCCTCACCTTGACCTCCGGCAGCTTGGTGATGAGGAGCGTCGCGGCCGAGGTGTCCACGGGGATGACACGCATTGTCTGTACCTCACAGGGTCGTTGGTGCCCTCTCGCTGAGCAGCACCATTCCGACTGGATACCCCCCTAGACAGCACAAGGGAGAGTGCCCACCACCTGAACTGTCTAGGGGGGTATGCGAGTTGGGTCGCGGCCTCACCGCTCGCGTGAGTTGTGTGCGTCAGTCCAAGGCCCAGTGGACGGCGGTCGCGTCGTCGCGAGCCTTGCCCCGCGGCCAGCGTCGGCCCTCTGGGTCGCCGGCCTCGGCTTCCCGTACACGGCGGATCAGCTCATCCGGTCCCGACGAGTGGAGGACGGACAACACCGCGCCCCAGTCGGCGAGTTCGAACCGGTCGACGAGGCGCGTGGCACCGTCGCTCAGCAGCGTCACGGATGCCAGCGAGTCCAGCGGCACCGTCCCGGTCAGGGCATGCTCGGCCGCACGCGGATCGGGGCCGGCGATCCAGAAGCCGCCCGGCCGGTTGCGGAGCCCGGTCAGGGCATCCCTGTACTCGGCGAGCGCGGCAGTGTGTTCCGCCGAGCCGGTGGGCAGTTGGTCGACAGCCCCGCGCAGCCGCTTGCCGACCTCGTCCAGACGCCGATCGGTGACGACGGTCGTAGGGCCTTCCCTGTCTGCCAGCAGCAGGGAGGAGTCGCCGAGAACGAGGTACTCAAGGACTCCCCCGCCGAGCCGCGCGGCGGCGACCGTACTGGTGGGACTGGCCCGGTAGGCGAGGTCGCAACTGTCCTCGTGCAGGGACCGGACGAGACTGATCGAGTCGGCGAGGCAGTCGGCGAGCGGCCGTGAGGGACACGCGGTCATGCCGCGCAGCAGTAGAGCGCCGAGGGTTGCGGAGAACCAGGCGACGCCGTGCGTGCACCCGGTCTCGGCCCCGCCCACACCGGCACCGTCGAGGACAACGGCCGCGCCGGGGGCGGCAGCGGCGAAGTCCTCGTTCTCGCGGTCGGGTTCGGCGGGCTGCGTGGCGAGGGCGAACCTCACCCCGCTGCCTCCGTCGCCTCTTCGTCGTGCCGGTAGAGGGGGCAGAGCAGTTCGGCGGACTGCGGTTCGCTTGTCTCCGGGTCGTACTCGACGCCGACGAGCGTGGAGAACCGGCGGTCACCGACCTGGCCCCACAGGGTGTTCAGGTCGTTGGCGAGCAGATGCACGACGCCGAGAGAGCCCTGAGTGTGGATGCCGGCGATGGCGAGCAGCGAACCGTTGCCGTCCGGGCGCGGTAGCCGGCCGAGGTATCCGACGTCGTACGGCCTGGCCTGGTCGCTGTCCTGGCCTGACCGGTAGACGGTGCCGGTGCGCCGGTCGACCACGGTCCAGGGCCCGTCTTCCGCGCGCTCCCAGCGCAGGACGGGGTCTTGCGCGTACGTGTCCCACATCTCCTGGGACATACGTGGGCCACAGAC
The DNA here is from genome assembly GCF_030294945.1 of Streptomyces graminofaciens. Lineage (NCBI taxonomy): Bacteria > Bacillati > Actinomycetota > Actinomycetes > Kitasatosporales > Streptomycetaceae > Streptomyces > Streptomyces graminofaciens. Next base: position 7,501,303 of record NZ_AP018448.1, on the reverse strand, counting down.
GACGACCAGGCCGTCTCGATTGAGGTCGATCTCGCCGCCGACCGACACATGCTCCGAGGCGACTTCGAGCCCGTATGTGCGCGCGAGGTCTTCTAGCCTCTTGCCGGAGCTGACGTCGTCCATGGCGACGACCGTCCGCCCGCGCTCGTCATCACGCCGCAGAGGCGTAGCAACGACGACGGAGCCCCGGCCAAGGAAGGCCCCCTCCGGCGCCGGGCCGGTGTGCCGGATCTGGTGGATCCGCCCGCGGCTCAGACCCGCCTTCTCCGCGATCTGCGCATACGACAGCCCTTGCGCGTGCAGGTCCTGGACCACGCGTCGGCGAAGGCGAGCCAGCTCGGTCACCTCCTGCTGTGCATCAGCCAACCGGGTCGTTACCTCGCGCAACAGCCGGTACGGATCGTCAATCGCCATGATCCGCTGCAACTCGTCCGACATGACTTCACCTCCTAGCACTAACCAGGAGTCTAGGGCCCTAGACGGAATGGGCGGGAGACGGCGTCCTGTACTTACGCCGACCACGTAGAACCGCGACCGTCTGCCGGGCACACCCCGAGGGCTCACCCGTCACCGCCCGCGAGGCGACCAGAGACGACCGTCGAGGCGGGCGCGATCACGCACCCTCCCGCACGAGGTCCGCCCACACGGTCCGCCCGTCGGGCCAGCTCTTGATGCCCCAGTCCTTGGCGCACGCGGCCACCAGCGCCAGGCCGCGACCACCTTCCTCCCGGTCCGTCACGTCGCGCAGGTGAGGTTCGCGTTCACCTCCCACATCGACTACCTCGATGCGCACAAGGTCACTGTCGTCGCCGAAGCTGACGACCACGACGAACCAGCCGCCGGCCGCGCCGCTCAACGAATGCCGCACAGCGTTTGTCGCAAGCTCACTGACGACCAGGACCGCGTCGTCGACCGGTCCTCGCTCCTCCAGCAGAGCAGCGACGAAGCGTCGAGCATGACCCACCTCCTCGGCCAGGCCGGGAAAGGCGCGGCACCACTTGGTACGCATGGGAGATCCCTCACTCTACGTCTAGGGGGCTAGACAGCGCAACGGCAGAGTATTCCCATGACGGAGCGGCAAGCTAGGCATTCAGAGGAATTATTCCTCTATCGAGTGAGGGTGTCTCCTAAGCTGCGGAAGTCCGCCATCGACCGCAACAGCAGCTCCCGCACCTCGTCGCCGAAGATGGCCGCTTCCTCGAATCGGGCGAACGTCTCCTCGTAGGCTGCCAGTTCAGCGGAGTCCGCCGACACACGCTCACGGTCGAAGGTCTCGACAACAACGGCCCGCTCATCGCACAGGGTGAACCCGTGGCGAGGCAGCACCGGCACCCGCCGACGCCAGGGGATGACCCCGAGCCGCACGGTGTCCAGGCTCTCGACAGCCAGCAGCCGGTCGAGCTGGGCGAGCATGAGCGCCGGAGTCCCCGGCCATGTACGCAACACGGCCTCGGTCAGCACGAACACCGACTCCCGACCCGGCTCGTACAACACGCTCTGCCGCTCGATGCGGGCAGCCACCGCCCTACCAATGGCATCAGGCGACGAGTTCGGCACACTCGCGAAGACGTGCCGGGCGTACTCCGCGGTCTGAAGCAAGGCCGGCAGCACAATGCACTGGAACGACCTCACCAACTGCGCGGACCGGACTTCCTCGTCAACGGTGCTACCGGCGCCCGGAGTTGGGCCCTCCGTGTGTTGGGCAGCACCCGGAGCGGCCATCACAGCGTGCAGCAGCTCACGAATCTCACGAGCGGTCGACTCATCGAGGCCGAGGGCGCCTGAGAGGCGGTCGAGCACATCAACGCTCGGAACCATGCGGCCGGTCTCGACCTTGGACACAGTCGGCTGCCCCACCCCGGCACGCTGCGCCACCACAGCACCCGTCAGCCCAGCCTCTGCCCGAAGTTCCCGAAGACGCGCACCAAGCGCCCGCATCCGCTCCCGCCGCTCACTCCCCATGCTCAGGGTTCTACACCACAGGGCAGCCCCGTACAGCAAAGCCGATCACGGCCACCGTCAACCATCAGCTGGGACCGAAGTGTCGAGTATCTACCGGGATCGGACACAACGAGGCCAGCACCGCATGATTCAAACTTTCTCTACTGGTTCAAGAGCCCGCGCACGGCGCGGGCGCGCGCCGCCTCTGCGGCGCGGCCTGCCTCCTGTCTGCGCCCCGGCTGGCCGCGCCCGGCGGCGCGCTCGGCGGCTGCGGGCATGAGGTGGGAGACACCCTCTGTGGCTGGGGCGGTCGGCTCCACGGCTTTAGGCAGCCACTTTGGGGCGAGCCTCTATATCTTGGCCCCAACGTCGTGCTTTACCGGGCAGGTCCACAGACTGCCCGACTCGCCATCAGCTTACGGGGCCAAGATCACTCGCCCCAAAGCAGCTCCAGCCCAAAGCCGCTCCGCCGACCTGCGAGATTTCATGCGGGAAGATCGACAGCACCGGCAATGAGCACCTTCTGAGCCAGAAAGCGCATGAGTACATTCTCGGCACGGAGAGACTCGGCTTCGGGCGAGAAGGGCATCAGCAGTGAGTCCACCTGGCCTCCACCATCTTCCTTGGTGTGAACCACTCGACACCTAATCTCATAGATTCTCTCGCAAAGCAAGTCGGCCAGGTCCCCCTTTTTCCGCTTCGGGTCTACTGGCTCTAGGCCTGCGATTGCTTGCCTTTTAGCGCTGAAGTATCCAAGGACTTCCGGATTCGCCGAGAAAAAATCCGAAATTGCATCTTCGGAAACGGAGTACCTGACAGTTGCCTTCAGCTGGCTACGCTCGTCCCCGTACCCTCTTCCAGGTTGACGTGTGATTCGCAGGATGCGCGACAACTGACGTTCATCATCCGCTCTAAAGTTCGGATCACGCAACTCGTTGCGCAGCTTATCGAGAAGATCTCGCTGACTATAGCGAGAGAAGTAGTATTCGAGTACCTGATAGTAGGCAAGGAACTCAAGCAGAGGCATTCCGACGGCTGACCGGGCGTACCGGTAGAGACTCAGCGGCTCAGCGGCGTACTGCAGCTTAGGTAGGGTAGGAGCGCTTGCGTTTTGATGGGTCCGCCGACCAAATCTCATTGGGCCCACCGGCCGCATGCGCCGGAAGGTGAATGAAACGCCATATTTCAGATCGAGCTCGAAGAGGATGGCGTTGCCCGCACTTTCAAGAAATGTCAAAGCCTCTGGATAAGTTCTGAGCTGTCGCCCCTTAAGTTTGAGAGTGACGGGCCCAAAGCTGCAGAAAACAGAGAATCTCTTAGACGGTGAACTGATCTCTGCAGACCAGTCCTCACCCCTAGTGCCGGTTATCGTAACAGATCCCTGCGCTTTGGTACGTAGATTCTCTTCCGGAGTTGCAGTTACCCATCCGGGGATACGCTCCACTAGGCGGTGAGTTGGCCCACTGGTGGCTGTCAGGGCAACTTCGATACTGGGATTTTCCTCCAATGCATCAAAGGCTTCATACTCGCCGAGGGCGCGAATTTTCGCGAAATCCATTTCCAAGCATGTGGGTGCATCTTCTTCGGAAATCAGTACAGCGCGAGAGCTCCTGCCGGACGCAATGTCGATCTGCAGTAGCGCCGATTCGTCCCACGATGTCGTCCATTCGCAGGAGATGCCTGCGGCCTGGATTTTTTTCTCCAGGGCAAGCAATGGGGAATTCGGCTTCAGGGAACCCGCAACAGGGTTGTTATCGACAGTCATCATTCTTCCGGTGATTGCTTGGATTCTGGGGAAGTGATGATCCCACAGTGCGTGGTGTCGTGTCCGGCATTATGTTCCACCGTCGTGACGTATCTCGATTCGGTGTAGTCAACGCCTCGGAAGATTCTGGCGGACGGCTGCGGGCGACCACTTGGAGAGCTGTACAGCCATGCTGGCCGCGGGAGGTCGCCATCAGTTCACGTCCCTGGGCCGTCCGAGGCCGGCCGACGCTGACAGTGGGCACCCACGGGTGACCACCCCCACGCCCGATGTCCTGCTTCATCCTGCCTGATCACGGGAGCAGTCGAGGGCCCTTCAAGGCCCTAAGCTGATGTCACAGGCACCTGCGCGAGCCAGAGCCGCACGCTCGTGGAACATAAACCGGTGTTCCTGCCGCGATAAAAGGTTTTCAGAACAGGCCTTCTTGTTCCCCAGGCTCAACAGTTACACCGGAAGTCTCCGGCCGGATTTGCACGAGTTCCAAAATCTCGGGATCATATAGCCAAAAGTAGCGCCCCTCTACTTCCTGACGTCCTCGGATTCTGAGGGCCAGATTGTTCCTGTGCGCATCAACCGCCAAGTCGTAGTCCTCAACCTTGAGTCGCACGCGCATTTTCTTGGCTCTGGATCCACTGAAAACATCAAGGCGCACAACTCCAGGCTCCCCCGGCTTTGGTCGCTCCAGTTGAGTCACTGCCCCGAGAACTGTGACATATTCAGCAGCAGCAGTAGCGGCAAAGATGTTACCTGCTGTCTCTAGAGCTGAATAATCCGAGGGGGAAAACTCCAACCTATGCCGTTGCGCTGGTTCTCCGCGAAGCAAGTCTTCCGCCGAATTAAGTTCTACTTCGATCTCTGCCCCGTCGGAGTCCCTAATTAGAGCACGCACCGCCTGGGTTAATTCGTAACAAAAACCGCGCCTGACGTTCTCAACAAAGCCATGTGTAGACCCAGAGGCCTTGAAGTGGTCCACAGATTCTCGGGCTGCCGAGAGGGCATCCACCATGCCCAGTGTGATTTCCCGGCCCGTATGACGCCCCAGCAACGGCATCGTTTCCCCGGGATTGATCTTCCGCTCCGTATACACCTCTTCTGGGGGCACGTAGGCGGTGATTACGTAGCTACCCACCTCAGTCTGGCCCATGAGAACCGAGTCGAGGAAGGACTTAGCAAGGAAGTAGTTAGCGTTACCGAAATAGGCGGCCTTCGACTTCCGCGTCTTGGCCCCTACCACCATGGACTTCTGCGCGCCGGCATGCAGGTCCTCGCCAGCCGTCCAAGGGATTGTACCCCTTTGGCTGCGCGTCTCTTTATGAAACTTTACTTCGTCGCCCAGAGAATGCAACGTGGCGGCACGTTCCAACAGGGAGCGAATATCTCCATCACCCATTTTCCAGGCTTGCGCAACCGCTTGACTCAGTAGCTCAAAGTAGTCCTCTGTCTCAGCATCCTGAGGGAGGAGGACACCTCTTACTCGCTCGCCACCTTCTGAGATAGGACGCCAACGGCTATACAGATTCTCTTGCCCCCCGTACTTCTGCCACCCGTTGTTCTGGAGCGCAAGAGCTAATTGCCGGTCGGTGAGGTGGCGTGCAATTTCTCTGAAGTCCGGCGCATTCACGGCCTACCTCCCTTCCCTATGCGCTCCATAATTCCACAAAGTGCCTTATCGTCAAATATTCGATCGGTTGACACCCTGACGGATGTGTACTCTTCTCCCGAGGGCTGCTCACCTGTAACACTGCGCCAGTAAGCACAGTGACGCAGCTTGAATATATCGTGAGTAGCCTCGACCCAGGCCGCGATATCTTCGGGAATTATCATCGCCACCAAAATGCGATGAACGGTCACCTTTTGACGCGCGAGAAGCTTGAGCCGATCATTCGATAATTTGACGGATACAAACCCGTTGGCCGGATTAGGCCCGCAGGTCCAAGTGCTCTTGAGCTGGATCTTTAGATCGATCTGACAGTCCGCCTCGTGCAGGTCAGACGCATGGGTTATCACCCAGTCAATCCCGTCGTCGGGCTCGGGCTTCGCCATGGTGCATCCTGCTGCAGCAGCTACCGCTCTTAGGTAACCGTCCTGGAGCATCTCCATGCGCTGCTTCTTGGGCAGGTCTCCCCTCAAGGGCGCGGCTGGCAGCGCCCCGCCAACATCGATCATGCATCCCCCCAATGCCATATCGCGTAGATCACATGCTAAGGCGGAGGCAGGTTGAGCGGTAGGTCAACGACCTCACCTCATGACTCCTGGTTCGACCGGGATCACCAACCGTGAACGACGCATGGTGCCCGCCTCCGTTCGACCAAATCGCCCGGTGCCCCACCGCCGCCCGTCCGCGAGCACGACCGCCCGTGGCGATGTTCGCGGCCTCAACCAGACTTAAACGGCCAGTTGGGGGCAAGCGGCGGAGGCCGGTAGAGGGCATCGCATTCGGGAGGTCGCGCCAGAGGCGTGCCAGATCGTGCGGGGAATCACGGGGAACCAGAGGGAACCAAGACGACGCCCACCAAGAGCCAACGCCGTTTCGCTGCAGGTCAGATCAGCAGTGAGCCCCAGATCCCCTCAGCTTCCCAAGCTGAGGTTCGCAGCACTGATGGAGGTCCAAGGTGTCATTGGTGGCAAGCTGGCCTTCGAAGTCGCGTTCCGCCAGGGTGATCCTGGAGGAGCGCCGTCATTCCCTGAGTGTTCGTACCGCCCACACGTCGTCGTTGGCGATCCCCGACTTGAGTGCTCGGCGCGCGTACCACCGTGCGAGGAACGATGTCGGCTCGGCTGCCTGGTTCGCTGCGTGCAATCCTGCGGTCAGGTCTTCAAGACGCTGACGTGCCGCTTCGTACTCCAAGCGAGCGAGGTCAACGCACAGCATCTGCTGACTGCCGTCCCGCACTTCAACATAGGCATTGCCGGACGTGGTGCACTGTGTCGCGTGCTGGTCTGGCGCCAGCAGGCTTGTCGCCCCTCCAATGACCGTGGCCAAGAGGGCACCCACACCAGCAAGGCGAACGCCGATGACATCGGCTACAGCCGACACGCCGGCCAGGGCGCCCACCGCAGCCGCCAGCACTGACAGCCAGCGGTGCGTACTGCGCCAGATCATGGAAGCCGCGAACTGATGGTGGGCACTATGCAAGGCCCTTTCCCACAGCCGTTCACACTCCCCGGCAATGGCTTGTACTTCTTCTGGTACATCCCTGATGTCGAAAGGGACGGGATGTCCGTGCCTGTCCGGTTGCTGAGCCACGATCCCCCCGAGATTCACGCAACGGCACCACCGCCATCCTGCCCGCGCGAGCGCTACGCCAACACCGTGGCCCGTCTCCAAGTCCACAGCGCGACCGGTATGACTGTCACCGGCCGATACACACGGAGCTACGGATCGGAGGGGGCGTGCCCCATCCGTGCCCGATCGTGCGGGAAGTCACGGGGAACCACGGTGGTGAGCAGGTACCGCGCAGCGCACCGGCCCCCGACCGATTCACCTGGTCAGGGGCCGCTCTCCTGTGCGGTGGGTGTGGGATTTGAACCCACGGTGACTTGCGCCACGACGGTTTTCAAGATCGATTTTTGGCAGTACATGACTGAGAGGTACGTGCGACCGAACCAAGAGCCACACGAAGGCGGACTTAAGCAACAGCATGGTCCCCTCCACATGTGTCCTGGAGGGGACCATGCTGCTATCTGGTGGATCAGATGGCGGCGGGCGCCTTCTTGTACCAGTCGGTGATCACCTTGGTCAGGTGGACGATGTTCTGTTGGCGCATGATCGGCGCCGAGGCATTGGGCTCGAAGTCCTCGTTCGCCGCCGTGGTGCGCCAGATGCTCTGCTCAGTGACCGGGGCGCCCATGTGGCGGTCGAGCCGCTTGAAAAACTCCTGGATGTCACCGTCTTCAACTCCGTCCTCCTTCAAGTTGCGGTAAACGCCACCGAGGACGCGGAGCATGCCCACGGAACCGAGGAGGGAGGATACGCGGAGCTGCATCGCTTTAGTAGGGGGCGCCGGCGGCTCGTTCTTGCGCTTCTCAGCAAGGGAGGGGTGGTAGTTGTCGACGTCCTCCTCGGTGATCGCTGCCAGGTCGGTGAAGGCTGTGGAGATGACGTCCAGGAAGCCGCGGACGCTTTCGATCACCTCGTTGTCGGTGAGGGACTCAACCTTCTTGTTGACGCGCCCACCGGGGCCGGCGATGACGGAGCGGGTGATGTCGGCGACGTGCTTGGCACCCATCAGGTTGCGGTTGGCCAGGGTCATCCGATCGCGCTCAATGTCGATCTTCCCCGCGAAGAGGGGGTGAGCAACGATGTCGGTGAGCGTGCGATTGGCGATGCGCGAGGTGTCGAAACGGGCCCGGACGGCGCCGGAGATGCCCTTGGCATTGTCGGCGACGTCGACGAACATCTGCTGCCCGCGGACGCCGTCGACCTCCACGTAGATGTCGACGCCGATGAACTCCTCCTTGAGGCGCTGGAGCCGGAGGACCAGAGCTTCGCGCTCCTCGTCAAGTTTCTGCTTCTTGGCCTCGTTGGCACGGACCGCCTCACGGTCGATGCGCGCGATTTCGTCGGTGATGCGCTTCTTCTCTAGGTGGACCCCGAGCACGCGGTGCTGGCCGTCGATCGTGATCAGGCGCCCGATGCCTCCGATGGCCCACGGGACGGTGAGGTACCCGATAGCGCCGTCCGCGCTGATCGACTCGAAGCGGCAGCCGCCAGTGTCGCGGATGAGGAGGGCCGGTGCTACCCAACCGGGGTTCTCGGCGAGGTAGTTACCGAAGCCCTTCGCATGGTTGGGGTCGACACGGCGGTTGTCCGGGTCAGGCTTGGCCGGGTCCGGGATTGTGAGGATTACCGGGAGCTCGGACAGAGGGATGCGGGTCGTGTAGACCGTGCGTCCTCCCTGCGTGGTCCGAATCGCCAGGTATGTGGACTCCTCGCGCGTCAACGACAGACGAGAGGGGTCAACGGTGATGGTCACCTACAACGTCCTTTCTGGGCCAGCAACTTGTTGTCCGGCCTCCATAAGACGCAACCGTAGGGAATTTACGGAAAATCCGTTTGGATAACCTGCTAATTGACACATTTAACGCATTAGATGTCACCTTGCTTCAACATTGTGTCGTTATTTGATCAGGCGACGAATGAGGGCATGACCCGTTCGATGACCTATCGGTGGTGTCCATGCACGAACGTTCAAACTCGTGCCACTCGCGTGCCAGAACAGGCGGAGCTTCACGGGGGAACGGCGGGGAGTCGGTCGCAGGTCCCCAAAGGCTGGAGCAGCATTCCGGCGCAGGTCAGTGCGGCAGTCGCCGCCAGAACACCCAAGCTTCCCAAGCCGATGGCATCAGCTGAGGCGGGCGTGCCCAGCCTCGATCATCCCTAAGTGATCGAAAGGTTAAGTGGTTTACTGGACAGCCCTGGGCGATGGAGGCACCTCAAAGACCTTGAGGCCCTTGGCCAAGGCCCGGAACTCCATGCTTGCGTCCACGCAGGCGAGGGTGACTTCACCGGTCACCATCTGCTTGATCTTGATGGCCTGGCGGATGATCTCGTCGTCGGGGATAGACAGGCGTTGGTGCCCGTCGTCGTCGAGAAGTACCTCAACGGTCACCTTGTCTCGAACCGGAGCGGGAAAGATCTGCCCAGCGGCCCGGTGCTTCTCCCGGAGGCGCTTGAGGACCTTGCGTGCCTTGTCGCCAGCGTTGGTGTTACCTGTGTCCTTGAGCTTGTCAAGCTCCTCGACCACGATGATTGGGGCAATCAGCCGCACGGGTCCCTTGATGCCCATCTTCGTCGGCCATGCAAAGTCGGTGAAGATCTCCCCTTGAATGAAGGCTGAGGTGTCGACTACGACGATGGCTCCCGGATGGCCGGCGAACTCCCGGATGCGAGCGATCTGCACGAGAGCAGCGTCGATGCGGCGGACTTGGTTCTCGACCTCACCGTGTATCAGAGGGTAGGGCCGTGGCGTGACTTGAACAATGCGACGGATCTCCCAGTACGCCGCTGTGTAGAGGCCATCCGCCATGACGTCGTCGTCAAACAGGCTGCGAAAGTGCCGCTCCGCGTCCTCGACCCAGGACAAGTATCCGTCCCTGGCCGATACAACGGCCGTCGTGTTGACGATGCTTTGGCACTTGTTCTTGAGCTGCATGAGGGTCAGTTCGGCGGCATCCGCCAAGCAGACATCGCGAAGTTGCATGCACACAGACTGCCAGCTCAACGGACGGCATACACCCGAGATATGAGAGGCGCCGGGGAGGCGCTCGGGCCGTCCCTGGGCCGTCCGAGGACGCTCAACAGTGACCAATGACGACCAACGGCGACCACGAGGCGGACGAGCCTACCGCCCTTGACCAGCAAAAACCCAGCTCACCAAGATCCCCGGCAAGACCCCGGGCAAGAAGAAGTAGTGCACCGAGCGGTCAGCGCCTGGCGTTTGGGTCAGGCCGTGTGACGCTGGCGAGCGCGGAGCCAGTGGACACCCTTCACGGCGTACACAGCGGCCATGAGCGCGAAGCTGGCGCAGGTGAGCCAGAACCAGGATTCCGCGACTGCGAGACTCAGCACCAGGCCGCCGAAGAGCAGCAGGGAGGCGACAACGTCCACCAGGTCAAGGCGCGCCTGGAAACGCACCGACGAGTCGGATTCGCGCAATCGGCGGATGACGGGAACGAGGCCGAGGGCCTGCAAGATCGCCAGGCCGAGAGCGAGCCAGACGAACCAGCCGGGTATGTCCACGGCGCGCACTGTATCGCGCCCCCAGAACTGCTGAGTGTCTAACTGCGTGACAACGCCGACGAACAACAGCGGACGCCCGCGAACGTCAGCGGACCATCAGCACAGATCAGAGCCACACACGCCCAAGGCAGCGCCCCCACCCAAGTTGCTTCGGGACGAAGAGGTCGTGGGTTCAAATCCCGCCACCCCGACAGTGAAACACCAGGTCAGGGGCCTGATCCGCATCGCGGGTCAGGCCCCTGAATGGTTTCCAGGACTATGAGGAAAGTTGGTCGATTCCTCGGTGCAGAACCTGATGAGCGGCGGCTGAGCGTCCACTACTGACGTTGTTGCCGTGATCTCGTCAAGGTGAGGCCGGTTTGGCGAGACATCCGTCGATGAGGTTGCTGCGGTACTGGATCTGGCGGAGACCGTGCCGAAGCTCGCTCATGAGGTGGTCAGGGTCGGTGAACGCGGTGTTGGCCTGGCTGGTGCGCCGCAGCAGTGACCAGACGCCTTCGACAGGGTTGAGGTCGGTGCATCGGTCGGCAGGAAGTAGCAGATAGCAGGCCAGAGCGGCGATGGAGAAACGGCGCTGGGAGCGTCCCCGCACCCGGGTGACAGGTGCGTGTCCGCGCCTGGCCCAGGTGCGAACGGTGGGCGGCGTCATCGAGAACCCGGCCTCGCCTTCGAAGCACAGCCAGGCCCCGAGCGCCGCCACGGCGCTTCCGCCTGGGGCCGGGTCTCCTTCACCCAGCCCGTGACGGCTTCCTCGTCGCACTCGATCGCGCGACGGGCCGGGCCCTGGTGGCTGAAGCCGTGCCGGTGCAGCATCTGGGCATTGGCCGACAGCCTCATGCTCTTGTGGACCTCCGCGACATCACGCCAGCTAGGTCAGTAACTCATGGAGTATGCAGATTTGTTGGAGCGACGGTCGACACCTCCGCCCAGATCGTCTTGCCCACGGGGTGACGAGGCGTCGACCCCCAACGCACAGCCAGGACGTCCACCAGGAGCAGGCCGCGACCCGACTCGCCGTCGGGGTACGACGAGGGCGCGGTGGCAGGAGGCCGTTTCGCGGTGGCGGCGTCGGCGACCTCGATCCGCACCAGCCCGGCCACCTCGTCGAGGCCGAGCCCGAGTCGGAAGTCGCGACCCGGGACGCGCCCGTGCTGGACGGCGTTCGCGGCGAGTTCAGCCACGACGAGGGCGACCGCGCACGACACCTCCGACTCCGGCGGGTACCCCCACATCTCCATGTGCCGCACGGCGCGGCGTCGGGCGAGCCTGGCGCCCAGGGGCGACGAGGTGAACTGCACTGTGAGCGCCGGGTGTTCGGTGGCTTCGTCGTCGCGCACGACCGTTTCCGTCACAGGGGCGCCGGTTCCCCGTCGGGGTTCTTCGCCTGTGGTGGTCGTTCCTGTCAGCACAGCGTGACCGTCCTTGTCCGTCGAGTGCCGGGACGTCCCGCGATGTGCGCGGATCGTCACGTTCCGTACTCAAGAGTCGTCGGGCGGCCCTACTCTCGGAAGGTGACACAGCCTTACTTTTCAGTCCGTAAGGAACGGAAGTGACGCCTTGGCCAACGGAATCGATCCCAGTACGTCGATGGCGGCGCTGTTCGGTTCGCGGGTACGCCGACTCCGTACGGCGGCCGGGCTGACCCAGGCCGAACTGGGCGACAGGACACACGTGGTGAGCACCCGGATCACGCAGATCGAGCGGGCGTCCGGGGCGAAACCGACGCTGGCACTGGCACGGGCGCTCGACGCCGCCCTCGGGGCGGACAACTTGTTGGTCGAGCTGTGGCCGTATGTGTATCGGGAGGCGTTTCCGGACTGGTCGCGGAAGTTCATGGCGCGTTCGGAGCGGGCGGTGTCCATCGGTGAGTACGCAGCGCATGTGGTGCCCGGTCTGCTCCAGACCGAGGAGTACGCGCGGGCCGTCCTGAGCGTCGGCCTCACCCTCAGCAGTGAAGCGCAGTTGGAGGAGAGGCTCACTGTGCGCATGGGACGTCAGGAGCGGCTCGGCTCAGCTGATCGACCTGTGCTGTGGGTCGTCCTCGACGAAGCGGTCCTGCGGCGGCCGATCGGTGGTCATGCGGTGATGCGCGGGCAGTTGGAGCGTCTGATCGCGGCCGCGGCCGAGCCTCACATCACCGTGCAGGTGTTGCCGTTCGACCAAGGCGAGCACGACGCGATGGGCGGCTCGCTGACGATTCTCGCGCTGTCTGACGGCTCGGAAGTCGCCTACACAGAAGGCGCGCACTACGGCCAACTGATCGAGGATCCAGTCGAGGTCAGAACATTTTCCCTGACCTACGATCGGCTACGGGCGGCAGCCCTGCCCCCGCTCATGTCTCTCGACATGATCCGATCCGTGATGGAGGGCAACCACCGTGGAGCGAAGGTCCCGTCCCGATCTGAACGGCGCCGCGTGGCGCAAGAGCAGCTACAGCAATCAGGAGGGCGGCAACTGCGTGGAGGTGGCGGACGGGTTCCCCGGCGTGGTCCCCGTCCGTGACAGCAAGGTTCCGCACAGTCCCGCTCTGACCTTCGAGGCCGCCTCCTGGGCAGCGTTCATAGGCGAGTTGAAGGCCGGCCAGGACCGCCACTGAGTCGACCAGGTCCCGGTCACGGCCCGACTTCCGGGTCCGCCGGATCCTTGCCCGCGAGGGCCCGGCGGGCCACTGACCTCCCTGAAGAACCGGGGGAAAGAACTACCCGCCCACCCACCCTCCCCAGCCAGGAAGCCGGCGTCACCCGTCCGAGTGACCGGCTTGCAGACGCGGAACACGGGCGGTTACGTTCGCCGCGACAACCGCAAACAGATACGGCCCCCGGCCGGGACGGCAATCCCGATCGAGGGCCTGACCGATCAGGAAGCAATACCTTCCCGATGGCTGACTCGCAGTCTAACGCGCGCCTGCGCGCCGACGCCGGAGCTCCGACCTCCGGCGTGATCCACGTACGCACCCGGCTGACGGCCGACTTCACCGTGATCTCCAACGCCCTCGCCCAGCGGCGCGGCAGCGCGGTCACGGTCGGCGTGGCCGTCTACATCCTCTCCCTGCCCACCGGCACTTCCGTGACCATCGCCGCCCTGTGCGAGCACTTCACCGAGGGCGAGATCCTGATCTCGCGGGCCCTGAGGGAACTCGAAGCGGCCGGTTACCTGGAGCGCCGCCGCGAGCGGCTGTCCACCGGACAGATCCGTACCCGGACGTACTTCTACGACGTCCCCGGCGGCGATCCGGATGCGGATTCGGACGCGGATCCGGACGCGGATCCGGACGGGCCGCCCGAGCCGCCCGAGCCGCCCAAGCCTCGTCGGCCCCGGAAGCAGCCCGCCTCGGCGGCGGCGGTCACGGCCGCGTACGCGGCCGTGGAGGAAACGGTGGCCGCGCCCGTACAGGCCGAGGCGGAGACACCGCTCCCGCTCGCCGACGCCGACCCGCGGGCCATCGCCGTACTCGCCGCCCTGCGCCGGGTCGACCCCCGCCTTGTCGTGTCCGCGCAGGAAGCCGCCCGCCTCGCCCCGGCCGTCACCCGGTGGCTCGCGGCAGGCCTCCTGCCCACACAGATCACGGACCACCTCACCACAGGACTCCCGGACCGCCTCCTGGTCCGCCCGGTCGGCATCCTCGCCTACCGGCTCAAGGAGACGCCCCTGCCCGCACCGGCCAGGAGCGCGGACCGCGCAGAACCCGCAGTACGTCCGGCGGTCGCGAGCATGCGGAACTGCGACGGTTGCGACCGGGGGTTCCGCTCTGCGGAACACAGCCGTTGCCGGGACTGCAGGTCCGGGGACCATCTTCGTGCGGCTTCCTGACCGATGGCCGGGTATGCGGTCCACCCGTAGGTGGGAATCTTGATGTGCGACGATGCGAAATCCGGTACCAGCAGGAGGCTGGGCATGGTCGACAGGTTCCAGGACGGGCTTCTGACGCCCACGGAAACGGCCTCCTACCTGGAGATTCCCCAGTCGACCCTGGCAGCTACGCAGCGCCGAGATGGTCGAACGCCTCGTCGCACGCCGTGACGCGATCCGCCGGGCCGTCGAGAAGGGCGGTCCGGCGGCCTACGCCGTGCGGCACGACCGCATCGAACGCACGTGGCCCTGACGGGCGGGTGCCCCTTGGGCACCCCGCCCCCAGCCAGCGCTGCTTCGCCCCCGCGCCCACAGCGCGGCCACGATCTCCATCTGCGTGGGTCCGGTCGGCCGGTGTGGCCCTCTCAGCCGTTCCACCCCTCGTCGTACGGGTCGTGTGGGGCCTTGACCGGGCGGGTGGTGGTGACGTCCAGGTACGGGATGGGGGTGCCGTTGACCGGGTCCTTGGTCCGGCGGGGGGTGTAGGTGCCCGTCGCCTCCAGCCAGGTGTCGGGGCGCAGGACGGGCGGGAGTTGGCCGGTGAGGGCAATTTTGACCGGTTGTGCGTCGGCGGCGCAGCAGTTGAGGGCCATGCGGACGAGGTACGGGGTGCCGTCGCGGTCGAGGGCCAGGAAACCGGTGACCTTGAGTTCTCGGCCTCGCAGGGCCCGGCCCTTGTCGTAGACCGCGCGGCCCGCGTAGTCCGCGACGGTCAGGCGCAGGGGGCCGTCGGCGGGGAGGTCGGAGTAACCCTGGGGCTGTTCCTGCAGGGCCGAGCCGGTGCGCAGGGCGGTGTAGGAGCCGACCGCGGGCGGGGCGACCAGGACGAGGGCGAGGAGGGGGAGGACCAGGAGCCAGGAGACCCGGGGTTCGCGGTGCCCCTTGCCGCCGTGGGCATGGCCGGGCGTTTCGCCATGGCCGGGCGTCTCTCCATGGGTGTGAGGGTCGCCCTCCGAGTAGGGGCCACCCTCCGACTGAGGGTCGCCCTCCGAGTGAGGGTCGCCCTCCGAGTGGGGGCCGCCCTCCGAGTCGGCGTGGGTGTCCTTCTCCTGTCGGACCGCCCGGCGTTCGTACCAGACCGTCGCCACCGCCGCCGCGATCAGTACGATCCCGGCGGCTATCAGCAGCGGGCGGAGGCCGGCCTTGACGTAGCGGAGGTAGAGGTCGGTGAAGCCGGCGTGCAGGAGGGCGCCGCCGGTGAGGAAGAGGATGACCGTCTGGGCCTGGCGGTTCACAGGAGCACCGTCCCGACCAGCGCCGACACCGCGATCGCGAGGACGAAGGTGACGGGGGCGAAGCGGAGCGCGAAGGCGCGGCCGAAGGTGGCTGTCTGCATGGCGAAGAGTTTCAGGTCGATCATCGGGCCGACGACCAGGAAGGCCAGCCGGGCGGTCAGGGAGAACTGGGTCAGGGACGCGGCGACGAACGCGTCCGCCTCCGAGCAGATCGACAGCAGGACGGCCAGGACCGCCAGGGCCAGCACGGCGACGAGCGGGTTGTCGGCGGCCGCGTTCAGCCAGGTCGCCGGTACGACCGCCTTGAGTGTGGCCGCCGCCATCGCGCCGACGACGAGGAAACCGCCCGCGTGCATCACGTCGTGCCGCACCGAGCCCCAGAACGCGGCCCCCTTGCCCTGCCCCTCGTAGGACGGGCGCTCCGGCGGGCGCATCCACTCACCGCGCCCCAGCCGCTGCCACAGCCAGCCCATCGCGCACGCCACCAGCAGGCTCGCCGCGAAACGGGCCAGCACCATTTCGGCATCGCCCGGGAAGGCCACGGCGGTCGCGGTGAGCACGATCGGGTTGATGGCCGGGGCGGAGAGCAGGAAGGCGAGCGCGGCGGCGGGGGTGACGCCTCGGCGTACCAGCGCCCCGGCCACCGGCACCGACGCGCACTCGCAGCCGGGGAGGACCACGCCGGCCAGCCCGGCCGCCGGTACCGCGAGGGCGGGACGTTTCGGCAGGGCGCGGGCGAAGAACGACGGCGGCACGAACACGGCGATGGCCGCGGACAGCAGCACTCCGAGCACCAGGAACGGCAGGGCCTGTACGACGACGGCCACGAACACCGTCATCCAGCTCTGCGTCACGGGCGCCGCCAGCGCGCCGCGCAGCGGGCCCTGCGCCGCCACCGCGAGGACCAGCAGCATCGTGAGGAGGAGGGGGGAGTTGAGGTGCCGGGCGGCCCGGTCGTCGTCGGGTGCGGCGGCGTCGGTGCGGTCCGCCCGGGGCGGGGAGTCCTTGGTGATGGCCACGGGGGACGGTACCTCCGTACGGAACGGCTGTGCTGGGCGGGCTGGTTCGGGCTCGCCCTTTCCGTCCCGTTCGGGCTCGCCCTTCCGTCTCATACGAGGGCCGGGGCGGGGTTGCTCATCCACCGGCCCAGCCCCTACTTCGTAATGGAATCCATTTTCATGTAGCGTTCCGGTGCGCGTCGGCTGCCCCGGTGCGTCAGCGATGTTGGTGCGTCAGCGATCGAGGAGGACCCCATGGCCGTACCCAAGCGGAAGATGTCCCGCAGCAACACCCGTCACCGGCGGGCCCAGTGGAAGGCGAGTACGCCGCGGCTGGTGCCGTTCACGGTCGACGGCTCCACGTACCTCGTACCGCAGCGGCTGCTGAAGGCGTACGAGCGCGGGCTGATCCACCCCGAGGGCTGAGGGCTGAGGGCTGAGGGGGCATGACCATGGGTCGTGAACGGCTGCCCGTCACCGTCCTCTCCGGGTTTCTCGGAGCGGGCAAGACCACCCTGCTCAACCATGTTCTCGCGAACCGCGAGGGGTTGCGGGTGGCGGTCATCGTCAACGACATGAGCGAGATCAACATCGACGCCGCTCTGGTGCGCGGCGGCGAGGCGGCGCTGTCGCGGACCGAGGAGCGGCTGGTCGAGCTGACCAACGGGTGCATCTGCTGCACCCTGCGGGACGATCTGCTGGAGGAGGTGGACAGGCTGGCCCGGGAGGGTCGTTTCGACTACCTCCTCATCGAGAGCAGCGGGATCTCAGAACCCATGCCCGTCGCGGCCACGTTCGCCTTCGCGCGCGACGACGGGGCCACGCTCGGCGATCTCGCGCGGCTCGACACGATGGTCACGGTCGTCGACGCCGCGAACTTCCTGCCCGAACTGGCGGGTGGTGACGAGCTGGTGGAGCGGGGGCTCGATCAGTACGAGGACGACGAGCGCACCGTCAGCGATCTGCTGATGGACCAGATCGAGTTCGCCGATGTCATCGTCCTGAACAAGCTCGACCTGGTCGACACGGCCACCGCCGAACGGCTGGGGGCGGCGCTTGCGCGGCTCAACCCGGCCGCACGGATCGTTCCGGCCCAGCACGGTCGGGTACGGGTCGCGGACGTGCTCGGCACCGGGTTGTTCGACCTCGACCGGGCCCAGCAGGCGCCGGGGTGGGTGCGGGAGCTCAACGGGGACCATGTGCCGGAGACCGAGGAGTACGGGATCTCGTCGGCCGTCTTCCGCTCCGAGTTGGCGTTCCATCCCGGGCGGCTGTGGGACTTTGTGACCGAGGGGCTCGACAGTGGGGCGTTCGGGCAGGTGCTGCGGTCCAAGGGGTTCTTCACGCTGGCCAGTCGGCCTCGGGTCGTCGGGTTGTGGTCGCAGGCGGGGGCTGTGGCGCGGTTCGAGCCGTCCGCGGTGCGGGATGCGGAGGCGTCGTACGCGCAGGAGCTTGTGTTCATCGGGGTCGGGTTGCGGGGGGATGTGTTGCGGGAGGCGCTGGGGGCGTGCCTGGTGAGGAGTGGTGAGGTGGTCGGCGGGGGTGGTGAGGATCCGTTTCCTGCGTGGGCGGCGTACGGGGTGGAGGATGCCTGTGAGCACGAGGAGGGGGTTGGGGGCGGGCGGTGAGTTGTGAGGGGCGTGAGGTTTTTCGCCCACGCCCACGCCCACGCCCACGCCCAGCAACCGCAGCCGCACCCGCACCCGCACCCGCACCCGCACCCGCACCCGCACCCGCACCCGCACCCGCACCCGCCGACGCAACCTCCGACGCAACCCGCTCAAAACGCACGGCGCTCCCGTCACGCCGCCTCCCCCTCCGCCACCCCCTCCGCCTCCCCCTCCGCCTCCCTCACCGACTCCAGCAACGTCGCCCGTGCGCGGGCCACTCGGGAGCGGATCGTGCCGACGGGGCAGCCCGTGAGCCGCGCCACGTCCTCGTACGACAGACCCAGCACCTGCGTGAGCACGAACGCCTCCCGCCGCTCCCCGGGCAGGGCGCCCAGCAGGTCGGCCAGAGCGATACCGTCGTCGAAGCCGGGCAGCCCGTGCGGCTGGGACCGCTCGACGGCCAGCCGCCAGTCCGGTACGTCGGACAGGCGGGGCCGGGACGCCGCGTGCCGGAAGCTGTCGGTCACCGCTCGGCGGGCGATGGACAGCAGCCACGTACGAGCCGAGCAGCGGCCCTCGAACCGGTGCAGGCTGCCGAGCGCGCGCAGGAACGTGTCCTGCGCCAGGTCGTCGACCGCCTGGGGGTCGGCGCAGAGATGCGCGACGAAGCGCTGGACATCGCGGTGCAGGGCGCCGACGAACCGCTCGACCGCCGCCGGGTCGCCGCCGCGGGCCGCGAGGGCCCACTCGGTTATCGACGCGTCGCGACTCTCCCGTTCGGCGCGTTGGTCGTGGTCGTCACGCGCCGCGGTCAGGGTAGGAGTGATCACCTGGTGTCCTTCTCGGATCGTCCGGGATCCGGACCGCCGTCGGCGCGAAGGTGCGCGCGGCGAGCCCGGTGGCAGGGAGGGTGGCCGTACGGCGCGCGTACCGCGAGGGGTGCGCGACGGCGTACGACCGGATCCCGAGGCGTGTACCGGCCGTACGGGCCGCCTCGGGTCACCGGCTGTCGTCAGCTGACAGCGGTCCCCGCGGGCGGACCCCGAGAAGTGATCGCGTGGACGAGCAGGAACTGTCGCGGCGCCCGGTCCGAGCGGCGGCTCACCCGGCGGCGCGGGCGGTGGGGTGCCGCGGGCACCGCGAGCGGCAGCCGCAGGGGCGCGGCCAGCCATCCGGCGACGGCCCGCAGCAGGCGGAAAGCGGCGCACTCCCCGTACGCCAGCCATAGACCGCACAGGAGCGCGGCCAGCAAGTGGGCGGCGAGCATGCCGGACGACGACGAGCCGCCACCCGGGAGGAACCCGGCGTGGTCCATGCCGTCCATGGAACTCACCTGGACTGTGTGATCCATGTGGCCCATGTGGTGCGCAGCCGTGGAACCGGCGTGATTGCTGTGCGTCGGGTCCACAACAGGCATGCCTGCCATGGGAGTTGTGGACGTCATGCGAGTCGTGGACGCCGTCGTCGCCGACTGCGCGAACGAGAAGCCCGAGTGCAGTGCGGTCTGGGCCGTGACCACGACCGACACGATCAGCGGGAGCCCGCGCTCGCGGCCGGCCAGGGACCAGCCCACGGCACCGGTCGCGGCGGCTCCGGCGGCCATCGCCCACCAGGGCACCGGGCTGCCGGACATCGTGACGTGTCCCAGGGCGGCGAGCAGCACGCAGACGGCCGCGAACACCGCGGCCCGCACCGTGCGAGAACACCAGCCTGCTGTCATGGCGCCCCATCCTCGCATCCGGGTAGCGCACCCATCCCGTCCCTCTTGAGTACGGATGTCCATCCGTGGTCACACTCACTCCCCCAGTTGTGACGCGGGTCACGATTAGCGGCGGTTTTCCGTCAGTTGTCCGTCAGTTGTCCGGCGGTGTCCGGCACTTGCGTACGCCCCGGCGCGGGCGCCGGTGGAACCGGGATTGCCGGTGGGGCACTCTTCTGCCTTGTGGGGATCCCTTCGCAGCACAGTGGCCAGAACAGCCCGGCGGGCAGGGCGGGACAGACTGGACAGGCGGGACGGCCAGGACAGGCGGGACGGCCAGGGCAGGCGGGACCATCAGGGCAGAGAGATTCCGGCGCGCACATGGTCGTCTGCGGTGACGACGGGCTGGCGCACCGCCTCTCCTCCGAACTACGCACCGTGTACGGCGAGCAGGTGACCCTCGTCGTACCGGCCGCCGCCCGGGTCGCCCAGCGGCCGGTGGTGGGGCGGGCCCGGGCCGCCGCGCTCCTCGACCTGGTGTCCGCGGCGGTCAACCGGGCCGCCGGCAACGGCGATCCGGCGGGTGGCGACCGCGGCGGCGAACGAGGCGGCGAACGAGGCGGTGAGCGGAGCAGCGAGCGCATCGGCGAGCGGCTGCTGGAGGCCGCCGAGGCGACCGAGGCCGTACTCGCCGAGGCCGGGGTGGAGCGGGCCGCCGCGCTCGCGCTCGTGTACGACGATGACGAGACCAACATCCGGGCCGCCCTCACCGCCCGGCGTCTCAACCCCCGGCTGCGGCTCGTCCTCCGGCTCTACAACCGGCGGTTGGGACAGCACATCGAGGAACTCCTCGACCAGGCGGCGGCGTTGGCCACGGGCGGCACCACCACCGACGGGGGCGATGCCATCGACTGGGGCGGTGCCTCCACCACCGTCCTCTCCGACGC
The DNA here is from genome assembly GCF_030294945.1 of Streptomyces graminofaciens. Taxonomy (NCBI): domain Bacteria; kingdom Bacillati; phylum Actinomycetota; class Actinomycetes; order Kitasatosporales; family Streptomycetaceae; genus Streptomyces; species Streptomyces graminofaciens. Next base: position 7,480,517 of record NZ_AP018448.1, on the reverse strand, counting down.
CGACACCGCCGCGCCCGCGCTGGCCGCCACCGCCGTCGCCGGGACCAGCAAGGTTGTCCAGACGGACGGGCTGATGCTGCGCGCGGTGGAACGCCCACCGGGGCGTGCCGGGCAACGCGACGCCCAGGACTCCGGGCTCTACACGCTCGCGCTGCTGTCGGCCACGACCAACGACCCCGCCGGAGCCGACGGTTCCGAACGGGACGGGGAGCGCGGGCCCCAACTCCTGCCCGACGAGCGGGCGGTGGCGGCCGCGGGCGGACGCGGCACGGTCGTACTGGAGACCGTGCGGTACGCGGGGCCGGCCCTGCCGCCGAGTCGGCGCGGGGGCGGGTCGCTCGGGTTTCTCGGCTCGTTCGGATCGCTCTTCTCGCGGCGGCTGCGGTGGTCGCTCGCGGGTCTCGTGGGGTGTGTGTTCGCGCTCGCCGTCGCGCAGATGATCGCGACCGGGGAGCATCCGCTGCGGGCCACGTATCTCACTCTGCTCGACCTCTTCGCCATCAACGACCCCGCGACCGAGGGCACCGACTCCGACTCCCGGCAGATCCTGCAACTGCTGTCCGGGCTGATGGGGTTGCTGCTGCTGCCGGTGCTGCTGGCCGCCGTGCTGGAGGCGCTGGGTACGTTCCGCAGCGGATCCGCGCTGCGGAAGCCGCCGCGCGGGCTGTCCGGGCACGTCGTCCTGCTCGGCCTCGGCAAGATCGGTACGCGGGTGCTGGCACGGCTGCGGGAGCTGCACATCCCCGTGGTGTGCGTCGAGGCCGACCCCGAGGCGCGCGGGCTGGCGGAGGCGCGGCGGCTCCGGGTGCCGGTGGTGCTGGGGGATGTGACCCAGGAGGGTGTGCTGGAGGCCGCGAAGATCCATCGGGCGCACGCGCTGCTGGCGGTGACCAGCTCCGACACGACGAACCTGGAAGCGGGGCTGTACGCCCGTTCCGTACGCCCCGATCTGCGTGTCGTCCTGCGCCTCTACGACGACGACTTCGCCACCGCCGTGTACCGCACCCTGCGTGCCGCGCACCCGCAGGCCCTCACCCGGAGCCGGAGCGTGACGCATCTGGCCGCGCCCGCGTTCGCCGGGGCGATGGTGGGGCGGCAGATCCTGGGGGCGATTCCGGTGGAGCGGCGGGTGCTGCTGTTCGCGGCGGTGGAGGTGCGGGGGCATCCGCGGCTGGAGGGGCGGACGGTGGCGGAGTCGTTTCGGGCCGGGGCGTGGCGGGTGCTGGCGCTGGACACGGCCGCGGCCGCGGCCGGCGACCCCGGCGAGCAGCGGGCCTCGGGACTGGTGTGGGATCTGCCGCCGACGTACGTACTGCGGGCCGAGGACCGGGTGGTGCTGGCGGCGACGCGGCGGGGGCTGGCGGAGTTGTTGGGGCGCCGGGCTCGGACGGCGTAGCCATGCCGGTGGGGGTGCGAGGGGAGGTCCCGCCCCCGCAACCGCACCGGTGCGGGGGGAGGAGGTTCTCGCCCCGCCGCCCCGCCGCCCCGCCGATGCGCCGATGCGCCGATGCGCCGATGCGCCGATGCGCGAGGGGAGGTTCTCGCCCCCGCCGCCCCTACCCGTCCCATCCACGAGCCGGGGGCTGCGCCCCCAGACCCCGGCCGGTTTGATGGCTGCGGGCCGGTGGGGGCTTGTCGCGCAGTTCCCCGCGCCCCTGATGACAGCGCACCTGATGACAGCGCACCTGATGACAGTGCCCGTGATGACAACAACACGGGCGCGGGGGCGAACTGCCGCTAGCCGCGGAGCCCCAGGTGTCGCTCCGCGAACTCCAGTTCAAGCCTCAGCTGCTTGATCCGCTCGTCCACCACCAGCGAGCCGTGCCCGGCGTCATAGCGGTACACCTCGTGCACCGCCTCCCTGGCCGCCAGCCTGTCGACGTAGTTGTCGATCTGCCGGATCGGGCAGCGGGGGTCGTTCACGCCGGCCGAGATGTAGACGGGAGCCTTGACCGCGTCGACGTACGTCAGCGGGGACGACGCCTCGAACCGCTCGGGCACCTCCTCCGGCGTACCCCCCAGCAACGTGCGGTCCATCGCCTTCAGTGCCTCCATCTCGTCGTGGTACGCCGTGACGTAGTCCGCTACCGGAACCGCCGCGATCCCCAGGGTCCACGCGTCCGGCCGCGTGCCGAGCCCGAGCAGGGTCAGATAGCCGCCCCAGGAGCCACCGGTGAGGATCAGGCGCTCGGGGTCCGCGAGGCCGGACGTCACCGCCCACTCCCGGACCGCCTCGATGTCCTCCAGCTCGATGAGGCCGACCCGGTGCTTCAGCGCGTCGGTCCAGGCGCGGCCGTAGCCCGTCGAGCCCCGGTAGTTGATGCGGATCACCGCGTACCCGTGGTCGAGCCAGGCCGCCGGTGCCGCCGCGAACGCGTCGCTGTCGTGCCAGGTCGGGCCGCCGTGGATGTCGAAGACCGTGGGGCAGGGGCCCTCGACGCCCGCCGGGCGCTGCACCAGGGCGTGGACCCGGCCGCCGGGGCTCTCCACCCACACGTCCTCCACCGGCACCGAACCGGGGCTCTTCATGCCCGGCGGGTCGAGCACGACCTCACCCGTCGTGGAGCGGACGACCGGCGGCTCGGCGGCGGACGACCACAGGTACTCCACACTGCCGTCGGGCCGGGCCGTGGCCCCCGACACCGTGCCCTTCGGGGTCTCCACCCGCTCCAGACGACGCGACGCCAGGTCGTAGCGCCACAGATCGCTGCGGGCCTCGAAGTCGTGGACGACGAGCAGCGCGGACCCGTCCGGATACCACTCGGCGCTCAGATCGCCGTCCAGCCGGTCCGCGAGGCCGAGGTCGGTCTCCTCCCCCGTCGCGACGTCCCACACCAGCGGCTCCCAGCGGCCACCGCGCTGATGCCCGATGAGCAGCCTCGTGTCCCCGTCGAGCGGAGCGAAGCCGAGCACCTCCAGGCCCAGCTCGACCGTGCCGCCCTTGGTGTCGTCGAGCTCGGCGACCGTCGTACCGTCCGGCCGCACCACGCGCAGCGCCGAGTGCATCGCGTCGCCGTGCTCGGTGTGCTCGATCGCGATGAGCGAGCCGTCGTGCGAGAGGTCGCCGACGCCGGCCGACTCCCGGTGACGGTAGATCTCGACCGGCTCCGAGCCGTACCTGGACAGGTGGATCGTCGAGCCGTCCTCGTCCGTCGAGCGGCCGACGACCGCCGTACGGCCGTCGCGGCCGATGGCCAGACCCGCCGGGTACGAAGGCTCCAGGCCCGGTGTGGCCTCTTCGTCCGGGCCGCCGGAGAACGGCTGGCGGCGCCATACGCCGAACTCGTCGCCGTCCTTGTCGTCGAACCACCAGATCCACTCGCCGTCGGGCGAGAGCACGCCGTCCGTCGTGCCGTTCGCCCGGTCGGTGACCTGGCGCTGCTCGCCCGTCGCACGGTCCCACGCGTACAGCTCGTACGTCCCCGTGGCGTTGGAGACGAACAGCGAGCGGTGCGGGGCGTCCTCCGCCCAGTCCGGCAGGGACACCCTCGGGGCGCGGAACCGCTTCTCCCAGTCGGGCATCGGCCCGTGGTCGAGGTCCGGCGTCATCTCGGCTTGGGGCTTGGACCCGTTGCTGTCAGTCATGGCCCCATACTGCCCGCCCCGACCGACAACCCGCTGCCGAGGCCCCCAGCCTGTGGACAACTCCCCTCCGGCTGCTCGACCCGGCCCGATTGTCAGTGGCCGGGTGCACACTCGCCCCATGACACCGGTAACGGATCTACGCAAGACCGTCGAGAGCTTCTGGGCCGCGGCCGAGGCACGTGACTGGGCCGCGTTCGCCAAGACACTGGCCGACGACGTCGTCTACACACTGCCGCAGACACGCGAACGCATCCGCGGCAAGGAGACGTACGTCCGGTTCAACCGGGAGTATCCGGGCGACTGGCATGCCCGGATCGAGCGGATCGTCGCGGAGCCGGGGCAGGTCGTCTCCTGGGTGCGTGTCACGGTCGGGCCGGAGGAGACGCACGCCGTCTCCTTCTTCACGGGTGACGAGCGCGGCCTGATATCAGGCGTCGTCGACTTCTGGCCCGAGCCGTACGAGCCGCCCGCCGGCCGGGAGCACCTCGTCGAGAGGTACTGAGAGGGGGACGCGAGGTACGGACCCCCGCGCCCCGCCCGTCGCCGACGGCACCGTACGGTTGAAGGCGTGTACCGGTTTCTGCTGACGCCCCGATGGTGGGGGATCAACGTCTTCGTGCTGCTCGCCATCCCCTTCTGCCTGTTCATGGGGTCCTGGCAGCTGAGCCGGTTCGAGGACCGGATGGCGGACCACCGGGCCGCGACCGAGCAGGCCGACCCGTCGAAGCGGCCGGCCGCGCGTCCGCTGGACGAGCTGCTGCCGGTGGACAAGGAGACCTCGGGCGATCCGGCGATCGCGACGGGACGGTACGGGGAGCAGTTGCTCGTGCCGGAGCGCAGTCTCGACGGCAAGCGCGGGTTCTACGTGCTGACGCTGCTGCGCACCGACGACGGCAAATCCCTGCCCGTCGTCCGGGGCTGGCTGCCCGGCGACGCCGACGCGGACCGGGCCCCGGCGCCGCCCACCGGCGAGGTCACCGTGACCGGCGCGCTGCAGGCCTCCGAGACCCCGGGGTCGAACGGCGTGACCGCGCAGGGCGGTCTCCCGGCCGGTCAGGCCGGGACGATCAGCGCGGCGGCGCTCGTGAACCTGGTGCCGGACAAGCTGTACGACGCCTGGATCACGCTGGACAAGGCCGACTCGGGGATGAAGGCCGTGCCCGCGACCGCGCCGCAGGACACGGGCCTGGACCTGAAGGCGTTCCAGAACCTGGGCTACACCGGGGAGTGGTTCGTCTTCGCCGGCTTCGTGGTGTTCATGTGGTTCCGGCTGCTGCGCCGCGAGGTGGAGTTCGTCCGGGACGCGGAGCTGGGCCTGGTCCCGGACGAGAATCCGGCGGAAGGTCTGGCGGAGGATGCGGCGGGCCAGGCGGGCCAGGCACGGGAAACGGAACCCGCCACCTAGCCCCGGTCCGAAGCGTTCCCGCTGTCCGCCACGCAGCCGCCCGAAGCGTTCCCGCTGCCCGCCACCCGGCCACCCAGCCGCCCAGCCGCCCAGCCGCCCAGCCGGCCGAAGCGTTCCCGGTCAGGTCGCCTGCAGCAGCCCCGTCCGGTAGACCGTGCCCGCGCACGCGTTGCCCACCGTGGTCGCCGCGCCCGCCGCGCCGCCCTCCGCCGCGTAGGAGACGGTGACGCTGCCGTCGGCCGTGCCGCCGTCCTCCATGATGAGCTGGCTCGACACCGTGTTGCCGCTGTCCGTGCCGGTGCCGCCGTTGTCCGAGGCGTCGTCCGTGGGCGTCGGGTCCGGCGAGGGGTCCGTGCCTCCGCTGGTACCGCCGCTGCTGTTGCTGGTGGGGCAGGCCTCCGAGGGCACCCAGGCGAACCGCACCACGTACGCGGCGCCCGGCGCCAGCTCCATCTGGGCGACGGAGAGGGACGGGTCGGGAAGGCCGCTCGCCGCGTCGCCCGCGACATGGTCCGCCACGGTGATCTTCGACTGGTCCGCGGCACCCCCCGGCGTGAGGCTCATACCGCCCGCGCCGGCGACCGTACAGATGTTGCTGGAGGTGTTGGACACCCGGAAGTAGCCGTAGACCGCGCCGACGGAGTCGGGGGCGCTGACGCCGGAACCGGCGCTGGCGAGCTGCTCGGCCGTGCACGCCGCGGCGCCCGCGGCCGTCGCCGTCACCTCGGGGTTCACCGTCGACTGGCCCTTGTCCTTGTCGCCCTTGTCCTTGTCGGCGTCCTTACCGGAGCCCTTGGAGGCCCCGGAATCACCACCCGACGAACCGCCGCTGCCGGACTGGCCCTTGGACTGGCCGGCGTTGCCCTGGGTCTGCGAACCGTGGCCGACCACCGAGGGGTTGGGGTCGGAGCCGGTGGAGTTGGAGACATGGACGAGGGCGGGGATCGCCGTGCCGACGAAGAGCGCGGCGGCCGCCATGCCGACGACGGCCTGACGCTTGCGCGCCCGGCGGGCCGGTACCGCGCGTCGTAGGTGGTCGAGTGTGCCGTCTCGGGGCTCGATGTCCGACACGGTCTGGTGCAGCAGACTACGCAGCGCCAGTTCGTCCGAGTCGAACCCGTCGGGGCCGTGATTCACAGTTCCGTTCCCAGCGTGCGATTGCGTTTCTTCGTGCTCGTCGAGCGCGCGCCCCCCGACGCGCTCGCTCCGCCCGCGCCCCCACGAGGCGCGTCCGTCGTGCTTGTCGGTCCCGGCGACACCCAAGTGCCCCGAACGGCCCGAGGATCCGGAGAGACCCGAGGCCCCGGAGAGACCTGAGGATCCGGAGAGACCCGAAGGCCCGGAATGACCTGAGGCCCCGACGAACCCGGAGGTCCCACCGAGCCCGGCGAGACCACTGATCCCGTCGTCCCGGCCCTTGCCGAACGCGTCCCCTTTACCGAACGCGCCCGCCTTGCCGCGCGCATCGCCGCTGCCGACCTGGCCACGCTCGCCGACCTCGCCGCGCTCGCCGGACTCGTCGTCCCTGCTGAACGCCTCATCCCTGGTGACCGCGTCGTTGCCGGTGACCGCGTCGTCCCCGGTGACCGGGTCGTCCCGGTCGAACTCGTCGTCACTGGTGACCGCGTCGTCACTGGTGACCACGTCATCCCTGGTGACCGCGTCGTCCCGGTCGAACTCGTCGTCCCGACCGGCCCCGTCACCCTTGCCGACTCCGCCCCCGCTCATGCCGGCGCCTCCATGGCGACGCGCAGGGCCGCGATGCCGCGGGAGCCGTACGCCTTGACCGAGCCCAGGGATATCCCGAGCGTCTCGGCGACCTGGGCCTCGGTCATGTCCGCGAAGTAGCGCAGCACCAGGACCTCGCGCTGACGGCGCTGGAGCCCCTTCATCGCCTTGATCAGCGAGTCGCGCTCCAGCTGGTCGTACGCGCCCTCTTCGGCGCTCGCCATGTCCGGCATCGGCTTCGACAGCAGCTTCAGGCCGAGTATGCGGCGGCGCAGCGCGGAGCGTGAGAGGTTCACGACCGTCTGGCGCAGATAGGCGAGCGTCTTCTCAGGGTCACGGACGCGTTTGCGCGCCGAGTGCACGCGGATGAACGCCTCCTGGACGACGTCCTCGCAGGAGGCCGTGTCGTCGAGGAGGAGCGCCGCGAGACCGAGAAGTGAACGGTAGTGAGCGCGATAGGTCTCGGTGAGATGGTCGACCGTCGTGCCGGCGGCCGTGGTCGTCTCATCGGCGCCGTCGCGCTGGTTCGGGATGCGGGTGGACCGCGCAGCGGGCATGGGGGCGATCACCGGCATGCCGCCGGGCGCACCGGGCATGCGGGGACGGCGGACTGGACGAAGGGCGGCGCCCCTCGTCTGTACCGCAGTGAAGTCGAGTACCTCTGCCACGCCTGTTGGACACGCATCCCCCCGTAGGGGTTGTACGCGACAGGCATCACTTTTGCGTCAGACCGCGCATCTGTTGGCACGATCCGTACATCCGTTGGCACAACCGGCCAGAAACCGGGCAGCGCGTCGAACGCCCTCATGCGTACCAGCTCTTCCCCTATGCCCCAAGTGTGCTGCGCCCAGCCCCGCCGAAGGACGCTCGTTAAAGACGCTCCCCGTCCTCCGCGCGGTTGCGGAGAACGGGGAGGGAAATCCTCGATCACCGGGAGGCCTGAATCAACCCGGAAATCCTTCGACGGACGAACCGTCGACTCGAAGAACTTACACGCCACCACCGACAACGGCGCCCAGGGCGTCCTGCAGAGCGGTCTACGCCGACTCCGCCGCCACCAACTCCGCGATCTGCGCGGTGTTCAAAGCCGCACCCTTGCGCAGATTGTCGCCGCACACGAAGAGTTCGAGCGCCGTCGGATCGTCGAGGGCCCGGCGTACCCGCCCGACCCAGGTCGGGTCGGTGCCGACCACATCGGCGGGAGTGGGGAACTCCCCCGCGCCCGGGTCGTCGTAGAGCACGACCCCCGGCGCCGTGGCGAGGATCTCACGCGCCTTGGCGACCGTGACCTCGCTCTCGAAGCGGGCGTGGAGCGTGAGCGAGTGGGCGGTGACCACGGGCACCCGTACGCAGGTCACGGCGACCGGCAGCCGCGGCAGTCCGAGGATCTTGCGGGACTCGTCCCGCACCTTCATCTCCTCCGAGGACCAGCCGTCCTCGCGCAACGAACCCGCCCACGGCACGACGTTCAACGCCACCGGCTCCGGGAACGGCCCGGTGTTGTCGCCCACGGCCCGCCGTACGTCTCCGGGGTTGGTCCCCAGTGACGTACCGGCGACGAGGGCGATCTGCTGCCGCAGGGTCTCCACGCCGGCCCGGCCCGCGCCGCTCACGGCCTGGTACGAGGAGGCCACCAGCCCGCGTAGCCCGAACTCGGCGTGCAGTGCGCCGAGCGCCACGATCATCGAGAGGGTCGTGCAGTTGGGGTTGGCGATGATGCCGCGCGGCCGGACGCGTACGGCGTGCGGGTTGACCTCGGGGACCACGAGGGGCACCTCCGGGTGCATCCGGAAGGTGCCCGAGTTGTCCACCACGACCGCGCCCTTGGACACGGCGATCGGCGCCCAGTGGGCCGCCACCTCGTCCGGTACGTCGAACAGGGCGATGTCGACCCCGTCGAAGGCTTCCTCCGACAGGGCCACGACCTCGACCTGCCTCCCGCGCACGGCCAGCTTGCGGCCGGCCGAGCGCGGGGAGGCGATCAGACGGATCTCGCCCCAGATGTCCGCGCGGTGGGACAGGATCTGGAGCATGACCGTGCCGACGGCCCCGGTCGCACCCACGACCGCGAGCGTCGGCCCGACCGCCTTGGCGGACCCGGCCATCAACGGCCGGGGTCTCCGGCATGGGCGGAACGGACGTTCATCGGCCGGTGCCTCCGTAGACCACGGCCTCGTCGCTGTCGGAGTCGAGACCGAACGCCGTGTGCACGGCACGCACGGCGTTCGGGACGTCGTCGGCGCGGGTGACGACCGAGATGCGGATCTCGGAGGTCGAGATCAGCTCGATGTTCACGCCCGCGTCGGAGAGCGCCTCGAAGAAGGAGGCGGTGACTCCCGGGTTGGTCTTCATCCCGGCGCCGACCAGGGAGATCTTGCCGATCTGGTCGTCGTAGCGCAGCGAGTCGAAGCCGATGGCGCCCTTGTTCTTCTCCAGGGCCTCGATGGCCTTGCGGCCCTCGGTCTTGGGGAGGGTGAAGGAGATGTCCGTCAGACCGGTCGTCACGGCGGAGACGTTCTGCACCACCATGTCGATGTTGACCTCGGCGTCCGCGATGGCGCGGAAGATCGCGGCGGCCTCGCCCGGCTTGTCCGGGACGCCGACGACCGTGACCTTGGCCTCGGAGACGTCGTGGGCGACTCCGGAGATGATGGCGTGCTCCACCTTGTGGTCCCCTTGCGACTCTGGCTTCTCGTTGCTGACCCAGGTGCCCGGCAGTCCGGAGAAGGACGAGCGGACGTGGATCGGGATGTTGTAGCGGCGGGCGTACTCCACACAGCGGTGGAGCAGCACCTTCGAACCGGACGAGGCCAGTTCGAGCATGTCCTCGGAAGAGATCCAGTCGATCTTCTTCGCCTTCTTCACGACCCGCGGGTCGGCGGTGAAGACGCCGTCGACGTCGGTGTAGATCTCACAGACCTCGGCGTCGAGCGCGGCGGCCAGCGCGACGGCGGTCGTGTCCGACCCGCCACGACCGAGGGTCGTGATGTCCTTGCTGTCCGCGCTGACGCCCTGGAACCCGGCGACGATCGCGATGTTGCCCTCGTCCAGCGCCGTACGGATCCGACCGGGCGTGACGTCGATGATCCGGGCTTTGTTGTGGACCGAGTCGGTGATGACGCCTGCCTGGCTGCCGGTGAACGACTGGGCCTCGTGGCCCAGGTTTTTGATCGCCATGGCCAGCAGTGCCATGGAGATCCGCTCTCCGGCGGTCAGCAGCATGTCGAACTCGCGTCCGGCAGGAATCGGCGATACCTGCTCGGCGAGATCGATCAGCTCGTCCGTCGTGTCGCCCATCGCGGAAACGACGACGACCACCTGGTGGCCGTTCTTCTTCGCTTCCACGATTCGCTTGGCGACGCGCTTGATGCCCTCGGCATCGGCTACGGAGGAACCTCCGTACTTCTGCACGACAAGGCCCACGTGCGCTCCTCGCTCGGTTCAGTCCTGTTCCGCACATACACACGTACTGCGGTCGGCTCAGTCTAACGAGCGGTCGAAATGCCCTCCCCTGGTACCGCATGGTGAGATGTCCCGCTCACCCCTTGATCACCTGGGTTTTCTCCGGACGTCCCCCGGTTTTCACCCGGCTTCTCGCCCGGACATCCGACCGCTCCGGGAACGTCTCTGCCCACACCGTCACCGAACAGTCTGCGACAGTGCGGAAAAGTGCCCCGAGTCACACGAGAGCCACCGATCCAAGCGGAAGCGCAACTTTCAAGTATTAAGGTCGGCCCGTGCGCGTACTTCTGGTGGAAGACGACGAGCCGGTCGCCGAGTCGCTCCGGCGTGGGCTGCTGCGATACGGCTTCGAGGTGGAATGGGTGTCGACGGGCGGCGCGGCGCTCTCGTACGAGGAGCCGTACGACGTCGTGCTGCTCGACCTCGGCCTGCCCGACACCGACGGCCTCGACGTCTGCAAGTCGCTGCGGGACCGCAGTGCTGTGCCGATCATCGTGATCAGCGCGCGCAGCGACGAGACGGACCGGGTGGTCGGTCTGGAGCTGGGCGCCGACGACTACGTCTCCAAGCCCTTCGGCGTACGCGAGGTCATCGCCCGGATAAGGGCGGTGATGCGCCGCGTGCAGCCGCGCGCCGCCGACGCTCCCCCGGCCGGCCCCGACCGCTACGGCGACCGGCTCACCGTCGACCGCAAGGCCGCGCGCGTCCACCTGGACGGCACGGAGGTGGCGCTGGCCCCCAAGGAGTACGACCTGCTGGCCTTCCTCACCGAGGAGCCGGGCGCGCTGATGTCGCGCGAGCAGATCATGGAGGCCGTCTGGGACGCGAACTGGTTCGGCCCGACGAAGACGCTCGATGTGCATGTGGCGGCACTGCGGCGGAAGCTGGCGGGGGCGATCACGATCGAGGCGGTGCGGGGGGTGGGGTTCCGGCTCATCGTGAACGAGAGCGCGGGGGCGGGCGGCGCCGGCAGTGAGGGCTCCGGCGCGTCATGATCCGTCAGCTGCTCCGCAGTTACGTCCTCCTTGTCGCCGTCGCGATCGCGCTGTTCACCGTGCCGGTGGCGTTCACGCTGACCGCGCAGCTGCGGGGTGACACCGTCAACTCGGTCGGGCGCGAGGCCAAGACCATGGCCAAGCTGCTGGGCAACGGCGACGAAGCGTCCTGCGCGGCCCTGACCCGTATGGCCAAGGCGTACGACCGCGACGAGATCACGGTCCAGGTGACCGCCACCAACGGGTGCACGGCGAAAGGCCTGGACGCGCCCGCCCAGGACTCGGCGCTGACCAAGGCGCTGCGGGACGGCAAGAAGACAGAGGACTGGGGCTCGGACTTCATCTGGGGCAAGCACCTGGTGGTCACGGTCCCCGCCCGCGCGGCGGGGGCGGACGAGGTGGTCGGCGCCGTACGCGTCGTGTTCTCCACCGACGACCTCACCACCCGCCTCTGGACGATCTGGGGCTTCCGGGCCGCGCTGGCCGTCCTCGTCCTCGGGGCGGCGGCCGTCATCGGCGTCTTCGTGGCCCGCCGCCTCACCCGCCCCCTCCTCCAGCTCAACGAGATGGCGAGCAAGCTCAGCGACGGGGACCTGACGGCCCGTTCCCCCGTGACGGGCCCCCAGGAGACCCAGACCCTGGCCCGCACGCTGAACCAGGCCGGTGAGCGCCTGGACACCCTGATCGCCTCGCAGCGCATCTTCGTGGCCGACGCCTCGCACCAGCTCCGCACGCCGTTGACCGCTCTGCGGCTGTCCCTGGACAACATCGCGGACGGGACGGACGACGAGTTCGTACGGGAGGACGTGGAGCAGGCCACGGCCGAGGTGGTCCGGATGAGCCGCCTGGTCAACGGCCTGCTGGTGCTGGCGCGGGCCGAGGCGAAGGTGACGGCGGCGGAACCGCTGACGCTCCGGGACGTCATCCAGGAGCGGCTGGACGTGTGGAGGCCGGCCGCCGACGAGCGTGGAGTCACCATCACGCTCAGGGGGAGTGCCGACGGCCGGCTGCTTGTGCTGGCCAGTCCCGGTCATCTGGACCAGGTCCTGGACAACGTGCTCTCGAACGCTTTGGAGGTGTCGCCGGACGGCGGCATGATCACGGTTCGGGTGGACGCCCGGGGCGACGAGGTGGAGCTGTCGCTGCTGGACGAGGGGCCCGGCATGTCGGATGCCGAGAAGTCCCGCGCCTTCGACCGCTTCTGGCGCGGCCAGGGCCTCACCGGGAAGTCCGGTTCGGGCCTCGGGCTCGCCGTCGTCAAGCAACTGGTGACGGACGACGGCGGCACCGTGACCCTGCGGGACGCGCCCGGGGGCGGGTTGTGCGTGGCGCTCACGCTGCGTGCGGCGCGGCACGCGGGGGGCTGAGCGCCGGGGAAGGGGGCTGAGCCGGGGGGTGGTCGGCTCAGCCACGGCTGTGGAGGCCGGTGTCGGTGATCAGCCCTCGGGCATCGCGGAGGAGTGGTGGTTGACGATCTTCCACACGCCGTTCCGCTTCTCGTACTCGTAGGTGTAGCGGGCCTCGACGACGCGCTTCTTGCCCGTCTTCGGGTCGGTGAGTGTGAACTCGTACACACCGGCGTCGAGGGCTGAGTTGCTGTCGAGGATGTTGATGTGGGTCTCGATCTTCTTGCCGACCGGCTTGTTGGCGAGGAAGTGCTCGAAGTAGTCGACGATCCCGGCGCGGTCGGTGCGGACCTTGTTCGAAACGGTCGGGAGGAGCACCGCGTCCTTGGCGTACCGGTCGGCGACCTTCTTGGCGTCGCCGGTCCGCAGGGACTTGTTCCAGCCGTCGAACAGCGCGGCGATCTGCTTCTCGGAAGCCTTCTTCGGCTTCTTCGGCGCGTGGTGCTCGGCTCCGGCCATGCTGACGCCGGCGGTGACGGTACCGACGGTGGCGAGGGCGGTGGCAGTGACGATGGCGGCGCGTATGCGGTTCTTGCGGGTCATCGCTAACTCCTGTGCGAATGCGGGGTGTTACTTGCCTCCGCTTCTTGTGCGGTGGAAGTGACTCCAGATTCGCGTTCCGCCGGTTAGGGCCTGTGCAGCGGATGTACAGGGGCCGGACAAGAGCCCGCCAATTGACGTACGGCGACGACTCGATCACCCTCGGTGGGGGTGTAGGTGGCCACCCCGGGGCCGGGGTCGGCTCAGTCCACGAACTCCTTGAGGGGCTCGGTGTCGAGGGTGATGTTCACCGGGTCGGGGAGCTTGACGGTGGCTCCGAAGGGCAGCTTCTCCTCGTGCCGGTACCGCCCGCCCTCCGGCTGGTTGAACACCACGACCGAGCCGTCGTCACGGTCGATGAGGAGGTAGACGGGAATGCCTGCGGCGGCGTAACCGTCGGGCTTCTCGATTCGGTCACGCTGGTGCGTATCGGAGTCGTACGACGTGACCTCCACTGCCATCAGCGCGCTGTCGGCCTCCGACCACTCGCCTTGCCCCTTGAGACCGCCCACACGCACAAGAACCCCATCGGCACGGGCGCGCCCCTTGCGGTAACGCTCCGTCTTGAGGCCACTCTCCGGGTGCAGCCAAAGATCAGGGCGATGCTGCATGCACACCCGCTGCAGCCATGCGATCATCTCGCGATGGTTGCCGTCCGCCATGGGCTTGACCACGACCCTTCCATTGATGAACTCCAGCCACACGGTCTCCGGGGCATGGCGTTCCAGCTCCTCGAACTCCTCGACGGACATCTGTGGCCGGTGCTCGGTCCTGGGGGTCATGGCGTCGCCTCCTCGACTCCATGGTGCCCTGACCGGCACGTCCTGCACGCTCATACGTCCCTCCCTTCCGGCGGGTCTCCCACAGGAGGACCGCCCCGCTCGTGGTGTGCGGGCCGCGTCACTTCCAGCGCCCCACGCCCGCCGCTCGGCGCAGCTCCTCCACCCGGGCCGTGACGTCCACGACCTCGTCGGCGCCCGGCAGGCCGCCGTCGCGCGGGGCGGGGAGGAACGTGTCCGGGACGAAGCTGTACACCGGCATCGGCCCCTCGGCTTCGCACAACGCCAGGCACTCACGGCACAGCCCGTTGACGAGCTCGACCGTTCGTTCGTCGGCCTCGCACATACCGCAGATCATGATCACTCGGTCGACACGGGCGCGACGTCCGGCGGCCTTCTGCCTGACCTTCGCGCGCTTCGGCTTCATCGGGGGCATCTTGTTCTCCAATCGTTTGCGGGCGAATCCGCCCGGGTTGGTCACGGAGGACGGCAGACCGTCGGTCAGGGCCTTGGTGACGTCGTGCGGCGTCGCACCACGCGACAGCCATTCCGTGACGAGGGATTCGAGCGAGTGGCAGTCCGCGTCGGACAGCGGCATACGGGCGTCTGCGGAGCGGAGTTCGGCGAGGGTCTGATAGGCGGTGCCGGGCTCAGGGGCGGCGGGCTCAGCGTCAACGGGCTCGGCGGGCTCGGCCTCCTGGGCCGGTTCTTCGTGCGCCTCGTCGGCGGGCCCGTTCTCCTCGATCCGGGCCAGTCCCGACTGGTAGTGCTCCGTCACGTCCCTGCCGTCGCGCTCCCGCGCGAAGTTCGCCCACCACTCCACCGGCCTGGGCATACGCGACCAGTACGTCCGCGTCACCCACCGCATCGAGTTGCCCTCGATCGTGAGGTGCTCCCTGATCCAGCGCAGATGGCCGGCGTGGACGAGGCGCCCCGTCGAGGTGCGCACGGCTTGCTGGCCGTAGCGGGGGTGTGCCTCCGCGATCGCCTTCTGGCTCATGGCGTGACCGTCTTCGAGGTGGTCGATGAAGACGGCAATCTCGGCGTCGCGAGGGCTCAGGTGTGCGAAGTCCGGGTCCGCGTGCGGGTCTTCGTCACCCACGGAACGCTTTCCGTAACCCGTTTTGGCCATCGGGTGGGACGGGGAAGGCAGGGCAGGACTAGGCTGCGCGTAAGCCACGATCGAACTTCCTCTTCGATGCGTAGGTCTAGGCCCTGGCACTGGTGTTGGCGCACCGGCCGGGGCCGATCTATTTGGTCGGTTGCCGCGAACCTAGAGTGGCTTCACGTTCCGAAGCAAGTCGATCACGGAACGTCACCCGTTCGAGTTACGCCCCTTCAACTCACGTACAGACAGGGTTGGTTGGGTTGGTTTTTCACCCAGCCCAGAATCTTGGAAACCCCATGGAAGAGCTCGGGTCCCGGGGCTCAAGCTCCGGGCTGACCTGCGGAGATGAAGGCGTTCCAGGCGGGGGCGGCGAGGGTGAGGGTGGGGCCGGTTGGGTTTTTGGAGTCGCGGACGTGCACCGTCAAGTGAGCGGTGGAGAAGGCGACTTCGACGCAGTCGCCCCCTTCGTCGTCGCTGTAGGTCGACTTGAACCACTTCATCACTCATCCACCATCCGCTCGATGAAACGGGCCGATTCAGCGGGGCTGAGGGCCTGCGCGCGGATCATGCTAAGTCGCTCGGTCACACGGCTGACAATCTCCGGGTCGGCCGTGAGTTCGCTGGCGAACGGGCCCTCCGTGAAGACGAACCGCTCGTGGTCATGCGTCTCCAGCACCACCATCGGCCCCAAGAGCGCCGCGCTGATGGCTCGTTCGAAAGGCAGCACCTGCAGCAGGACGTTCCGCAGGCGCCCCGCATCCAGGAAGCGGTGCAGCTGCTCAGCGTTCACCTGGGGACTGCGCAGCACCGCCTCATAGAGCACGAAGCTCAAGGCCACCGGCGGCTTTCGCTCCGTAAGAATGCTCTGCCTCTCCAGACGTGCCGCGATCCGTTCCTTTACCGTCGCCTCGTCCAGGGGTGGATAGCGGCTCTCGATCAGGGTCCTGGCGTACCCCTCCGTCTGCAACAACCCCGGCACCAACGCCACCTCGTACGACCACCGACTGATCGCTTCCCTCTCACGCAGCATGAAGTCCTGCGCCCGCGCGGGGTACTTCTCCCTCTGCAAGTAGTCCTTGGCCGCACTCAGCAACCCCTCCGCCCTGCACAACTCGTCCGCCACATCGAGCGCTCTCGGGGTCGGCATCCGCACCCCCTGCTCCATCGACTTGATCGTGTCCGGCGAGTAGTTCGCGGCCTCCGCCAGCTCCTCCCGACTCACGTTCGCCTTCGTGCGCCAGCGCTTCATCTGGTTGCCGCCGTACCGCCAGGCAACCGGCGGTTGTGAATTGGAGTTGTACTGGCCCGACACAGCGCGCACCTCCGACCGATACACCTCGGCGTGTATCACCTCAGTCACTACCGAGCGTAGCCCTCCCATCGCCACCGTGTGACCATGACCAGCGCAATTCAGCGACCCCACTGGGTCCCAATGTCAGGACACCGGCTCCGGGTGATCGGCGTGCACTTCGACGCCGTGCGGATCGAGGGCGATCGCGGACGGGCCGTCGCGTGGCGGCTCATCGACGCGGCGGACGGGGACGCCGGGCCGATCGTGTACGAGGTGACGGGGAACCGGTGGCTGTACTTCCTGGTGCCGCCGGGGTCGGTGCAGCGGCACGAGTGGCCGCTCGGCGTGCACCGCTTCGGGATGACGAACATCCGTACCGTCACCTTCGTCGGCATCCCGGCCCTGGAGGGGAACACCTGGCCACTGCGCTGGTGGTCCAACCCGACGCGCGAATCCCCTTATGTGGACGCCGAGCTGCTGCTCGACTCCATCACAGCGTCCCCAGCGCCGGTGCGAACGCGATGAGGAGGGGGACGAGGGCCAGGAGGCCTGCGGCAGCTGTCGTTGCCGTGCGGCGGACTCGGTCCAGGCGGGGCGGGGGCTCCAGCAGGCGTTCCACTCGGTCGCCCAGGAGGCGGCGGGTGTTCGCGCAGGTCAGGACGCCTCGGTGTTGGTTCAGCTCGATCAGGGCCAGGGCCGTCGTGAGGTGGCCGCAGCGGCGGGACGCCGTGTCGTCGGCTGCCAGTTCGACCAGGCGGTGGGTCTGGTCGGCGAAGTGGGCGAAGAGGGGGATGCGGGGGAAACCCGTGGCTAGGGCCGTGGAGAGGTGGAGGAGCCAGTCGTGGCGGGCGCGGGCGTGGCCGAGTTCATGGGCCAGTACCGCGTCCAGCTGACGGTCGCTCAGTTTGGCCAACGCGCCTGTCGTCACGACCAGTTGGGGTGGCGTGCCGTGCATCAACCAGGCGTCGGGGTACTCGTCCTCCAGGACCAGCAACGGGCCCTTCGGCTGCGGCAGGCCCGCCGGGAGGTCGGGGGCCCGCTCACGCAGGTGCGCCCGGCGCAGGTGGCGTCGGCGGCCGGCCTCGACCAGCTCCCTGACCAGCATCGCGCCACTCCACGCCGCCCCGCAGGCCAGCAGCAGGGTCAGTACGGCCGTCCAGCGCGGCGCGGCCGTCAGGTCGTACGCCGCGGTGACGGCCGGGGGCGCGGGAGCGAAGGCGTGCGTGCGGACCGTCTCGAAGACCGCCGCCGCGCCCAGGACCAGGGCGGCCAGGCAGCTCAGCAACGCCGTGGCCACCAGGCACTGCCATGCCCAGAGCGCCACCACCGGTTCCCGTTCCGACCAGGCCGCCCTCAGCAGGGCGCGGGGGCCCAGCACGGCGGCGGTCAGGGCCACGGCGATGAGCAGGAACAGGAGGACGGCCACGTCGCTGACTCCGGTTCTTGTCGGGTGCGGTCGGGGGTACGGGCGGGTACGGCGGTGCCTACGCTACCGCCCGTAACCGCCCTCCGCCGAGCCCCGTGAGGAAGTCAGTAGCTGTGCAGCTGTGCCTCCCACGTGCCCTCCGGTCGGCCCGAGACGCGGTGTTCGGAGCGCTCCGCCTTGCCGAAGGACTTCACGTTCGGGGTGGCGATCCAGAACGTGGCCGCGCTCGCGCTGGAGCCCTCCGCTCCGATGGCGGAGCGGGTGTCGCCCTTGATCGTGATCGCGGCGTTGACGTTCGTCACCTTGGCCTTGGCGCTCACGACGGCGGTGATGCGGTCGGCGGGGGCGCGGTAGGAGAGGTGGACCTGCTCCGAGGTCACGGGGATGCCGTAGATGTACTCGGTGACCGTGTGCGTCAGTGTGACCGTGCGGTTCTTGTCCTTGGCCCGCTTGCTGGTCGCGTCGCTGACGATCTTGACGTCCTTGTTGAACGCCGTCTCCACGTGGTGGACGCTCTGGCCGATCTTGCCCCAGGAGTGGTCGACCAGCTGCCAGTAGACCTTCCGGTTCTGGAGATAGCCGACGAACTTGGCCTGCCGGGTCTTCGACAGCGAACGGAAGGCGGCGAGCGTCTTCCTGGCCTCGGGGGTCTTCTGCTGCTTGAGGTACGTGATGTAGCTCGCGACCGTGAGCTTGGCCGGCTGCTTCGCCGCGGCCGACGCGACCGACCCGACCGGCGCGGCCGACGCGATCGACCGGGATATCGCGGTCGGCCGCGCGGCGGTCGAGTCCAGGGCCTGGGCGGCCGTCGGGGCCAGTACGGCCAGTCCGGCCGCCGCGGCTACGGCGGCTGTCGTGAGGCGGCGGGCGGAGCTGTCGCGCACGGTTCTCCCCTTGCGTAGGCGTTGATCTGGCTGGTGCGATCAACCTACGGATCAAGGGAGTTGGCCGGTATTGTCCCTTCGGGTGTCGGCCGAAGGGACAGTGCCCGGCGTCCGCCGCGGCTACGGCTGCTTCGCCTTCCCGAGGCCCAGCGGGCCCCCGATCTCCTCCGCCATGACCTGGCCCGCCTCGAACTCCAGGGTCTCGTCGCCCATCATTTCCTGGTCGGTGTCGAGACCGTCCAGTTCGGCGAGAGGCTGGTTCAGGCGGACGTGCGCCACCAGCGACTGGAGCGCGCGGAGCGTCGCCGAGGCCGTCGAGCCCCAGTTGGAGAAGTACGAGAACTGCCACCACCACAGGGCCTCCGTGTGGCGGCCCGCGCGGTAGTGGGCCATGCCGTGGCGGAGGTCGGCGATCACATCGGCGAGGTCGTCGGAGATCCGGGCGGGCACCGGCGCCTTGCGGGGCTCGTACGGGTCGAAGACCTCGGAGTAGACGTCGATCGGTTCGAGCATCGTGGCGAGGCGTTCGCGCAGCACGTCGACGTCGCCCTCGGGGCCCAGGTCGGGCTCGTACCGCTCGTCGGGGACGATGTCCTCGTGCGCGCCGAGGCGACCGCCGGCCAGGAGCAGCTGGGAGACCTCCAGGAGGAGGAAGGGGACGGCCGAGTCCGGCTCGTCGCCCTTCGCCACCTCCGAGACGGCGACCAGGAAGCTCTCGATCTGGTCCGCGATCTGAACCGCGAAGTCGTCCGGGTTCTGACCTGTCGCGTGCAGCGTGGCGTCAGACATCCAGCAATCGTCTCCCCTCGAAGGCGCGGCCGAGGGTCACCTCGTCCGCGTATTCCAGGTCGCCGCCCACCGGGAGGCCGCTGGCCAGGCGGGTGACCTTGAGGCCCATGGGTTTGATCATGCGGGCGAGGTACGTGGCCGTGGCCTCGCCTTCGAGATTCGGGTCCGTGGCGAGGATCAGTTCGGTGACCGTTCCGTCGGCCAGGCGGGCCAGCAGCTCTCGTATGCGCAGGTCGTCGGGGCCGACGCCCTCGATCGGGCTGATCGCGCCGCCGAGGACGTGGTAGCGGCCCCTGAACTCGCGGGTGCGCTCGACGGCGACCACGTCCTTGGGCTCCTCCACGACACAGATGACCGTGGGGTCGCGGCGCGTGTCGCGGCAGATGTTGCACAGCTCCTCCTGTGCGACATTGCCGCAGGTCGCGCAGAAGCGGACCTTCGCCTTCACTTCGAGGAGGGCCTGCGCCAGACGCCGCACGTCCGTCGGCTCCGCCTGCAGGATGTGGAAGGCGATCCGCTGCGCGCTCTTGGGACCGACGCCGGGCAGCCGCCCCAGCTCGTCGATGAGGTCCTGGACCACGCCTTCGTACAACGGACTGCCGTCCTTCCCTGGGTTCGTTCAGTACGTACGGTAGTTGGCCACCCGCCTCCTTAGAAAGGCAGGCCGGGGATGCCGCTGCCGCCGCCGAGGCCCTGGGCCAGCGGACCGAGCTTCTGCTGCTGGAGGGTCTGGGCGTTCTCGTTGGCCGCCTGGACGGCCGCGACGATCAGGTCGGCGAGGGTCTCCGTGTCCTCCGGGTCCACCGCCTTGGGGTCGATCTTGAGCGCGCGCAGTTCGCCGGAGCCCGTGACGGTGGCCCTCACCAGACCGCCGCCCGCCTGGCCGTCGACCTCCGTCCGCGCGAGTTCCTCCTGCGCCTTCGCCAGGTCCTGCTGCATCTTCTGGGCCTGCTGGAGCAGCGCCTGCATATTGGGCTGGCCACCACCGGGGATCACGATCAGCTCCTCGCATGAGTTCCTGGGGCTTCGGCACCGAGCCTACGTGGTCGGCACCGCCCGTGCTCAGCCACTCTTTCGAGTGAGTCTGCGGGGATTCGTATACCTGATCAAGGGCTCTTTCCAGGGGGAAAAGTGGTGAAACCGGAGTCTTCGCCACCCATTGGGCGGTAGGAAGGGGTCCCGCGCGTCAGGAGCCACCCCGACGCACGTGCGCACCGTCACCGTCGTCAGTAGGTAGGGAGTGCCGGGTGAGTCAGCCGGAGATGCAGCCCGAGGGGGTCCCGTACGACGGGTGGGGGGACGGGGCCCTGCCCTGGGTCGGCGATCTGACCGGGCGGCCGTTTCCGCACGGGGACTGGGGGGCGCCGGCGGAACGGCTGGACGAGCTGTACCGGTGGGTGGAGCGGGGGGCGCTGGACACCGCCGCGTGGTATCTCGCCGACCGGGTGTGGAAGCGGCGGGGGGCGCGAGTGCTGCGGGTGGGGGCCGCGGCGGGGGCGCTGATCGGGGGCGCGCTGCCGTTGATCGATCTGACCGGGGTGATGGGCGGGGTGGCGCCCTGGGGATATCTGGCACTGCTGCTGTGTGTGGCGTGCGTGGCCGGGGACCGGTTCTTCGGGGTGACCTCCGGGTGGATGCGGGACGTGGCCACGGCGCAGGCGGTGCAGCGGCGGCTCCAGGTGCTGCAGTTCGACTGGGCGTCGGAGAGCGTGCGGGAGGTGCTCGGGCCGGCGGAGGGGACGGCCGGGGAGGCGGCGGAGCGGTGTCTCGGGGTGCTGCGGCGGTTCTGTGAGGACGTGACGGAGCTGGTGCGGGCCGAGACGGCGGACTGGATGGTGGAGTTCCGGAGCGGGACCGGGCCGCTGGGGATCCAGACGGTCGGGGTCGTCGGGCGGGGGGCCGAAGGCGGGGGTGTGGGGCGCATGCCCATGCCTCCGGGGGCTCGGCCGAACATGCCTCGGCAGCGGCCGCCGGAGGCTCGGTGACACCTCGGGGTGCGGCGGGTTCTTGGGAGAGCCGGGTGGGTTCTTGGAGAGCGCGGCGGGTTCTCGTGCGTCGGCGGGTGCGCGATCGTCGTGGTTGCTCGCGCCCACGTGGCGGAGCCGCGTATCGGCACGGCCCCGCGCCCCTTACGAGGTCTTCGCGTACGTCAGTGATTCGCCCGACTCCGTGTTGACCCGGCGCAGGCGGCCGTCGGGGAGGAGGCTGACCTCGGTGGCCTCGCCCGGGGTGCAGGACGTCGCCGGTTCGCCGACCGTGACCGTGGACGGGCCGATCTGGAGGGGGCCGTCGTCGTCCGGTTCCTCGGTCAGTTCGGCCTCGAACACGCAGTGGTAGGTGCCGCTGCCCGCCGGGCCGTCCGCCGTGAGCGAGAGCACGGTGTCGCCCACCTCGCCCTGCTGGATGACGAGTTCACGGGTGTTCTCGCCGTCGGCGTTGTCGATGGTGGCGTTCCAGGTGCCGAGGAACTCCTCGGGGATCGTGCCGTCGTCCTCGGACTCGGAGGGCTCCGCCGAGCTGGGCGGATCCGTCGGCTCGGACGTCGTGGGCCCGGGGGTCGGCGCCGCGCTGGTGCTCTTCCCGCCCTTGGCGTCGTCCTCCTTGCCGCCGTCGTCGCCCCTCTTCATCAGCGCGTACACCGAGCCACCGGCGGCGAGCGCCACGACCAGGGCGACGATCACGAGGAGGACTGAGGACTTGCGGTTCTTGCGTGGGGGCTCGGGCTGCGGCTGCGGGGCGGCCCCGCCCGGACCGTACGGGGGTGTGGGGCCGTAGGGCGGCGTGGGGCCCAGGGCCGGGGCGGCCGCCCCGCCGTACGCGCCGTAGCCCTGTGGCTGCTGCCCGTAGGGGTTCTGCGGGTAGCCGTAGCCGGGGGCGGGCTGGGGGTGCTGCTGCGGGTAGCCGTACACGGCGGGGCCCGGCGGGGTGGCCGGCGGGGGCGGCTGGGCGCCCGCGATCTGGGTGGGCAGCCGGTCCAGCGGGGCAGCGCCGGGCGCGGCCGGGGCGTGCTCGGGCGGGGCCGGCGGGAGCGCGGGAAGAGCGGCGGGGGCGGAGGCGGCTTCCTTGGTGAGGTCGGGCCTTCCCGGACCGGCCGCGCCCTCCGGACCGCCCGTCCCCTTGGGCGCGATGGGGTCCTCCGGGTCCTCCGTGTCGAGCAGCTCCACGGCACGGCGGCCGAGTTGGGCGACGAGGGCGCTCGGCAGCCACGGGTCGCGGGAGCGTCCGGCGAAGACCGTGTTTTCGGCGCCCGTACGCTCCAGGATCTGCGCCAGCGTCGGCCGCTCGGCGGGCTCCTTCTTCAGGCAGTCCCGTACGAGGTCGTGGAGGCCCTCGGGCAGCTCCTCCAGGTCGGGTTCCTCCTGCGCGATACGGAACATCAGCGCGTGCACACCGGAGTTGGCGCTGCCGAAGGGCAGGGCGCCGGTGGCGGCGTAGGCGAGGACGGAGCCCAGGCAGAAGACGTCGCAGGCGGAGGTGACGCGGTCGCCGCGCACCTGCTCGGGGGCCATGAAGCCGGGCGAGCCGACGAGCGCGCCGGTGCGGGTGAGGCCACCGTCGGTGACGGTCTCCAGGGCGCGCGCGATACCGAAGTCGATGACGCGGGGTCCGTCGATGGTCACGAGGACGTTGGACGGCTTGAGGTCGCGGTGGATCAGCCCGGCGGTGTGGATGTCCTGGAGCGCGTGGGCGAGCCCGGCGGCGAGGATGCGTACGGAGCGCTCGGGGAGGGCGCCGTGGTCGTGTCCGACGACGCTCTGGAGGCTGGGGCCGGCGACGTAGCCGGTGGCGACCCAGGGGATGTCGGCGTCGGTGTCGGCGTCCAGGACCGGGGCGGTCCAGTAGCCGCCGACCTGGCGGGCGGCCTGCACCTCCTGCCGGAAGCGGGCCCGGAACTCCTCCTGCTCGGCCAGCTCCTGCCGGACGAGCTTGACGGCGACCGTGCGGCCGCGGTCGGACCGGGCCAGGTACACCTGGCCCATGCCCCCCGCGCCGAGCCGCGCGAGCAGGCGGTACGCCCCGATCCGCTGCGGATCACCAGGCCCGAGCTTCTCCATGTCCGCTGCCCCCCGTCTTCCCCCAATAGGTGCACAACGGACCGATCGTAATGCGGGCATCCGGGGAGGTGGATGGAGCGGTGTCTACGGTTCCGTAACGGCCGCCCGCGCATGAGAGCTCGGGTGGGAGGGGTTCGTAGGCGGGTGCGAGTACGTCGTGGTCGATCGCACAGTTGCACAAGGGGGCGACACACTGTCGTGTTCCCGGCCGAGGCGCAGACAGGACGCCGATATCCCGCCCGTCCTCCGCACGCCTAGCCTCGTCCCATGACCCCTCAGTCGAATCCCCAGGTCGGCGCGGCCGTAAAGGCCGCGGACCGGGCACATGTGTTCCACTCCTGGTCCGCACAGGAGCTCATCGACCCGCTAGCCGTCGCCGGCGCGGAGGGTTCGTACTTCTGGGACTACGACGGCAACCGGTACCTCGACTTCACCAGCGGCCTCGTCTACACGAACATCGGCTACCAGCACCCGAAGGTCGTCGCCGCGATCCAGGAACAGGCCGCCACCCTGTCCACCTTCGCCCCCGCCTTCGCGATCGAGGCCCGCTCCGAGGCGGCCCGGCTGATCGCCGAGCGCACCCCCGGCGACCTGGACAAGATCTTCTTCACCAACGGCGGCGCGGACGCGGTCGAGCACGCCGTACGCATGGCCCGGCTGCACACCGGCCGCCCCAAGGTGCTCTCCGCCTACCGCTCGTACCACGGTGGCACCCAGCAGGCCGTCAACATCACCGGCGACCCCCGCCGCTGGGCCTCCGACAGCGCGAGCGCCGGTGTCGTGCACTTCTGGGCACCCTTCCTCTACCGCTCCCGTTTCTACGCGGAGACCGAGGAGCAGGAGACCGCCCGCGCGCTGGAGCACCTGGAGACGACGATCGCCTTCGAGGGGCCGGCGACCATCGCCGCGATCATCCTGGAGACCATCCCGGGCACCGCCGGCATCATGATCCCGCCGCCGGGCTATCTGGCCGGGGTCCGGGACCTCTGCGACAAGTACGGGATCGTCTTCGTCCTGGACGAGGTCATGACGGGGTTCGGGCGGACCGGCGAGTGGTTCGCCGCCGACCTCTTCGGTGTGGTGCCCGACCTCATGACCTTCGCCAAGGGAGTGAACTCCGGTTACGTCCCCCTCGGCGGCGTCGCCATCTCGCCCGCCATCGCCGAGACCTTCGGCAAGCGGCCGTACCCGGGCGGTCTGACGTACTCCGGGCACCCCCTGGCCTGCGCCGCCGCCGTCGCGACGATCAACGTCATGGCGGAGGAGGGCGTCATCGAGAACGCCGAGAACCTGGGCGCCTCGCTCATCGGGCCCGCCCTGCGCGAGCTGGCCGAGCGCCACCCGTCGGTGGGTGAGGTACGCGGTGTCGGCATGTTCTGGGCCCTGGAGCTGGTGAAGGACCGCGAGACCCGCGAACCCCTGGTCCCCTACAACGCGGCCGGCGAGGCCAACGCCCCCATGGTCGCCTTCGCCTCCGCCGCCAAGGCGAACGGCATCTGGCCCTTCGTCAACATGAACCGCACCCACGTCGTCCCCCCGTGCAACATCACGGAGGCCGAGGCCAAGGAGGGCCTGGCGGCCCTGGACGCGGCGCTTTCGGTGGCGGACGAGTACACGGTCTGACCAGCACATGGCCTGACCAGCACGTGATCTGACGAGTACACAGTCGGTCGAGTACACGGCCTGAGGCCGCGAGGACTTCACGAAAGGGCGCTCCCGGCTTCCGCGCCGGGGGCGCCCTCGCCGTTGCTCACCTCACGCGGAACCACCCGATACCGAACCACCCGATACACCACCCACACCCGCCACACCCGCCACGACCCCCACTCCCACCGGCCGCCCACCCTCCAGGATCACGAACCGCAGCCCGACCTCCATGGCGACCGGCCGCTCCAGAGTCACCCTCATCCGGCTGTGCGCCCCGGGCGCCGCCTCCCGCACGCCCTCGGGCAGCCCGATCGTGCCGGTGAACTCGGCGGAGCGGAAGAAGAACCGTGCCTTCCGGCCCTCGGCGACAGGCGCCCCGAAGCCTCCTTCTTCCTCGGACCGCAGATACACCTCGGCCTCGAAAGCGCGGTACGCCGTGGCAGTGCCCGGCGCCGCCAGCACCTGCCCTCGTGCGACCTCGGGGCCCTCGGGTCCGACCCCGCGCAACAGCACCCCGACGCCGTGGCCCGCCTCCCCCTCGACCACAGGTCTGCCGAATATCTCCACCCCGGCACAGATCACCCGGCCCGCCGAGGCCCTGCCCCCGACGATCTCGATCTCGTCGCCGGACCGGACCGTGCCCCGCAGGATCCGGCCGGTGACGACCGGGCCTGCGTCCCCGGGGCGGTCGAAGACGCCCTCGATCGCCAGCAGGAACGGGCGGTCGGCCTCCCGCACCCGGTCGGGGACGTATGTGTCCAGGCGCCGGGCGAGTTCGTCGATCTCCTCGACCGCCTCGGGGTCCTCCTCCAGCGCCCGCAGCGCGGACCCGCGTACGACAGGGATCTCGGCGCCCGGGAATCCGTGCGCCGACAGCAGCTCACGGACCTCCGCCTCCGCCAGCCCCAGCATGTCCCCGTCCTCCACCAAGTCGCACTTGTTGAGGAACACGACGACACACGCCACCCCCACCCGCCGGGCCACCCGTACCTGCTCGCGGGTCTGCGCCCGCACCCCCTCGTCCGCGGCGACCACGAGGATCACGGCGTCCACCCGGGCCCCGCCGACGATCAGGTCACGGACACCGTCGGTGTGCTCGAAACAGTCCACATATCCGTGGCGACGGCTCAGGGCCGCCGCCAGGGTGCTCCTGCCGTGGCCGGCCTGTCCCAGGGTGCCCAGACCCAACCGGGGCTGCCACTCGAACTCCACTCTCGCTCCCCCTCGGTCGACAAAAGACCAAAACACCTTGGCCCGAACCCGAACGCGTAAGGTGACGTGCTCGTAAGAGAACACAGAAAGCACGTAACAGGCGTGCAGAGAGCACATGTGCGGCAGACCCGCACCCGTACGCGGAGGGGGACCCAGACCACAATGCCCGGCACCGGCGGCGGCAATGGCGCCGTGACCCGTAGCACCCTGCGGCAACAGCTCGCGGACGCGCTCCGTGACGAGGTGCTGGGCGGCCGTCTCCAGCCGGGGCAGGAGTTCACGGTCAAGGAGATCGCCGAGCAGTACGGGGTGTCGGCGACGCCCGTGCGCGAGGCGCTGGTGGATCTGTCCGCGCAGGGACTGCTGGACGCCGTGCAGCACCGCGGCTTCCAGGTGCACGAGTACTCGCTGGACGACTACCGGCACATGGTCGAGGCCCGCATCCTGGTCACCGACGGCATGTTCCGGCGGCTGGGGGAACGGAAGGTCGATCCCCGTGCGGCCGCCGCGCTCGCGGGAGTCCGGCGTCGCGGCGAGGAGGCCCGACGTGCCGCCACCGCCGGTGACCTGGACATCCTCATCGGCTACGACCTGCGTTTCTGGCGCGAGTTGAGCATTCTCTTCGGCAACCCCTACCTCGCCGACTTCCTGCACCGGCTGCGCGTTCAGGCCTGGGTGTGCGCGGTGCAGTTCCTGCGCCGGGTGAAGGGCCCCGACGGGCTCAAGGGGCGGCTGTGGGCGAGCCACACCGACCTCGTCGACGCCCTCACCC
Source organism: Streptomyces graminofaciens (assembly GCF_030294945.1). Lineage (NCBI taxonomy): Bacteria > Bacillati > Actinomycetota > Actinomycetes > Kitasatosporales > Streptomycetaceae > Streptomyces > Streptomyces graminofaciens. The sequence continues at coordinate 7,453,433 of NZ_AP018448.1, read as the reverse complement.
GCCGGGACGCGCAGACCGCGCAGGAGATCATCGCCGCGTACGACGCCCACTCCCTCGACCTCGTCGAGCGCCTGGCCGCCGAATGAGCACGATCGCGACCCCCACCGTCGATCTCTCCGTCGTCATCCCGGCCTACAACGAGGAGCAGCGCCTCGCCCCGACCCTGGACGCGGTCGTCGCCCATCTGACGGCGACACAGGCCGCCGCCACCTGGGAGGTCATCGTCGTCGACGACGGCTCGACGGACGGCACCCGGGACGTCGTGGCCGCCGCCACCGCCCGGGACGCCCGCGTCCAACTCGTCGTCGGCGGACCCCGCAACCTCGGCAAGGGCCACGCCCTGCGCCTCGGCGTCCTCGCCTCCTACGGGCGGCGCATCCTCGTCACGGACGCCGATCTCGCCGCGCCCATCGGCGAGTTGGAGCGGCTCGACAAAGCGCTCTCCGACGGGCACGCGGCCGCGATCGGTTCCCGCGAGGCGCCGGGCGCGGACATCGAGCGGCGTCAGCACCGGGTGCGCGAGAGCCTCGGCCGCGCCGGGAACCTGCTGATACGCGGGCTCGCGGTGCCGGGCATCCGGGACACCCAGTGCGGCTTCAAGCTGTTCGACGGCGACCGGGCCCGCGCGGCCTTCGCCGTCTCCCGCCTCAACGGGTTCGGCATAGACATCGAGATACTCCAGCACTTCCGGCACTCCGGCTGGGCCGTCGCCGAGGTGCCGATCCGCTGGTCGCACCAGCCCGGTTCGAAGATCCGGCCGCACGACTACGCCCGCGTCCTCGGCGAACTCGCCGCCCTGAAGGCCCGATCCGTACGCCCGGCCGACGTTCTCGCCGTCATCGCCTTCCTGTTGCTGTCCGTGCTGCTCCACGCCGGACGGTGGATCGACCCGAACGGCCGCTATCTGCCGGACTCCCTCCAGGACCAGAACCAGTGGGAGTGGTTCCTCGCGGTCACGGCCGACAACGTCGTCCACCTCAGAAACCCGCTGTTCACCGACTTCCAGGGCTTTCCCGACGGTGTGAACCTGATGGCCAACACGGTCATGCTCGGCCTGTCCGTGCCCTTCACGCCCGTCACGCTCGCCCTGGGTCCGTCCGTCTCGCTCGCCCTGGTCATGACCCTGGGCCTCGCCGGCACGGCCGCCGCCTGGTACTGGCTGATCGTCAAAAGGGTGGTCCGACACCGGGGAGCGGCCTTCGCGGGCGCGGTCCTCGCCGCCTTCGCGCCGCCGATGGTCAGCCACGCCAACGCGCACCCGAACTTCGTCGTGCTGTTCATGATGCCGCTGATCATCGACCGGGCGCTGCGGCTGTGCACGGGCGCCCGCACGCGACGGGACGGCGTCGTCCTGGGGCTGATGGCCGCGTACCAGGTCTTCCTCGGCGAGGAGCCGCTGCTGCTCGCCGCGATGGGGATGCTGCTGTTCGCCGCCGCGTACGCGGTCGTACGCCGTGACGTGGCCCGTGCCGCCTGGCGCCCCCTCCTCAAGGGCCTGGGCATCGCGGCGCTGGTCGCGCTCCCCCTCGTCGCGTTCCCGCTGTCCTGGCAGTTCTTCGGCCCGCAGAGCTACAAGAGCGTGCTGCACGGCGACAACGCGGGCAACAGTCCTCTGGCCCTCCTCTCCTTCGCCGAGCGCTCGCTCCTCGCGGGCGACCAGGACCGTGCGAACGCCCTCTCCCTCAACCCGACCGAGCAGAACGCCTTCTACGGCTGGCCGCTCGTCCTGCTGGCCCTCGGCATCGTCGTACGCCTGTGGGAGCGGCCGTTGGTGAAGGCGCTCGCGTGCACGGCGACGGCGGCGGCCCTGCTCTCCCTGGGCCCGAAGATCCGCCTCCCGCAGACGGACCTGGTCGTCCCCGGCCCTTGGGCGCTGCTCGCCGACCTGCCGTTGTTCGAGTCGGTCATCGAGGGCCGCGTGGCGATGGTCTGCGCCCCGGTACTCGGCATGCTGCTGGCCCTCGCCTGCGAACGGCTGGCGTCGGTGCGGAGCCTCGGCACCCGGTACGTCGGCTTCCTCGCGATCACCCTCGCGCTGCTGCCGATCGTCCCGGCCCCCCTGAAGTCGGTCGAACGCCCGGACGTCCCGGCGTTCATCGCCGACGGGACGTGGAAGTCGTACGTCGACACCGAGGCCGGCGAGACCCTGGTGCCCGTGCCGCTGCCGGACCCGGGCAACGCGACGGCGCTGCACTGGCAGACCACGGCCGACTTCGGCTTCCGGATGCCCGGCGGCTACTTCAACGGCCCCTTCGGCGAGGACCGGGTCGGGATCTACGGCGCCGTCCCCCGCCACACCTCCAACCTCCTGCGTGACATCCGTTATGGCGGCGAGGTCCCGACCATCGGGAAGAACTGGCGGGCGCAGGCCCGCGCGGACTTCGCGTACTGGCACGCGGGGGCGCTGGTCCTCGCTCCGCAGCTGTACGACGAGCGGTTGCGCGAGGCGGTGGACAAGCTGGTGGGCGAGCCGGGTAGGTGGGTGGGCGGTGTGTGGGTATGGGATCTGGCAGGAGCCACTGCCGCGACGGACGGGGACTGAAGCCGCGTTCAGCGACTACGCTTCCCTGACCACCGAACCCGGTGTCATGCCCACCGACCGCTGTGCGCCGTAGACCCGAGGAGCTCTTTTGGCCTGTGACCTCTGGCTCGTCCCGCTCATCGACGTGTTGTGCCACACCCCCGACAATCCCTTCGCCGAGGAACTCGCGCTCTACAACAAGCTGCTGGGAGAGGCCGGGCTGCCGCCGGTGCCGGTCTACCAGTACATGCCGGGCCTGAGCGGCGAGGTGGCCCCGGTCGCCGGCTTCGACTACGACGCGCTGCACTTCCTGCGCCGGGCGTATCTGCTCCAGGTGTGCGGGCTCGCGGTGACCCCGGTGGACGAACTGGGCGGCGACTACGAACAGCTGCTGGAGATGTTCGAGGGGACGGCCCAGCAGTCGCACCTGGTCTGGCACTACGACCACGCGGGCGCGTACGTGCCGGTCGACTTCCCACAGCCGCTGTCGAGCGACGAACTCCTCGCCGGGGGCGGCCCGTTGGGTTCCTCCCAGGCGCTGCTGCGGGAGCTGGAGTTCGTCGCCCCGTCGATCGGCATCGACCCGGCGAACCCCCCGGCACCCCCCGAGGCACCGCTGACGCCGACGGAGTTGGAGGAACCGGCCGTTCCGGCCCCGTACGATCCGAGCCCCTTCGCCCGCGAACGGCATGTGTGGCTGGGGCTGCACGCGGCGGCGACGCGGAGTCTGGCGCAGGGGTCGATGATCGTGTTCAGCTGAGGCTCGGTGGACCTGGGACAGCCCCTTGCGTGAAGAACGGCCCGGCGACGGAAGGTATCCGGGAGCTGTCCTACAGGTCCCGAACAGGTCCCGAACAGGTCCGGAACAGGTTCAGGGCATACACGGCAGTTGAGGCGTTCACGAAATCCGCGGCGCCTCGATGACGAACGCGGCCAGTCGGTCCAGGCCGAGCGCAATCTGCTCCGGGGACAGGACGCTCAGCGAGAGCCGGATCTGATGGGAGCCGCCGGAGCCGCCGTAGAAGTGGTGCATCGGGGTCCAGAGCACGCCGAACTTCCTCGCCGACAGTTCGAGCATCGCCTCGTCGGCGGCGAAGGGCAGGGTGAGGACGAGGAACATGCCGCCGCCCGGGGTGTTCCAGGAGACCGGACCGGCCGGGGTGCCCGCGCCGAGGCGTTGTTCCAGACCGTCAAGCGCGGCGCGCAGGTTCCTTCGGTAGACGGCCGCCTCTCGCAGCGTCGCGCGTTCCAGGCTGCACTCGTTCTCGACGAGGTACCCGCCGATCACGGCCTGGGCGACGGTCGAGGTGTTCAGCGTCAGCATGCTCTTCAGTCGGGCCAGCTGGTCCGCGAACAGTCCCTCCCCCGCGACCGGCTGGTCGGCCACCACATAGCCGACCCGGGCGCCCGCGAACGCCGTCTTGGCGAACGAGCCGAAGTAGACCACCCTCCGTGTCCGGTCGAGGACCTTGAGGGTGGGCAGCCGTCCCGTCCCCGAGTGGAAGAAGGAGTACGGGTTGTCCTCCAGGATCAGCAGGTCCTCCCGCTCCGCCAGTTCCAGCAGCCGCCGCCGGTCCGCCAGGGACATGCTGACCCCGCTGGGGTTGGCGAAGTCGGGCACGACATAGCAGGCTCGTGGCCGCAGGCCCGCGGCCCTGGCGCGGCGGATCTGTTCCGCCAGGTCGTCCAGGTCGATACCGCCCGGCCCCTCCCGCACCTCGCGTACGGCCATGTCGACGATCCGGGTCGCGCCGAGGAAGCCCACATAGGCCGGTACGGCGGTCAGCACCACGTCCCGCTCGTCGCGGCGCAGCGCGCGCAGGACCAGGACCATGGCCTCCTGGCAGCCGGTGGTCACGACCAGGGACTCGGGGTCGACGGTCATCCGCTCGTCGAGTTCGAGGTGCCGGGCGATCAGCCGGTGGATGACCCCCTTCGTGCGGCCGTACTGGAAGAAGGTGCGGCGCACCTCCTCGGGGCCCAGGCCCAGTTCGCTCTCCAGATACCGCTCGAAGGCGCCCAGTTGCCGGGGCAGCGAGCCGACGTCGTAGAAACCCTCGTAGGGGCGCCCGGCCGCGAAGGAGACGGCCTGGGGATACCGGCCGGCGATGTCGTTCAGCAGCGTCATGGAGGTGAGGACGGGGTCGTGCACCGAGGAGTGGAGGTCGGCGGCGTCCAGGACGACCTGGGCGGGCGGGGCGGGCGGTACGACCGGGGCGGGCGGGGGCACGTCGAGCGCGTCCGTGGGCGGCCCCGTCCTCCTCAGCGTCACGGCGTTCCGGGCCCGCATACCGGTGACGTCGCCCGCGTCGTCCACCATGAACTCGAACACCCCTCCCTGGAAGGCGAACATCGTGCGGGTGATCGGCAGGCACCGCAGCTCGCTGCGGTCCTCCTCGGAGTACAGATACAGCTCTCCGTCCCGGACGAAGACCTCGACCTGGTCGAGGCGGGTGTACGTGCCGGTGTAACGCTCCAGGTCGGCCGCGTCCGGGCGCTCCAGCCGGCGTTCGTCGAAGCGCCGGCACAGCTCTCCGTCGACCATCACATAGGTCACATCGCCGTCCGTGGCCGGCACGAAGCCCAGGGACACGGTGTCGCCGCCGAGGTCTCCCTCGTACCGGCCGTCCGGGGTGGCCTTGAGAGCGACCCGCTGTTCGTTGATCTCCGCGACCAGTCCACAGTCCTCGACGGTGAGCCGTACCAGCCCGGTGGCCTGCCCGACGAAGACCCCCGCGCAGCCGGGTGGGGGCCCGCCGCTCTCCCGCGCCCGGCCCTCGGCGCGCGGTCGCGGCGGGGCTGACGAGGCCGGCGGGGCGCTCGTCTCCAGTACCCGGTGCAGCAAGGCCGCGCCATCGAATCCTGGCGGCCGCGCGTTCACCAGCAGCACCGCCCCGACGCGCTCCTCGGGAAGCATGAGCAGCCAGGTGCCGTACCCGCACATCTCGCCGGGGTGGCCGACGAACGTGCGGCCCTGCCACCGCCACCGCCGAAGACCCAGTGTGCTCGCCCGCCGGTCCGGGAGGTGGAGCGAAGCGTGTGCCGTCGTCATCAGCCGTACGGTTTCGGGCGTGAGCAGGCTGTGCGCCCCGTGCCGTCCCTCGTTCAGGACCATGGCGACCAACCGCGCCAGGTCGAGCGCGCTCGACCACGCGAAAGCGGACGGGTAGTGCGCGACATTGTCGATGAGCCCGCGCTCCACGGTCGGCACCCCGTCGACGCCGAAGTCGTGGGACAGGGCGTGCGGGTGGGTCACGGCCACGTCCGGGTCGAAGAGCGTACGCGTCATGCCCAGCGGCCCGAGGAGCGTGTCGTCGAGGACCTCGGGGAACGTGGTGCCCGCGACGGAGGCGGCCAGCAGGCCGGCCAGGTCGTAGCCGGGATTGCTGTACGAGTACGCCGTGCCCGGGGGCGCGAGAGGTGTGTACGTCCGCAGGAGTGCCGGGACGACCCGGCCCAGGTCCCGCGGGTCACGGCTGCCGGTGAGGAAGAAGTCGTCGGGCAGCCCGGCCGTGTGGCCCAGCAGCATCCGTGGCGTGATCCGCTCGATGTCCGGGTAGCCGGTGCCGGTGAGCGCGGGCAGCACGTCGGTGACCGGACGGTCGAGGTCGATCAGACCTTGCTCGCACAGCCGCAGCACCGCGGTCGCGGTCAGCGACTTGGTGACCGACCCCAGCCGGAACAGTGTCCCGGCCGAGACCGCCGAGCCGTCCTCCTCCGCACTCGTACGGCCGAAGCCCTCGGCCCGTACGACGCCGTCCGCGTCCACGAGGGCCAGGGCCAGCCCGGGTATCCCATGCCGCTCGCGTATGCCCTCGACGTCGATGAGCGGGGCGAAGGAACCAGTGGTCACCGCCTCGCTCCCGAAAGACCGGCGCCCGTCACCCGCACCGCCAGCATGTCCAGCCCCTCCTCGGCCGCGCTCAACGCCTGATGCGGGCCGTCGTCGTGCTCGGTGAGCACATAGCCGAGGCGCGACTCGATCTCCCCCTGCTGCGGGGGTGCGATCCAGTCGCCCGGTTCGGCGAACAGGCGCGCCCGTACGACATGGGGCGCGGCGGCGGCCTGAGCCAGTCCCTCGATGTCGACGACCGTGCCGGAGTCCTGCGCCAGCAGCAGCCGTACGCAGGCCCCCCGCCGATGGCGCTCGGTGAGGTCGGGGCGCTCGCCGAGAGCCAGTTGCAGGGCGACGCCTGCGAGGTCGACGCCCAGGGCGCGACGCACCAACTCCGGGATGTAGACGCCGGGCAGCCGCGGATTGACCTCGACCACGCGGACGCCCTCGGGGGTGCGCTTGAACTCGGTGTGGACGACGCCGGTGCGGATGTCCAGCGCGCGGATCGCTTCCCGTGTCCAGTGGCTCAGCTCGCGGTGGTCGTCCTCGGGCAGCCGGGAGGGCACGAGGAGGCCGTCGTACACGAAACGCGACTGGGTCGGACCGATCGGCTCGATCGTCTGCAGTCCGTCCGTGGTGGCGACGACATGGACCTCCCCGTCCAGCACCGCCGCCTCCACACTCACCAGGGGCCCCTCCAGGAACTCCTCGATGATCACGTGGTGGTAGGCCGACGGCAGATAGCTGTACGGCTCGCTCGCCCACTGCCAGGCCTGCGGCAGTGCGGCGGCGTCCGACAGCTTCGTCACCCCTTGGCCACCGGAGGCGGCCACCGGCTTGAGGACCACGGGCAGCGTCAGTTCGGCCAGCGCCGCCCGCGCCTCCTCCAGGGAGGTCGCGATCCGGTGCCGCGGTCCGGGTACCCCGGCGGCGGTGAGGAGTTCGCGGGTGATGCCCTTGTCCATGCAGGAGTGCACGGCGGCCAGGGAGGCGCCGGGCAGGCCCAGCTCCTCGCTCAACGCGGCGCTGAGCTCGACGAGTTCGTCCTCGTGGGTGAGGACTCCGGCGATGTCGTGCTCGCGGGCGTACCGGGCGAGGTCGGAGACCCACAGCACGGGGTCGTCGTAGAGGCCGGGCAGCACATGGACGCGGTCCACGCCCTCGGGCAGCGGGTCGAGCGGCTCCCGCAGCACCAGGTGCACAGTCAGGCCGAGCGCACGGCTCGCCTCCAGCACATAGGAGCGGTAGCGCTCGTCCCAGTCCAGTAGCAGCAGTCTGCGTGTCACAGGAACTCCACCTCGCGCTCGGTCACGGGACGGGCCTCGACCGAAGAGAACATAGGTGCTCCGAAGTGCGTCGTGTCGATGTCGGGGCGCGCCGAGAAGACATTTCCGACCAGGGTGGATTCCGTCGGGTCGAAGCCGCTGTAGCTGACGCAGAAGGACGGGTCCTCACAGCGCGCCAGGGACACCACCCGTTCCAGCACGGGCGGGTCGTCCGCCTCGAAACGCCACAGGGGGTCGGCCCGGAAACCGAGCCTCTTCTTCAGCCGGTACAGACCGGTGGCGACGTCATGGCCGTAGAAGTTCGGGTCGGCGCCGGCGGAGAGCTTCCCGTAACCGAGTTCGGCCGCGACGACGCCCGCCTGGACGTACATGTACGGCGTGATGCCCGGGTCGGGACGCTCCTGGTCGGCGGCGAAGTAGGTGATGCGCAGCATGTCGTTGCGCGGCACCTTCAGACAGATCAGCCCCGCGGCCATCCGGTCGCCGTCGTACAGGTAGAGGCCCACCACCCGGTCGGGGTGGGCGCGGAAGTCGGCCAGGTCCTCGGCGGCGTACAGGGTGCCCCTCGGGAGGGAGGCGATATGGCGCTCGTACAGGCGGTACCAGACGTCGAGGCGTGCCGGGTCGATCGGCGTCTCGACCTCCAGCCGGTGCCCCTGCGCGGTCTTCCGCAGCGCCTGGCGGGTGTGCTTGCGCGTGCGGGCGCCGAGCGTGTCCAGGTAGGCCTCGACGGTGGGGTGCACCGGGCGCGACCAGAAGAGCCACTGGGGCTTGAACAGGAAGCCCCTCGGGGCCAGTTCGGCGCACAGTTGCGGGGTGGGATCGACGATCCGCACCATGTCGATGCCGGGCTCGTCCGGCAGGGTGTCTCCGCTCTCGGCCTCCCGGGCGTCGAGTACGGCGATACGCAGGTCGTGTTGTTCGACTATTTCCATGGTCATCCCTCGTGCGACGGGCCGCCCGCCCCCTGAAGGGCTTCCCTGCGCCACCATTCCTGGCCTTCCTCCGGCAATGTGTGGATCGGGTCCAGGTACTCGTGTCGACGCGCCAACGCGTCCGTGTCGTCCGCTTCCAGAGGAGTTCGGTAGTTCTTGTCCCAGTACGAGATGCCGCGCGTCCGGTCGTACTCGACCGTCTGATGCACCCAGCGCTTTCCGACGTAGGGGACGTCGCAGACGATCCTCGGCGTCGCGAACCCGGGGAGATATCCCATGATCTCGTCCTGGAGCCGCTGTGCCCGGGACAGCGGGATCCGCCAGTGCTCACTGAACGGGATCATGTCGCAGAGGTAGAAGTAGTACGGCGTGATCCCGGCGCCGTCGACCAGGGCGAAGCACAGGTCGAGCAGTTGCTCCGCCGAGTCGTTGACGCCGTGCATCAGGACGCCCTGGTTGCGTACGTCCCGGATGCCCGTGCCGAGTACCGCGCGCGCCGCCCGTGCGGCCAGCGGGGTGACCGACCGGGCGGAGTTGGCATGGGTGTGCACGGCGATGTGCACATCCCGGTCGCGGGCGACCTTCGCCAGGCGCTCCATCCCGGAGAGGACCTCGCTCGACAGCCAGTACTGGGGAAGGGTGACGAGCGCCTTGGAGGCCAGCCGGATGTCGCGGATGCTGTCGATGTCCAGCAACTGCGCGGTGAACGCCTCCAGCCGGCGCCAGGGGACGTTCGCCACGTCACCGCCGGAGACGACGACGTCGCGGACCTCGGGGTGGGCGCGCAGATAGGCCAGGATGGCGGCCAGCCGGTCCGTCGGCTTGATGGTGAACTTCGTCTTGGTGACCTGGGGCGTGTTCTGCCCGACGAGGTCCATCCGGGTGCAGTGTCCGCAGTACTGCGGACAGGTGGGGACGACCTCGGCCAGCACCTTCGTGGGGTAACGGTGGGTCAGCCCCTCGACGGTCCACATCTCCTGCTCGTGCAGTGCGTCCCGGGTCGCCCGTGGATGGGACGGCCAGTCGGCACGCCGGTCGGAGAAGACGGGCAGGATGTAGCGGCGTACCGGGTCCGAGTAGAAGGCGTCGGTGAGGCTGCCGGCCCCCGCGACCGGCTCCCCGCTCGCCATCGTGTTGAGGATCTGCGGCGGAACGAGCAGCGACATCGTCGCGCGCTCGGCGCGGTCGCGCGCCAGGTCGGCGTAGAAGGTCTCACCGACCAGATCGCCGAGGACGGCCCGTAACTGGCGGGCGTTCCTGACGCTGTTCAGGCGCTGCCACTGCTCCGACTCCCATTCGGCCTGGGTGACGTGCCGCCATCCCGGGAAGCGCCGCCAGTCGGGTTCCCCGAGCAGCGGGCGACGGTATGTGTACGGCTGGACCGGTGCGTCACTCAAGTGACGTGCTCCTTCCTTCGGAGTGCTGTGCGCCGTCCCTGAAAGGGGATCCGTGCGCCGGCTGCCACTACGCGTCCGCGGTCCACCAGAGGCTGAAGACCTCCAACGGGCCGGATCCGGTGTTGGTGACCTGGTGCGGCACCCAGGGCGGGTAGTAGAGGGCGTCGCCGGGCCCCACCTCGGTGCTGGTGTCCGAGGAGACGACGGTCCCGGTGCCGGAGCGGATCAGCCAGATCTCGGCGACGGCGTGCTCGTCGCGCACGCTGGTCGCCCCGGGCGGGACGCTGAAGCGTGACCCCTCGAAGGGAAGGGAGAGTGGCGAGCCGGCGTCGGCGGCGATCTCCTCCACCACCATGCCGGGCAGGTTCTGCGGACGACCGAAGGCCGCCCTGATGGGCTGGGGCATCAAGAGCTCCCGGTGGTCGGTGAGTGGTCGGCCGGTGCGGGGTCGTGGTCCCACGCGGCCGTGGTCGTCACGTGGTCGAGGCGGTACACCTTGCGCCCGGTCACGGAGTTGAGGATCTGGGCGCTGCGCCAGGCGGCCAGGCTGAGGTTGGGGTCCGCCACGCCATGGGTGGGCTCGGCGAAGTTCTGCACATAGATGCCGACGCCGGCGGGGCCGTCCCAGCGCAGGGAGTAGTCCCGGCGGACCTCGGGCTCACCGTCCTCGCCGGACAACCGGTCCGACAGCGGGGCCAGGTACGTGGGGAGCTGTCGGCGGTAGCCGGTGCAGAGGACGACTATGTCCGCCGCGTGTGCCTCCTGCCGGTCGTGGTCCTGGTCGTGGACGGTGGCCACCAGACGGTCGCCGTCGGGGTCCAGGGCGAGGACTCGCCGGCTGGAGAGCAGCCGGTGGCGTACGGGTGCGCCGGCCACGAAGTCCAGCTGGTACAGGCGCCGGTAGATGGCCTCCAGCAGGGACTCTGTGATCCCGTCGCTGGCCAGGCGCTGGTGGCGCAGCAGCTCGGCGCGGCGCCGCTGGGGCAGTGAGTGGAAGTGGTCGACGTAGGGCGGTGCGAACCATTCGTTGGTGAACGGCGAGTCGTCCAGGGGCTGGAATCCGGGGCGGCTGGAGATCCAGGTGAGCCGGTCGGGCAGCTCCGTGTCCGTCGCCAGCAGGTGGTTGACGACCTCGGCGCCGCTCTGGCCGCCGCCGACCACGAGGACGTCCTTGCCCCGTGTCCGCGGCCGGACGTGCATGAGGTCCGCGCTGTGCAGCACGCGTGGACCGCGTAACGGCTCGGCGAAGGCCGGCAGCGCGGGCACCCGTCCGCTGCCGAGGACCAGTGACGTGGTGGTGCGGCGGGCCTGGTCGGTGCGCACCTCCAGGCGGTCGCCGCGCAGCCGGACCTCGGTCACCTGCTGTTTCCAGCGCAGGCTGGGCAGTTGGCCGGCCGCCCACCAGTAGTAGTGCTCGAACTCCTGCCGGGAGCAGGTGTCACGGTTGGCGACCAGAGCGCGGAACAGACGCCCGCTCTCGGCCAGGTAGTTGAGGAAGGAGAACCGGCTCGTGGGATCGACCGTGGTGACGAGGTCCTTCAGATAGGACACCTGGAGTTCCGCGTCGGGCACCATCATTCCGGAGTGCCAGCTGAATTCCGGTTTGGCGTCGAGGAAGCGGGCGGAGATGCCGCGTATCGGCTCGGCGAGCGCGGCGAGGCTCAGGTTCGAGGGGCCGATCCCGATCCCCACGAGGTCGTGGTCTTCCATGTGACCCCTTCTGTCGGTGAGTCGTGGCCGCCGTCACCGCGGCGCGAACAGGGAACACACGCCGCCGAGGTCCGCGATCTTGGCGGGGACGGAGATCCCTTCCAGTGCCTGCGCCCAGCGCACCTCGGCGACGTCGCCGGGCAGTTGCAGCCCGGCCCACAGCTGCTGGGCCATGGCCGGAGCCACGGGATGCAGGCCGACCGCGAGGGCCGCGGCCGCCGACAGCTGGGCGGCGACGCGCTGGGCGAACTCCTCGCGCAGACCGGGCTCGTCGGCGATGTGGTCGGCGTCCTCACCGGCCTCGGCGGCCTCCCGTACGAGCACGTCGAGGAGCTGGATGGCGGTGCGCGGCGAGAAGTCCGGCAGGGCGTACGCCTCGTCGACGAGCTCCAGCAGCCGCCGGGTACGGGTCCGCAGGCGCCCCGCCGGTCGGTCCCGCGGGCCGGGGTCCTGCTGCTCGGCCCCCGCGGCCGCGGTCTCGGCGCGGCCCGCCAGTGCGGTCAGCCAGCCGTGCCAGCGCGGCAGCAGGTCACCGTGGAGGAAGGAGTCGAACTCCTCCCGGGTGAAGCTGCTCTGGGCGGCGGTGGGCCGGTCCCAGCACAGATACAGGCGCAGATGGTCGGCGGGTACGGTCTTCAGCGCGTCCAGGATCCAGATCGCGTGCCGTCGGCTGGTCGAGATCTTGAGCCCGTCGAGCCGGTAGAACTCGTTGGACACGAACGCCACGGGCAGCTTCACCGCCGGGTCCCAGGCGGAGAAGATCGCCGGGAAGAGCACGGCGTGGAAGAGGCCGTTGTCGTAGCCGAAGAACTGGACGACCCGGCCGTCGCCGGACCACCAGTCCCGCCAGTCGCCGAGTTCGTCCGCGGCGGCCAGATATCCGGCGGCCATCTCGAACCAGACGTAGATCCGCTGCTCGGTGAAGCCCTGGACGGGTACCTCGATCCCCCAGTCCGCCGGGTGGGACACGGCGATCTCGGGGAGCCCGCCGTCGGCCAGGGACCGGCACAGGGCGGTGAGGTGGCCGTTCATGTCGGCGGTGTGCCAGAACTCCTCCAGTGCCCGGCGGTGCCGCTCCAGCGGGAGGTACAAGCGCTCGCAGTCGCGCGGTTCGCAGGGCTCGCCGCAGATCGTGCAGTGCGGGTCGGCGAGGTTGCCGCAGTCGTTGGGCCGGCCGCAGACCTCGCAGGCGTTGCCACCGGACTTCGTTCCGCAGTGCGGGCAGGCACCCGCCACGTAGGCCTCGTAGGCCCAGCGGTCGCACGGTACGCAGTAGGGCAGGGGTTTGACGCGGGCCACGATGTCGCCGCGCTCGTACAGCGCGGTGAAGATGTCCCGGGTCAGCTTCCGGTGCAGCGGGAGCCGCCGGGGGTGGCCGACGACATCGAACGCGACACCGGTCTCGGTCCAGGCCCGCTCGATGAGTGCGCCGTACCGGTCGGCGGTCTCCTCGGCTGTCGTGCCGTCGAGTACGGCGCGGGACTCGGTGTAGCTCTGGTTGTCGTCGATGCCGGAGAGATAGGCGACGTTCACGCCCAGCTGGGTCTGGTGCCGCGCGAAGACGTCGCCGGAGAGGTAGGGGCCGGAGAGGTGGCCCAGGTGGAGTTCCCCGTTGGGGGTCGGTGGTGTGGCGGTGACCAGCAGATTCGTCGTCACTTCAGAACCTCGTGTTCCGTGGGGCGATGGGCGCGAGGCCGGGGTGGGGAGCAGACCGTGGTGCCGGTGCCCGCCTGTGCCACGGTGGTCGCGCCCTGCCGGACCCGGGCGTAGGCGCGGCTCACCGAGGACACGACGTCGTGCAGGGGCTGGTCCACCTCGGCCACGCGGGGCAGTACGGCGTCGATGCGGGCCGTCAGCCGCGCACGCAGCTCCGGGTCGTGCCCCTGTTCGGTGGTGATGGCGCCGCGGCAGCCCGGCAGGCCGCAGTTGCAGGTCATCGACCAGCCCTCGTCCTCGGTGAACGTGGCGTAGTCGCAGGTCACCTCGTCGCCGGGGGCGATGTCCCGGACGGCGAGACCGAAGTCCAGGCCGGTGTCGAGCACATTGGCCTCGCAGGAGTGGTTCATGAGGAACGCGCCCATGCAGGGCAGCAGGAGGCTGCCGTCGGTCAGCAGATGGCCGTACTTGTCCAGCAGCCCGAACCGGTCGGCGGGCACCGCGTCGAGCTCGCCGGCGGACCAGGTCGGGCACTTGGCGCAGGGGAGCCAGACCACGGTGCCGGCCGGGATCGGTTCCGTGGCGAACAGGCCGACGTTGTCGGTGGTGCTGGGGCGGATGTCGATTCCGGTGGTCAGCATCGGGGTCAGACCAGTTGGAGCGTGGCGGCCAGGCGGCTCTCCAGTTCCTCGACCCCTCGGTGGCTGTCGGCGAGGATCAGGTAGCGCCACTTGCCGTCGAAGGCGAGGGTGTCGGCGGTGAGCACCACGCCCTGCTCGCCGCCCGGTTCGAAGGCCAGGCCCGCCTTGCGGACCAGGTCGAGGCCGGTGGCGAAGTCGGGGGTGCCACCGCCGGCCCGGGAGTCGGCGAGCCATACGGCGTCGGCGGCCTTCTCGGTGCCCAGCAGGCGCCTGACCAGCAGATCGAGATAGGTGCAACCGGTCCGGCGGAGGTTGCTCTCGGTCGTGTAGAGCTGTCCGTCGGTCGTGATGCCGCCGTCGATGTCGAAGGGGCCGCGGTAGCCGAGGCGGTGCAGATGGCCGCCGAAGGCCATGCCGTCCGCGACGAGCTTGTCCACGGCCGGCGAGTTCTCCTCGATCGGGGTCACCTGACCGCTGAAGCTGCCGTTCGGGGTCCGCATCTCGCCCACGTGCAGCACCTTCGGGCCCTCGGCGGTGGCCTCCATCTCCACGGTCACCACGCGCGCCAGGTCCAGCCGCTGTTCCACGAGCCAGCCCGTCGGCTGATCGGCGACGGTGGCCAGATACGCGTCCACCGTGGCTTCCAGGCCGGTCAGGTCCTCCTTCGACAGGAAGCGCACCCCGTAGCCGTTGGAGCCGCGGACGGGCTTGATCACCGCCCCGCCGTACTCGGTCACCGTCTCCCGGGCCGCCTCCAGCAGTCCGGCGCGGTCCTGTGCGACCCGGCCGTCCGCGACCTTGATGCCGAGTTCACCGGCGGCGGCGCGGAAACCGGGCTTGGTGTTGATCCGGTAGACGGCCTCGACGGTCTCGTCCGAGGGCCGGCCCCCGTCGTAGCCGTCGACGGGCGCACCGATCTCGGCGGCCAGTTCGAGCGCGGGCCGGTCCATGGCGAAGGGCTGGAACCGCAGTCCCGGGGCGCCCGCCACCAGTTCCCTGAGGCGGTCGACGAGTCCGGCCCGGCGTACCGCCTCGGTGAGGGTGACCAGGTCGTCGGTGGGGGCGGCCACGGCGGTGACGTCGGACCGGGAGAAGCCCAGCAGTCCGGTGGCGTACTCCCAGAGGGGTTCGGCGGGCGGGGTCGGGAGGACCACCACGTCGCCGGGGCGGGTCAGCCAGACCTTGCGGGGTGAGACTGCGACGAGCGCCTTGGCGTGGCGCGCTGTCGGGACGGTGACCATCAGTTCGTTGACGAAGTTGCCGAAGAACATCCGGGGGTGGGCGCGGTCGGTCATGGCTCAGTGCTCTCCCTGCTTGATGCCGCCGAAGATCGCGTGGCCGGCCTTCATCCAGTACGCGTCGACCTGTGTGAACCCGGCCTCACGCAGCCACTGGAGCTGGTCGCCCAGCGGCGAGGGCCGGTCCAGGGGGTCCGGGTAGTGGTAGTGGCTCCACTGCAGTTCGTGGAACTTCTCGTACGCCTCGGGGGCGCCCGCCGCCTCGCTCTGCCGGCGCACCGACTCGTCCCACATCCGCCGGGCGAGTTCCACGCCGAGCGGGCCGGTGGGGTCGATCAGGTCGGCCAGCACGAGGGCGCCGCCCGGCCGCAGCATGCGGTGCGTGTCGGCGAACAGGCGCTGCTTGCCCTCGGCGTCGAGGTGGTGCACGGCGAGGGAGGAGACCACCGCCCACGGAGCCTCGTCCCGTACGCGCCAGTCGGCGGCACCGAGGTCGAACTGCTCGGTGCGGAAGCGGTCGCCGAACCCGGCGAGTTCCTGCTCGGCACTGCTCAGCATGGTCTTGCTGATGTCGAGGCCGGTGACGTGCGCCTCGGGGAAGGCCCGCAGCAACGCCTCGCTCAGCCGGCCCTGGCCGCAACACAGGTCGAGGATCCGGGCCCCGGCCGGTGGCCGGGGGACGACCGAGGTCACGACGTCGGCCTGGACCTCCCGGTCCGGGACGAAGTACTTCCCGTACGCGATGAAGTCGGCGGAGTCCTGTTCGGTCCAGTCCTGCTCGGACTCGGTCATGCTGGTCCCTTCTGTTGTGGTGACGCCTTCTGTGGACGTGCCCGCTTGGGCCGTCGCCCGGGCGGGCGGGGCCGGGGCCTGTCCGAGAGCCTGCGTCTGCTTCGCGGGCCCGGTCTGGGTCGAGACACAGGCTCTGACGATCCCCCGGCCGTGCCCGCGACGCCTGGCACCGTGCGCCGCCGCGTGGTCGGGCGCCGCGCCCCGCCGCGTGGTCGGGCACCGCACTCCGCCGCTTGGTCGGGCACATCCGGGTACCCCCGTACGAGGGCAGCCCTCCGCCGTGCGACGCACGGCACCGGACGCCGCGGGCTGATCCGGCGCACATGGCCGAACCGGCGCCGGCGGCGACGGGGGTCAGGAGCCGTCGACCAGCGAGTGGCGCTCCAGCCAGCGGGCCAGGTCCCTGGTCGCCGGGGTGACGGCCAGTTCCTCGTCGGTACCGCGGGCCGCAAGCTCGGCCACCCAGTCCGCGGTGGCGGCGGGGAACCGCTCGACCGCGCCGTGCGTCGCGACCAGCGCGTCCTCGCCGCTGCGGACCCACAGCAGGGGTGCGGGGGTGCGTCGGCGGACGGCGGCGGGTGCGGCGTCGGGCAGCGGGTTCCGCGTGGCGATGCCGCGCATGCCGATGGATGAGGCGAGGGCCAGCGCCTCCTCGTCGGAGTCGGCGATCCGGGCGAAGTCCCGGTACTCGGCGAGCCACTCGGCGGGCAGCTGCCCGTCCGCGCCGACGGGCACGTCGATCCACGGCCGGGGGTTGTCGAAGCTGCCGGTGTACATGGCCACGTTGACCGAGAGCGAGGGCTCGGGGGTGTCGCCCACGTGCCAGATGCCGCTGCGCCAGAACATCGCCTGGCCCGGGCCCGGCCGCAGGGTCGTGGTGGTGAGGTGCTCGACCTCGCTGAAGCGCAGGTCGGGGAGGTACTCCTCCTCGACGTTGCCGAGCGGGTCGACGTCGGCGCGGATATCCGTGCCGGCCGGGATCCAGTCGTTGCTGTCCCACAGGTGCATGACCTTCTTGCCCTGGAGGACCATGTGCAGGTTCGTGCACCCCTCCCGGTGGATGCCACCGGGGGTGGCCGCGTACCGGCCGAGGAAAAGCTCGGACTCTATGTAGCCGCAGGGCAGCCCGATCCGGGTGAGGAGCGGAGCCAGCCCGCCGAGCAGTGCCTCGAACAGACCCCGGTGGTACTCCTGAAGGCCCCGGGCGTAGTAGAGCACGGCGTCCGCGCCGCCCTCGGTGGACCGTACGGCACGGTCGAGCCACTCCCATGGCGTTTCCGGCGAGCCGAGACCTCCCGGCCAGGCCTTCGGATCCTTGACGAACTCGCCGTCGACCAGAAGCTTGAGGGCGTCGGTGAACCGGCCGGACGTCTGTGCCGCGCCGGCCGCCAGACCCGCCTGCCACACCAGGTCCTCGTCGAGTCCGGAGTAGTCCCAGTCGCAGACCGTCCAACGAAGGTTTCTGTCGGCGATGACCGGGTTGACCAACGTTCCACGCATAGTGCGTACCTCCCCGTACGAGTGGCTCATTGCTTTCGATGGCGCATGTGCGTGACGGGGCGGGGCCCCGAGGAAGTGGTGGGTGTGGCGACCGAACGTTCACCTCTAGTCCACCGGTATAAACATCGGTGTCGGCCGGAAATTTACTGCTTCGGCCGAGTCCGGATCTACGAGCGATTCTTGCCGGCTCGATAAAGAAACCGAATGGACGTCGAATGGCAAGTTAGCCTGCGCTCCATTCCCGGGTCAATCTACTTTTCAATTATCACGGATGTCCAAATTTTGCCGGATTGCCGAATATAAGGTGAGTGATCCGGGTCACATCGACGAAATCCGCTGCCGCCTGTTGACAGATTCGATCGCCGCACAGTTGACTGACGCAAGTTGCAGCCGCACACCACGGCCCGACCAGCACGTCCAAAAGATGCACGGGGGAGCAAGAATGACCATTTCGTCATGCTTAGAGAGCCGTCTGCCGCAGCGTGAGCGCCTTCTGCCGCTCCGTGCGGGGCAGGTATGATACGCGTCGACATCGCGGTATTAGGTGCGGGAATCATCGGCGGCATGACCGCCCGGGAAATCGCCGCCCGCGCCCCATCGGCATCGATCGCCCTGCTCGACCGGGCGGAGGTGGCCGGTGGCGCCAGCCGGAGATCCGCAGGTTTGCACTTTCCCCGCGGGGGAAACGCTCGCGTCCGCGAGTCGACGGCCTACAGTCACCGTTTCTACGAACAGCTCAGATCCGAGCAGCCAGAGCTGCCCATCTTTCCCGTTCCCATGTCCGTCATCGCCTCGGCGGACACGTTCGAGGCCGAGCGGGAGAAGTATCTGCCGCTTGCCGGTCTGACCCCCGCGGCGGATTTCACCCATCGCTTCGCGAAGGCACCGGCCGAGACCTCCGTCTGGCACGGACACGGCTGCCACTACGCCGACGTCCCCGCGCTGACGGCGCACCTCGTGAACCAGCTGCGCGACCGGGTCGTCGTCCGCGAGGGCGTCCACGTCCAAGGCCTGGAGCAGACCCCCGACGGCATCGAACTCCGCCTCGCGACGGGTGAGTCCATCCGGGCCGGCCGCGTCGTCCTGGCCCCCGGGCCCTGGCTGCACGCCGATGCCTGGGCCCCGCTGGTGGGCCCACTGGGCGCGCGGGTGAAGAAGGTCGTCGCCCTGCACATCGCCGACCGCCCCGGTCCCGACGACCGGCTCGTCGTCCTCCACGACGAGGACGCCTTCCTGCTGCCGCTGCGGGAACGCGGCTACTGGCTGTTCAGCTACACCTGCCAGGAGTGGGACGTCACCCCGGACACCCTGCCCACCTGCCTGACCGGCCAGGACATCGCCGAAGCGCGCGCCGTGCTCGGGCGGTACGCGCCGGACCTCGCCTCGGCCGCCTCGTCCGGCCGCGTGTTCTGCGACGCCTACAGCCCGGACCGGACCCCGCTGGTGCAGCCCCTCGCGGGCGACCCCCGGCTGGTCTTCGCCGGCGCCGCGAACGGATCCGGCTACCGGCTGGCACCCGCGATCGCCAAGGCCGCGGCCGACCTCGTACTCGGGTAGCCGCGCACCCGGGCAGTCCGGTCCGCCCGTACCCCACGCGATCCCCGATCCAACGATGAACTGGAGCACGGACCCCACCATGGCGACCACGCATGGCGATGCGCTGCTGCTCGGACGGCAGATCGAGAAGATCTCCTGGAAAGAGTCGCTCATCAACGAGCTCGAACGTCACCACAACACGGTCGACTACTCGAGCTACCAGGGCGGCACGGTCCATATGATCTCGTCGGGCGTCAACTATCTGCGCCCGCCGTCCGTGATACTGCGCAGCATCGCCGAAGACGCCCGAGACTGGAAGTACATCAACTGCTACTGCGGTCCGCTGGGCGAGTCGATACTGCGCTGCGGCGCGCTCGTCTACGAGGAGAGCCTCAAGGGAAGTCCCCTGGACGCCCCGATCGACTCGGCCCTCACCGTGGGCGCGGCGGAGGGAATCCGGCTGGCGTTCGAGTTTCTCCGCCAGGAGCGGAATACGGAAACCGTACTCGTCGCCGGACCGCAATACTCCATCGTCCACCAGACGATCCTTTCCGCCGGACTGAGATTCCACGAAGTATTTTCCGGAAGCGAAGGGCGTTTCCTTCCCGATCCCGCCGAGATCGACGCCGCGCTGGAATCCACCGGAGCCACCGCACTACTCCTCACCGAGCCGAACAACCCATCGGGCGAGCAACACACCGAGGCGGAGTTCGACGAGATCATCGGTATTCTCGAAAGACGCGGTGTCCAACTCGTCCTGGACAAGATCAGTACCGATTTCGCGGCCCATGAGGAAATCCGCACATTGAATTACGGAGCCGCGCTGGACCGCCATGACCATTGGGCCCGGACTCTCGTCGTGGACAGCCTTGCCAAAAGGCGCGCGGTGAGCGGCCTCAGATTCGGCTATGTCCTCGGCCACGCGGATTTCATCACCTTCATAGAGAACCGGCGCTTCGGCGGCTGCCCGCCCCTGGTGGCGGTCCTCGGCATCGCCCGCGACCTGGCCTTCTCCGGGTACCTGCAGCGGCGCAGACATGGCGTCACCGGGATCTCGGACACCCTGTGGCAGCGCTTCGGGCACCTCAACGAGGAGTCGCGCGCGCTCCTGGCCGTGAGCGACACGTCCCAGCTGGACGAGTACGCCGACGAGGTGCACGACATGTACCAGCTGATCTTCGACAACCGGCGGCTGGTCGAGGACGCCCTGGCCCCGTGGAACGCCGTCACCACGCCCATGGCGGCGGGGTTCAACCACCTCCTCCGCGTGCCCCTGCCGGACCCCGACCCCGCGGTCTTCGGGCGCAGCCTGTACGACGAGGCGCAGGTGGCTTGCTTCCCGCTCGCCTGTTTCACGGGCGACACGGGTCTCGCGGAGGCCAAGACACCCGGCGGGTTCGGCTGGCTGCGGGTCAGCTGCGCCACCGAGCGCCCGGATTTCGAGCGTCAGGTCGAAGGACTGGCCTCATTCCTGGGGAAGTACAGCTGACGACGAACGGGGACATGATCGCCACGGATGACAAGGGAGTTGGTCGGCGCAGATGACAACTGAAGGAACCGCGTCCTCCCCCGCTCAGGAGGACGGCCCGGCACCGGAGGCCTCCGGGGCGGCGAAGGGCCGTTGGCGCGGCGTGCTGACCAACCGGGACTTCATGCTCCTGTGGAGCGGCTTCACCGTCTCGTCGGTGGGGACCTCGCTGTCCAACCTGGCCGTGCCGATTCTCGCGCTCGGCATCTCGGGCTCGCCCGCGCTGGCCGGTCTCGTCGGAGCGGCCCGGCTCGCCCCCTATCTGCTGCTGACCCTGCTGGCCGGCGTTCTCGTCGACCGGTGGGACCGCCGCAGGGTGATGATCGTCGCCGACTTGGGCCGCTTCCTGGTGCTGGCGACCGTGCCGCTCGCCTACGCCATGGACAGCCTGACCGTCCTGCACCTGGCGGTGGTGGCGTTCCTCGAGGGCATCGGGCACGTCTTCTCCAACATCGCGCACCTGTCCGCCCTCCCCAAGCTGGTCACCGACGATCAGCTGGCGTCCGCCAACGCCCTCAACGAGATCGGCGACTCCGCCGCCGGCGTGGGCGGATCCGCGCTCTCCGGCGTGCTGATCGGGCTGGCCCGCAACTCCACCCTCGGCGCGGTCTACGGCTACGCGGTTGACGCGGTGACGTATCTGTTCTCAGGGGTGTCCCTGCTGTTCGTCCGCAGTGGCTTCCAGGACGAGCGGACACCCAAGGAGGACGGCTCGATCATGGCCGACCTCAAGGAAGGCATGTCCTTCCTCTGGCGTCAGCGCCTGCTCCGGCTGCTCATGATCATGGTCACGCTGATCAACTTCCTCCAGGCGCCGTTGAACCTGGCCACCATCGTCCTGGCCACCGACGAGCTGGACGTCAACGCCGGGGTGATCGGCCTGATCCTGGCCGTCGTCGGTCTCGGCACGGTGCTCAGCGCGCTGGCGGCCTCCTGGCTGCGCGACCACGTCGGGCTGCGTGGACTGACCCTCGGCTCGGTGTTCCTGTGGGCGGCCGCGGCCGCCATGATGGCGAGCGCCTCGTCGATCTACATGCTCACGGCGGGCTTGCTGATCACCAACCTCCTCTGGCCGGTCTTCGCGGTGTCCCTGGTCACCTACCGGCTCTCCGCCACCCCGGACGCCCTCCAGGGCCGCGTCAACAGCGCCTTCCGCACGCTGTCGTTCGGCGTGGAGCCGATCGGCGTGGCCCTCGGCGGCGTCCTCATCGCCTCCGCCGGCCCGCGCTTCCTGTTCTGGGGCGCGGCGGTGGGCCTCGTGCTCGTCCTCATCGGCGGGATGGCCGTCTGGGGACGCGACGAACAGGAAACGACCAAGTAGGACCACGACAACGGCGGCCGGCCTCCTGCGAAGAGGCCGGCCGCCGCCGCCGTGCTCGTGGAACCGGGTTGCTCGTGGAACGCCGTCCGTGACGTCAGATGAACGAGTTGATCTCGATCGTCTCGTCCCGCCCGGGACCCACGCCGATCGCGGAGATCGGAGCGCCAGACATCTCCTCCAGCGCCTTGACGTAGTTCTGGGCGTTCTTCGGCAGGTCCGAGAAGGACTTCGCCCGGGTGATGTCCTCGGACCAGCCGGGGAGCATCTCGTAGACCGGCTTCGCGTGGTGGAAGTCCGACTGCGAGTACGGCAGCTCCTCGACGCGCTTGCCGTCGATCTCGTACGCCACGCAGACCGGGATCTCCTCCCAGCCCGTCAGAACGTCGAGCTTGGTGAGGAAGAAGTCCGTCAGGCCGTTCACACGGGTCGCGTAGCGGGCGATGACCGCGTCGAACCAGCCACAGCGACGGTCGCGACCGGTGGTCACACCCCGCTCGCCGCCGATGCGCCGCAGCGCCGCGCCGTCCTCGTCGAACAGTTCGGTCGGGAACGGGCCCGCGCCGACCCGGGTCGTGTAGGCCTTGAGGATGCCGATGACCCGGCTGATCTTCGTGGGGCCGACGCCCGCGCCCGTGCACGCCCCACCGGCGGTGGGGTTGGAGGACGTGACGAAGGGATAGGTGCCGTGGTCGATGTCGAGGAGCGTGCCCTGGCCGCCCTCGAAGAGGACCACCTTGTTCTCCTCCAGGGCCTGGTTGAGGACCAGGACCGTGTCGGCGACGTACGGCTGCAGCTTCTCCGCGTAGCCGAGGAGTTCCTCGACGACCTGGTCGACGGCGATGGCGCGACGGTTGAAGAGCTTGGTGAGGATCTGGTTCTTGGCGTCGAGAGCCGCCTCGACCTTCTGCGTCAGGATCGACTCGTCGTAGAGGTCCTGGACGCGGATACCGACACGGTTGATCTTGTCGGCGTAGGTGGGGCCGATGCCCCGGCCCGTCGTACCGATCTTCCGCTTGCCGAGGAACCGCTCGGTGACCTTGTCCACCGTCACGTGATACGGCGTGATGATGTGAGCATTGCCGCTGATCAGGAGCTTGGACGTGTCGACGCCGCGCTCGTTCAGACCGCTCAGCTCGGAGAGCAGGACCGACGGGTCGACGACGACGCCGTTGCCGATGACCGGGGTGCATTCCGGAGTGAGGATTCCGGAGGGAAGAAGGTGGAGGGCGTACTTCTGGTCACCGACGACGACCGTGTGGCCGGCGTTGTTACCGCCTTGGTAACGGACCACGTAGTCGACGGATCCGCCGAGCAGGTCGGTGGCCTTCCCTTTACCCTCGTCACCCCACTGAGCACCGAGCAGCACAAGTGCGGGCACGCGCGTACACCCCTTCCGGGCGGGGCATGTCCAAGGTCGAGGGCGTACGCGACGGTCGTACCGCCGCGTGCACCGCGACCGCCGTTGGTCGCAGACTGTGGACCCGGATGCCCCGGAATAGACGAAGCCCCTGGCGCAATAGCGCAAGGGGCTCTTGCACAAAGATGCTACCCGAGGAAGCGAGGCAGGACCGAGGTGGCGACTGACGACCAGCTTCTCGTGGTCATCGACCCCCTCGCCCGTCGCACGGACGGTGAGGCGGTTCGGATCGTGAAAGACGTGCTCAGCGCGGGTGCCGAGCACACCAAGGTCTGCCTTCCCGACGGGCCCGAGGAATTCGCACGTGCGCTCGCCAGGCGTGGTTCCCGGCGGCCCGTGGTCGTCGGTGACGACCGTGCGCTGCTGCGGGCGGTGGCTCATTTGCATCGCCAGCGGGAGCTGGCCGGATGCGCGCTGTCGGTGGTGCCGGTCGGGGCCGCCCAGTCCTTGGCGCGTTCCCTCGGGGTGCCGACGGGCGCGGTGGCCGCGGCCCGGGCGGTGCTCGACGGGGTCGAGCGGCGCCTCGACCTGCTGGTCGACGACAGCGACGGGGTGGTGCTGGGCGCGCTGCGCATCCCGGCGCCGCCGCCACCGCCGACGCCCCCAGTCGGGCCCGGGGTCCCACCCCATCCCCCCTCCTGGCTGCGCGTCTGCCGAGAGTCCCTGGTCCGCACCCTCTCCCCGCGCCCCGCACGGGTACGGATCGCGCCCCCGGCCCGGCTCGGCCCGTCCCGGCTGCGGGTGGAGGTGGACGGGGTGACCCTCGTCGACCTGGACCAGCCGGTGGAGGCGGTGTCGATCGCCCCCGCCACGGACGGGACCGGCGGCGCGGACGTCGAGATCCGGCCGGTGTCGGTGGGCGCCGAGGCCACGCCCCTGCGGGCCGTCGGCCATCGCGTCACGGTCTCCGGGGCGGACTTCCGCTACGGGGCGGACTCGATGGTCTCGGGCCCGGTACGGACGCGGACGTGGACGGTACGGGAGGGGGCCTGGGGGCTGACGTTGCCGGGCTGAGCGACGGTGCCGGGCTGAGCGACGGTGCCGGGCTGAGCGACGGTGAGGGCGCCCGGCGAGCGGGCGCCCTCGGTGGTGGTGTCAGCAGCGGACCGACCAGGTGTGCGAGCTGCCCCGGTCGTTGGCGCCCGCGTTGTAGCCGACCTCCTGGCCCGGGGCGAGGCAGATGGTGACGGCCCCGAGCAGCTCACGGCCGTCGTACACCTTCACGTGGTCCGGGACGCCGGGGCCGGAGGTGCCGTGGTTGGCCCAGGAGGAGTCCTGGTTGGACATGTTGCCCTCCCACCAGCGGTCGTCGCCGCTGTGGTCGATCTTCATGCCGTCGAAGTTGGCGTGCGTCCACACGCAGAAGTAGCCGCTGCGGCACTCGGCCGCCTGGGCGTTGACGGAGGTCACGAGGACGGCTCCGGCGGTGAGCAGACCAGCCCCGAGGAGGGCGATGAGTCGCTTCACTGTGGTGCGTTTCCTTTCGGTGGGGGGTTGTCGACGGCGACCGTCGCTACGGGTACGTCGTCGATGTCGATCACGGTGGTGGCTTCGGTGAGGGCGTGGGCACGCAGCCGTCGCCACTCGGCGAGTTCGCTGCGGCGGCCGGCGCGGACCTCGGCGAGCGTGCGGTGGCTGTGGGCGGCTTCGGGCCCGAGGTTGTTGACGATGACGGAGGTGCGGAACCAGCGGCGCTGGTCGCCGTAGAGCCGCCGCTGGGCGGAGGCCAGACAGCCGTCGGTGTGGGCGCGGACGACGTATCCGGTGGTCAGGCGGACCGACAGTTCGGCTTCGCCCGCGCCGAACAGGGCCTCGGTGACCTTGTGGGACGCCTTGGGGGGAGGGCTCTGGCCCGGGCGGGGCGGGGTGAGGCCCCGGCGGGCGAGACAGGCGTCGGTGAGGTGCTGGGTGGCGGCCTTGATGACGTCGTCGGGGGCGGGGCGGTGCGGCGGGGCGTCCGTGCAGGAGGTCAGCGGGCCGGCGGTGAGGAGGAGCAGCAGCAGGGCGGCCGTCGGGCGGTGGACGGGCTGGCGCATGCGGTGTGTTCCCCACTTCGGCACTTCGGCACTTCGGCACTTCGGCACTTCGGCACTTCGACGTGCTGAGGAGCGAGGCATGCCCCGGGTTTGTGGCGGTATGCGCGGCGCCATTCGATCGAGTGAAGGGCGGAATCGGCGCGGAACACTGGGCGAAAAAATTTCTAATGGTCTGGTTGACAAACATTTAACGCCCCGAGACCCTTACTCGACTCATTCGGGCCAGAGAGTTCCGGTTCAGCGCGTAGTGGACGGGCAAGGAGAGGGGCCACCCGATGGCAGTGGACGAGGGCGTCGCCCCGGCGGCGGGCACAACGGGACAAGGGGCTGTTCACCGGCTCAAGCCCAATGCGGTCGGCCTGCTCGGTGTGGTGTTCATGGCCGTCGCCACGGCCGCCCCGATCACCGCGATGACGGGCAACGTGCCCTTCATGGTCTCGTCCGGCAACGGCATCGGGGCCCCTGCAAGTTATCTCGTCGCAATGGTCGTCCTGGCGATCTTTTCCGTCGGTTTCACCTCGATGGCGAAGCACATCACGTCAACCGGAGCCTTCTACGGCTTCATCTCCTACGGCCTCGGCCGCACGATCGGCCTCGCCTCCGGCCTCCTCGCGACCTTCGCGTACGTCGTCTTCGAACCGGCCCTCATCGGCATCTTCTCGGTCTTCGCGGAGACGACCCTGAAGGACCAGACGGGGGTGTCGGTGCCCTGGTGGGTCTTCGCGGTCCTGATGCTGGGCATCAACGCCATGGGCACGTGGTTCGGCGTCTCGGTGGCCGAGAAGCTCCTCGTCGTCCTCCTCGCCACCGAGGTCACGGTCCTCGCCGCCATGGCCGTCTCGGTCGCGTTCCACGGCGGCGGCCCGCACGGCTTCACCTTCGGCCCCGTCAACCCCGTGAACGCCTTCCAGGGCACCTCCGCGGGCCTCGGCCTCTTCTTCGCGTTCTGGTCGTGGGTCGGCTTCGAGTCGACGGCGATGTACGGCGAGGAGTCCCGCGACCCGAAGAAGATCATCCCCAAGGCGACGATGATCTCCGTCCTCGGCGTCGGCGTCTTCTACGTCTTCGTCTCCTGGATGGCCATCATCGGCAACGGCGAGAAGGAGGCGGTGGCCGCGGCCTCCTCCGCGAACCCCCTCGCCATGTTCTTCAACCCCACCGAGCAGTACGTCGGCCACTGGGCGGTCGTCATCATGCAGTGGCTGATGATCACGGGCTCGCTGGCCTGCGGCATGGCCTTCCACAACTGCGCGGCACGCTACATGTACGCGCTCGGCCGCGAAGGCGTCCTGCCCTCGCTCCAGCGCACCGTGGGCCGCACCCACCCGAACCACGGCTCCCCGCACATCGCGGGCCTGGTCCAGACGGTGGTGAGCGGCGTGCTGCTCGCCGCGTTCGCCGTGGCCGGAAAGGACCCGTACACCGGTACGTACGTGCTGCTCGCGATCCTCGGCACGATGGCCATCCTGGTCGTCCAGGCGGTCTGTTCCTTCGCGGTGCTGGCCTACTTCCGCTCCCACCACCCCGAGAGCCGCCACTGGTTCAGGACGCTGGTGGCTCCGCTGGTGGGCGGGGTGGCGATGCTCGCGGTGGTCGTGCTGCTGGTGTCCAACATGGCGGTCGCCGCCGGGCCCGAGTCCGGTTCCTTCGTCCTGCGGGCCACCCCGTGGATCGTCGCGCTGGTCGCGGTGGGCGGCATCGTGTACGCGCAGTATCTGAAGCACCGGGCGCCCGAGCGGTACGCGCTGCTGGGGCGGACGGTGCTGGAGGAGACGAAGGAGCGGTAGTCAACGGGCGGCGGCCGTACGGCAGTCGGGCCCGCACCGGCGTCGGTGCGGGCCCTGGGGCCTGTCGCAGACGGGACTTTCGAAACACGCCCTAGGCTGGGGCCGGTCTCCGCCGGTGGGCTGGGGCCTTCGGCGACAGCCGCCTGGGGGGATGTCGGTGGCCAAGCAGGAGCTCAAGGGTCTCAAGGCCGCCGCGTCCCGGACCGACCGCCAGTCCATGATCCGTTTCGCGGCGGCGTTGCACGACCACGGCTGCACCGACCGCGAGGTCGTCCGCCGCTGCTACGGCGTCGAGTTCCCCGACGAGTTCTTCCTGTTCGCCCGGACCGACCCCGAGGCCTTGGAGTTCGAGTTCGTGGACAGCGGCTGCCTGGTGTGGGACCTCGCCGTTCCCATGAGGACGGGTGATCCACGGTGGGAACCCGGTCCGATGTGGGGCGTCGAGATGCGGGCGTTCGCCGTCGACCCCGGGTTGATCCCGCTCACCGCCCTCGGCCACCACGGGCGGTACGGCCGTTCCCTGCTCTGCTACCACTCCGGTGAACTCGCGGCCGGCCGCAGCACGGTGTTCGGTCTGTCGGATCGCAGCCGCCGCGAGTACCTGCCCGCCTTCGGCCCGGACGCCCGGCCCGAACCGTGCGGTCCGTCGCTGCTCGCCGTCCTGCACGAGCACGAGAGCGACAAGGTCCGCATGGTCCAGGCACAGGCCGACGACCCCATGAACCACACCGGGTTCGGTGCCGTCACCTCGGACCAGGTCGAGGAACGACGCGAGTGGGTACGGCTGATCGAGGACATGCAACGCCGCCTCGCCACACCTGAACGCCCCCGTCCCACGGACCGAATATCACGCGACACGCGGCGAGGACTCTGAAACTCTGCGCACCCGGTCGGTAGGTGTGTTTGAGCCTCGGTTGGTGATCGATGAGTTTCGTGTTCGAGGGACCGGTTCTGGAAGGCACGCTCGTGCGTCTGGAGCCCCTGGCCCACCGCCATACGGCCGATCTGGCCGTGGCGGCGGAGGAGAACCGGAGTTCGTACGGGTTCACGTGGGTGCCCACGGCGGACGACGTCGAGTCGTACGTCGAGGCCCAGCTCGCCCGTGTCGCCGCCGGGCAGGTCGTCCTGTACGCGCAGGTGGACCGGGCGTCGGGGCGGGCGATCGGGGTCACCGGCTACTGGGACCCACGGCGGTGGCCGACGAGGGACGGCCTGTACGCGGTCGAGGTGGGCGGCACCTGGCTCGCGGCGTCGGCGCAGGGCACGGGCGTGAACACGGAGGGCAAGTACCTGCTGTTCCGGCACGCGTTCGAGGAGTGGGACGTCGCACGGGTCGACCTGAAGACGGACGCCCGCAACGGCCGTTCGAGGGCGGCGATCGCCGCAGTGGGCGCCCGCTTCGAGGGCGTACTGCGGAACTGGTCCCTCTCCTGGGCACCCGGCGAGGACGGCAGGCTCCGCGACTCGGCGATGTTCTCCGTCACGGCGGAGGAGTGGCCGGAGTGCCGCAAGCGGCTCGAAGAGCGGGTCGCGCGGGGCCGGCGAGATCCGGAAGGGACCGGACGAGACACGGGAGCCGTAGAGGAAACGTAGGAGACGTAAGGGTTCTGAGGTCCCGTCAGTCATCCGGGGTGTGCCGCCGTACCGTGCGAAGCATGGTCGCTGGGTTACCGACTGGCCACTTACGGTGGCGCACCGCCCGTACGGTCACGGCAGTGGCCCTCGCGGGAAGTACCGGTCTGTTCGGAGCCGGGTCCGCGTCGGCGGACCCGGCTCCGCGCTCTCTGCGCTACACCTGCCCGTTCCCGCTGATCGGCGACCAGCCGATGACGGCGTCGGTCGTGTGGAACGCCTCGGACACGCATGTGGTGGGCAAGGCGACCCCGCGGATGCCGATCGACACGACGGCGAAGGTCGGCGCCGATGTCACCAACACGCTCCGGGTCGTCGGCGCGAGAACCGTCGAGGGCACGGCGGACGTGCACGCCGTCGTGGCCGCGCCGGAGGGCCGGATCCCGGTGAAGGTGACGCTCAGGGTGCCCAGGACGGCCGTACCGGAGTCCGGCCCGCTGACCGTCCCGGCGAACGGGACCATCCCCTCGCTCACCTTCCGTCGGCCGGGCCCGGCGAAGATCGTCGTCGGCGCGATCGACCTGCACCTCACGCCACGGGACGGGGACGGCGACGAGACGCTGGCGGGCAAGGTCGACACGTCGTGCGACCTGAACGGCGGGCAGGACGGGGTGCTGGCGTCGTTCACGGTCGTACGTCCGCCGACGCGCCCGAGCCCGACCGCGTCGGGGACGGCGAAGGAGCCGGACGAGTCGGGCACGCCAGGGAAGTCGAAGCCGCCGGGCGCCTCCAGGGCACCGGGGACAGCCGACCCTGAAGCATCTGGGTCGGCCTCGGGCTCGGCGTCGTCCTCCGCCGCCGCCTCCGCCTCCGCCTCGACCGAGGTCCGGGCCCCCTCGGGCTCCCCCAGCGGTACGGCGTCGGCATCGGCCTCGCTCTCCGGCGCCCCGGACGTCACCTCCCCCGACGCCTCCGCGACCGGCGGCACGGACTTCGCGGCGCCCCTGCGGGCGATCGCGGCGTTCCTCGCGGTGAGCGCGGCAGCGGTCGGGGCCGGCTGGTGGGGCAGGCGGCGGCGTCGGGCGGAGGGCCGGGATGACTGACGTGTCCCCCGAGCCCGACGAGTCCCCCGACATCACGGTGAACAACGAGATCAGCGGGGGCACCTTCAACGGGCCGGTGACTCAGGTCGGCACACAGAACAACCACACCCACCTCTACGGGGCACCGGGCCGGTCGCCCGAGGACGTACTCGCCGACGAGGTCAGATACCGCTGGCAGCCCGAGCTGGAACAGCGCGGCCTGGTGGGCAAACGGCGGCTTCCCGTGCACTGGACGACGGCGCGCGACTCCCTGATGGACCACTGGGAGAACATCTGTGACGTCCCACTCGGGGAGAAGGCCGTTCCGCTGGTCCTGGCCGGAAATCTGCGCGAGACCGCCGCGATCGCCGAGGTCTACCGGCGCGTCCCCACCCGCCGGCTCGTGGTGCTGGGCGAAGCCGGCTCGGGGAAGAGCAGTCTGAGCCTGCTGCTCGTACTGGAACTCCTCAAGCACCCAAGCCCGGGCGAACCCGTTCCGGAGATCTTCAGCCTGGGGTCGTGGAATCCCGAGGAACCGCTGGAGACGTGGCTGACCGGCCTGCTGATCCGTGACCATCCCAACCTGGCGAGGCCCGCTGCCGGCGGCGGGACACTCGCCGCCGAGCTGCTCCGCAAGCGGCGCGTCCTGCCCGTACTGGACGGCTTCGACGAGATCGCCAAAGGCCTCCGGGTGAAGGCGCTGAAACGACTCTCCCGCATCGACATGCCCTTGGTCCTGACAAGCCGCACCGGACAGTACGCCTCCGCGACGGACGGCACCCGGGGTCTGGAGCGGGCCGCCGCGATCAGGCTCACCCCGCTCGTCCCGGAGGACTCGGCGGAGTATCTGGAATCCGGCAGCGCCAAGGTCGTCAAGCCCGAGTGGAAGGAGGTGCTGGCCAGGCTGAGCGACCCGGCCGGCGCCCGGGCCACCAAGGATCTCCGCAGGGTGCTGACCACGCCGTTGATGGTCGCCCTGGCCCGTGACATCTACCGCGAGCGGCCGGGCGGAGCGGACGGAAGCAGGCCCGAGGGCGCGCGACGCAGCCCGAACGAACTGCTACGGAAGGGCCGGTTCCGCACCCGGGAGAGCATCGAGGAACACCTGCTGAGCAGCTTCGTCCCGGCGGCCTACGAGGACAAGCAGGTCCACGGGGCGAAGCGGGTCGGCTGGGACCCGGAACGGGCCGAGCACTGGCTCGGGTACCTCGCCGAGCATCTGGCCGGCCGGACCGACCTGACCTGGTGGGAGCTCGGCACGTCGATGAGCCGCCGGGCACGCACCGCCGTGATCGCGTTCATGGCGGGGCTGTCCATGGCGCTCACCACCGCGATCGGGAACATCCCCGTGAACCTGGTCGCCACCTCGTACGGACTCGGGTTCGCGATCCGGCGCGGCCTGGTCGTGGGGCTGCTGCACGGACTCGTGTTCGGGCTGGCCCTCGGCTATGTGTACTGGCGTGCCGACGGCACCGACTCCGAGCTGCTGAAGCCACGGCCCGTACGGGCCCGGCTGTTCACCCGTGATCGGCGGCCGGACAAGGGGTTCTCGCACAAGGTCGTGCTGGGCAGCCTGCTCGGCTTCGGGATCGCGCTCGCCTTCGTGCTCATGGACCGGCTTCTCCTGCCGTCGGCCGGGCTCGACGACGGACTCGGGGGCGGGCTCGTGGCCGCGGCCCAGTTCCCGCTCACGATCGGGCTCTCGGCCGGGATCGCGATGGCGCTGATGGCCTGGCTGGAGACCCCCGTCAAGTGGAAGAAGTCCCCCAGCTGCGCCGACCTGTTGCGGGAGAACCGGGCGAATGTGATCTCCCATCTCCTCGGCTGGGCCCTCGTGTGCGGACTCGTCGCGGGGCTCGGGGCGACGTTCACCGAGACCCCGCTCCGCAGCCTCCAGCTCGGGCTCGTCTTCGGCATCGAGGGCGCGTTCGGCGCCGGGCTCGGCTACGGGCTGTGTCTCACGGCGTGGGGCCAGTGGGTGGCGCTGGCCCGTATCTGGCTGCCGTTGACGGGCCGTCTGCCCTGGCGGCTGGTGGCGTTCCTGGAGGACGCCTGCGACCGGGACGTACTGCGCCGGGCGGGGGCGGTGTACCAGTTCCGCCATGCGCGGCTCCAGGACCATCTGCGGGTACGCCGGGACCTCAGCCGTCGCTGAAGCTCGTCGGCGACCCGTCGTGCGACGCTGGATCATGGTCAGCCCGGCCTCGTCGGCGAGCTCGGCCAACTACTCGACGGCGTCGAGCCGGGCCCGGTTGGCGGGGAGGACGGTGTCGAAGCGCTCCGGTTGGATGGGCGGTGACGTTCGTTCTGGCTGTTGGAGGTGTAGTGGCTGAGCCTGTGGGGTCGGATCGGACCTCACCGACGTTAAGCGTCAAGCTCAGTACACCGCACCACCGGCATCGGCCCTAGGAGGCGTCCTGCGGCTCCTCCGGTGCGGACGGTGCGGACGGTTCGGCGAACCGGGCGAGTGCGGCGAGGTCCGGGACCATGGCGGCCAGTTCGTTCAGGAGACTGCCCAAGTCCACCACGTCCGGCATCGGGTAGACGAAGCACACCCCGAACTTCGCGTGCGAGACCGCCGGTCCGGCGAACCGCGTCAGCCGTTCCGGCAGATCCGAGGCGTAGAACCGCTCGGTCATCGCCGCACGGTCGTTGCTCAGTACCAGGTACGGAATCTCCCCGGAGAAGCGGAGGTCGAGCTCCGCCGCGCTCCAGTGCCGCTCCAGACGCAGCATCGGCCCGCTGTCCGGCACGTCGAAGCAGACGACCAGCCAGTGCTGCATGTCCCGTTGCCCGACGGGTTCCCAGAGCCTGGCGACGGTGACCGGATGCTCGCCGAGACGGCCGGCGACGGCGGTGCCGTAATGGGTCCGCAGCAGCCAGGGGAAGTGGCCCGCGTACTCGGCCCACGGTAGGCCGTCCTTGGCGGGCACGAGCCGCCTCCAGCCGGGACGTTCGGCCAGCACGCGCATCGCCCGGTCCGCCTTGCTCGCCCGGCGCGCGGCACGGAACGCGAGGGTTCCTCCGACGACGGACGGCGCCAGGATGATGACCGACCACATGATCCACGGAAGCATCGGAACTGACGCCCTCTCACTCAGGCCGGGAAAAGTACGTGAGCACGCAATCCTCGCCGGGACGGGCGTGTCGGCACATCAGGGGTTCTACGTAGAGGCCTATGCAGACGCACGTCCGCCCCGGCGCCGTGAGGCCGACCACGTGTCTCCATCGGTGGCCTTATAGGCCAGAACCTGACCTAGAGGCTGCGTAGCGTCGGAGGGAGAAGCACTCGCTCAGGAGGGATCAGGAGGGAAGCGGATGACCGTGAAACCGATCCCGGACGGCTACCACACCGTCACGCCGTGGATCATCTCGCGCGACACAGCCGGGCTCATCGACTTCTTGAAGGTGCGGCCGGGCCGTGTCACGCCGGAGAACAGGGTACGGCCCTGGTGATCGCTGAACCTGGTCGTCTTGATGGTGTTCTGCTTCTTCTTGCCGGAGACAAACGCCTTGCGTCCGGGGCGCCCGGCCTTTCGCATTCGCCCGCGACGCTCATGTGAATTCATCCCATGCCGCCCGGCAGGGCAGCATGCGAGGATCGAACGATGAACAATCCCCGCCGTGAGCTACTGAGTTGGCAGTTCGACATGACCTGGTCACTGTTCACGTACCACCTGGAGCGGCTCGCACCCGAGGACTTTCTGTGGGAGCCCACTGACTTGTCGTGGACAGTGCGCCCGGACACCGCCGGAAACTGGCTGCCGGACTGGGCCGACACCGAGCCCGACCCCGTTCCCGTTCCCACCATCGGCTGGCTGAGCTGGCACATCGGCTGGTGGTGGAGCACTGTCATCGATCACGCGCAGGGACGTATGCCCCGGAAGCGTACCGACATCACCTGGCCCGGCAACGGACCGGCGGCCGTCGCCTGGTTACAGGAGCTGCGTACCCAGTGGCTGACGGTCCTCGACAAACTCACCGACGCCGATCTGGATGCAGCCTCCACACTGCCGTGGCAGACCCCGCCGGACAACACCATCGGACACATGATCGCCTGGCTGAACGCCGAACTGATGAAGAACGTGGCTGAGATCGGGCAGCTGCATCTGATCCGAGCGGCCTCGAAGTCGCGGCCGGGGAAGCAATAGGGCTCAGGAGAGGGAACGTCGCCCAACACGGCCGCCGCGACGTCGAGCTCAATTGCTCCCCAGGTCGTTACAGGCCGAGGGTGCCGTCCTTGGTGGCGGTGAGGAAGGCACGCCAGCCGGTGGGGGTGAGGTGGAGGAGGGGGCCGTGGGGGTTCTTGCTGTCGCGGATGGCGCGGCCGCCGGTGGAAGTGAAAGCGACCTCGACGCAGTTGCCCTCGCCTGCGGTGTACGACGACTTCCAGAAGGGGCTTATGACCTCGGTCACGATGCGTCTTCCTCGCTACTTCGCAGTGCGCTCCGAATGAGCTGCGCACTGGCGTCCGGTGCCAGCGCTGCCGATCGTAGATGGTCGTATGTATTGGCGTAACAGCCTTGGGAGCGATTGAGTTCGGGGCGTGCTGGCCTGGCGGGTTGGCTGGTGGGTGATCAGCAGGCGGCCTGCCGGGCGAGCACCAGCTCAGTGCTCGCCTTGCGGCGGGTCGCCCGCCGGGCGGAGCGG
Organism: Streptomyces graminofaciens; assembly: GCF_030294945.1. Taxonomy (NCBI): domain Bacteria; kingdom Bacillati; phylum Actinomycetota; class Actinomycetes; order Kitasatosporales; family Streptomycetaceae; genus Streptomyces; species Streptomyces graminofaciens. The sequence continues at coordinate 7,418,993 of NZ_AP018448.1, read as the reverse complement.
TCAGAGACCAGGGTGGCGATCGCGAGGTGAGTCTCGGCGTAGGTCTCGCGGCGGCCGGTGAACCGCTGCAGGGGCCGCCACTGCTTGTACTCGGCATTGGTGTGCTCCACACAGATCCGCGCGGAGGACTGGCGGCGTCGCTGCTCGCGCCAGGCGTGGTGCTCGCCCAGCGGCGCGTCGTCCTTCGGCTTCTTCGGCGGGGCACTGACCTGGCCGGGGAACTCGTTGGCCAGGCCCCGGTAGCCCTCGTCGACTACAGCCTTGACCTTGGGGTGCCGGAGGAACTGCTCGGCGATGCCCTCGGTGCGCACGGCGGTCTGGTCGTGCATGCGGCCCGGCCGGACCACGCCGCTGAACAGGGTGCGACCCTGCGGGTCACTGAAGGTGGTGGTCTTGATGGTGTTCTGCTTCTTCTTGCCGGAGACGAACGCCTTGCGGCCGGAGCGGTGGGCGCGGGGGCGGCGGACCTGCACTTCGGTGCCGTCGATGCGCAGGTCAACGCCCTCCGTGCCGGCGTAGGCGAACAGGTCCTCCAGCGTGCGCAGCCGCACCCCCGGCCGGTCCGGGACGGCGAAGCCGCGGGCCGCCAGCAGCGGGCGGACCTCGCGAATCGCTCCGGAGACGGTGGAGCGGTCCACTGCGTACAACTCGGCTAGAGCGGCGTGCGGGATCCCAAGCCGCAGGTGGACCAGCGTGACCAGAAGTCGGTCGACGAAGACCAGGCGCTGCTTGGGCCCGGCGCCGGCCGCCCGTCTCCGGTCTCCGCCACGCCGCTCGTGTAGCGCCGACTCCCGCGCGGCCTGCCATCGGGGCGCGAGTTCTTTGAGCAACTCGCCGAAGTGTGCGCGCGGGACCCCGGACAGGGCAGGATGGGAACAGGCCGCACGGGCCCAAATAAACCTCACAACTTACCCAACCCGTAAGGCCGTTCTCATGTCACGGGCCAGTGCCACAGCACTCTTGATCGTTTACTGAGTGGAGCCTAGGCTCCTGTGCCCATGGAGATGGGGGAACCGGACCGCGGGCGGCGGGCATGGCGCGACGGGCTGGTCAGGCGTCGTGCAGCCGTGGCTCTGCTGGCCGGGGCGGCGGGGCTGGTCGTTCTAGGCACGGTGTTCGTCGTACTGCCGGGTGTGGTGGTCGACCACGATCTCGCCGGGGCGAGCGTCGCCGCACAGGATCGACTGAAGGCGGTGAACGATGTCCGTACGACGCTTCTGCAGGTGGTCGGCGGCCTGGTCGTGCTCTTCGGCGCGTACGCCACCTGGCGGCAACTGCGGGTGAGTCAGGACGGTTTGCGCGCCACCCAGGAGGGCTACGTCACCGACCGATTCAGCCGGGCCGTCGACCAGCTCGGCAGCGACAAGCTGGATGTGCGCATCGGCGGGTTGCACGCGCTGTGGCGGATCGCCGAGCAGTCCGCCCGCGACCGGGAGGCCATCATCTCCATCCAGGCCGCGTATCTGCGTACGCACCTGCCCTGGCCACCCGCCGGGCCGGAATCACCGGCGGCAGACGTGCCCATCAACGACATCGCACCCCTGGAGACTCGCGCCGCCGACGCCCAGGTGGCGCTGACCGCGCTCGGCGTGCTGTGCCAGCACCGGGAGCAGTCCTGGGTCAATCTCAGCATCACCGACTTGCGCCGGGCCGACTGCGACGGACTCTGGTTCCCCGAGGTCAACTTCGACCGCGCTTGCCTGGAGGCCGCGGGCCTGTACCACGCCAATCTGACCCAGGCGTCCCTGGTCTCGGTCAACCTGCGGCACGCCGACCTCACGACTGCGATTCTCCGCCGGGCTCGCTGCATTCTGGCCGACCTACGGGGCGCGAAGCTGGTCGAAACCGACTTGCGTGACGCCGACTTCACTGAGACCGACCTGCGCGAGGCGAACCTGCGCAAGGCCGTCGCCCACGGAGCGGTCTTCCAACGCGCTGATCTCCGCATGGCCGACTTGCGCGGCACCGACTTGAGCACCGCCAACCTTGTCGAAGCACGCCTGACCGGCGCCGTGGCCAGCGAGCACACCCGCTGGCCCGCCGACTTCGACCACACGGCCGCCGGAGTCGTCGACACCGATGACCCTGGCCCCGAGCCCTCGCCCCTACTCCAGCCCCCGGGGATGACGTGGCAGGCGCCACCGCTGCGGTCCACTCCCTGACCAAGACACGCCGGTCAAGACAGCGGCGACCGCGATCCGCCTGACGGCACCACTCCTCCTCAGCGGCGTCCTGATCGCGCAGGGGCCCAGACCGCCAGGCAGATCCGGGGCTGGTATCGCTCCCAAGGTCGTAAGCCGCCAGATCCTCGGGAGCTTCAAGAACCGAAGTCCCCCGCAGGTTCTCCAGGGTTACGGCTTCGACGGTCGGCTCGGCTTCGAAGCTGAAGGAGGAGAAACCGGAGGTGGCTCCCACAATCGCTCCCGCGCTGAACGGCAGCACCTGCACGGTGACATTCTGCCGCTTCCCCACGTCAAGGATCGCGGACAACTGCTCCCGGTGAATCTCGCCGCTCACGACCGGGTGGGCGATGGCCGCTTCCCAGACGATGGCAGCGTATGTGGCCCCGCCTTCCTTGATCTTCGCCTGTCGCCCCTCGCGCACCTTCACCAGTTGAGCGATTCGTTCGGGCGCGATGTAGTGAGGCGTCGCCGCGATGACTTCCTCTGCGTAGGCTGGAGTCTGCAGAAGCCCCGGCACCAGAAGCGGCTGCCACTCCCGGATGTACGTCGCGTCGTCCTCCAGAGCGATGTAATCGAGGTAGTCGGCCCGCAGGTGCGCCGCGTGTTCCAGCCACCAGCCCCGATTCTTCGAGTGTTTGGCCAAGTCCTCCAATTTGTCACGGACTTCTAGGTCCGCGATGCCGTACGCGTCCAGCAGCAGGCGAACCTCGATGACGCGAGGCGTCGCATGGCCGGTCTCAATGCGGCTGATCCGGGCCTGACTTGAGGCGATCACCTCGGCCGCCTGCGGCTGGTCCAGCTTGGCGGCATGACGATACGTCCTCAGCGCGGAACCCAGGCGCCTACTACGCACGGTCGGCCGTCCACCTGCAGGCATGAGTACTCCCCTCTCCACCGGAAACGATGCCACGCCGGTCGTCACCATGAGCCAGCATCACACGATCGAATGACACCTCTGCATGTATTCAGTCGTCCTCATTGCACCGGTCTCGAATTTGGACCTAGCTTCGAAGTACGCGCAGTCTTGACGACAGTCAGGGGGTCTCATCGCCATGCCCACCTCCACCACCCACCCGCGTCGCGACACGTTCCGCATCCCCAAGCGCAGAAGACACGTGCCGGAGGCGCGGGCGCACGTGCGACGCGTCCTCAAGGACTGGGCCCTCGACGGCGAACTCGCCGACGACATCGCCACCATCGCGACCGAACTGGTCACCAATGCCGTACGGCACTGCCGGGTGAGTCACGCCCAGGTCGAGGTGACGTTGTCGATCCGGGGGTGCGGCCTGCTGCTTGAGGTGTCGGACCCCGACAAGGACAAGCTCCCGGCATCTCGCACAGCGGACGGCCCGGAGGGCGGCGGCGGACTCGGGCTGGTCCTCGTCGACGCGCTCACCGAACGCTGGGGGCATGAGCTGCGGCCGTACAGCAAGTGCGTGTGGGCGTACTTCCTGCTCCCCGAGGCGCCCCCTTGCCCGAACTGAACCCGGCGCGTGCCCGGTGGCGCCGGTGGGCGCGGTACTGGGAGAAGCACAGGCGGTGGCTGCCGCTGCTCCCCCGCGAACCGTGCTGGGAACGCCCGGCCCCGCCAGCAGTAGAGCAACTCGAATACCTGGACGAGGAGGACATCGTGCGGCCGTACGTCACGGCGTACTTGCGGGAGGAGTGGCCGGCATGAGCGAGGAACCGACGCGGGCGTGCCCGGGCAATCCGACCGATCCGGTCATGGTCACCTACAAGGACCTGCTCGACCACGCCGTGGCGTGCACGGGCGACTGCCGCAGGGAGGGAGTCTCATGCCTCCGGGTGGCACGGCTGATCAGACGGCACCTCGAGGCGAGGCGGGCAGCTCGGGCTGCCCGGCAGTAGAAATAAGTCGTTGACAACAGATTGTTTGCACGGCAGCCTGACGGCATGTCGTCGTCAACTTCTCCTCAGCCGACCGACCCCTTCACACCCCCGAGCGCGGACGAGGCGCGAGCCCAGCGCACGTACACCTCCCTCTTCCGCATCGCCGAGCGGCACGCGGCGACCGATGAGCAGCGGCGGCGCCAGACGCACCCGCACATGCTCAGCCCGCACGAGGCGATCCGGCTGGTGTCGTTCCTGCTCAGCGGCGCCGCACTGCCGGAGGGCGGCGAACCGGAGGTGGACCGCGCGGACATCACGGCGGCGCTGACCCTCATACCTCTCGCGCGCGGCGAGATGGACGAACTGGAGATCGGCCTCCTGCAAATGGCCCGAGGTCGGGGCATGACCTGGCCGGAGATCGCCTTCGGCCTCGGCCTCCAGACCCCCCAGGCGGCCCGGCAGCGCTATGAGCGGCTGGCCAGCCGTACCGATACGGGTGCGGAGAAGCAGGAGAAGGGGGACAAGTAGGGCGAGCGCAGGGCGGCGGCGATCGGATGGCGCTCGCGGCGGACAGCACCGCACCTGTGGAGCCGGGCGGCGCTCAGGCGCGGCAGTCGTGAGCCCGGCGCGAGCGGCACGAAGACCACCACGAGGACGGGCGGCCCCGATCCTGCCGCACCCCGCACCATCCGTAACCTCTTTAAGCGGTTACACATGACACAACCGCCCTCCCGGGCGCGGGCGGAGTTCGAACGGCCCCGCGTGCGGCGCGTACGGGGCGGCCGTCGTTGTCGAAACCGGAGGACCACCAGGAGCGCGGAAACCATGATTGCGCCATGGGAACTGTGACAGCGCTCTACCGGTATCCGGTGAAGTCCATGCTCGGCGAGGCTCTGACCTCGGTGGAGGTCACCGAAGGCGGGCTCCACGGAGACCGGGTGGCCGCCGCGCTCGACGACGGGACGGGGGCCGTCGCCAGCGCCAAACATCCCCGGAAGTGGGGTGGGTTGCTGCGCTGCCGCAGCAGATTGGCCGACCCTGACACCGGGCGCGGCACTGTCCTGGTCGAACTGCCGGACCGTGTCGTCCTGCCCGTCGGGGATCCCGAACTCGACGCGAGGCTCTCCAAGTTGCTGGGGCGGCCGGTGTCCCTGTCCGACACCCCGCCGACGCACGGGGGCACGCTCGAACGGGCCGTACCCGCCTACGAGGGCGGCGTCCCGGACGCCCTGCGCAGCACCGCCGCCGTGGACGCCACCGGCGCGGCCATCACCTCCGGGCGCGTCGCGGCGGGGACGTTCTTCGACTACGGCACCGTCCACCTCGTCACGACCTCCGCCCTGGACCGGCTGCGGGCCGCGCACCCCGCCGGGGACTTCGACCCGCGCCGCTTCCGGCCCAACCTCGTCGTCGCCACGCCCGACGGGACGGGGTTCCCCGAGGACACCTGGGTCGACGCGAAGCTGCGCATCGGCGACGCACTCTTCCGAGTCGTCGTGCCCACACCCCGGTGCGTCGTTCCCACCCTCGGGCACGACGATCTGCCGCCCGATCCCGAGATCATGCGCGCGGTCGCCAGGGAACACCGGGTGCCGGTCCACGACCTCGGCCGGCTGTCGTGCGTCGGTGTGTACCTGGATGTCCTGGAGCCCGGCACGGTGCGTGTCGGTGACACGTTCGCGCGGGAGGGCTGACCGGCCTTGCCCTGTGTGCCCGGCTTCGAAGTCCCGTCCGGTGAAGCCCTTGTCGCGAATCAGCGAAAGGGCCGAAGGGCTTCTGACTCATTCGTCTAACGTGTCCGGTCCGACTGTTCGCCGAACCGGGGGAGGCGCCGTGCGAGCCGCCGTGCGCGCGGGAATAGCAGGCCACGCCGTCATGCTTACGGCCCTTCTCACCGGGTGCGGCGGCACGGAGTCACCGCCTGATTCGGGGCGTCCCGCCACGTCGGGTGACCCGTCGGGCGCCCCCTCGACGGCACCCGGCGTCGACGGCGAGGCCGACCCGGAACAGGTCTTCACCGAAACCGAGTTGAAGGCTGCGCTCCCGCCCGCCGGGGCGTTCGGCAGGCACGCGAAGGTCACCGGGACCGACCTGGGGCTGTTCGGCCGGTACGGGGGAGGCGACTGGACCCAGTGCGAGCCCGGGAACGACCTGCGCGTGGAGATGAGGGGCTTCGAGGGGGCCAGCGCACAGCAGACCGTGCGCCTCGCACGCGCCCCGGAGAACGGCCGGATCGTCACCGTACAGTTGGTGTCGATGCCCGCCGAGCGCGCCGAACGCTATCTGGAGATCCGGCGCCGGCTCCACGAAGCCTGTCCGGATGTCACCGTCGACACGGAGGCCGCCCCCGTCCGGGAGCACCGCGAAGCCCAGGAGATCACCGCGCTCGGCGACGAGGCGCTGCTGGAGTCCTCGCGGCAAACAGGCGGCGACGAGCCCGACGGCACTCTGTCCTACGCCGTCGACGTCCGCGTCGGAGGCGTGCTCGCCATCGTGTCGTCCGGCGGTGACAAGGAAACCGGCATCTCGCTCGCCGCGCGGACCGCCCAGCGGATCCGGGCCGAGCTGTACGCGGCGGACAGGACTTCGGGCTAGCTCGTCCAGGTGAGCGGACGCCCCGGCGGCAGTCGACATGACCACCGCCCGATGAACGTGTGCGGTCCTTGATGAGGAGGGGCGGTGACGTGACGACAGGGCCCTACGGATCAGTGCCCGGGGCGGCTGCGCCGCAGTTCGGACGCATACTTGGCCACCAGACGGGACAGACACCTTCTATTCGCCCAGTGAGACGAACACCGGGCGGAAATCCGCCCGCGCCGGTGCCCGCACACGTACCCCCACGCGGCGGAGGAACCTCCCGGCCGCTCAGTGAACGTCCCGAAACCGTCTCCGACCTCGTTCGTCCAGGAGGAGAAGTGCCCTCGTTCACCATGCCGAAGTTCAAAATGCCCCTCCCGGAGGTCAAACCGTCCCCCGCCATGGACTCCGTCGTCGAGGACATGTGGGAATGGGCCGACCGCCACCACCTCATCGCCGGCGAGGCGGCGCGCAGGCACGTGGTGCGTACCCGCCCCGCCTGGACGACGGCCGTGTACCTGCCCCTCGCCGACGAGGAGCACCTGCGCATCCCCAACCGGTTCATGATCTGGGCGTTCATCCTGGACGACAACCTCGACGACAGCATCAGCGGCGGCGGTATCGAGGCGGCCGCGGCCTTCCTGGACGAACTCATCGCCGTGTGCCACGCGGAGCGGCGACCGCGCACGGACACCGGACGCGCCCTCGAAGAGATATTCGACGGCCTGTCCGAGGGCCGGTCACCGCAGTGGCGCGCGCTGCTGGGCGAGTCCGTCGCACTCTGGCTGAACACCTTCGTCCCCGAGGCCCTCGCCAGCCGGGCCGGGCGGGTCATGACGATCGAGGAGTTCCTGCCGCACCGCAGGAACGGCGTCTGCGAGTTCATCTTCGCGCATCTGCAGGAGTATGTGCGCGGCATCGAACTCCCCGTAGCCATAAGGAACTTGCCCGCCCTGCGGCAGGCCCGCGAACTCGCCTGCGAGTGGACCGGGCTCTTCAACGACATCTACTCCGTGGACAAGGAGGAATCCGTCGGCTACATGCACAACGCCGTCCTGGTCACCCGCACCCACCGCCGGTGCTCGACGCAGGAAGCCGTGGACATCGTCGCCGCCGTGGTCGACGGCCTTCTCGACCAGTTCCTCGCCGCCTGCGCCGCCGCCCCCGCCCAGATCCGCGCGAGCGCCGACTACAGCCCGCACGTCTTCGCGGACGCCCTGGAGGTCGTCGAGGGCTACCAGGGCCTGGTGCGGGCGAACTTCGACTACCACCGAAGTGCCGCCCGCTACAACGACGTCGCCACGTACATGCCCGCCGCGCTGGCCGAAGGAGACGGCATTCGCCCCGACTGGAGCGTCGCCCCGGCCCTCACTCCCGCTCTTCTGCCCGACCGGTCCTCGGCCTGCGTGGCGAGGTGAGGGACAGGAGGCAGGGCTCACTCACACCGCTACCTTCAGCCCCTCCAACCCCCGGATCACGAAGTTCGGCTTGCGCTGCGGTTCGGCAGCCAGGGTCAGGGTCGGGGCCTTCTCCAGCAGGGCCGTCATGGAGGCGGCCAGTTCGATACGGGCCAGGGGGGCGCCGATGCAGTAGTGGATACCCGCGCTGAACGAGATGTGCGGGTTGTCCTCGCGGGTCAGGTCCAGCCGGTCGGGGGCGGTGAAGACCGCCGGGTCGTGGTTGGCCGAGCCGAAGAGCATCGCGATCTCCGCGCCTCGGGGGATCGTCGTCCCGTCGATCTCGATGTCGTCCAGTACCCACCGCTCGAAGAGCTGCAGCGGGGTGTCGTAGCGCATCAGCTCCTCCACCGCCGACGGCACGAGCGAGTGATCGGCACGCAGGGCCGCCAACTGCTCGGGGTGGCGGAACAGCACCGCCCAGCCGTTCACCGTCGCGTTCACCGTCGCCTCGTGCCCCGCGTTCAGCAGCAGGACACAGGTCGAGATCATCTCCTGCTCGGTGAGCCGGTCGCCCTCGTCGTACGCCGCGATCAGGCCCGAGATCAGGTCCTCACCCGGCTGCTCCCTACGGTGCGCGATCAGCTCCCGGAGATACTCCGAGAACTCCACCGACGCCCGCACCGCCTTCTTCGCGGTCTCCTGCGACGGGTCCAGCTCGTACATCCCGCAGATGTTCGCCGACCAGGGCCGCAACTGCGGCCGGTCCGACTCGGGGATGCCCAGCATCTCCGCGATCACGGCCACCGGCAGCGGCTCGGCGACATCCGCCAGCAGGTCACCGCCGCCCGCCTCGACCAGCTCGGCCACCAGTTCCCCCGCCAGCCCGTGCACGTACGGCTTGAGCTGCTCCACCGTGCGCGGTGTGAACGCCTTCGACACGAGCCGCCGGATACGCGTGTGGTCCGGCGGCTCCAGGTCCAGCATCCCGTGGTCGTTCAGCGTGTGGAACGGCTCGTGCTCCGCCGGCGGCGCACTCCGGCCGAAGTCCTCATGGGTGAACCTGTGCTGATACGTCCGCCCGAGCCGCCGGTCCCGCAGCAACGCCGAGACATCCGCGTGGTGCGACACCAGCCACTGGTTGGTCCGCTCGAAGTAGTGCACACGGCCCAGCTCCCGCAGCTCGGCGTAGGCCGGGTACGGGTCGGCGACGAACGCCGGGTCCCAAGGGTCGAAAGCGAGGTCGAAAGCAGCTGCCATGGTCGGACGCTAGCCCGGCGAACCCCTTCCTGACCAGGGGTGTCACGGTGCGTGGCCTTTCGGTGGCACCCCTCCGGGGGTCCCTCCCCTCCCGTCGGCGGCGCCTCGGCCCTGCGGAAGCCGCTCATTCCCCCGAGGCCGACTTTCAGGACAAGCATCAGCCCCGGCAGGTGAAGACATCGCCGGCCTGACTTTTCGGTACGTCGCAGTAGGTCGTCCGAGACGAAGCGTCGTCCATGAGCCAGTTGATCCTCACGCGTCCCTGCCACCAGCCTTCTGTGTCAGTGACACAGCCGTTGCTGCCGAAACGCCAGTACCTGCCTATTGCGGGTTTGCCGTTGTGGTCGTTGCCGTCCGCAGTCGCGTAACCGGCCTTGCCCGCAGAACTGCAGAACTGGATGCGCTGGCCACTGCTCCCCGCCAGCGCGGTCTGGGGGAAGGCCAATCCCGCTGCGGCCATGGCGGCGACGGTGAGGACAAGTATGGCCTTGCGGCCGTGGGGGGTGGTGGGCGACGGCATGGGACGACTCTCCAGTCCTGTGGGGGTAGCGATCGCAAAGATCATTTTAAAGCGCCCCCCAGCCTCAGCCGGTCACCGAGGGGTGCCATTTGAAGCCAAACCTTGCGGAGAATCTCAGCCCGGTGTGACCAGCCGCGCCTCGTAGGCGAACACCGCCGCCTGCGTGCGGTCGCGCAGGCCCAGCTTGACCAGGACACGGCTCACATGGGTCTTGATCGTGGACTCGGCGACCACCAGTCGCTCCGCTATCTCCGCGTTCGACAGGCCCTGCGCGATGAGGACCAGCACCTCCGTCTCCCGTTCGGTCAGCTCCCCGTACGCCAGCTGGGCCGCCGCCGAGGGCCGGGGTGTGTCGGCGAGCTTGGAAAACTCCGTAATCAGCCGCTTGGTGATGGACGGCGCCAGCAGGGCCTCGCCGGCCGCCACCACCCGCACCCCGTCGGCCAGCTGGCGCGCCGAGGCGTCCTTGAGCAGGAACCCGGAGGCCCCCGCGCGCAGCGCCTGGTACACGTACTCGTCCAGGTCGAACGTCGTCAGCACCAGCACCTTCGCGCCGCCGTCCGCCGCCACGATCTCCCGGGTCGCCTCGATGCCGTTCAGCTCGGGCATGCGGATGTCCATCAGGACGACGTCCGGGGAGAGCTCCCGGACCCGGTCGACCGCGTCACGGCCGTTGACCGCCTCGCCGACCACCTCGATGTCCGGCATCGCACCGAGCAGCACCGAGAAACCCTCGCGGACCATCATCTGGTCGTCGGCGATCAGCACTCGGATGGTCATGCGTCGGCCTCACTCATGGTGGCGACCGGCAGGAACACCGTCACCTCGTAACCTCCGTCGTCCGTCTCGCCCGTCGCCATCTCGCCGTTCAGCATCGTGACGCGCTCGCGCATGCCGGTCAGGCCGTGGCCCGCGCCGTGGGTGGACTTCACCAGGGTCACCTCCGGGGAGGGGCCGTTGACTATGCGCACGCCGAGACCGCCGAGCACATGGGCTATCTCCACGCGGGCCGTCGCGCCCGGGGCGTGCCGCAGGGTGTTGCTGAGGGCCTCCTGGACGATCCGGTACGCCGACAGCTCCACGCCCTGCGGGAGTTCGCGCACCGCTCCGGTGACCACCTTGTCCACCGTCAGGCCGGCCTCGCGCACATTGGCGAGCAGGCCGTCGAGGTCGGCGAGGGTGGGCTGCGGGGCGTCCGGGGCCTCGTAGTCCTCGGCGCGGACGACTCCGAGGACGCGGCGCAGTTCGGTGAGGGCCGCCACCGCGTTCTCCCGGATCGTGACGAAGGCCTGCTCCAGCTCGGGCGGCGGGTTCTCCACGCGGTAGGGGGCGGCCTCGGCCTGGATGGCGACCACCGACATGTGGTGGGCGACCACGTCGTGCAGTTCGCGGGCGATCGTCGTGCGCTCCTCCAGCAGGGTGCGCCGGGAACGCTCGTGGGCCGTCACCGTCAGCTGGGCGGTCACCTCCTGCGCGGCCGTGCGGCGTATCTGCAGGACGGAGACGAACAGGAGGGCGAAGGCCGAGACCGTCAGCATCGGACCGGTGTTGGTGCTGTAGTAGTAGTCGTCGTAGCTGTAGTCGTAGCGCGAGCTGAAGAACGTCTCGGCGAACATGCTGTAGAGGGCCGTGATGCCCCACATCCAGGCGGCGATCCGGGGCCTGGTGCGCAGTGCCACCACGGTGAGGACCACGAGGTGGGTCGCGAAGGCACCGGGGATCCACGGCCAGTCGCTGAAGTTGCTGCCGAGCATGCTGCTGATCAGGGTCGCCGCCATCGAGGCCCAGAAGGCACCGACCGGCCTGGCGAGGGTCAGCAGGACCGCGGCCAGGGAGCAGAGGCCGGAGAGCAGTTGGGTGAAGTCATTGCCGCCGTTGCCCTCGACGGAGATGAGCATCGCGAGGAGTCCGGCAGCCACCACCACCGCGTGTGGGGCCCAGACCGCGCGCTCGCGGATGCGCGGGGGCAGCTTTCGGATGAGAGGGCCGTCCATGTGCCTGCGAGGCAACGGGCGGTAGACGAGGGCGTCCTGGAACATGTCCTGCCACAGCCCGCGCAGGGCGTTGACCGCCAGCCTGAATTCCGGGCTGCGTTCCTTGGCCCCGCCCCGTGATGGCGTGCTCTGCGTGTGGGTTGTCTCGGTCACAGTGAAAACGGTAGGCGGGGGCGGGGTCGGAGTCGTCACCAGTGAGGAGGGTCCTTCTAGGTCCCTCTCAGGTACTACGGGTCGTCCGGCTCCGGAGCGGCCGTCCGCTCGGCACTCCCGGCGCGTCCCTCAGTACCCCGCGGGTCGGACCAGTCCCGACTCGTAGGCGAAGACGGCCGCCTGGGTGCGGTCGCGCAGGCCCAGCTTGACCAGGATGCGGCTCACATGGGTCTTCACGGTCTGTTCGGCGACGACGAGGCGCCCCGCGATCTCGGCGTTGGACAGGCCCTGTGCGATGAGTGCGAGGACCTCCGTCTCACGTTCGGTGAGGTCGCCGACGCGCTCCTTCAAGGGGGCGCGGGGTGTGCTGCCCAGGCGGGAGAACTCCGCGATCAGCCGACGGGTGATACCGGGGGCGAGCAGGGCGTCGCCGGCTGCCACCACCCTTACCGCCTCGGCGAGTTGGTCGGCGGAGGCGTCCTTCAGGAGAAACCCGGAGGCTCCCGCGCGCAGCGCCTCGTACACGTACTCGTCGAGGTCGAAGGTGGTGAGGACCAGGACCCTGATGTGGGGTCGCTCGGTGGTGATGCGGCGGGTGGCCTCGATGCCGCCGAGTTCGGGCATGCGGATGTCCATCAGGACGACGTCCGGGGCGAGTTCGGCGACCTTGTCGATCGCGTCGAGGCCGTGCACGGCCTGGCCGACGACGTCGATGTCGGGCTGGGTGTTGAGCAGCACGGAGAAGCCCTGCCGGACCATCTGCTGGTCGTCGGCGATCAGTACGCGGATGGTGCTGCTCGTCATGTGGGTCCCGTCTCCTGTCATGTCCGGCGCCGGTCAAAGTACCGGTGAGGTGCCGGGAGTGTCGGTGGGTCTGGTGAGGCTGATGGGGCTGGTAGGGCTGGTGTCCTCGGCGCCGGGGGCGGCGGCGCGGGGCAGGAACGCCACCACCGCGAAGCCTCCGTGCGAGGTCTGGGCCGCCATGAGGGTGCCGCCGAGCATCGTGGCGCGCTCGCGCATACCGAGCAGGCCGTGACCGGCGCCGGGTGACGGCGGGGCGGCCCGCTGCGGGCGGGAGTTGATGACGCGCACCTGCAGGCCTCGTGGGAAATGGGTGAGTTCCACCCGTACGGTCGACCCGGGCGCGTGCCGCAGCGCGTTGCTGAGCGCCTCCTGGACGATCCGGTACGCCGACAGCTCCACGCCGGGCGGCAGCGGGGTCACGTCCCCGTGGATCTCGGTGGTCACCGTGAGGCCCGCGGCGCGGGTGTTCTCGATGAGCGCGTCGAGGCGGTCCAGGGTCGGCTGTGGGGTGTGCGGGGCGGTGCCCTCGGCGGCGGCGGTTATCGCGGGCGGGTCGTCGGCGTCCGGTGGGTTCTCGGACCGCAGGACGCCGAGGACGCGGCGGAGTTCGGTGAGCGCCTCCAGCGCGTTCTGCCGGATGCCGTGGAGGTTCTCCTTCAGCTCCTCGGTGGGGTTCTCCACCAGGTGCGGGGCGACCTGGGCCTGGATGGAGATCACCGACATGTGGTGGGCGACCACGTCGTGCAGCTCGCGTGCGATACGGCTGCGCTCCTCCAGAAGGGTGCGGCGGGCGCGCTCCTCGGCGGTGATGCTCGCCTGCTCGACGAGTTGTGTACGGGCCTCGCGGCGACCGCGCATCGTGCTGCCGAGGAGGACGACGCCGGCGAAGAGGGCCGTCGCCACCGTGCTCGTCGACGAGTAGTGCGCGTCGCCGCCGAACCACTGCATGCCGTACGTGCCCAGGGTGGTCAGCACCAGTGCCTCGGCCGCCACGCGGGTGGGCACGCGCAGCGCGAGCAGGAAGAGGATCATCGCGTGCGCGACCAGGCCGGACGGTCCCCATGGCCAGGGGAGCATCATCTCGGCCAGCCCCGAGGAGAGCCGGGGCAGCACACCCATGGCCACCACGAAGGTGACCAGCATCGAGGCCCACCACGCCGGAACCGGCCACCACAGCGCGAACGCCACGGCCACGCCCTGCGCCAGCGAGCACAGCACGGTGTACTCCATGCTCATCTCGTACTGGCCGGCGAACTGGTTGAGGTTCGCGATCGTGGTGCCGAACGCCACCAGGAAGACCAAGCCGTGTGGCAGCCAGCGCAGCCACACCGACGGCGGCAGCGGCCGGGCCTCACCGCTCAGCAAGTCCTCGCGCAGCGTACGCAGTCCTCTGGTCAGCCACTGATTCACCACCGTGCTCATCGGGACCACCCTAGGCATGGGGCACCGGCCGGGGGCGGGGGTTCTCGGGGTGCCGGGTCGCTTGCGGATGCTGGGTCGCCTGCGGATGCTGAGTCGCCTGCGGGTGCAGGGTCCGCTTCGGGTGCCGGCGCAGGCGTACGACTCGCGAGCCCTTCCCGAAGCGGGGACGAGGACGAGGACGGGGACGGCGGTGCTCGTAGCCGTGGAACGCCGTCCAGCAGAGGAGGAGGGCCAGGGCGAACACCGGGAGCCAGGCTAGGCGGGCGGCCACCCAGGCCAGGTTGTCGGGGGGTGTGTGCAGGCCGGGGAGGTGGCCCGCGGACAGGCCTGTGGCGGTGGTCGCCATCAGGGCGGTCTGGTGCCAGAGGAATATCGTCATCGCGGAGAGGTTGGCGAGGGCCACCACCGCCCAGGCCATGGGGCGCCGGGTCAGTGTGCGGCGGAGCGGGCCGCGCAGCAGCAGGGCCAGGCCGCACTGGGCCAGGCCGAAGGTGACCGCGGCCAGCGTCGGGGGGTTCAGGTTGGAGACGGACGCGCCGGGGACGCCGACCATCGAGGCCGGGTAGCCGGCCCAGACGATCAGGGCAGCCGTCGCCGCCGTACCTCCGGTGAGCAGGAGCCAGCCCGCCCGGCGGCGGTCCAGTTCGCCTCGGGTCCAGGCCGCGCCCAGGGTGTACGGCACCAGCCAGCCCGCCGCCAGGTTCACCCAGCCGAGTGCCTCGGGGCCGCCCAGGCCGAAGCGGATCAGGTCCACGTGGAGGACGACGGCCAGGGGCCACAGGGGGTTGAGGCGGGTGATGAGGGGCGTGGCCGCGGTGAGGGCGGCGAAGACCAGGAGGAACCACAGCGGGGACAGGGCCAGCTTCAGGAGCGCGTGGACCGTGGTCATGGGGGCGCCGGTGACGAGGAGGCCTGCCGCTACGGCCGTCCAGAGGAGCAGGACCGCCGCCACCGGGCTGAACAGGCGGGTCAGGCGGGTGTGGAGCCAGTGGGTGTACGGGGTGCCGTGGGCTCGGGCCGATGCGTAGCTCTTCGTGGCGACATGGCCGCCGACCAGGAAGAACACCGCGAGGGTCTGGAAGAGCCAGGAGATGGGGGCGAGCCAGGGCATGTGTTGCAGGGGGCTTGCCGCGTGGAGGGTGCCGCTGTCGGGCACGAGGGCGGTGACCAGCCAGTGGCCCAGCACTATGCCGGTGATGGCGAGGGCCCTGAGGGCGTCCACCGCGCGGTCTCGGGTGGGGGGAGTCGCGTGGTGGATGTGGGTGGTGGTTCGGCGCAGTGCGGTGCGTGCGGCTCGGAGGGGGTGCGCCCGGACTTCGGCCGGGTTCGTTTTCCCACCCGCACCGTCGGCGGCTGCGGGTCCGGTAACAGCTTCGGTCGCGGTGGGGGCGGCGACGGTCGTCGGCCTATGCACCGGTTACCTCCTCGGTGTCGCCCCGGACGATTCGGGTGAGGTTGGTGAGCGAGGGCGTGCCCGGGGTGAAGTAGTCGCTGTGGCCGCCGGGGCCCGCGTCGAAGACCTGGGCGCCGAAGGAGCGGGAGACGGGGTCGGTGCCGAAGCCGAGCGTCGTACCGAGCAGGTCGGCCCGGGCGTGTGGGACCAGGGCCACCCAGTCGTCCGCGCCTCGTGCCGCCCATACGCGGGCGGGAGTGTGCAGTGCGGCGGCGTTGTCCGCGCCCGTGCCGGGGCTGCCGACCAGGGCGATGTCGTCGACGTCCAGGCCGGAGGCGGCGCGGCCGCAGACGACCGAGCCGTAGGAGTGGCACAGGAGTGAGAGTCGGGCGGAGTCGCCCACCAGGCCGCGCAGTTCGCGTATGAACGCGCGCAGGTGCGGGGCCGCCTCTTCGGCGCGGTCCGGGGTGAGGACCGTCGTGCTGATCGTCCCGGGCGTTTCGTAGCCGAGCCAGGCGATGACCGCCGTCCCCGGGCCCGTGCTGTCGTGCAGGGCGGTCGCGGCTCTGCGGAAGCGGTCGTAGGTGTCCAGGCTGGTGTCGGAGCCCGGGACGAGGACGGCTATGCGGTCGGCCTTCACCAGGTCACCGAGGACCTCGACGGCCTGGCCGGGGCCACGGCCGTCGAAGGCCAGGAACTGGCGGGACGGCCCGGCCATCGAGCGGTCCGTGGCCGCTCGGCCGGTGTCGCCGTGGTCCGCCGCCATACGGGCCGCCTCGGCGGCGTTCGCTCGATTCGCCTGGTACGTCTCCGTGAGCGTCGCCGCCGTCACCGGTGCGAGGGACGCCGGGCGCGGGGCCGGGACGCTCGGGCGGGCCGCGGCCGATACGGGCACAACGACCGCGGTCGCGATCAGGAGGGCGAGCAGCGTGCGGCGCAGGCGATGCCGTACCGCCGCCTCGCTCCGGCCCCGACGTCGACCCGGACCCGGACCCAGGCCCAGACCCGGACCTGGCCCCAGGCCCCGATCCTGGCCCCGATTTTGGCTCGTCGGTGTGGGTTCGGGTGAACCCTGCCATGTGCCGACACCCATGGCGTCCGCCCCCTCCCCTTCAGCCCGCCCGCTCATCGGGCCGCTCTGGGAAGGAAATTACGAACACCGGTCTGTCGTCGGCGTCACGCCAGGGAGCTCACTTGGGTCGTAGCTCTCAGGTACTACGGGTATCAGCCGGGGTGGAGCGAGGGGACCAACCGGCTCACCAGGCCAGTTGGGCGATCTCCTCCGCCACCACCGCGCACGCGTCCGCCGCCGGGTCGATCAGGGGGAAGTGGCCGACGTCCTCCAGCAGCGTCACGCCCACCACCTCGCCCGCCTTGGCCGCCGCGTCCGCGTACGCGTCGGCCACGGCCTGCGGGACGACGATGTCGGAGCGGCCCTGGACCAGGGTCGTGGCGATGCCGGTGGGCAGGAGGAGTGCCGGGTCCGCGTACGGGCGCCGCTCGGTGAACTTGTCTGCTCCGCCGAGGAGTTGGGTGCTCGCGCCGCCGCAGACGTCCAGCTTCTCCGCCACGGCGAAGTCGGCGATCGGGGCGAGGGCGACGACGCCGCGCAGCGGGGCCGGGCGGGCGATGCGCCACGGGGCGTCGGGCGGGAGTACGTGGCGGGCGGCGGCCCACAGCGCGAGGTGGCCACCGGCGGAGTGGCCGGTGAGGACCGTGCGGCGGGGGTCGGCCTGGGGCAGGTGCCGACGTACGAGGTCGGGGAGCGCGTCGACGGCGGCGGCGATGTCGTCGAAGGTCTCCGGCCAGCGGCCCGCCGACGGGCCCGTGGGAGCACCCGGGGTGTCCGGGCCGCCGTTCTGACCCGGGAGTGAACTGCCCCTTCGGTACTCGACGTTGGCCACGGCGAAGCCTCGGCGGGCCAGGTAGTCGGCGAACGGGGTGATGTGGTGGCGGTCGTACGGTGCGCGCCAGGCTCCGCCGTGCAGGACGACGACGAGGGGGGCGCTGGCCTTCTCCGTGGTGCCGCCGTCGTCCGCGCCGGTGCCGGTGTTGCCCGCGGCGCCTCGTGGGGCGTAGAAGTCGATCACCTGGTCGGGGTGGTCGCCGTAGGGGGCGGTGGTGTCGGGGGCGACCGGTGGGTGCGAGAAGGCGGACGCCTCTTCGGCGGCATCGCGGGCTGCGGCGTCGTCGTCCGGCATGCTCCAACCTCTCAGGGGTGAAACGGAGTTGAAAGTAATGGGAAGGGTTGAGAAGAGTTCAGAAAGGTTCAGAAGGGTTTTGACACGCTTTTGGGCACGCTTTTGGGCAGGATCGAGCAAGGGTTGAGCTTGTGGGTGGGCCGGGAATGGGGATGGGCCGTTGGCGGGGACGGTATCAGGCCGGTGACGTGCGTCGACACGCGGATGTGACGCAGGGTGAGGGATTACCGGTTCTGTCTGATTCGGGGTGGGGACGGGGGGTGGTCGGCCCGGGGTGAGGCCGGGCGGGAGCTGCCCTGTGGGCCGGGGTCGGCACGACTACCGCGGCTACGACGGAGTGAGGGCAGCACCCCGGCCCACCCCGGCTACACGAGCATCTCCCCCAGCACGCGCGCCGCCCGCTCCACATCCCCGTATCCCACGTACAACGGCGTGAAGCCGAAGCGGAGGACGTCGGGGTGGCGGAAGTCGCCTATGACTCCCTGGGCGATGAGGCGCTTCATGACCTCGCCCGCGTCGGAGCAGCGGAGCGCTATCTGGCTACCGCGTTCCCGGTGTGCCGTCGGGGTGAGGGACTCGACGCGGCCCTCGGGGACGTACGCCGCCACGCAGTGGAGGAAGAAGTCCGTCAAGGCCAGGGACTTGGCTCTGATCTGGTCGATCGAGACTCCCTCCCAGACGTCCAGGGCCGCCTCCAGGGCCAGCATCGACAGGATGTCCGGCGTGCCCACGCGACCCCGCGGCGCGCCCGTCGCCGGTTCGTACGACGGGTTCATGCCGAACGGCTCCGCGTGGGAGTTCCAGCCCGGCAACGGGGAGTCGAAGCGCGGCTGGAGGTCGCGCCGTACGTAGAGGTACGCGGGTGAACCCGGGCCGCCGTTCAGGTACTTGTACGTGCAGCCGACCGCCAGGTCCACGCCGTGCTCGTCGAGCCCCACCGGCAGGGCGCCCGCGCTGTGGCACAGGTCCCAGACGGCGTACGCGCCCGCCTCGTGGATGGCCGCCGTCAGGCCGGGCAGGTCGTGCAGGCGGCCCGTGCGGTAGTCGACGTGGTTCAGCAGGACGGCCGCCGTACGGCCGCTCAGCGCGTCCCGTACCTCCGACGGGGTCACCGGGCGCAGCGTACGGCCCGTCAGCCGGGCGGCCGACTCGGCGATGTAGCCGTCGGTCGGGAACGTCGTCGCGTCGACCAGGATCTCGTCCCGGGCGCCGTCACCGGCGGACTCCGCCAGGCGTACGGCCGCCACGACCGCCTTGAAGACGTTGACGCTCGTGGAGTCGCCCACCACGATCTGGCCGGGGGCCGCGCCGACCAGCGGGGCGATACGGTCGCCGATCCGCTCGGGCGCGGTCCACCAGCCGCTCTCGTCCCAGGAACGGATGCGGAGGGAGCCC
Source organism: Streptomyces graminofaciens (assembly GCF_030294945.1). Taxonomy (NCBI): domain Bacteria; kingdom Bacillati; phylum Actinomycetota; class Actinomycetes; order Kitasatosporales; family Streptomycetaceae; genus Streptomyces; species Streptomyces graminofaciens. The sequence continues at coordinate 7,399,843 of NZ_AP018448.1, read as the reverse complement.
CACTGGCGGCGTACGACGTCCTCGACGCGGGCGGGGACGTTCGCGGGGAGCGCGCCGAGGGAGTTGCCATCGAGGTACACCGCGTCGTCGAGGGCGAACTCCGCGCGCTTGGCGGCCAGTTCGTCGGCCGCGTCCAGCTTCTCGGCCTGCGCCGTCAGTTCGGTCACGAGCTCGGACATACGGAGTTCAGACATGTGACCGCGCCGTCCACAGCTCGGGGAAGACGTTCTTCCGGGCCCGCTTCTCCAGCCAGGCCACACCGGCGGAGCCGCCCGTGCCGGCCTTGGCGCCCATCGAGCGGCGGGTGGCGACGAGGTGGTCGTTGCGCCAGCGCCACACCAGCTCGGCGACGTCCGTCAACGCCTCGCCGAGGCGGGCGAGTTCGGCGGTCTCGTCACCGGAGTACAGGGCCGTCCACGCCTCCTCGACCTCGGGCGAGGGCTCGTAGCGCTGCGAGACGTCACGGTTGAGCACGGACTCGGGGATGGCGTGGCCCCGGCGGGCCAGCAGCCGCAGGACCTCGTCGTAGAGGCTCGGCTCGTGCAGCGCCTTCTCCAGCTCGGCGTGGACGCGGGGCGCGCCCCGGTGCGGTACGAGCATGGACGCGGACTTCTCGCCGAGCAGGAACTCCATGCGGCGGTACATCGCCGACTGGAAGCCGGAGCCCTCGCCGAGGGCTCCCCGGTAGGAGTTGAACTGGGCCGGGGTGAGCTGGCCGAGCGGCTTCCAGGAGGCGTTCAGGGCCTCCAGCTCGCGTACGGAACGCTTCAGCGCGGCGATCGCCGTCGGTACGTCCTGCTTGCGGATCGCGGCGGTCGCGGTCTCCCACTCGTGGACGATGACGGTGAACCACAGCTCCATGACCTGCGTGGTCACCAGGAACACCATCTCTCCGGGGTCGTCGGAGAGGGGGTGCTGGAGGTGGGTGAGGACGTCCGCCTGGACGTAGTCCTCGTAGGGAGTGGTGCCGTTGAAGTCGAGATGCGGGGTCTCGGGCTCCGAAGCCTCGATGGGCTGAGCCGACTGGGACATCGCTGTCTCCTGTTGTGTGCTCCGGGTAGCGGTCCGCCCCTGCCGTTACCGACACGGGGGCCCCGGTCCCCTACCCGCATCCTGCGGTCTCGCCCCCCGAAAGCGCAAGGTCCGCCCGCGTCACACCGGGCGGACCTGCGTGAACGTGCCGGGGATCAGCTGAGGGTCTGCGCCGCCGTCGGCGAGGAGTCCTTCAGGAACTGGGTGCAGCGCTCGTACTCCTCCTGCTCGCCGATCGAGCCGGCGGCGCGGGCGAGGGCGTGCAGGGAGCGCAGGAAGCCGCGGTTCGGCTCGTGCTCCCAGGGGACCGGGCCGTGGCCCTTCCAGCCGCTGCGGCGCAGGGCGTCGAGGCCGCGGTGGTAGCCCGTACGGGCGTAGGCGTACGACTCCACGACCGAGCCGCGCTCGAAGGCGTCGTCGGCGAGCTGGGCCCAGGCGAGGGAGGAGGTGGGGTACTTGGCGGCTACGTCGGCGGGGGGCGTGCCGTTCGCGAGGAGCTCGCGGGGCTCCGGGTCGTCGGGGAGGTGCGTCGGGGGCGGGCCCCCGAGGAGGTTCTCGTGAATCGTCATGGGTTCCAGTCTGGCCCATGCGGGAGGGGCATGTGTGTCGGCCGCGGCCCCGTGGGGCTTGTCGCGCACTCACGACCCGGCCCCGGACCCCTCCCCCTCCCGCTCCCCCTCCAACGGCGGAGCCGTCACGCACCCGTGGGTACGGCATTCGGGGTGGTTGCAGTCCGGTGCCGGGCGGCGGATCGTCGTGTGGGCCAGGGCCGCGCCCGCGACCAGCGTCGCCGCGCACACGACCATCGCCGTGCCGAACGCGTCGTCGAACTGGGCCGCGGAGCGGTACGCCTCCGGCCCCATCCCCGCGATCAGCGGCAACGCGGCCACGGCGATGAGACCGGCCGCGCGGGCCGCCGCGTTGTTGATGCCGCTCGCCAGCCCCGCGTGCTCGGTGGCCACCGAGGCGAGGACCGTGGCCGTCAGGGGCGCGACCAGGGTGACCATGCCCAGGCCCAGGACCAGCAGCGCGGGCAGCACGTCGAAGACGTACGACGCGTCCGGGCCGACCCGCAGCGCCAGCAGCATGCCCGCCGCGCACAGCAGCGGGCCGACGGTGAGCGGGATGCGCGGGCCGATCCGTTCGCCCAGCGCGCCCGCCCTGGACGAGAGGAGCAGCATCAGGACCGTGATCGGGAGCAGCGCCGTGCCCGCCGCCAGCGCCGAGTAGCCCGACACCACCTGGAGCTGGAGTGCGATCAGGAAGAAGAAGCCGCCGAAGGCCGCGTACACGCACAGGGTGACCAGGTTGACCACCGTGAACTGGCGGGACGCGAAGATCTCCGGCGGCATCATCGGGTCGGGGCGGCGCCGTTCGACGTGGACGAAGGCCACGCCCGCCGCGACCCCCGCCCCGGCCGTCACGATCACCGGCAGCGAGCCCTCCCGCGCCTCGATCAGCGCGTACGTCACCAACGCCAGGGACAGCGCGCCCAGCGCCGCGCCGAGGACGTCGAAGCGGCCCTGGTGGGCCCGGCCGTCGCCCGACTCGGGTACGTGGCGGGTGGCCACGGGGACGCAGAGGAGCGCCAGGGGGACGTTCAGCAGGAAGACCCAGCGCCAGCCGGGGCCGTCCACCAGATAGCCGCCCACGAACGGGCCGACCGCCGCGCCGATACCGCCGAAGCCGGACCACAGGCCGACGGCCCGCGCCCGGTCGTCGGGGTGGAACGAGGCCTGGATGAGCGCGAGCGAGCCCGGGGTGAGGAGCGCCCCGCCCACGCCCTGCAGCGCACGGGCCGCGATCAGGATCCCCACGTTCGGCGCGAGGCCGCACAGCAGGGACGCCACCGCGAACCACACCACGCCGATCACGAACACCTTGCGCCGGCCGAAACGGTCGCCGAGGGCGCCGCCGAGCAGGATCAGCCCGGCCAGGGTGAGCATGTACGCGTTGACGGTCCACTGGAGGGCCGCGAGATCGGCGTCCAGGTCCTGCCCCATCCGGGGCAGGGCGACGTTGACGACGGTCGAGTCCAGCAGGGCCATGCTGGAGCCGAGGACCGTGGTGAGCAGGATCCATCTGCCTTGGGGCGAGGCCAGCCGGACGTCGGGCATCTCTCAGGTATACAGCGAGCCCGGTGCCGAAGCACCGGGCTCACCGAGAAACGCCTGTAACCGCTTATACGGGTTACCGGTAACCCGTATACCCGTAACCCGCGTACGGGCTACTTGATCCGCTGACCCGCCGAGCGCAGGTTCTGCGTCGCCTCGACGACACGCGCGGCCATGCTCGCCTCGGCCAGCTTGCCCCACGTACGCGGGTCGTAGGTCTTCTTGTCGCCGACCTCGCCGTCGACCTTCAGGACGCCGTCGTAGTTCGCGAACATGTGCGCGGCCACGGGACGCGTGAAGGCGTACTGCGTGTCCGTGTCGATGTTCATCTTGACCACGCCGTTCTCCAGCGCGGTGCGGATCTCCTCCTCCGTGGAGCCGGAGCCGCCGTGGAAGACGAAGTCGAAGGGCTGCGCGCCGGCCGGCTTGCCGTACTTGGCGGCGACGCCCTCGTTCAGCTCCTTGAGCAGCTCGGGGCGGAGGACGACGTTGCCCGGCTTGTACACGCCGTGCACGTTGCCGAAGGAGGCCGCCAGCAGGTAGCGCCCCTTCTCACCGAGACCGAGAGCCTCGACCGTACGCACCGCGTCGTCGACCGTCGTGTACAGCGAGTCATTGATCTCGTGCGAGACGCCGTCCTCCTCGCCACCGGTCGGGGTGATCTCGACCTCGAGGATGATCTTCGCGGCGACGGCGCGGGCGAGCAGCTCCTGGCCGATCGCCAGGTTGTCGGCGAGGGTCTCGGCGGAGCCGTCCCACATGTGCGACTGGAACAGCGGGTTGCGGCCGGCCTTGACGCGCTCCTCCGACACGGCCAGCAGCGGCCGTACGTACCCGTCGAGCTTGTCCTTCGGGCAGTGGTCCGTGTGCAGGGCGACAGTGACCGGGTACTTCTCGGCGACGATGTGCGCGAACTCGGCGAGGGCGACCGCGCCCGTCACCATGTCCTTGCTGTACTGGCCGCCCAGGAACTCGGCGCCACCCGTGGAGATCTGGATGATGCCGTCGCTCTCCGCCTCCGCGAAGCCCCGCAGCGCCGCGTGCAGGGTCTGGGTCGAGGTGACGTTGATGGCCGGGTAGGCGAACTTGCCTGCCTTCGCCCGGTCGAGCATCTCGTTGTAGACCTCGGGGGTTGCGATGGGCATCTGTCCGCTCCTTGGATATGTGCGGGTTGGCGATCTACGTACTTACGTACTACGGCCCTGACCTAGACCTTGGGGTGTGACGTCGTCGTCGTCCCCATCTTTCCAGACATGCGCGAATGGTCCACGCCCTGTCCACGGTCGACCCACCAACAGGTCAAACCGTGTTCAAAGGTGCTGGTCAGTCCAGGCCCAGTTCGTCCTTCGAGAAGGCGAACAGGTACGGCACGCCCGCGCCCTCGCGGATCTTCTGGTCGGCGCCGGTCGCCCGGTCGACGATGGTGGCGACGGCCACGACCTCGGCCCCGGCCTCGCGCACGGCCTCGACGGCGGCGAGCGGCGAACCGCCGGTCGTGGAGGTGTCCTCGACGACGAGGACACGCCGGCCCGCGATGTCCGGCCCCTCGACCCGCCGCTGCATCCCGTGCGCCTTGGCGGCCTTGCGTACGACGAAGGCGTCCAGCCTCCGGCCGCGCGCGGCGGCGGCGTGCAGCATGGAGGCGGCGACGGGGTCGGCGCCCATGGTCAGCCCGCCCACGGCGTCGAACTCCAGCGCGTCGGTGAGGTCGAGCAGCACCTGCCCGACGAGCGGGGCGGCCTCCCCGTCGAGGGTGACGCGCCGCAGGTCGATGTAGTAGTCGGCCTCCAGCCCGGAGGAGAGGGTCACCTTGCCGTGGACCACGGCCTTGTCCTTGATCTGCTGCAGCAGCTCGCCGCGTACGTCGTCCGTCATGCCTGTCAGCTTAGATGTGCCGCCAGGTCCAGGTCGTCGTGGCTTCGAGGGGCTCGATGGGGGTGACGAGGCGCGGCGCGGTGTTGAGCCCGTCGGGCGGCCCGGTCTGCGGCTCCACGCACACGGCCTCGGCCTGCTCGTCGTAGACCACGACCCACTCCTCGCGGGAGGCCACCTTCAGCTCCAGCCGCCCCGGCCAGGTGAGGGTGACGTCGACGCCCCCAGGCATCCCGAAGCAGTCGTCCCACGGCCCGGGGAGCGGCTCGATGCGCTTGCCGGTGGGGAGATGATCGTCGCCGCGCTCCTCCTGCCAGGCGGGGGCGAAGTCGATCCGCACGTCCTCGCCGTCTCCTCCCAGGTTCCGGTTGAACCAGGGGTGCCAGCCGATCTGGGCCGGGAACGACGAATCGTACGTCTCCACGGACATGGTGAGCGTGAGCGCGTCGGGGGTGAGGCCGACGACCTGGGTGACGCGGGCGGGATACGGCCAGGGCTCGACGAGGTCGTACGTGAGGACGGCCTCGGCGTCGGTACGGCGGGCCACCCGCCAGGCCCCGTCGCGCGCGGTGCCGTGGATGGCGTTGGGCGGCGCGTTGAGCGGCATCTGCTGAAGGCTGCCCCCGTTGCGGAACCGCCCGTCCCGGATCCGGCCGCACCACGGCACCATCGGGAAGCAGCCGAACCGCTCGCCCTGGCGCAGCAGCTCGACCCCACCGACCCTCAGGCTCGCCACTCTGCCGCCGTTCCCCGGCGCCAGCACGACCTCCGCGTCACCCGCGGCCAACGTGATGTCTTCGCTAGTCACGGGGCGACCCTACTGGGCGTACGGCCGGGGGCTCTTCGGGTACGCCGCGTTGGTGGGCCCGGAGCCTGCGTTCAGCGGCGCCGACGCCAGGCCCGCCCCACGACGATGGCCGAGGCCAGGACGAGGGCCGCCGCCGGAGCCGCCCAGCGCAGGGCCGTGTTGGCGACGACGGACTCGGGGGCCGGGATCGGGGCGTAGCGGCCGCGCGGCGGGGCGTGGTCAACCTCCTCCGCGCTGCGCCCGATCATCGTGCGGCGCGCGTGCGCGGCCTCGGCGGGCGGCTCACCGGCGGCGGTGAAGTCGTCGTCCGCGAAGGGGTCCAGGGCGGAGGGGGGAACCTCCGCCTCGTGGAGGGGGGTTGAGGGCTCCGCGTCCCCCGCTTCTTCGGCGACCTCGGGCTCGGGCGCGGTCTCCGCCTCGGGGCCGGGTTCGTCCGCGGCGACGGCCTCCGCCTCATCGACGGTCTCCGCCTCATCGACCGACTCGACCGGCTCGACCGGCTCGACCGGCTCGACCGGCTCGGCCGCCTGGGCCTCCTCCGCCCCGGCCCCCAGGTTCTCCGCGAAGCGGCTCAGCAGCCGTGTCACCGCCCCCGTCACCGCCTCCGCCGGCAGTTCGGTCACCCGGCCGTCCGCCGTCGCCGCGCCCTCGAAGGACACCGTCGTGCCCTCGGCCTCCGACGTCAGCCGTACCGTCAGCGCCGCCTTCACCGAGCCGGTGCCGCGCGCCTCCGTCGCGTCGCCCTCGATCGCGTACGAGCCGTCGTCCAGGCCCGTCACCCGCAGCGTGCCGCGGTAGGTGATGGTGTGGCCGGAGACGCGTACCTTCAGGCGGCCGGCGACCGGTGGGGTGCCCGCGTCCTGTTGGAGCCCGGGGACCGCTCGGGCCACCCGCTCGGGGTCGGACAGCGCCTCCCGGAGGCGGCCGACGGGAACCGGAACGAACACCTCATGCTCCATGGCAGTCGAGCCTACCCAGCGGTTGGCACCCCGCACCCGTACATGCGCGCTTTCGCCACCACTCGGGCTCAGTCGGCGTACCGGGGATGGACCAGTGTCGACGGCGGCAGTCCGGTCACGCGGTCGGCCTCGATGCCCACCACTCCCGGCACGCCCGCCACGCCCACGGCGCTGCCCCCCGGCCCCGCGAGGACGAACCCCCAGTCCTGCGGTGCGCCGGTCGTCGTGTCGGCGGTGCGGTCGGGGCCGGCGACGAAGCCGGGGGCGCGGGTGCCGATGCGGTACGGGGCGGTGCGCAGGCCGGCGGCGCGCAGCGTGGCGTCGACCGTCCAGAAGACATGGTGGCGGCTGGACAGCGGGCCCGCGTGGACGACCAGGCGGCCCTCGTCGGCCAGGACCGTGGCGGCCAGGCCGTAGAACTCCTGGGAGTAGAGCTTGGTGCTCGCCGTGATGCCGGGGTCGGGGAGGTCGCAGATGACGACGTCGTACGCCGCCCGCGGGCCTACGTGGCGCAGCCAGGCGAAGGAGTCGGCGGTGATGACGCGCACCCGGTCGTCGTCGTAGGCGTGGCCGTTCAGGCGGGACAGGGCCGGGTCCTCGCGGGCCAGGCGTACGACACCCGGGTCGATCTCGACGACGTCCACCCGGTGTACGCCCTCGTGGCGGAGCACCTCGCGGGCGGCGAGGCCGTCTCCGCCGCCGAGGACGAGTACCCGGGCGTGCGGGCCTCCGGCCATGGCGGGGTGGACGAGGGCGCGGCGGTAGCGGTGTTCGTCGCGGCCGCTGATGCGCAGCCTGCCATCGAGGAAGAGGGAGAGGGGGCGGCCGTCGGTGCCGCCGGTGAGGACGACCTCCTGGATACCGGTGTGGAGCGCCACACGGACGTCCCTGCCGTAGACCGCGCGGCGGGCGGCCCGTTCGAAGTCGTCGACCTGTACGGCAGCGGCGGCGAGGAGGCCGAGGACCGTGAGGTTGGTGAGGACGAGCAGCAGGCGGGAGCGGCGGCTCAGGTCCCGGTGGAAGAGGCCGAGTACGAGGGCGCCGCCGACCAGCGCGTTGACCGTGCCGGTGAGCAGGGCGCCGGTGAGCTGGCCGAGCCAGGGCAGCAGGAGGAAGGGGAAGGCCAGGCCGCCGACCAGGGCGCCCACGTAGTCGGCGGCGAAGAGGTCCGCGACCATGCCGGCCGGGTCCTGTCTGCGGATGCGCTGGATCAGCTCCATGAGCAGCGGGACCTCGGCGCCGATCAGCAGGCCGATGGCCAGGGAGAAGGCGACCAGGAGGTAGCGCGAGCCGCTCGCCCACATGCCGCCCCAGTCGCCGGTCCACGCGAACGCCGCGTACAGGGCGAGCGCGCTGCAGCCGCCGATGAGGGCGAGGGCGGCCTCGATGGCGCCGAAGCCGAGCGCCGCGCGGGGGCGCAGGCGTTTGGCGGCGAGGGACCCGATGCCCATCGCGAAGACCATGACGGAGAGGACGACGGAGGCCTGGGTGACCGAGTCGCCGATCAAGTACGAGGCGAGGGCGACGAGTTCGAGTTCGTACACGAGTCCGCAGGCCGCGCAGACGAATACGCCGGCGAGGACGAGGAAACGGGCCACGCCGGGGCGGACCGGGAGCCACGCCTGGCCGCCGCCCGGGGCGCCTCGGGTGCGCCAGGGTGGGGGGGCACCGGGGGGTGCGGGGGCGTGCGGTTCGATCACGCCTGGCACCGTATCGTCACGCCTGCGCTCGGCCGGGTCACCCACACGAGTGTTACCGCGACGCCGGTGAGATCCATCAGATGGGCCCCGGCCCCCACGTAGGAGTGGTGTGAGGCGTGGTGTGCCGCAGGTGGGTGCCGTCGGGATTTTCGCCCCCGCCGACCCTGCCCGTCCCCGCAGTCGCACAGTCTCCGTAGACACCTCTCCTCAAAGCGCCGCAGGCACCCGTACCCCCACCCGCGTCCGCGTGGCCACCAACTGGCCGTCCTGGGGGTACGCGTGCCACGTACGCCAGTGCACCTGGCCCTCGTGTCGTTGGGCGAGCATCGCCGTGAAGGCGTGGGGGCTGCCGGGGAAGACGCCGGCGAGGCCGTGGGGGTGGTCGGAGACGAGGGCCAGCAACTCCTGGGCGCGGCCTGCGAAGGAGCCGGGTGACAGGACCTCGACGCGTGCCGCGAACTCGTACTCCCAGTCGTCCACTCGCTTGGCGACGCCGAGCGGGAGGGGTGTGCTGGAACCGGGGATGCACGCGACCGTCTCCGAACAGTGGCTGCCCCGCTCCTCGTCGAGCAGCACCTGGTGGGACGCGCCGAGCAGTCTCAACTGCAGCTTCGCCCCGGTGAGTTCCAGGTCGAGCGTGGCGAGCGCGGGCAGCGGTTCGCGGCCCAGGGCCCAGGCGAGGTCGGCCGCGCGCGTGTCGGTGTAGGCGGTGTTCAGGGTCGTGAGCATGGGTCGGCTCCGCTAGCACGCAAAGAAGAAAGAGGAGTGGTCCGGCGCGCCCCGTCGGCACCGGGAGAGTGGCCCGGTCGGCCAGGCCGGGTGAGGACGACGTCCAGCTGGCCGAGCCGGCCAAGTTGGCCCGGTCAGTCCGGTACAGGCCTGCCGGGAGGGACGTCCGGGGGCTGTGTCGGCGATTTATAGGGAATCATGAACTGTGGCGCCACCACAGCGTTTTTACCCAACTTGACTGGGTTTCCATCCCCCCGAGGGCTGCCCAGCTCAACTGTTCAACCAGGCGTACGCTCCCAGCCCCGATGCGCTCCTCACACGCCTGTCGGACCGGGCGTACGGATCGGCGGGGGCGCCCACCGGACAACCGAGCCCTCCCGGCGTGCCCAGGGGTTCGCGATCGGGCGCCCGCCGCGTCCTCTCCTCCGCGTCAGCTGCTCGAACCGCAGGAGGAGCCCCCGCCACAGGACGAGCTGCTGCCGCACGAGGACGAACTGCTCCCGCACGACGACGAGCTGCTCCCACAGGACGACGAGCTGCCGCCGCACGAGGACGAGCTGCCGCCGCAGGACGATCCGTGCCCGTGCCCATGCCCGTGCCCATGGTGGCCTCCGTCGTCGTTCGACGAGCCGGACGATCCGCCGTCCCACACGGTCGGCGTGCCGCCGAGCACCCACCAACTGTCCGTGGTGACGTTGCCCGCCGCATCGACTCTGCTGACACGACGAACATGGCCGCTGCCGAAGCTGTGTCCGCTCGACACTCGACGGCCCCCCGCCATCCGCAGGGCGTTCGCGCGGGTCCGCCGGACGTCCCAGACGGCCACCGCCACTACGACGCAGACGATCGCCAGGATGATGCCGATCACCACGAATGCGTTCATGGCGTCGCCCCCCTTTCCTTCTGAATCTCTTTCCGATCTTTGGGAAGTCCCCCCGAAGCGACCCCTTATTGGGTGCCTCGTTCCACGAAACGCCAGGTCGGCGTCAGTCGCCGCCCCCGCCGCCCCCGCAGGACGACCCGCCGCCACAGCCCCAGCCGCTGTCGGACGAGGACCCGCCGTCGTCCGACGCCCACCAGCTGCTGCTCCGGCTCCGCCCGGAGCTGCGACGCGAACTCGGCGCGCCGTTCCAGCCCTGGCGGAAGTTGTGGACGAACGCCGCGACGGCGCTGCCGAACACGACGACCACCAAGACGACCACCAACATGCCGATGACGATGCTCTCCATGGCGTCACCACCTCTTTCCGAGTTACCTGGGTTTCCCCCGAAGCGGCCACCACGGACGCGCCTCACTCAATCGATCACGTACTCATGTGCCGCGCGGCCGGGCGGAGCAGCGCGGATCAGCTGCTTCCGCCGCCGCCTCCGCCGCTGTCGCCCGAGCCTCCGCCCGAGCTGTCGTACGACGAGGCGGCCCGCGACAGGTGGTCGAAGACGTCCGACCACCGGAGGCGCCCGGACCGGCGTCGGCCGGGCCTCCCCAGCCCCGGCGCCGGGCCGTTCGCCCTGGCCTCCCTGGCCTCCCTGGCCTCCCTGGCCTCCCTGGCCTGACGGACGCTCCAGACCGCCACCGCCACCACGGCCAGGACGCCCGCCAGGATGATCACGCACCCGATGATCATGCCGATCGTGCGCATGACATCGCCCCCTTCTCGTGGCCGAGGGGCCCGTGCTCAGCTGCCCCCGCCGCCGCATCCTCCGCCGCCGCCCCCGCAACCCGAGCTGCCGCCGCAACCCGAGCTGCCCGCGCAACCCGAACCGCCGCCGCCGCACGAGGAGGAGGAACCGGCCGATCCCGAGGATCCCGACGAGGACCCGCCCCCGTCGGCCCACCAGCTGCGCCTCCGGCGCCGCCGGTTGCCCGCCCCGTTCACGAGGACGGCGAACACCACGATCAGTGCGATACAGACGACTGCCAGGATGATGCCGAGCTCGAACATGGCGTCATCCTCCTTTCGGACGATCCCCCCGAGACGACCCCCCGTGGGCGCCTCGTCGTCTAGGACTCGCCTAGCGTGACGTGGGGATGCCCGGCTGTCCCACCACTCAAAGCAGAGTTGAGGAACTCCAGAGGTTCGGCGCAGGATGGCGGCCATGACCTCCACCGCAAGCGCCCCGGACAGCGGCCGCCCCCTGCTCAACCGCCGGCTCGCCGAGTTCGGGACGACGATCTTCGCCGAGATGTCGGCGCTCGCCGTGCGGACCGGCTCGATCAACCTCGGCCAGGGCTTCCCGGACACCGACGGCCCCGAGGAGATCCGCGAGGCCGCCGTACGGGCGCTGCGCGACGGGCGCGGCAACCAGTACCCGCCGGGCCCGGGCGTCCCCGAGCTGCGCACCGCGATCACCGCGCATCAGCAGCGGCGATACGGGCTGTCGTACGACCCGGACACAGAGGTTCTGGTGACGGCCGGGGCCACGGAGGCCATCGCCGCCGCCCTGCTCGCCCTCCTGGAGCCCGGCGACGAGGTCGTCGCGCTGGAGCCGTACTACGACTCGTACGCGGCCTGCATCGCCATGGCGGGCGGGACGCGCGTGCCCGTCACGCTACGGCCGTCCGAAGGACCCCGCGACGGAGTCGCGGGTCGACGTTTCCGGCTCGACCTCGACGAACTGCGGGCCGCCGTCACCGACCGCACCCGGCTGCTGCTGATCAACACCCCGCACAACCCGACCGGGACGGTCCTCACCCGTGCGGAGCTGACCGCGATCGCCGAGCTGGCCGTCGAGCGCGACCTGCTGGTGGTGACCGACGAGGTCTACGAACACCTCGTCTTCGACGACGCCGAGCATCTGCCGCTGGCCGGCTTCCCCGGGATGCGCGAGCGGACGCTCACCATCGGCTCGGCGGGCAAGACCTTCTCGTTCACCGGGTGGAAGGTCGGCTGGGTGACCGGCACACCGGGGCTGGTCTCGGCCGTACGGTCGGCGAAGCAGTTCCTGACGTACGTCAACTCGGGGCCGTTCCAGTACGCCGTCGCCGAGGCGCTCTCCCTGCCCGACAGCTACTTCGACGCCTTCCGCGCGGACATGCTGGTCAAGCGGGACGTGCTGGCGGCGGGGCTGCGGGACGCCGGGTTCGATGTGTTCACGACCGCCGGCACGTACTTCATCACCACCGACATCCGCCCCCTCGGCGAGAGCGACGGCTTCGCCTTCTGCCGTGCGCTGCCGGAGCGGGCCGGAGTCGTCGCCATCCCGAACGCCGTCTTCTACGACCACCGCGAGGCGGGCGCGCCCTTCGTCCGGTTCGCCTTCTGCAAGAAGGTCGAGGTGCTGGAGGAGGCCGCGAAGCGGCTGAAGGGGGCCTTCTAGGGCGTGGGGCACGTCCCAACGGCGGAATCCACGCCACCGGTGGCGTGTAAAGCTGGCAAATCGGATTAGTGGGTCAGATGGTTCGGGTGTGACCCAGCCCAGCACCACCGTCGCCCCCACCACCGCCGGCTCCGGCGCAGCCGGGGGCGTCCCCCACCAGAGCCCCCGGCGGCGGCCGACCCCCGCCGCCGTGGCCGCCCGGCTGCCCGCCGCCGTGTGGGCCCTCGCTCTGTTCCTCACCGCGCGGCTCACCGGCACCCTCGTGCTGGTCCTCACCGCCCGGGCCATGGGCAAGCGTCCGCTGGCTGTCCTCGGGCGCTCCTGGGACTCGAACTGGTACCTGCGGATCGCGGCGGAGGGATACGGGCACTCCAAGCAGTACCCGCACATCCTCGCCAGCGACCTGGCCTTCTTCCCCCTGTACCCGGGGCTGGTGCGGGCCGTCACCGAGATCGTGCCGCTGAGCGGGGGCGCGGCGGGGCTGCTGGTGTCCTGGACCGCCGCCGCGGTGGCCGCCTGCGGCATCTACGCCGTCGGGGCCCGGCTGCACGACCGCGCCACCGCCACCGCGCTGGTCCTGCTGTGGGGCCTGCTGCCGCACTCGGTGATCCTGTCCCTCGCCTACACCGAACCGGTGCTGACCGCCTGCGCGGCCTGGGCGCTGTACGCCGTGCTCACCGGGCGCTGGCTGTGGGCGGGCACCCTGGCGGCGCTCGCGGGCCTCGCCCGGCCGAACGGGATCGCGGTGGCGGCGGCGGTCCTCGCGGCGGCCGCGTACGAGGTGTGGCGGCGGCGCGGGCGCAAAGTTCCCCACAGCCTGTGGACGGGCGTCGCGCTCGCGCCGCTGGGCTGGGGCGGCTTCGTGCTGTGGGTCGGCGTCCGCCAGGGCGATCCCCTGCACGGCTACTTCACCGTGCAGCGGCGCTGGGGCTCACGCTTCGACTTCGGCGTGGGCGCCCTGGGCTTCGTACGGCATCTGCTGCTGCACCACGCCCGGTTCGCGTACGCCATGACGACGGTGATCGCGGCCGTGGCGCTGGTCCTCCTCGCCCTTCTGCTGCTGGACCGGGCCCCGCTGCCGCTGCTGGTCTACAGCGCCGTGCTGCTGCTGATCGCGCTCGGCGGCGACGGGTTCTTCGCGTCCAAGCCGCGCTTCCTGCTGCCCGCCTTCCCGCTGCTGCTGCCGCCGGCCGCCGCGCTGGCCGGAACGGCGAGAGCCCGGCCGTGGCACGCCGCCGTGGTGGTCGGCGCCCTGGCCGGGCTCTCGTACGTCTATGGGGCGTTTCTGGTCGTCGTCAACCGAACCCCCCTGTGACCTGCGAGGACTACTCGTCGTCTTCCTCAGGCTTCTCCTCCGAGTCGTCGACGTCCTCGGCCAGGCCGAGCTGCTCGACGAGCCACTTGTCGAACTCGATCGCGGCCCGCACCCAGCTGACCGTCGAGGAGACGAAGTGCTCCAGGCTGACGCCCGTGCCGATCAGCAGCTGGGCCTCGCCGATGAGGCGGACCGTGCCGTCGTCATGCGTGTGGGTGTAGACCTTCGGCCACAGCGTGCGGCGGTTCCAGTCGTCGATCGTCTCCAGCAGGGCCGGCTTCTCGTCGATCTGGTGCGGCCGGTCGAAGAACGTGCGCACCGAGAAGACCTGCTGGTCTCCTTCGCCGCGGAACATGAAGTACGTACGGAATTCCTCCCACGGCGCCGCGAGGTCACCCTCGTCGTCGACGACGTACTTCAGCTCCATCTGGTCCAGGAGCTGCTTCACGAGGTCCTGATCCGGGACGACGGGGCCGGCCGGCTGCTGCGGCTGCGGCTGCTGGCCCCCGAAGTTCGGAATCGAGGACGGGTCGATGCTCACCGTGATTTTCCCTTCGTACGGATTCCGCCATCCTCCCCCATGCGGGGCGGGGGGTGGCAACCCCTGCCCCGCGCGGTTCGTCGCCCTTGGCCGGATCCGCCGGGGGATTCAGCTCAGAGCGTGGCGGGGAACCATTCGGGTACCCCCTGCCTCAGAGTTCCTTCGCCAATGCGGGACCCGATTCCGGTTCCGTCGCGGGGCCCACGATCAGGCCCTCCCCGAAGGCGTCCACCCGTACGGTGTCGCCGTCCTTGACCTCTCCGGCCAGGATCTCCTTGGCCAGCCGGTCCCCGATCGCGGTCTGGACCAGTCGGCGGAGCGGCCGGGCGCCGTACGCCGGGTCGTTGCCCTCCTCCGCGAGCCACGCCAGGGCCGCCGGGGTGACCTCCAGGCTGAGCCGGCGCTCGGCGAGGCGCTTGGCGAGGCGGTCGATCTGGAGACCGGCGATCCGCTCCAGCTCTGCCTTGTTCAGGGCCGAGAAGACCACCAGGTCGTCGAGGCGGTTGAGGAACTCCGGCTTGAAGGAGGTCCTGACCACCTCCAGCACCTGCCGCCGCTTCTCCTCCTCGCCGGTCAGCGGGTCGACCAGGTACTGGCTGCCCAGGTTCGAGGTGAGGACCAGGATCGTGTTGCGGAAGTCGACCGTACGGCCCTGCCCGTCGGTGAGCCGGCCGTCGTCGAGGACCTGGAGGAGGATGTCGAAGACCTCGGGGTGCGCCTTCTCGACCTCGTCGAGCAGCACGACGCTGTACGGGCGGCGGCGGACGGCCTCGGTGAGCTGGCCGCCCTCCTCGTAGCCGACATAGCCGGGCGGGGCGCCGACGAGCCGGGCCACGCTGTGCTTCTCGCCGTACTCCGACATGTCGATGCGGACCATCGCCCGCTCGTCGTCGAAGAGGAAGTCGGCGAGCGCCTTGGCCAGCTCGGTCTTGCCGACGCCGGTCGGGCCGAGGAAGAGGAAGGAGCCGGTCGGGCGGTCCGGGTCGGCGATACCCGCGCGGGAGCGTCGTACGGCGTCGGAGACGGCCTGTACGGCCTCGCTCTGGCCGATGAGACGGCGGCCCAGCTCGTCCTCCATCCGGAGCAGCTTCCGCGTCTCGCCCTCCAGCAGGCGGCCGGCGGGGATGCCGGTCCAGGCGGCGACGACGTCCGCGATCTCGTCGGAGCCGACCTCCTCCTTGACCATGGTGCCCTTGGCGGCCTCGACCTCCGCCTCGGAGGCCTCCTCCAGGGCGCGCTCCAGGGTCGGGATCTCGCCGTAGAGCAGCTTGGAGGCGGTGTCGAAGTCGCCGTCGCGCTGGGCCCGTTCGGCCTGGCCGCGCAACTCGTCGAGCTTCTCCTTCAGTTCACCGACGCGGTTGAGGGACTGCTTCTCCTTCTCCCAGCGGGCGGTGAGGCCCCGCAGCTCCTCCTCCTTGTCGGCGAGGTCGCGGCGCAGCTTCTCCAGGCGCTCGCGGGAGGCGGCGTCGGTCTCCTTGTCGAGGGCCAGCTCCTCCATCTTCAACCGGTCGACGGAACGCTGGAGCTCGTCGATCTCCACCGGGGAGGAGTCGATCTCCATGCGCAGCCGGGAGGCCGACTCGTCGACGAGGTCGATGGCCTTGTCGGGCAGGAAGCGGGAGGTGATGTACCGGTCGGAGAGGGTGGCGGCGGCGACCAGCGCCGCGTCCGCGATCTGCACCTTGTGGTGGGCCTCGTAGCGTCCCTTGAGTCCGCGCAGGATCGCGATGGTGTCCTCGACGGTGGGCTCGGCGACCAGCACCTGCTGGAAGCGCCGCTCCAGCGCCGGGTCCTTCTCGATCCGCTCCCGGTACTCGTCGAGGGTCGTCGCGCCGACCATGCGCAGCTCACCGCGGGCGAGCATCGGCTTCAGCATGTTCCCGGCGTCCATGGCGGAGTCCCCGCCGGCGCCCGCGCCCACCACCGTGTGCAGCTCGTCGATGAAGGTGATGATCTGCCCGTCGGATTCCTTGATCTCCGCGAGCACGGTCTTCAGCCGCTCCTCGAACTCACCGCGGTACTTGGCCCCGGCGACCATCGCGCCGAGGTCGAGGGCGACGAGCCGCTTGTTCTTGAGCGACTCGGGCACATCGCCCTTCACGATCCGCTGGGCGAGCCCCTCGACGACGGCGGTCTTGCCGACGCCGGGCTCACCGATGAGCACGGGATTGTTCTTCGTACGGCGGCTGAGCACCTGCACGACCCGCCGGATCTCCTGGTCCCGCCCGATCACCGGGTCGAGCTTGCCTTCCCGCGCGGCGGCGGTGAAGTCGGTGCCGAACTTCTCCAGGGCCTTGTACGACCCCTCCGGATCGGGTGTGGTCACCCGGCGCCCTCCCCTGGCCTTCTGGAACGCCTCCTGCAACTTCCTGGCGTTCGCACCCTGCCGGGAGAGTACGTCCCCGACCTGGCCGCCCTTCTCCGCGATCCCGAGCAGGAGGTGCTCGGTGGAGACGTACTCGTCGCCCAGCTCCTTGGCCTTGGCCTGAGCCTCGGCGACCACGGCGAGCAGCTCGCGGCTGGGCTGGGGCGGCGACACGGTGGACCCGGTCACGCTGGGCAGACCCGAGAGGATGCGCTCCGCGCCGGAACGTACGGCCGCCTGGTCGGCGTCGACCGCGGCGAGCAGGTCCGTGATGTTCTCGTTGTCCTGACCCTGCAGCAGAGCCAGCAGCAAGTGGGCAGGTGTGAAGTCGGGATGCCCCTCGGACACGGCACGGCTACTGGCCGCGTTGATCGCGTCCCGGCTCCTGTTGGTCAGCTCGGCGTCCACGTTCGCGTTCTCCTCCTCGCATCAGTCAGTCGGCGGTCGGCCCGGCGTCGGCCTTCCTTCACACTGACTTGAGCAACGTGCATAAAGTTGAGTCTATTCCACTCAAGGCGGTGGATGGGGAGAACCGGTTAGGTTGCGAGTCATGGTGAAGCACTCTGTAGACCCCGGTGCCCCCGGCGAGTCGTTTCTCGGCTTCTGGCGGGAGCGGCACCTGTGCACCCTGACGACCCTCCGCCCGGACGGCACGCCCCATGTGGTGCCCGTCGGGGTGACGTACGACCCGGAGGCGGGTCTGGCGCGGATCATCACCAGGAAGACCAGCCGGAAGGTGCGGCACATCCTGGCGGCGGGCCCTGGCGGGGCCCCGGTAGCGGTGTGCCAGGTGGACGGCGGGCGCTGGGCCACGCTGGAGGGGCGCGCGCGTGTCCGTACGGAACCGGAGCGGATCGAGGACGCGGTGCTGCGGTACGCGGAGCGGTACGGCAGGATGCCCGGCCCGAACCCGGCCCGGGTCGTGATCGAGATCGAGCTGACGGCGGCGCTGGGGCACGGCTGACCGCCAGGAACGCCGGGCGGCGGAACAGGCCCGGAAATGGCAGCGGCGTCACCGTGTTCAGGTCACGGTGACGCCGCTGCTGGGGGGAAGCGCCTGAGCGATTAAAACGACGGGGGAATCGCGTCAGGCACTGCGGGGGGTGGCTGTGATGGCGCTCGCGGCGGCCGGGGCCTCCGGCTCGGCGAGCTGGTTGTCGCGCTGATCGAGGTTGACGAAGACCATTCCGTACCGGACGGCGCACCGCACGGGCTGCGGCGCGCCGCGCGGGCGCCGCAGACATCGGTAGGCCCGGATGTCCTCGTCCTCGTCACGGGTCACCACCACCGGCTCGCCGAACACCGTCACCATCAGGGAGTCACCGCTGTGGGGGATGGCGGTGGCCAGATCGATGAAGTGCCAGCCGGAACGGTAGGCGGTGGCCATTTCCCGGCGGAACGAGCGATCGTCAGGGGGCGTGCTCATGCCGTCGAGTCCTTCTGTGCGGCTGTGCCCCAGCCGCTGTCGGCGAGGGTGAGGGTGTCCGCCGGTGCGCTCAAGCCCCAACCGCTGTCGGCCAGGATGTCCGCCGGCGCACTGTGACCCCAGCCACTGTCGGCCACGACGGCCGGGGGCGTAACCGTGCCCCAGCCGCTGTCCGGGGGCGCGGTCTCCGTCACCAGTCCCACAGCACCGAGGGCCCCGAGAGCCACACCCGCGGAGAAGGCGGCGGCAAGTACCGAGCGAAGCAATCTCCTGTACATAGTCGGCTTCGTCCTCACTTGATCGGATCCTCTCCCCCGGTAAGGAAGACGATGTCTTATTCAGGCACGTCAACACCACCGCCACGGTGCATCATGTTCCTGCATGTTCAGGACCCTGGGGGGTGGAGATTTGCCTAATACCAGCACGAAACCGACACATCCCCATCCACTTACCGCGCTCTGTGACGAGGGAGCCCGGTTGTACACCAGCGCCCTGAGCAAAGGCCGGATCACCCGGGGTGAGGCGGCGACCGCTCCCTGCCTGTTGGAATTCGCTCTTCTCCAGCCGGACCCAGACGATTCGAACTGCCTGCGGCCGGTTCCGCCGTCCGTCGCGCTCGCACAGCGACTGCATCCTCTGGAGCGGGAGATCCAGGAGCGTAGGCGGCGCACGATCGAACTGACCGAATCTTTTGAGCCTTTCCTGATGGTCAGCGCGCAGAACCCTGCCCCTACTCACGCCATCACGGTCCTCGAGGGCATCGACCGCATCAACGCCGCGCTCGACATCGCGACCAACGAGTGCCACACGGAGATGCTGACGATCCAGCCCGGGGGGCGGCGCAGTGAGTACATCCTGAACGAGGCGGTGCAGCGGGACCGGCCCCTCACCGACCGCGGGGTCCGCATCCGGACGCTCTACCAGCACACGGTCCGCTACAGCCAGGGCACGGCCGCCTATCTGGACCGGATCGCCAGCGGGAAGATGGAGATACGGACGCTGGAGGAGCTGACCGAGCGGCTCATCATCTGCGACAACGCGGTGGCGTTCATCCCGGCCGGCACCGCCGAGGACGTGGTCGCGCTGGAGCTGCGCCATCCAGGGCTGGTCCAGTACCTCGTCAGGGTCTTCGAGCAGCTGTGGCGCAGTGCGACACCGCTGGTGGAGAACGTGCCGTACGAGTCGACCCCCGAGGGCATCACGGGTGTCCAGCGGGCCATCGCGAAGCTGCTGGTCGAGGGACACGTCGACGAGGCCATCGCGCGCCGCCTCGGCATGAACGTCCGCACCTGCCGGGCCCACATCGCCAAACTGGCGGCGGCACTCGGCAGCGGCAGCAGGGCCCAGCTGGGGTATTTGATCGCCCAGTCGGGGGTGCTTGAGCAGGACCACTGAGGGCTCCGCCTTTCGGCGTGGTTGCTCGCACCCCCGCGGCGGAGCCCCGCATCTCGACAGCGGGCCCGCGCTCTTGAGGGGCGCGGGGAACTGCGCGACAAGCCCCCGCTCACCCGCAGCCGACACCCACGCCAGGGGTCTGGGGGCGCAGTCCCCGCTTGTGGATGGGACGGGTAGGGGCGGCGGGGGCGAACAAGTCCCCCGGACCGGATCACGCGCCCGGCAGCAGATCCTGCGCCCCCCGCGGCGGCCCGTCGAGCCCCGCCTGGGCTATCCGGACACCGAGCTGCGTACGACTGGCCGCCCCGAGCGTCTCCGACAGCCGGGCGATGTGCGCACGACACGTACGCACACTGATCCCCAGCCGCTCCGCGACCACCGCGTCCTGATGCCCCTCCGCCAGCAACGCCGCGATCGACCGCTCCCGATGCGTGATCCCCTCGAACCCGGTCGACGGCAGCGGCGCGCTCAGCGGAATCGCCAGCCGCCACAACCGCTCGAAGACCGTGATCAGATACGCGATCAGCGCGGGATGCCGGATCTCCAGAGCGATCGTGCGGTCGGCGTTGGCCGGGATGAACGCCACCGTACGGTCGAAGACGAGCAGCCGCTCGGTGACCTCGTCCAGCGTGCGCGCCTCCGCCGCCTCGCCCATCAGCTCCATGTAGGTGAGCAGCCCCTGCCCGTGCCGGGCCACATGCGTGTACAGGTCCCGCATCCGGATGCCCCGCCGGCGCATCTCCATCGCCCGCGGCAGCCCCTCGTTCAGCTCGTCCTCGCGCCGGATGCCGCCCGGCTGCACGGTGAGCACCTCGGTGGTGCACCGCCCCGTCGCCTCGTCGATCGCCGCCCGGATCCGCGGCAGCCCGTCCAGGACCCGGATCGCCGCGCTCTCCCCGGCCGGCCGCTCCTGCCCGCCGCCGAGCCCCGCGTACCACTCCACGGCCGCCACCGCGGACCCCACCCGGGCCCGGCTCGCGCTGACCTCCTCGTGGACTCCGCGCAGCAGGCGGGTCATGACCTCCTGGGGGGAGGTGGGCACCAGCCGGCCCATGTCGTCGGGATCGGGGTGCAGCAGCGCCAGCTCGACCAGGCAGGGCACGGCCTCCGCCTCCTCGCGCGAGACGCGCCCCCGGCGCACGGCTCGGGAGTACAGCCGGTCCCCGGCTTCGCAGAGCTGATCGGCGCCGTGCGGATGCGTGCTCCACGCGGCGACCTCACCGGCCCCGAGCCCCTCGAAGCCGCACTCCGCCACCACGCCAAGCCCACCCGTCACATCACGCTCGCCCGCTCCGCCAAGCCCACCGGTCACATCACGCTCGCCCGCCATGCCAAGCCCACCGGTCACATCGCGCCCGCTGGCCGCACCACTCTTGCCCGCCGCACCACGCTCATCCGCCGCGCCCCGCTCACCGGCGACACCCCGCTCACCGCCCCGCGGATCCGCGTTCGTCCCGTGCCCGGCCATGTCCCACCTCTGGCTCCAGCGTCTTTCCGCTGCGCAACTATGCGCGGCCCGCTCCGCCTCCGCAACACGCCTTCCCCGCCCCAGCAGCCCGATTCCGACCGCAAGTTCCGCACATTTCCCCACCTCCACCCGGCCTCTGTGCAAGAAGCTGATGGTGTGACAAACAGCGCATGACTTGCAAAGCGCACATATCAGCCAGCGGCGCGCCCACCCGCCCCCGCTGCCCCGTCCATCGCCTCCCGAAACCCCCCAACACCCCCACTCACGATCATTCCCGTCAACTCCCGGAAATCGAACAGTGATGAGCTTGTTACGAGCCGCACTTAACGTCGGGCCATGGCGGACATATTTGACGCGTACGCGTTGGCCGACGCGTGGGACGAGATGTTTGAGCGGCCGGGTGAGGTCAGGACCGCCTACGAGCCGGTGCTGGCCGCCCTGCAGCCGATCGAGCCGAGCGAACTGCGCTTCCGGGCCGACCAGATGGCCCGGGCGTTCACCGACCGGGGCGTGACCTACGCCTTCGCCGGCGAGGAACGGCCCTGGCCGCTGGACCTGGTGCCCCGCATCCTGGACGCGCTGGAGTGGGACCTCATCCAGCGCGGGGTCGCCCAGCGGGTCAAGGCCCTGGAGGCGTACCTCGCCGACGCCTACGGGCCCTGCCGAGCCTTCGAGGACGGGGTCGTGCCCTGGCGGCTGCTCCTCAACTCCCCCCACTTCCACCGAGCCGCGCACGGCGTCGAGCCACCGGGCGGCGTACGCATCCACGTCGCCGGCATCGACCTCGTACGGGACGAGGCGGGCGACTTCCGGGTGCTGGAGGACAACGTCCGGGTGCCCTCCGGCGTGTCGTACGTGATCGAGAACCGGCGCGCGATGACCCGGGTGTTCCCGTCGCTCTTCGCCGAGCAGCATGTGCTGCCGGTGGACGGGTACGCGCAGAAGCTGCTGGCCGCGCTGCGGGCCGCCGCGCCCGGTGGGATCGGCGATCCGCGTGTCGTCGTCCTCACCCCCGGGCCCAACAACGCCGCCTACTTCGAGCACGCCCTGCTGGCCCGGCTGATGGGTGTGCAGCTGGTCGAGGGGCACGATCTCGTGTGCCGGGGAAACCGGGTGTGGATGCGGACGACACGCGGGGAGATGCCCGTCCATGTCGTATACCGAAGGCTCGACGACGACTTCCTCGATCCGCTGCACTTCCGGCCCGACTCGGTGATCGGCTGCCCGGGCATCATGAGCGCCGCGACGGCGGGGAACGTCACCCTCGCCAACGCCGTCGGCAACGGCATAGCCGACGACATTATTGGTTTGGCACGACGTAGCCGAGTTCGCTGATCAGGGCGAGTGTGTCGTCGAGGCGTCCGCGGAGCCGCTCGATGACGAGGATGAGTTCGGCGGGGTCGAGGTCGGCAAGCTCGGCGGCGCGCGCTGCTTCGAGGTCGCGTTGGGCGAAGTCCACTCGCGAGATTTGCAGTGGCGTGAGGGGTCGGCCCTGAGTGGGGTTGGCCGGCTCGGTCATGTAGAGGTCACCTGTGCTGTGTGTGACGCGGGGTGGCGCGTGGTGCGGGCGGGTTGACGCGTGGGGGATGCACGTAATGATCGTGTAAACCGTTGGCCTGAACAACGGTCAGTGCCCGGAGTCACTCGAACGGGCGTTTTATTCGGCGGGTGGTTGCGGATGCTCATCCCGTCTGGTCCATGAATGTCCCAACGATGGTACAGACATCGATCATCGCGTTGACCAGCGTGTACGCGTGCCAACCGACCCCATGCCCGACTGGGTACTCCAGCAACGTCGAGCCATCGGGGACCACATCCGGGCCGAACGCACACGCCAGAAAGTCACACAAGAACGACTCGCCGAAAGTGCCGGCCTCGACCGGAAGACGGTGAACCGGATCGAGCAGGGCACGCATGCGACGTTGATCGACCACCTGGCGCTGATCGCCCGCGCTCTCGGTGTGCCGCTCGCCGAGCTGGTGCGGTGACCCGCCGCCGCGACGGGGGACATCGACGGCGGGTCACCTAGCCGCCCCTACGGCACGGGGCGGCCGTCCTGCGGCCGGGGAAGGTCCACGCCGGCGGCAGGGGTCATATGCGCTTAGGGCGGGCCGCCTTGTACGCCTGCCACAGTCCGGTGGCTGTCTCGCACTGGACTTGCCCGTACCCGCAGTCGGCGCAGCCGAGCAGGTGGGTCATGAATTCCCCGTACTCGGCCTCACCGGGGAGGTGGTCGGGGAACCGTAGCGGGCCGCTGTGTGCGCGGGCCATGGCGATCCGCTCAGTGCTTGTCATGCTGTGGCCTCGTCGCGGTGGCGGGGGTGGCGGCGGATCTCCATCTCGCACGTGGTGGCGAAGCGGATGTCTCCACGCTTCTCGGCGTCAGCGCGCTGCCCGTCGAGGGCGGCACACACGTCGCAGCCCGGCGCGGGGCGCGGCGGACGTGTGGGGTCCGTCAGGGTGATCGGTTCTTCCTGCGCGGTGTTCTGTATGGGCATGGTGCTCCCTGTCCCGACCCGACTCGGTGTGATTGAGACACATGCTGAAGGTTCGGTCAGTCCGTTCTGATACAGCCCTTCACGTAGCGGCAGTATCTTTTCGCTATGAGTAGTCGGGGACTCTGGGCAGACGTCGCATTGCGTGCCGCGTGGGCGCGCGCTGACTGGGCTGCCATCCTCTACGAATACCGGCGCGCCGCTGGGCTCACCCAGCGACAGCTGGAACCTCTGATCGGACTGCCGCAGCCCCACATCTCTGCTATCGAGTCACGCCGTCGGGTGGTGAAGACCGCCGACGTGAAGGCTCGCATCACAGAAGGGCTGCAGGTGCCACCAGAGTTGAGGGCGGCCGGGCAATCGCAGGGGTATGCCGAGTGGGATCCGAGTGGGGAGCTGCGGGACCGGATCGCTCACGCGCATGTCTCCGGGCGTATGGACTTGCGTACGGCGGATTGGATTGGGCGGGTCCTGGCTGAGCATCGGCGTGCCGAGGACGAGTTGAGCGGGCCGGATCTGTGGCCGGTGGTGCGGGCGCAGTTGGATGCGGTGACCCGTCTCATCCCTGGCACGACCGGGGCGACGGCTGACCGGCTGATGCTCCTGGCGGCCGAGCATGCGCACTGGCTGTCCTGGGTGGCCTGGCAGGAGGAGAAACGCGGCCCCGCCCTCGCATGGATTGATCTCGCCCACGGCTGGGCGGTAGACGGCGGCCACCCGGACATGGCGTCGTGGGCGCAGCGCGTGCGGGCCCACTACTCCCTGGAACACGGCGACCCCATCCGAGCCCTGCGTACGGCGGAAGGCGCCCGGTTCGCCGGCCCGCGCCCGCTGTCCCCCGCCGCCGAGGCAGCCGCGGTGCACCAGGAGGCGATGGCGGCCGCCCAGCTCGGGGAGCGGGACCGGGCCGTACGGCTCGCTGAGCAGGCCCACGGGCTGGCGTTGCGGGCGCCGGACGAGGGGGAGCGGCCGGGCTGGCTGTACTGGCTGGATGCGACGCGGGCGCGGTTGCAGGCGGCGGATGCGGCGTACGCGTGCCAGCGTTGGGCGGATGCGGCGGCTGGCTTCCGTGAGGGGTTGTCTGCGCTGGCTGGGTTTCCGCGTGATCACGCCTACTACCGGGCCCGGCTCGAGGACGCGGAGCGGCGGGCCTAGGCCGACTCGAGTGTGAGGATGATGGGCTCGTCGTCTTCCTCGAGCCCGACGGCAGCCCGTACCGCGCGCTTCACCTCGGGGATCGGCGGCCCGTACTCGAGCATCTGCTCGCCGAGCATGCCGACCGGCTCCGGGTCGGACAGCTCGAGGACGGTCTCCACGCGCTCGAGCTCGTGGGGTTCGTAGTCGTCTGGGCCGACTCCGGCGGGGACGATCTGGTACACGACGCGGTATTGCATGGGTGGCTCCCTACTCCCGACAGTAGAGCGCCTCCGAGGGGTCGGGCCCTCGGAGGCGATAGTGGGGAGCATAGCGGGCGGTGCTGTCGGTGGGGAGACGTAGTCTGGTCGCATGCCCCCCAACCTTCCGGCCCTTGGCCGTGTGCGCTCGTCTGCGGCCGTGAACGCCGAGATCAGGGCGCTCGCGCTGGCCGCGTGGGGGCGTCCGTTCACGGACGAGGAGCGGGTTGAGTATCAGGCGTTGGTGGTGGAGTGGGCGGCTGCTGAGCGGCTGACGGGGGACGTCGTCGAAGCGGCCTGATCACTTTGTCGGTGCCGACAAAGTGATGCCTGACCAGCGGACTTGAGAATCGCCGCGCGAAACCCGCTACCGTCGACACGCTGACGTTGAGCTTTGGCCGGTCCGCCAGCAGCCCCCGGGGTGGTGCCCGGGGGCACAAACCTCACGCGTACACCCGGCGCTGCGGATCCAGCCCCGCAGCCTGCGGAGACGGCGACTCCTCCTCCGACGGCGCCGAATCCTTCCGGCACACCAACGCATCCTCGTCGTACGGCGGCGCCTGCAACGAATACCCGCCCGGGCAGGCCTGCCCATCACGGCCATCGGCCCCGTCCGAACCCGGCTCGCCCTGAGGACCAGCCGGACCAGGCTCACCCTGCGGACCCGGAGGACCAGCCGGACCCGTCACGCCCACACCCGGCGCACCCGACTCCCCTGCGTTGCCGTCACTCCCGTCCTCGCCATCCACGCCCGGCGAACCAGACGGCCCAGGAGGACCCGAAGGCCCCACCTCACCCCGCGGACCAGGCGGCCCAGTCACCGAGGTACCCGGCTCCCCACGACTCCCCGGCGGCCCCGCCACCGGAGTCGCCCCCAAGTCCTGCACCTGCCGCGCCAAAGCATCCCGCGCACCCCGCTCCTCATGCAGATCCCGGCCCATCGTCTGGATAGCCACCACAATCCACGCCAACACCACCCCCAGCAGGATCGCCCCCACCACAGTCAGCACATCCCCGCGCCGCCACCGCCGTTCCTCCGCCCGAATCTGTGCCCGGCTCATGTCCCAGCCCCCTGCCACAGCAGGATGACCACCGGCAAAAGGATCCCGACCAGTGGCACAATCACCGCGCCGATCAGCCACCTACGGGTAGCGACCAGCTTCTCAGCGTCCTTCTCCCTCAGCGTCTCCAACGTCGTCACCCGCGACGCGAGAGCCTCGTGCCGCAAGTCGTAGATCCGCTGGTCGACTTTCTCGTCGAGGCGGCGTCCGAGCTGGGCGATGTCGTCACGGACGTCGGCGAACCGCTCGTCGAACCGCCGAACAACCTCACCCAACGTCGGATCGTCTGCCACGTACTACTCCGATCAGACGCTCTGCGGGCCGGTCGGCGCGGACGGCGGGGCTGGGGACACCTGCACGCGGGTCAGCAGCGTCAGCACCGCCAGCACCAGCGTGTTCACCGCACCCACCGTGCCCTGACTCACCTCGTACCCGAACGCCGCCACAGCGGTAGCCCCCGCCGCGACGATCGCCGTGAACGCCTGCGGAGCCACCGGCCGCGTCAGCGCCGCGGCGATACCGCCGAGGATCGCGGACACCACGGCAACGGTCGCGCCAGCCTGCTCGGCGGTCAGGGAAGTAACGCCGAGGGAGACGATGAGACCGAGGACGGCGGACAGGGTGTTGAGGACGACGACGGGTTCTCTACCGAGGATCTTCATGAGGTTTCCTTCCAGTTCAGGCGACGACGGTGAACCCGTACTTGTCGCCGAGTCTCTTGAGTGAGGTCATGCCCGGTACCCCGTCCGCCGCGGTCCCGGAGTAGCCGAGAAGCCGCTGCCAGCGCGCGTACGCGTCCACCGTCGCCGACCCGAAATGCCCATCCAAGTACGGCTTCTCCAGCAGCCCAGCGTCCACGAGCGCGGCCTCCACTGTCTTCACGCCCGCGTACGACACTGGCGTCCCCGCACGGCTCGGATCGCTCTGCGCGGCCGCTACCAGCCGCGACAGATCCACCGTCGGCTTCACCGGCTCGGGCAGCACCACCGGCGGCGCCGTCCCCACCAGTCGGTCTGCGACCCGCTCCCGCATCGACGCCATCGTGAACCCGCGAGGATCCGACTTCCCCGGCTGCCAGTCCAGATGACCGATCACCGACAGCGGACCCCAGCCGTGATGCCGGCAGATCGCTGCCGACACTCGCTCGATCGCTTCCAGCTGTGCCTCGGGCCAGGGGTCCTCGCCGTCGCCGAGGTTCTCGCACTCGAAGCCGTAGAAGTGCCGGTTGCCGTCTACCGTGGCCTCGTCATCGGCCGGCGCCGCCCGCTCGGCGCGCACAGCCGCGAGCACGTCCGGGTCGCCGAGGCCGGCGTGGTTGGCGCGGCCGTAGCCGACGAGGTGGACGCGGCCGTCCTTGGTGATGACGCCGTGACAGAGGGGGCCGGGGAGTCCGGAGTAGCCGTCGCGGCAGATCCGTACGGTGGCCGCGCTGCCGGAGGTGACGGTGTGGTGGATCATCACGCCGTAGACGGGGCCCCAGGGGCCCTTGTGGTTGCGGTTGTGGTCTTCCCAGTTGCCGACCTCGACGACAGTGACGCCTTCGTCGCGGAGGAGTTGCGCGAATGTGGACGCGCTCGGTGGTGTGGCCATGGTCAGGCCTCCTCTACAGGGTGAATGGCCAGCTTGAACTCGGCCAACGTCAACTTCCGCGCCGTGCCCGCGTCCTGCGCGACCAGCAGCGCGATCGGCACATCAGGGCGCACGAACATCTCGTGCGACTTGTGGAAGCACTGGATCCCCGGCGACGGCGGCCTGTGCTCCGTCGCCGTCGAGTCGTACACGCCCAGCGGGTCACGGACGTACCGGTCGCGGAGCTCGTCGTAGTCGCCCGGCTCCCAGTAGATGAGCGACGTCAACGTCCCCCACCCAGCAACAGACGGCCAGATCAGCCCGGACCGGTCGTCGGTCTTCCAGCTCGTCACCGTGTTGCCGTCCGGCTGGACGGGCTCGTGCATGCCCCACGGGTCGTGAGACTCGCTGGTGTAGGGGAAGCAGACGATGTGGTAGCCGCCGTCCGCAGGGATCGTCTGCGGGCCGTCGACCTTCAGTGAGACGACGCGGACGCCGGTCACGACGGCACCACCGCCCACTGCGCGAGGTAGGCGGCATCCGAGCCCTGCCATGCCAGTTCGTGCGCCCAGCCGTACCGAACCACCCACCCACCTGCCGGAATCGTCTTGCGAGTGCCCTCCGAGTCGGTCAGCACAAGTCGTTCCACGGACGCTTCCACGACCGTGTAGGAAGCCCCGTCGAGGAACGCGAGGATCACGGCGCTGTTGGTGCCGTCGTACTGGGCGGACTCATACCGGTGAGTCACTGTGGCCATGAAGGTCTCTCCTTAGGCGATGC
This sequence comes from Streptomyces graminofaciens, assembly GCF_030294945.1. Classification (NCBI taxonomy): domain Bacteria; kingdom Bacillati; phylum Actinomycetota; class Actinomycetes; order Kitasatosporales; family Streptomycetaceae; genus Streptomyces; species Streptomyces graminofaciens. The sequence continues at coordinate 7,371,503 of NZ_AP018448.1, read as the reverse complement.
GTCTGAATTCGAGGTACGAGTCCGTGTACAGGACCGTCGCGGTCGCGTTCGACGTGTTCTGCGCCCACTGCATCGTGATCGACCCGGCGGTCGAGCCGACCCGCCACAGGCCGCCGATCGGGGTGAACATGGTCGAGTCGCTGGTGCCGTATCCCGTGCGGGACCCAGTCACGTCGTTCGTCTCGGTACGGATCGAGTAGCCCGTGGTGCCGGTTGCCGCAGTCGTCGAACCGGGCATGAGCCACCACCACTCGCCGAGCGTCCCGGTCGGTGTTGTGAACTGGACCTTGATGTCGGGGGTGGGGTCGGCGAAGTACTTGATGGCCCCGTTCATGCGATACACGGCGTTCGCCTCGACAGCGAAGGTGAGGTGGGTGTCGTCCGCAAACGTCGTCGTCGCCGACCTCGGCTCGTCAGCCATCTTCCGTACGGTCTGCGGCAGCATCGCCCGGAGCAGGCTTGCGGTGGCCCGCTGGCCCGCTTGGGGCGTTGGGTACGACTCGGCGGCCATGCATGCCTCCTTACAGGGGGAGAATCCAGGGGTTCGCGACGCGCACGTCGGTGCCGGCGGCGTGCGCTTTGACGCAGCCGTTGACGGAGCGTGTGACCGTCCACGTCTGCGGGTTGATGACTTCGAATCCGTCGTAGCGGATCTCGACCGAGGCGGCGTTGGTGTTGCCCGTGACCCGGATCGAGCGCGTCCCGATGGTGTTGGTGGCGCTGATCGAGGAGTCCGTGACCTCGATGTTCCAGTTGGGCGGCTCGATCTCCGACGCCAGCCACGCCTTCACCTTCAGCGCCGACCCCTTGAGCTGGAACCGCACCCGAATGAACGTCCCCGCGACGTGAGTGACGGGCACCGTGTACGTGCCGAGGTCCGTGCCCACGTTCGCGACCAACTTGCGCAAGACGAGCAGCACAGCGTTCGACGTCGTGAACTCCAGCCGCGCCATGTACATGTTCTCGGAATCCAGCATCCGCGCCGTCAACGCCCCGAACAGGCCCGACCCGGTCGCCAGCGCGCTGCTCGTGATGCTGCCGTAGAAATCACAGTCGGCACTCACCGGAGTGACCGACGTCCGCCGCGTCGTGTCCACCGTCGACAGGACGTGCACCCCGTACCCGGAGCCCACCGAGTAGTCCGACGCGGCACCGCCACCCACCGTGGCCCACGCCTGCCCTGTATCCGCCGTGCCCCAGCTGCTCGAACTGGAGCGGCCGAACGCGTCCACCAGCCAGCCCGTGCACGACGTCACCGTCATGACCTCGCCGCCCGCACGCACATCCCACGGCACCTCAGCCGTGTCCGTCGTCCACAGCCCGGTCTGGCCGGCCGACGGCACCACGTACACCGTCGTGTCCGAGGAGGAGATCGCGGTGAGTGTCTCTGAGCCGTCGGTGTCGACGCGGGAGTCGACGCTGTCGAGGTAGCCGACGGTGTACGGGGAGGCGGGGGCGCAGATCATCGTGATGCGGTGCTCGAAATGGGTGATGGACTCGTCGAAGCCGAGGACGAGTTGGTCGATCGCGTCGGGCGGCAGCCAGGCTGGAGGGTTCTGCACTTGGATGCGGTCGCCCTGCCGGAGCGCGAGCACTGCCCGCTTCAACGCAGGGTTGTCGACGAACGACGAGTGGGCGAGGTTCACCGCAATCTGTGGGTGCCGGGCCTCATCCACCGTGCCCAAATGCACCCTCCACGCCGCCTGGTCCAGCAGCGTCGCCGCATCCGTCGTGGCGAGGTTCAGTGTTGCGTCCGACGGCCCGTACACGCCCACACCGGCCGGAGGCAGAGCAGTCGACAGACGGCCCTCAGTCTCCTCATACGTCTGCGAGACGCCGTTGACGGTGACCGTGACCCGGTTCGCGATCCGCTGGTCGTCCTCCACCGGGACGGGAACCTCGGCGAGGTTGTAGCCCGCATAGTCGAGGACCAGCTGCGGGTCCTGGCTGTACAGCGACGCCCGTGTCCGGTAGCCAAGCCCGTGGACGGCGAGGTTCTCGAACAGCATGCCGCCGTCCGCCTCGACACACTCCCGTATCAGCGCCAGCGGGTTCTGCTTGCTCTGGCCGCCCATCGCCACGGTGTCGTCGAGATCGCCCACCCAGTCGAAGGGGATCGCGTTCTCCGCGCACAGCCGCTGAATGCGGCGGCCCGCGGGCTCACCGACAGGGTTCAGGCGGCGGCCGAGAGCATCGATCGCGGTGATCGCGTTCTCCACCGTGATGTGCCCAACCACCCCACCCGCCAGCCCCGTCGACGAGTTCGGGCCGACGGCGGAGATCGACGGCACGAACACCGCCACGGCCGTGCAACGGGTCAAGCCCTCCGTGTTCCGTGTCAGCGACGTGGCCACTTCGACGTCGTTGACGATGTCCAGGGTGCGGACCGTGTAGATGGTGCTGCTGCCGGACTCTTGGAACTCCAGCGACACGTACAGGAGTCGGTCGCGGACGTCCTGGGTGTGGTCCAGGTCCACGCCGAAGTTCGTGCCAGACGAGTCCATGAACACGACGCTGAGCGAGTGCGTGGTCGAGTTGTACACCAGTTCGTAGTCCGTGAGCGGCGTCGTGGCGATCTCGCTCGCCTGACTCACCCGCACGATCACTTTCCGGTTCGTGAGCTCCGCCGACGGCAGATACACCAGGAACCGCACTTGCGTCGCCGTCGGGGTGTCGTACTTCGCGACGCCGCCCGTCATCGACGCGCCCGCGAACGTCGGCAGCGGATCAGAGGCGGTGAACAGGCTCGACGCCGCGAGATTCGGGGTGCCGGTCGAGAACACCATCGGCGAGCCGTTCGTCACCGCCGACGCGATCGACGCCGACCCCGACACGTCCTCACACGGCCAGTACGCCACCACCGACGAGGCGAGCGGACTCGTGACCGCCTCATAGATCACCGAGCGTTCCGGCGGCGGGGCCTGCGCATACCGGCGGATCACACCCGACAGCTCGGCCGTGGTCCACACGTCGTTCCCTGAGCGCTCCCATTCCTGCGCCCAGTCCGACACCTCGGCCAGCAGCCGGTACGACTTGCCGCCGTTCCCGTCCGGCACGCTGATCCGAATCGGCTGGTTCCGGTTGAGCAGCCCGTAGTACGGGCCCGTCGGGTTCCGGGGGGAGAAGCGGCCGTCTGTGTTCCTCAGCTCCAGTTCCGACGAGGCCGCATCCGTCTGCGCGCCCTCGCTCCTGATGCCCTTCTTGAGGTTGATCCGCCCGTTGTCGTCGCGGACCATGACGTAGCCGCCCGCGGTGATGTCGACCCACTCGCCGTTGACCCACAGCTCCACCTGCACCGGCTCGCCATTCGACGCCTCCCCAGACGCCCGCGCCGGGCCGGGGAGGTTGACGAGACGGCGCTTGAACGCCGAGACGAACGGAGCGATGGACGGCACGAGTCAGCCCACCTGCCGATAGGTGATCCAGCACCGCATGTCGGCGGCTGTCGTCGGCGTCGTTGCCCGTACCCGCAGGAACTTGGACACGGCAACGATGGGCCTGTCGTCGGGCATGAACGTTCGCACGTAGCACAGGCCTGACTCACCCGACACCGAGCTGAGGGACACCGTGTCGAAGACCCGCGTCGCGGTGATCGAGCCCTCGGCGGTCGCGGTGTAGCCAGTCGCCGACGTGCCCATGGTGAGCAGCGTCGTCGGGCCGTTCGGGTCCAGGTTGATCACACCCGTCGCCGCTACGTGCGCGGTCACCGTCGCAGCCACGTCGGTCTGAAGGAGTTCGACCACACCGTCCGCGCCCGGCGGGTCGTCGAGGCTGAAGCCGTACTCCAGTACCTCTATCTGCGTGGTGCTGGGCGTGGCCAGCTGAAGCATCGTCTTGATGGCCGTGCCCGTCGTCACGCTCGCCTGCGCGGCAGTCGTGGGTGCGGGGCCATTCCACACGGTGAACGGCAACGTCGTCTCCTATCTACCTGGTCGTCTTGAATGCGGGTTCGAGGCCGCCCCGGTTACGGACCTCACGCTTCAGCGGCTCGAAGATCTGCTGCGCAACAATCCGCCCATCCAGGGTGATCGTCTGATGCACGATGATCGGCTGGCCCGATCCGGCAGCAGCGGCAGCAATCCGCCGAGAGTCCGGACCCGAACGCACCCGCGAACCCACCGGCAAATCCACCAACTCCGGCTCGTGCTCACCCACCCACGTCAACCCACCACGCAAGCCGCCCGACGCCGCAGCCCCGACAATCCCGCCCGCAGCCTTCCTGCCCGCCGACTTCTTCGACTTCGACGCCTTCTTCAACTCGTCCGCCAGATCATCCAAAGCCCGGACCAGCCGCTCCTGCACCTTGACCTGCTGCCCGTACAAGGCGTCCGACGTCGTCTTCCCCGCCCTCGACGCAGCACCCGAGATCTGCGACTGAAGCGAATTCACCGACCGCAACTCACTACCCGACGCCGTCAGCAGCGCGCCGGCCGCCTCCAGGCCGCCGCCGTCGATGCCCGACTCGGCGATCTGCCGCAGGAGGCCCTTGTTGAGGCCCCTCTTGCGTAGTCGCTTCAACGCGTCCGCGAACGCTGTCGACTTGTCGCGGGACTGGACGAGGCCGCCCATGATGGACCGCACCGTCACCGCGCCGCCGCCGGAGCCGTCGCGTGTGATGGAGGCCGCAGACAGGATCCCCGACCTGACGCTTTCCCGTAGTTGGGAGGCCGCGGAGCGGAGGTCGCCGAGTTTGTCCTTGGCCTTGTCGAGTGCCGAGTTGACCTTTGACAGGGCGGTGGCCATCTTCATGTGGCCCTTGACGATCGTGTCCATCAGCCGCAACAGCGAGCGTTCGGTGTCCCCGGATGTGGCCGCCCGGATCGGACCGCGCGCCTGCCGTGCCTCCCTGCGGACACCGCCGGACGCGAACTTTTCCAGCCGATAGCCGAACTGCTCGGCGACCTCGGCCAGGATCGATGTCGAGCGGCCCCGCTTCGAATCGGCGAGCGGAATATAGGCTTCGCCTCCGGTCTCCGGCTCTGCCCACACGCGCATCGTCCCGGCGGGGGCGATCTGCGCGACGTGGTTCTCTGTGCCGCCGTCGGCGAAGAACTTGAAGATGTTGCCGTTGGCGCTGCGCTTCATGTCCCGGTCGAGGGCCTTGCCCAGGCCTGCGCCCGTGTATTTCACGTTGATGTAGGAGGTGCCCAGCACCTTGTTCCTGAGCGCGTTGACGGACGCCCAGAAGCCTCCGGTGTTCGCGCCGATCTGCCCGGTCTTCTTCGGGATCTTCTGCTTCTTCACCCAGTCCAAAGCGGACGCGAACGGCCCCGAGTCGGCGTCCAGCTTCGCCTGCGCCTGCTTCTTGTCGAACGCCGCCAACTCGCGCTTCGCCGCAGCCAGCTTCTCCTCGGCGTCCTTCTTTTCAACCTTCAGCTTCGCCTTGCGCTCCCGGGTGAGCTCCGGGTCCTTCAACTGCTCCTTGATGTACTCCAGACTCGCTTCCGCCTGATCCACATTCATCTTGATCTGGGCACGGTTCAGACGCGGCACGGCCTTGTCCACGAACTCGTTGAGTGAACTCCCGGCGTCATCCATGCCCGACCGGAAGCCCTGCGAGAAGTCGTCGAACTTGGTGTTCCACTCCTCGAACTTGTCGCCGATCACCGGAAGGTCACCGAACGCGGTGGCCAGCCCGGACACCAGGCCATCGATCGCAAGGAGGACACCCTCAGTCATGCCCTGGAAAGCGGCGAACAGCAGGGGCAGTGCCTCGATGCCGGCGGTCACCATCGTCGTGATGGCCTCTGCGACGCTGAGGAACGCCCCGCGGATCTGCCCTTGGTTTTCCTTCACCCAGTTGGACAGTCCGTAGAAGCCGTCGTCGAGCTTTGAGGTGTCGATGCCCGCAAGTTCGGCGAGGGTTTCGAAGAGTGCGCCGCCGACTTCTTTCGCGAAGTCCCCGGCTACTGAGGCGCCGATCGCGAAGATTTCGTTCCAGGAGCGGAACACGTCGGCGACGACGGCGCCCAAGGGGCGGAGGAAGACCATCAGCCCTTCGAACACGCTGGCCAGCACCTTGATCTGATTACCGGCGGTAACAAGCATTTCGCCGATCAGTGGGCCGAAGGCGTCGGCGAAGGATCCGGCGATCTTCCCGAGGGACGGCAGCAGTGAATCGTTGATCAGGTAGGCGAGGCCGTCGATGACGTCCGCCGACCCGCCGATGCCCTGCTCCATCTCCTTGAACATGGATGGCAGGCCGCGGTCGAGGAGCCCACCGAACAGGTTCTGGAAGGCGTCCAGGGACGGCTGGGACTTGGTGCCGAAGTCGAGGAACGCCTGCGTGAAGTCGAACAGGCTGTTCGTGAAGTCCTTGAAGAACCCGGAGCCCATCTCCACGTTCTTCAACAGACTCGACTTGAACGCCGGGGAGTTCGCGAAGTCGGCGGCCCGCTTCACGAAGTCCCCGAAAGCCTTACCGCCCTCCCGTACGACGGGATTCAGGCCCTTCATGGCGCCGCGCCAGTCGTCCATCGACTTCTTCACGCCGGGCATCACAGCCTTCGACGCGACCTTCTGAAGATCCTCAAACTCAGGCTTGAGCTTCTTGAACTCCTTCTTCAGATCGTCCATCGCCAACGCCGCCGCACCACCCACACCGGCCAGGCCGAACAGCATCGGCGACAGCGCGCCGATCGACGGCAGCACGGATGCGCCGATCGCAGCACCGATACCGATCAGCGAGCCCGTCAAGCCGCCGCCACCCGAAGCCGCCCCGCCGCCACCCCCACCGCCGCCGAGCGAACTGGAGGCACTGTTGCTGGACCCGGTCAGCCGGCCGAGGCCGCCCCGCAGGTCCACCAGGCCGTCGTTGACGCCGTCGATGCTGCCGCCGAGGTCGTCCATGTCGCGGCGCAGGGTTCGCATGGGGTCGTCGAGGTCGGCGAGTCGTGTGGCGGTGGATCCGGCGCGGGTGTTGAAGGTGCGCAGGCCGTTGCTGGCTGCGGTGACGCTGGTGGAGAGGCCGCTCATGGCGTGGGCGGTGTCGTCGGCTTGGCGGGCGAGACGCCGGAGTGCGCGGGTGGCGTCTTCTGCCTGCTGTTCGAGCCGGTTGAGGGCGGCGGCTGCTGCGGTGGCGCGGGTGGTGAGGGTGCGGAGGGCGGTGTTGATCTGGTTGAGCCCGGCTTGGGTCTGGTTGGTGACCCGTACGCGGATCTCGATGTCGTTACCCACCGCCCCCCTCCTCTCCGGGTGTGCCGCGTTGTTCTATGTCGAGCAGGCGGAGAAGCTCGGGGTCTTCCGCCAGCAGGGTGGTGTAGGTGTAGCCCGGGAACCGTTGCAGCAGGCTGAGGATCAGGCGGGCACGGCGGTACTCTCCGGGGGCAGTGACAGGGTTTCCGTGGGAATCGATGCCACCAGGGATGGTTCGCCAGAGGTCGAGCCGCTCTCCAAAGGGGCGGGGACTCCTGCGGCGGCGTTCTGCCAGGCGTCGATGACCGCCCAGTTGAAGTCGATGTCGAGGGAGCGGACGCCTTCGAACGTGGTCGGTACGGGCTGGCCTTCGTCGTCCTCGACGTTCCACTCGACGAGCTGCTCGGCCATCAGCTGGAGCATGGCGACGATCGCCGAGTCGCCTCCGTCGGCGCGGGCGGCGTCGATGTCCATGACCTGCCCGGTGTTGAGGCCCCGGATTTTGACCTCAAGGCCCTCGTACTCTTCACCCTCGAACGCCAGGGTGTAGATCTTCCGCCTCGGCTTGTATCCCATGCGGTCACTCCTCCTTGTGCGGACAGGTGCCGCCGTTGATCTGTCGGCCGAAGTTGCAGTTGTGGCAGAGCACCTGAAACCCGGCCGGGTAGCTGTGGCGGCGCAGCCAGTTGTAGAACCCGCCGCCGCCTGTCTCTTTACGCTGCGCGTGACCGCCGCCGTTGATGTGGTCGAGGGCGAGGAACTGGAACATCGCTTCGCCGCAGCAGACACAGGCGGGCGCCTCGCCGCCGTACGCCTGGAGTGCGGCCAAGCGCACCTTCCGGTGCGCCTCGCGCCGCTGCTCGGTGAGGGTGGCTTCGCGGCATTCGGACGAGCAGTAGCGGCGCTGCTCCATAGATCCGATGAAGTGTTTGCCACACCGAGCACAGGGTTTCGTGACTGTGGGACGGCAGGCGGCGCAGTGAGTGCGATCGGCAGAGTGTCGGACGAAGGACTTGCCGCAACCTTCGCACCCAGCCGCCGACATGCCCTTGTTTCGGCACTGCATGCACTGGTTGCGGTATCCGCCTGTGTCGTTCCTGCGGGCGAACGCCTTCAGTGACTTGGTCTCCCGGCAGTCCCGGCAGACCTTCATTCCTTCCGGCGCCGCGAGGCCGAGGCACGTGTCGCATCGTCCACAGTTCCGGCATGGCTTGTCGTGCTCCTTCCTCGGCGGCTTCGGCTTCCGCTGTGCGGCTGCCTGTGCGGGGCGGCATTCGGCGCACCAAGCGTGCGCTTTGCCACATGACTTGACGGTGAACTTTCCATCTATTGCTCCGGGCATGACCAGGCCTCCAAGTCGCTTTGACTTGGATAGTCTATCGGTCAACTCCCGGACGGTCGCCATGACTTGGAGTCAAGACCAGGTCGGGACAACGCCGTCGGCGAGGACGCCGGGGATCGCGGCGGTGAGTTCGCCGCCGTCCGCGCGGTTCACCGGGAAGTCGGTGTAGAGGACCTCATTGGCGAGGGTCTGGCCGGACACGGTGAGCGTCGTCGTGCGGGGCACCGACGTGGACGGGACGGTCTTGAAGACGTCGAACATCTGGTCCGTGGCGTCGTTGAACACGCAGTTCAGGGTGATGGAGAAGTCGGCGAGCAGCAGGATCCGCTCGTACGCGCTCTTGTCGATGCCGGTCACGTCCTGGACGCCGCGCGGGGTGGCGAACTGGAGGCTGGTGACGTCGTTCTTGATGGCCTTGGCGGTGCCTGCCGAGTTGTCTACCGAGCAGGTCGTCCAGCCGAGGCCGCTTTCCTTCGCCATGGTCGTTCCCTTCTGTTGGAGCTACGCCTCAGCGAGCTGCGGTTCGTCGACCCACTTGGCGTCTCGGCCGGTGTCCCAGGCGAGGCGCCCGAAGACCTTCCGAATGCCGTCCGTCGTGGTCCATTCCTCGATGAAGTGCGTGGGGTGAATGATCGAGTTGCCAGCGGCGGCGATCTTCACAGTGCGAGTGGCTCTGCCTCCATCGACCAGGGCTCGGGCTCGGTCGGTCGGGTTGATCAGGGTGATCTGGAACCCGGCTGGCCCGAGGAAGCGGCGCATGCTGCTGCCGTTGTCCTCGTCGTAAACCACGCGCGGCACACCGAACGTGAACTCCTCGCACTCGGCGGTGAAGTCCTCGCCGTCGATCTCCAGGCGGATGCCCTCAGTCATGGCTCAGCCCTTCCCGTGCGCGTCCGCGAGGCGCCCCTGGTGCTCGGCGAAGTCCTCCACCCAGTGCTCCGGCCGCTCATGCCGCCGCGCCTCGGTACGACGCGGGTTACCGCGCCAGTCACCGTCCCGGACCACATACAGCTCCGGCCGGTCGATCCGCTTCCGATGCTCGGACACCTGAAAGCAGGGCTGGCCGGCCTCGAAGACGAGGTACGTCTGGCCCTCCGCGACACGGAGTTCGTGCCAGCGGCGCCCGGACGTCTTCGCGTCGTGCGTCAGCTCGGGCCCGATCTGCTCGACGTGCACGCGCCAGCCGTTGAGATAGCGGGGGCAGTCGATCTCCGCGCACGTCGCCTTCCTCCAGTGCGTGGCAACGGGCGCCGCAAGCTCGTACGTCTTGTACGCGGAAGCAGGAAGCTTCGGCTCGACGCGGTTCACCGGTCGTTGAATCATCAGAACACCTGCCCTGCGATCTCGTTCTTGACGATCACGACGGCGAACGCGAGCGACGAGAACCCGCCCGTCGTGACGGTGACCGCGCGCAGGTAGCGACGGATCGTGGCGTTGTTGGCTGTAGCAAGTCGCTCGGCGGTACGCCCCGCGGTGAGCTGGGTGAACGAAAGCCCGGTGACGTCGGCGAAGCTGCTGTTGTCCGCGCTGTCTTGGATCTTCACCGTGACGTCCGTGCCGGACATCGCGAACGCCTGCAAGTACGCCTGCGCCCCAAACGACGCAGCCGCCGTTGTGTCGATCGACGAACCGTTCGTCGCCCCCGTGTCCGTCCGCACCCCAGCTGTCAGCGACCGCCCCCACTCGACACCGAAGCCGTTGCACTGGGCCTCCACCTGGAAGGTGAACTCGCCGGAGTCGCCACGGTTGCCGTCGTAGTTGATCTGCTTCGACACCTGGCAGGCTGCCGGATTCCCGAGCGTGGTACCGCGGAAGTAGGCGCAGTGCACGTCGGTGTACGGCAGGTTCTCCAGCCGGTCGTGGGCCCGGTCGTCGGTGGGGTTGAAGAACGCGGACCAGTTCATGCCGCCGGTACGGAGACCGCCGATCCGCTCGTACGCCGACTTGTCGATGCCGGTGACTTCGAGCGCGGCCGGCCCGCCGGAGACGCTGACGCTGCCGAGGTCGCCGGAGACGTCGTAGCCATGCAGGTAGAAGTTGTCTCCCAATCCGGACTGCTTGGCCACCTATGCCACCTCTTCCCAAAGGTCGTTGACGATGACGGGCACGGAGATCGTCATCACGCGGTAGAGCACCCCGTCCTGCGACAGGTAGCCTGCGCGCACCCCCAGCGCTGTGCCGTTCGCCCCGAGGAGGTCGACCGAGCGGACGAGGCCGCCGAGGGTGAAGTCGCTGCTGTAGGCCGCGCACAGGGCGTCTACGGCGGCGAGCATGTTCGGGTCGATCGCGTCCGCGGGCTCCGACTGGGCGGAGCCGTAGATACGCACGTTGAAGACGAGGAGCACGCTGACGCTGTTCAGGCCGGACGATCGCAGCGGAGTGACGCGGTCGGCCCACACGGCGGCGGTCAGGCCGCCCGTGGCCGGAGCGTTCTTTGGTTCGGCGCCGTTGACGGTCTCGAAGTAGCCGCTGGCACTGGCGTGCGAGATCACGGCGTCGGTGAGGCCGAGGATGTTGAGAGCCATCGCCGTCACCCGCCCATCTCAGGCAGGCGCCGGCGTACTGCGGCGTCGGCGACCTGCGGGCCACGTACTGCGACGGCCTGCTTCGCGGCCCGCCAGTGCCCGTAGCCCTTGAACCGGGTCGCCGGATAGTTCCGGCTTCCGACGCCTTCCAGCCACGGGCCGTATATGACGCCTTGGTCGTGGACGAGGGCTTCCTCGTCGGAGACGCGGTCGGTGGTGATGCGGGTCTCGTAGTACGGGGTGCGGGTCTTGAAGTGCGCCGAGGTGCCCATGAGGACGCGCTCTTCGGCGTACGCGCCGAGGTCGTCGAGGGCGTCGTCACAGGCCTGTTCCATGGCGCGCTCGGCGCGCCCGTCGAACAGGGGTCCGGTCATGCGGATGTCGATGCTCATACCGCTCTCACCCGCCCCTTGCGGCCGTGGGAGGCGTACACGCGGTCCCGTAGCCCCTTCAGGGCGGTGGCGTCCGTGGCGCGTTCGCTGGTGCCGCCGTCACCGGACTTGCGGACGCGCGCGTAGCCTGCGAGTTCGTTGGTGACCTGCGCGACCGCCTCCGCGATCGTCAGGTCCCGGACCGGGCCGGGCGGGTCCCATCGCAGGATGGGCGCGCTCGAGGAGTGCGTGGCCGCCGTCGTGCCCAGCGCCCCGCGGGTGACGGTGAGGGTGCGCAGGGCGTAGATGTCCACGCCAGCCGCGTGGGCGGCCAGCACACTGCCGTCCCACGCGCGTTTCACGGTCAGGTTGTTGCCTGCGATGTCGACGATGAGCATGCGCTCGGACTCGATGAGGATGACCTCGTCGACCGCGAACGCCGTGCCGTCGCTGACTGCCACGGTGACGCTCGCGTTCGAGGCCGTCAGCCCGGCGCCGCCAAGGTTCTGTCCGGTGTCCGCCATCGTCCGGCCGGTGACGAGCATCCGCTCCGAGTCGACCCGGATCACCGACCCGACCCCGAGGAGTGCGGCCGCCGTACCGTCGACGTCCACCCCGGTCTCCGACGAGTCCAGGGCCTCGGTGATGGTGCCGGTCGTGGTCTCGTCGTTGCGGTAGCCGAACAAGCCGACCACGGTGATGTCCCGCTGGTGGGTGTCGCCACCCCCGAACGCCGCGCTGGAGGCCAGGTCGACCTCCAGCCGGTTGTACGGGGGACCGGAGCGGTTGGGCTCCAGGAAGTAATCCGTGGACGCGATCGTCACGCCACCGCTGGTGAGAGTGGTGACGGAGATGACCTCGTGGTCGTCCAGCCACAGCCGCCAGGACGTGCCGGACTGCGAGTCGGGCCAGTCCCACGACCGCGTGTCCAACTCCGGGTAGAACCGGCGGTGGCACAGCTGCTCCACGTCCCGGCTGGCGGACTCCAACGCGCGGTCGATCTGCCCGGCGTTGCGGGCGGTCAGCTTGGAGTCGAGGGCGTGCATCACGCTCTCACGGGTCGCGTACCACGGTGTGGTCATCTCTCGTCACCTCCTCTCAGGTCTCGTCTGCGGGTGGGCTACGCGTCGCCGTCAGCAGCCGACGTACCGTCCTCCGGGGCGCCAGCCGTCCCATCGGCAGAAGAGCTCTCCATCGGGGCCTTCTTCGAGCGGCTGGCCGTCGTTCGGGCAGGCTTGCGGCGGCTGCTCTGCTTCCGCTCGGGCTCGATCGACGGCTTCTCGTCGGAGGTCGATGAGCTGGTCCCAGCCGATGGCTCCTCACCACCCTTCTCGTCTACCGGGGGCAGAGCGCGGCCAGAGCCGTCCCCTTCGAGCTCGTCGCCCTCAACGGCCTGCATCGGCTCGCCCGTACCGGCGCTCTCGCGCATCTCGGGCCACACGTCCGCATCGCCCTCGTCAGACCACGAACCACCCACCACGGACGCACCCGCAATCGAGGGGCCGCCGTGCGCGGTGATCTTCGCCATCAGTTCCTGTCCTTCCTCGGCATGCTTGGTACTGCCGCAGTGCGGGCAGCACGGCGCGCCCACCGAGAAAACGGTGGAACACACCGTGCACAGCCACGCCGCCACGTCAGGCCGCCACCACAGTCGCGCCGACGTCGTACGGCACCCACGTCAGGTACCAGGTGATCTCGCCATCCGTGCCCGCACTGACGGACTCGATCTGCCCGACCGGCAGGATCAGATCGGACGGGATGTTGAAGCCGCCCCGCAGCAGCGGAGGTGCCGCCGTGGTGCCCTGGCCGAAGCCGAGGATGGTGCCGGCCGCGGTGTCGGTCGTGCCGATGTCGGTGGCGGCGTTGATGTCGGTGGTGTCCCCGGTGGTGGGGTTGTTCTGGAGCTTGTAGCTGTTGGCGACGGTGATCGCGGTGCCGACCAGGCCGAACAGGCTGGTGATCGCGACGCGTCCCCCGGCGATGGTGAACAGCGGCACGGTGGTCGCGGCCAGCGTGCCGGTGCTCTTGGAGATGGGGCCCTTGCCGTACCGCAGGTCCCGGTAGGCCCTGCCCGATGTGGGTGATGCAGCCATGAGGTAGTGCCTCCCTTCTAGGACAGCGGGGCGATGAGGTTGGCGGGCTTGCGCGGGGCGCGAAGCTCGTGGAGCAGGTACAGCACGGCGCAGTGGCGGGTGCCGTTGGTGCCGAGGTCGGGGATGTCCAGCGAGATGTAGGAGTAGCCGTCGGACAGCTGCGTGGCGTTGACCTCGATGGCGAGGAGGAGTTCCTCGGAGGCCGCGCCCACGTTGGTGATCTCCGATGCTGCGGTTTGCGTGGCGCGGGTCCACGTCTCGTCGCCGTCGAGGGTGGTCTCGGACTTGTAGTAGTAGTGGTCGATGATGTCGAGGTCAGCGGTGGTGCCGCCCGTTGAGGCGGTGTGCTGCTGAAGGTCGACGTCCGTGATGTCCGTGGACGCGCCGGTCGTGACGACGAGGATCGTGCAGGCGTCCGCGTTCTTCAGCGACACCCGCTTCCCCGTGATCGCTCCGGCGACGGCGTCCGTCGGCACGCTGCCGATCGAGACGTCGAAGAGCCTTCCGAGGCCTTCCATGGTTGCCCTCCTGGTGGGGGTTGATTGCCACGTGGGAACTGGCCAGGGCGGGGGCGTTACTGCCCGCCCTGGCTGGAACCGTTACGCCCGGGTCGCGACCTTCACGAACGGGGACAGCGTGTTGGTGCCCTGGTTGGGGGTGATCGCGGACTGGAGCCACGGCTGGCCGTCGACACGCTCGATCACCCGCATCGCGGTCTTGTCGTTGCCGAACTTGAAGTGCGTCGACGTCTCCGACTGCATGGCCTGCCGGTCACCGATCAGGTAGTAGCCCAGGTCGACGAAGTTGATGTCGCCGACGGTGCCGACGGTGGAGACCTTCTCCGTCCACACGACCGGGCGGCCGAGGATCGTGACCGGGGGTGCGCCCGCGCCGTCGCCGTTGCCGATCCACACCGCGCTGCCGCCGGTGCCGACGGACTGGGCCATGGTGGCGAGCTGCGGGAACGTGTCGATGTGGGCGATCCACACCGCGCGGCCGATCGACGCGGGGAGCATCCGGCTGTAGGCCTTGATGATGTTCTCCCAGAGGATCGTCCCGGCTTCCTGGTCGGTCTCCTTGCCCACGGTCACGGCGGCCGGGGCGTTGAGGAAGCCGAGGGGCTGGCCGGCGCCGTTGCCGGAGATGAACGCGACGTCCTCGAACCAGGCGAGGGCCTCGGGGTAGGACTCGTTCATGAACTGTTCGAGGCTGATCAGGGAGTCCTTGAACAGCTCGTTCGGGATCTCCGAGTACAGGGTCAGCTTCTTCGCGAGCAGGTTGATCCGGCCGAACGACGGCGCCGAGTCGTTGAGGCTGCCGCCCTCTTCGGTCCAGTAGCCGACGATGCCGCCGTACACAGACGAGGCGTTCGACGTGGAGTCGATGGTCGGATAGGGGACGCTGAGCGTCTCCATCGGTACGACGCGGGCCCGGGAGCGGACAACGGCCATCTCCAGCGCCACGCGCAGGAGTTCGCTGCGCAGGTACTCGGGGATGAGGAACCCGCCGTCGGACGGCACGGTGGACCCGAACGCGTTCTGGATCTGCGCGATCTCGTCCTGCGCGGCCATCGCCGCCTGCCCCTTGGACCCGGCCCAGGTGGCGACGAGGAAGTCCGTCCAGTTCCCGAACTGCTTGTCCAGTTTGGCGCCGGGGGCCTTCGGGTTGTAGTGGCGGGAGCGCGCCTTGGGGCCTCCCGCGTCCCAACCGGGGGTGAGGTTGAGGCGGTTGATGCCGTCGATCTGGTTGTTCTTGAGGATCTCGGCGAACTGCCGCTGCGTCTCGACCTTGATCTGGGCGTCGATGTCAGGGTTGTGCTTCTGCTGGCCCTTGGCGAAGTCGAGGATGAAGGACTCCAGGGTGTCCTTGTCCTTGACGATGTTCTTCAGCGTCGCGGTGTCGCCGAGCGCTTCGGCGAGCTCGTCGGCGTCGCGCGGGATGGTGGGTGTAGCCACAGTGCCTCCTCAGGCTGCTTCCGTCGCCGCGCTGGACGACGCCGTGGTGGTCAGGTGGGCGACGGATGCCGCCCACGGGTCGGGGGACGGCCGGATGAGGCTGGCGACCGCGGCGGCCCACTCGTCTACGGGTTCGGGTTCGACGGTCGGGTCTTCGACGTCCGCAGGATCGGCGGGATCCGCCGTGGCGACAGGCTCGGAGAGTTCCGGCTCCGTGGCGGGCTCGGGCTCGACCGGTTCGCCGATGGCCGCGGGCTCCGGCTCGGAGGTCCGGCCATTCACCTCGGCGCGAAGTGCAGCGAGGAGCTGCTCGCCCACCGCAGCACCGATGTTGAACGTCAGAGTGACCGGCTCTTCCGTCGGCTGCTCAGGCTTGGGCCCGGTGTAGCCGTAGGCGGCGAGGTCGAAGGCGCGCGCCATGTCCGGCTGCTCCTCGTCCTCGTCCGGCTCCACCGGCTCGGCGGCCTTCGGGGCGCTGATGGCCTCGTCGGCGAGCCCGTTCTCGACCGCGTCCTCGGGGAGGTACCAGGTCTCGGCGCGCATCCGGGCCCGCCACTCGTCACGGGTGCCGCCCGCCCTCGCCGCATACGCGTCGGCGATGTTGTCCGAGATCAGGTCGAGGAGTTCGGCCATCTCTTCCATGTCGGAGGCGTTGCCGAGGCAGACCCCGGAGGCGTCGTGGATCATGAGCATGGTGTTGGGGGCCATCTCGATCCGGTCCCCGGCCATCGCGATGACGGAGGCGATGGAGGCGGCGATCCCGTCGACCTGGATCGTCACGTTCGCGGGGTGGGAGCGCAGCGCGTTGGCGATGGCGATGCCCTCGAAGACGCTGCCGCCAGGGCTGTTGACGCGGACGCGGAGGTTCGGTGCGGTCACGCCGCGCAGGTCGGCGATGAACTGGTCTGCGGTCGCCCCGTACCAGCCGCCGACCTCGTCGTACAGCATCACTTCCGCCTCATCCTGTGAGGCAGCGTTGGTGATGCGGTACCAGGGCTGCGGGGCGATGCCGTGCTGGGCGCGCAGCTTGTCGGCCTTCTCCCGCTGAGTCGCGGCGAAGGCAGCCGCCTTGCCGGGCATCACGATGTTCACGGCGTGGCCTCCTCGGCGGGCGGGGTCCAGCCGAGCCGGACCAGCAACTCGTGGGTCGCGTCGGGCAGGTAGGCGAGCACCTCGTCCGTGTCCGTCGGGATCTCCTCGGCAACCACGTGCAGCGTGGCCCTCGGCATCTCACCCGCCTTGATCTCCAGCGTCATACCGAGCAGGGCGCTGGAAACGTCGTAACCGTCGATCTCGACGCGGTGGCCCCACTTGTCTCGCCTCGTGATCCGCAGCGTGCGCGGCTGACTGGCGCTCACTCGTCGCCCTCCTGCTTCCGCCTCTTGACCACGCGGCACCGGCACTCGTTGCCGTACTCCGCGCCGACGCAGTGGATGTAGCCCGAGCCACCCGGGTAGTCCGCGTAGGCGGCGGCCCGGTTGCGGTACGTCTGGCCGTCGTTGTCCGCGCACGGCTGGCAGGTGTTGTCGTCGATGTGCGCGACGGCCTCCCAGCGCATCGCGTTCTCAACATCCACCCCGCCGCCGTCGCCCGTCAGACCGGACACGAGCGCCTGCCAGGAGTCCGCAGGCTCTTCCTCCGGGCCACTCTCCGGCTTCGGAGCAACAGGCGGAGGCGCGATCGCGGGCGCGGGCTTGCTCGGCGGCGGCGTCGCGAGATTCAGCCCGGCGCCGGCCCGGTTGAGGATCTCCCGCGCCTCTTCCCACGTGATGCACACGTCCACGCCGAGGTAGATCGACTGGATCATGTCGCCCAACTCGCGCGGGCTGATCGCCCCGTCGCCGCCCGCGGCCGCAGCAGCGTCCATCTCCGGCAGGCCGACGGCGGAGAGGATGCCGTCCGGCGCCCACATGCCCGTCTCGGCGAGCGCTTTCGCCGCGTTCGCGCGCGCGGTCAGTGTCTGCGCCTCGATCTCCGGGTCCGGCGGGGTCGGCGGCTCGTAGTCGAACTCCAGGCCCTCAGCGGTCTTGCCGAACATCGGCAGGAGTTCGTAGTTCAGCGCGGCCTTGATGCGCTCCAGGCGGGGCACAGTCTGCTGCTCGGCGAACCAGCTCTTAGCCGCCAGGGCGGAGGCGCGGTTGATGTCCTCGAAGTCGCCGATCGCGGTCTTGCTGATGCCGTATGCCTCACGCACTCGGTCAGCGGTTGCGCCGCGCAGCTCCACGAACTGCATGTCCCGCTGGGAGATGGTGCGGTCGGCCCACTTCGCCCCGTACTCGACGATCGCCACCTTGTGCGCGTTCGCGACACCCTTGTGCTGCTCCGCCCACCGCGTCCGCATCTCGTCGAACTCGTGGTCCTGCAGGTGCACCGGGACTTCGATGATGCCGCCGGGCTGGGCGCTGTTCTGGAAGAACGCACGCGACCACTCGGCGGCGTACCGGCTGGTGTCGAGGTCGGGGAGGATCGACAGCACCGGCGACAGGCCGCGGTACGGATCCAACGGGTTCGGCCGGCGGAGCTGGATGACCTCGTTGCGTTCGAGGGGGATCTGCTCGCCGTCTGGGGACGTGTACACCCAGCCGCGCAGGAACTTCTCCCGGTCGGGGACGGGGGTCATGCGGTCGGGGCGGACTGGCCACAGTTCGAGGGGGATGTCGACACCGGGGTGGCGGGCGATGACCCATTCGGTTTCGCCGGTGAGGTCGTAGTGCTGGGTGGAGGACTCGACGAACTCCTGCCGCGGCATGAAGGGGTTGGGCCGGTTCCACAGGTCGAGGGCCGCGTGGGAGGTGACTTCGACGCGGTCTTCCTTCCGGCCGGACTTGGCTTTGCGCCAGAGCTTCCAGTCGACGAGTGCGGTGGCGTTGCTGGTGCGGTCGACGATCGCGAAGAGGGTGCCGACGGCGCTCATGGCGCGCATCTGGCCTTCGGCGTCGCGGCGGGAGGCGAAGGTGCCGTAGCTCTGGTGGCGGCTGGTGAAGGGGACGGGCGGGTTTGCGGTGGCGGTAGACCGGTTGATGAGGGTGTCGACCAGGCTTCGTCTGCCCACCGCCGCCCTCCTGTCAGTCGCGGACGATCGGCGCTCCCATGAGGACCATGGCGGCCCCGGCAGTGATCATCCCAGCCCCGATGCCGAAAATATTGCCGACACCGACTGAGATGAGTGTAAATCCTCCTGTCAAGAGAGTTGGAGACAGGAAGATTTTCAGTTCTGAGAGTCGGATCTTCCGCATCGCCTTCACTCGCTCTCTGCTTCGCTCGTCGCCGCGTCCGGCCTGAACACCGCTAGCCCTGAGACGCCCTCCAAGAACGCCACCCGCACGCCCGGCAACACGTCGCTCGCCATGTCGACGAACCGCTGCGTGTCCATCTCGGTCAGATGCCTCTCGACGCAGACGACCAACACGTCTCCCGCGCGAACCATCGGCACATTGCTCAACATCACAACCACCTCACTCGGGGACGGCCGGCACTGTAGAACGCCAACAGCAGCGCGTCCGCATTGTCCGGGGACCGCCCCAACCGCTTCTTGATCTCGTCCTTCGGCTCCACCCGGATCCGGCCCTTCGGATCCACGTCCCACTGCGGCGACAACAACTGCGCCACCGTCGTATCCCCGTTCGCCATCGCCGACAGATCCCAGCCGCCCGACTCCGACAGCCCCCGGCCGATCTCCCACCACAACTCGGCGCGCAAGTTCATGAACTTGTCCGGCTTCGACGCGGCCTCGGCCACGTTCACCGCGAGGATGTGCGCCTGGTGCTCGCCACGGCCGGCAGCGTTGCGGAGTTCGCCGATCACGCCGAAGCCGACGCCGATGGAGTCGACCTTCACCGCGGTGGCGCCGGACTCCTTGATGGCCTGCAACACCATCGGCGCGATCTTCTCCGGCCGGTCCGTGTGCGCCCGCCACTCCCTGCCCGCGCGCCGGCCGCGGCGTTCCCGGATGACGGTCTCGTCTCCGCCGCCGCCGACGTCCACACCGAGCTCTACAGGCTGGAGTTCCTCGGCGGTGAGCTTCTTCTCCGGGTCGATGCGGCAGCGGGCCACGTCGCTCGCGCGGACGACCTTGTTCGGGGCGTCCTCGGAAAACTCGCCGAGGACCTTGCTCTTGTAGAGCGGGTTGTCCTCGCCCCACTCGGTGGCTTTCTCCTCCACCCACTCACGGCCGACCAGGGCCTGCGCCACGTCGTCGGGGACCTCCTCGCCGGTGAGATTCGGGGACTCGAAAGCCGAGATGCCGATAACGTGCCAGCCGCTCCCGGGCTGGCACACCTTCCGAAAGTGCGAGGACGGGTTGTCCGGGTTGCCGATCGCGAGGATCCGGCAGTCGGCGTTCGTCGTCAGCGCGTCCGCCGCCACCCACAGCTGCTCCGGAATGCCGCACGCCTCGTCCAGGATGACGAGGACGTAGCGGGCGTGGATGCCCTGGAACGCGGACTCGTCGTGGTCGGCGGGCTTCCGGCCGAACGCCACCATCTCGTCGTCGATGTGCCACTCGGTCTGATTCACGCGGCCGGCGAGTTTGCCACGGCGGTGGACGCGGCGGATGTACCGCCAGAGGATGGCGCGGACCTGGGCGAAGGTCGGTGCGGAGGTGACGACGAACGCTTCGCCTGGCGGGTGCGTGTCCAGCCACCAGGCGGCCACCAGGGACGCGGTGTGGGACTTGCCGACGCCGTGACAGGAGCGGACGGCGGTGCGCCGGTTGTCGCGGATCGACAGCATGATCTCCCGCTGCTTCGACCACACGACCTGCCGGAGGCGTTCGGTGACCCAGCCGACGGGGTTGTGGGCGTAGAGCCGGGCCCGTTCCTTCAGGTTCCGGCGGTCGGCCTTGCTGCGGAGCTGGTCACGGATCTGCTTCAGCGCTTTGGTGTCGCCGGCGCGCACCAGTTGCTCAACCTGGGCGCGGACGCTCTCACGCGTCGGTGTCGTCACCGGCGTCGTCGCTGTCTGGGCCGAGGGCGGTGTCGAGGAGTCGGCTGATCTCGCGGCCGAGCTGTTCGGCTTCGACGCTGACGCGGTTGGGGGCGTCGAGGCCGAGGAGGCGGCGGAAGCTTTCGCGGCCGCGGAGGAGGCGGTCGAAGGCTTTGAGTTTCATCTCGTCGTCGATGATCGGCTGGCCGCTGTCGTCGTGGACGACGTGGCCGTGGGAGACGAGGACGTGGTCGCGTTGGAAGATGTCGAGGACGTTGTCGTAGAGGGTTTCGAGGCGGGCGACTTCGAGTTCCATGAGCGCTTTGCCGGGGGTTGCGACGGCGTCTTGGATGGCGCGGCGGCAGGCTTTTTGCGCGCCGGATTTGTCACCGAAGCCGAGTTCGTCGGCGATCTTCTGATAGGTCCAGCCCTGAGCGCGGAGCTCGGCGGCCTCAGCGTCGCGGGCGGCGGCTTCGGCGGTACGGACGTACTGGCCGCGGCCGCTGCGGGCGTTTTGGTTGGGGTTGGCCACGTCCCGCCCCCTCCTCGCTGGTTACCGTCTGTCGTGTTTTGATGGTAACGAGGTGTGCAACCGGTGGGCGTCGGTGCATGCGGGTGAGGGCCCTCTCCGGCGGCGGAGAGGGCCCTCTGGCGTGCGGCGGTTCAGGCGGCGAGCAGCAGGCGGGCGGCGAGCTGGTGGTAGCAGCGGCTGCCCTTGAGTCCGGCGGGGCAGTTGCAGGTGGTGGGGGCGGTCTTGTAGGTCTCGGTGCCGTCCGAGCTGACGGCGATGAAGATGACGGAGCGGAGGGGGATGATCGCGCCGTCCTCGATGAGCTCGCGGGCCGAGGCCACCTGGTGCGCCTTGTAGTCGCTCAGGTCGACGGGGGCGTTGCGGACCTTGGCGGCGCACTTCGGGCCGTAGCCGGTGGCGATGCTCTTGGCGGAGCGGAGGGTGCGGCCGCAGCGGAGGCAGTTGGTGTGCTGGTGGGTGGTGGCTGCGGCGTTCATGTGGTCCCCCTCGCTCCTGGTGTACGTACACCGTAGCGCGAGGTGTACGTACACCGCAAGGGGTTCGGGCCTACCGGTGTCCGTACACCCGCGATACCGTGGACCCATGCCGAACGCCCCCAAGACCAAGCACCGATCAGTCCGCATCGACGACGACGACTGGGCAGACCTCGCCGAGCAAGCACCCAGCGGCGACCGCTCCGCCGTCATCAAAGACCTGGTGCGCTGGTACCTGCGGCGGCCAGACGCCGACCTGCCGGAGCGCCCGGTGAGCAGCGAGGAGCAGACCGCATGAGCGAGACCGTGCAACAGCTCACCCGCCAGCAGATGGCCAACGTGCGCGGCCAGCTCGAAGACCGGCTCATGCAGCTCATCGGCCTGGAACCGGGAGCCCCACAGCCGCCGCGCCCTGCCTGCCCTGCGTGCGGGGCGGACGCTGAGCGCATCGACCAGCGGTTGGAGGATTCGGAGTTCGGGGTCGACGAGACGGTGGTACGTATGCGGTGGCTGCCGTGCGGCCACCGGTTCCGGGGCGTCGTGGACCCGGACGTACAGCCAGAGCGTCCGGGCGAGGAGACCACCCCATGAGCAAGACCCTCACCGGCTTCAACGTCAGCTTCACCGTCCACTCCTCCGAGCACCTGCCCGAGAAGAACGGCGAGCAGATGTACGCCGACGACGTCGCCGATGAGGTACGCGACGTCGTCCAGGCCGCCGTCAACGAGTGGTACGAGCAGCGCG
The DNA here is from genome assembly GCF_030294945.1 of Streptomyces graminofaciens. NCBI lineage: Bacteria > Bacillati > Actinomycetota > Actinomycetes > Kitasatosporales > Streptomycetaceae > Streptomyces > Streptomyces graminofaciens. Next base: position 7,349,411 of record NZ_AP018448.1, on the reverse strand, counting down.
GGCGGGAACTGCTGGCCTGTGAACCGGACGTGGGCTGAACCCACGCATGACGAAGGCCCCGCCCAACCCGGCGGGGCCTCACCCGTACCGCTACTTGCCGATCTGCCACTCCACCGGCTCATCCAACGCATCCGGCGAGTACAACACCCGCTCCGGACGCCCCGACTCCGGCACCGTGAACGCGATATTCCCCTTCACGCAATCACCCGACGACACCTTCGCCTCCATCGGATACAACGGCTGCGGCAACTCACCCGCATTCATCCCCGCAGCCTCCACCCGCACCCCATCCGCATACGCCAACGACCACACCAGCGGCGTCGTCGCAATCGGCTCGCCGCCTTTGTTGCACACCTTCACCATCACCACCGACCACTTCTGACCGGCCGACAGCAGCTCCGGCACCCCCGTGATGCCCTTGTCCGTGTAGCCGAGGGCGGCGGCGGTGAACTCGCTGTCGGCGCTGATGTTCGCCGTGTCGCCGAGCTTCAACGTCTCCGCCTTGCTGGGCGACGGACTCGGCGAAGGACTCGCCACCGTGGGCGTGGGCGACGCCTTCGTAACCGTCGGCTTCCCCGAGCCTTCATCGTCGGACGAGCAGCCCGACACAGCCAGCAGCAGGACAACAGAGAGCAGGGTGGTGGTGTGGCGCATAGTCCCCCCAGAGTTCAAGGTGCAGGACGGAATCATGCGGGCGAGTGCGCAGCGCGTGAAGACGATGTGTCCGAGTTGTGACATGAGGCGGCGCCCCTGACACCTTGGGAGAGCAGGAGCGCCGCCATCGGATCGACTGCTGGCGGGGAGGCCGTCGCAGCTCGGCCAACCCACCGCGCGCTGCGAACACGCGGAAGCCCCCCGCAGCCGATCCGGACCACCGACCGTAGACCCATGAGGGCTTGGCGTCAGTCACCCGAACGAGTGAAGCCCCGCTGCCGGCCGGGGGGACGGACCGGAGCGGGGCCTGGGTGCCGGGCGCTACCCGGCGTGAGACTCCAGTGTGGCAGGCGCGCTACTCCTGCGTCTCCTCCTGCGGACTACCGGGGATGGGCTTGTCCGGGGCGGGGAACCAGCCGCCGCGGGAGGCCTGATACGTCGTCTCGTGGCCTTGCAGGCGCGGGTCGTCGGGCTCGGGAGTCTTGGTCCAGCCGAGTGCCATGATGGCGGTCTCCTGTCTCGTGTGTTCGGGATGGGGACCGGGGCGGCCGGCTAGCTGGCAGGCGGGCGGCCGCCCCGGGGTCTGTGTGGGTCAGCGGCCCCAGCAGTTCGCCAGGACCAGCGCGAGCATGAACGCGATGAACAGACAGCTACGGTCCGGGAGAACCCCGTCGCCACGCGCCGCCGAATGCACTCGCCGCACGCCGTCCCCCGCGGCCGGCGCGAGGCCTCCGTGCGCGGCCGTGCGGTGCTCGTCGAGGTCGGTCTCGGCGGCCTCACGGTGGTCGCGTCTGGCCGGTGAAACAGCCTCACAGTGGGCGCACCAGTACTCGTACGGCATGGGGTCCTCAGGGCTTCTTCAGGCTGTGCGTGCGGTGCCGGTCGGCCGGGTCGTTGATGATCGTCATCCCCGCTTGGGACGTGACCCGCAATGTGTTGTTGGCGTTGGTGTTGGCTGCGTTGGTGCAGGTCAACGAGCCAACAGGGGCGCCCCCTTCGATCGGGGGGAGGGGCGGCAGATCGTCCCGGTGTACGCCCGGCCCGTTCCCGGTTGCGGTGCGGACCCCTTCCCGCACCCGTATGCCGGCCCTGGCGAGGGCCTCCCGGACGGCCCGCGTGTCGGCCGCTTGGAGGGGGCCGGGGAGGGCGGTGAGGAGGACCCCGCGGTCGTCGCCGATGAGGTCCCGGACGAGGTCGCAAACGTCCTCCGAATCGGGCTCCGTGGGCTCCTCCCCTGCGGTCTCTTCGTCGGCTTCGTCGTCCGGTTCGTCGGCCTGCTTGGGCGCGTGCATCCACGCTGCTGCGCAGGCGATGGCGAGGCCGTACGGGATCCATGTCCGGTACCGGTTCGCGGCGTACAGCAGGACCCCTATGCCGATGAGGACGGTCTTCCAGCCGAAGCGGGCGACGAGGCGCAGCAGGAGGATGCGGAAGCCCGCGCCGAGCGGCCCGGTGAGGGCGAGCAGGGCGCGGACACGGTCGGCGAGGTATCGCATCAGGACACCTGCGTTCCGAGGTTGGCGATCGCGTTGGCGACCTGGCCCCAGATGCCGCCGCCTGCGGATGCGGCGTACCAGAAGACGATGCCGAGGATGGCGACCTGCTTGGTGGTCAGCTTCTTGAAGAAGATGATGATGGCGAGGGTGAGGGCGACGGCGGCCATGGTCAGGCCGGGTACGAGGCCCTGAGCTGCGCCTAGTCCCCCGTTGACGAGATCCGGAACGATCTTGAAGACGCCGCCCGCCGCATAGTACGAGGACCCGGCGAGCATCCCGAGAATCAGACACGGCCACCAGCCGAGCGGCTTCACCTTGCCACCCCCCTTCACCCCGACCAGGAGGAGAACGGTCAGGGCCACGGCGAGGCCGACGATGCCGAGATTGCCGAACACGCTGTTCACGACAGGTTTCCTTAGGGCTGGTAGCCGGTGCCGTACAGCAGGACACCGACGACGACGGACGAAACAGGGACGGCGGCCAGCCACGCGAAGGGCCACGCCCACCAGCGGGACCGCCGATACAGGGCGAGCGCGCAGCCACCGAGGCCGTACAGGACCCAGGCCGAGCTGCTGGTCCAGTGGCCGGCGGCGTACCAGGCGGCGGTGTCGGTGGCCCAGTCGACCCAGCCGATCACCCACCCGGGCGCGGCGGCGGTGGCGTGGAAGATGAGCCACTTGAGGCGTCGGGGGGTGCGGTCCCAGGCGTCGAGGAGGGACTGGCGGGGGTCGTCGGGGTCGGGTTTCGGGATGGTGGGGCGGCGTCGGGGCTTGGCTGGGGCGGGCTCGGGCCGCGGTTTGTCGACTGATTCCGGTTCGGAATCCTTGCTGGCCGGCGCCGGTTCGGGTGTGGGCTCGGGGCCGAAGTCGAGGTCGGCGATGTCGTCCAGCCAGTCCCGTTCTCGTGTGGCCTGGTAGCCGTCTGGGGGCGGGCCGGGCGGCATGGGCGGGCGTTCCGGCTGGTCGAGGATGCGGCGCAGCTGGTAGCGGATACGGAGTTCGTCGGCGCCGGGCGCAGTCGGGTTCGTCATGACGGGGTCCTAGGGGAGGTAGAGGGCGGCGAGGAGACGGCTCACAGGTACTGGCCCGTGCCGTCGCCGATGCGCTTGGCGGTGCGGCGGATGCTGTCCGCGACCATGTCCGGACGCAGCCGGACGGCCTCGGACACGAGCGCGTCCTGGGGGACGCCGTGGGCGGCGAGCGAGCGGACGAGGTCGGACGGTCCGGACGCCGCCTCGGCAATCTTGGACAGGGGGTCTCCGCCGTCCGGACGCCTGTCCGGCCTGGTCAGGGCGCCGGGGCCGGACGCCTCCGCTTCGTGTCCAGACGCCGTGTCCGCCTCACTGTCCGGCTGTCCGGACATGTCCGGGCGCCCGGACAAGTCGCTGTCCGGAACAGCGGACAGTCCGAGCGCCTCTCCGGCAGCCGGGCCGCTCGCAGTGATGGCGAGGGGGGTGCGGCGGGACAGTTCGTCGCGTTTCCGGATGCGCTCCAACTGGACCCGGAAGGTGACGTCATCCCGCTCGATGGTGACCTTGCCTTGGGCGCGGATGAGGGCGATTTCCTCGGCTGCCTCGCGTTCGATCTCTGCGGCGCGCCGCCGGGCGATGTACTCGCTGTCCCGGATGACGCTGTTGATCTCCGCTTCCTGCTCGACGGTGAGGGCGGTCGGGTCTCGACGGAGCCTGACGTCACCTGTCCAGGCGATCTTCGCGACGATCGGGGGGAGCGCGCCGGCGAAGGCTGCGGCGTGGGTGATGTTCCAGCCGTGCCATGCGAGGAGTCCACATGCGACGCCAAGGGTGATCCACTCGACGATGGCGGTGAACCGGCCGCCGATGCCCTTGTAGGACAGATACTGGACCACTCCCCACAGGCCGTCGACGCTTACCGCGGCGAGGATTCCCCACCGGCCGGACTGCACGAGGTCGGTGATGCTCCACCCGGTCCAGCAGAGGGAGACGAGGGTGAAGGCGATGGCAACCGGTGTGAGGGTCGTCAGCCGCGGCCTGGTCGTGGTGCCGGTCTTCACTTCTGGGCTCCGGTCGGCATGGGGGCGGTGAACACGTTGAAACGGGCATGCCTGCGGGCGAGCATGGCTTGGGCATGCCAGTGGTTGATCAGGTCAGCTACGGAGGGGTCGAACGCGAACCATTCGGTTCTGCCGACCCTGAGGTGGGAGAGGGCGGCGTGCAGCTCCGCTTCCCTGCTGCGCCCTCCGGGGACGACTGCGATGACGTTGCTGGAGGGCAGGGAGAGGGCCCGGACACGGTTCCGCAGGTTGGCTGTCGTCCCGATCTTCACGCGGTTGCCGTTCAGGACGAAGTAGACGACGTCGGCGTGCGGGCCGTCCGGGATGTTCAGCGGCCGGTATCCGGTCTCGCGGTCGAACTCTCCGATGCTGAATGCCAGGTCGTTCACGGTGCTCCTCCGGGAGCGGGTGGAGCCGCCCCGCGCGGGGGGATGGTCGCGCGGGGCGGCGGCTGGTGGGTGGCTGTCAGGTGAGGGCCACGCCGAGGATTGCGGCGACGGCGAGGATGCAGAGGAGGAACATCGCGCCGCAGCCGGTTTGGGGTTGGTTGTCGAACGATGCGCGGTCTTGGAGTTCGCGCATGGTGTGGCCGTTGCCGGATTGGTCGGGGCGGTTCCACTTGCCGCTGAAGGTGTCGCCCATCAGCGGTTGCCTCCTTGGATGGCGGTGAGGCCTTGGGGGTGGGGGCGTGGGGGTCGGATGGGGAGGGGTTCTTTGGCGCGTTCGTGTTCGGCCATCAGTGGTTGCCTCCGCTGGTTCCGGGGTCGGTCCAGGTCACTGGTGGCCTCTTCCGCCGCAGGTGGTGCAGGTGCGGAAGACGGTGGTGTGGCCGCCGTCGGGGTGGGGGGTGGTGTCGGGGTAGCCGCCTTGGCCGCCGCAGCCGGTGCAGGTGGGGCCCTGGTAGCTCACTGGGCCACCGCCGGGCGGGGCAGGGCGCGGCACTTCTCGGCGTGGCCTTGGGCCTGCTCGTGGATGGCGTCGAGGGTGAACGGGGTCCCGAAGGGCCCGGTGTACTCGCCGACGCTCGTGCCGGTGCAGGCGGTGCACCGCCAGTGCGGGGCCCGGTCGTCCGTAATGTCGACGGTGGCGCCGCCGACGGTGAGGTAGCGGGCTTCGACGCCCTCGGGCCACGGCTCGGTGCGCGGGCTGGGCGGCGTGGGTGCTTGGTCGGTAGCGTGTCCCATCAGGGCCTGCTCCTTCGTCGAGGTTGTGGGTGGGCCCGCCCCTGGTCCATATGGCGTTCGCAGCGCCGGGCCAGGGGCTTACTTCATTGGGCAGCGTGGGCCGCCTTGCTTCACCGTAGGGGGACCCCCTACCGTTGCGCAAGTGGCCCGCCGACGAGAGGGGCCGTGTGAGCGAGGAGGCGCAGCGAGTGTTCGACGCGATCGATGCACTCGGGCAGATCGCTGACCCGACCGAGCGGGCAAAGCAGATCGGCGCGGTGTTGAAGAACCTGCCGGACCGGAACAAGGCGTTGAAGGGGCTACGGCAGTCGGCCGTGCTGGAGATGCTGGGCCGCGAGGGCGCCACGTACCGGTCGGTCGCCGACGAACTGGGCGTCCACTTCACGACGGTGCAGGCCATCGTGAAGGGGCATTCGAGTTCGGGGACCGTGCGTCCGAAGAAGAAGCAAGAGCCGAAGGAGCCCCAGTGACCACCACCGTTGATCCGCGTATCGCGATCCTGTCCCGTCTGTCCGACCCGCCGTACAACGAGGTCACGGAAACCCGCTGCGTGCCGTGGGATGAGGCGGCGCAGCTCCTCGACGCCTACCGGGCGGCCGAACTCCGCAACTTTCTGTGGCGTCTGGAACAGTCCTCCGGGGATGCCGTGGCCGCGAAGTTGGTGGAGGACAACCCGGATCTGGCCGAGCTGCTGAACGCGACGGAGACGGAGGCGTGATGGTGGCGGCATTCAACGTGACGGCCTACCGGGGCAACCGAAACTGGCATCTACGCATCGGCGACTACAGCAAGACGGTGCGCGACGGGGAGGGTCTGCCTCCGGCGCGGGAGCAGGCTGAGGCGCTGCGCCGGGAGTTGGCGGAGCGGTCGCATCGGAACCGGCTCGGCTGGACCCACATCGGCATCCAGCCCGTGGCCGAGGAGGCACAGGATGGTTGATCTTGCGCGTTGGCTCGGCCAGCAACTCGACGTCGACGCCGAGCGCGCCACGGCAGCGGCCGACAACGACAGCGGCGAGTGGTTCATGGGCGACAAGTGGAACGTCTACCGCGCCGAGGACGAGGCTCCTGACGAGGACGTGGAGACGAACGCGTTGGTCGTCTACGGCAACGTGAAGTCGCAGTCGGAGCACATCGCGGAGTGGGATCCGGCTCGGGTGCTCCGCGAGATCGACGCCAAGAGGCGGCTGCTCGACGAGCACGAGGCCACTGGCTTGAAGGGCTGCGCAGCGTGCGGCTTCACTCTGGAATACATGGGGCACGGGCCGTGGTGCACCACGCTGCGCCTGCTCGCCCTGCCCTACGCTGACCGCGATGGTTACCGGGAGGAGTGGTCTCCGTGAGTGACACCGCTTGGGGCTGACTGCCCGCACGAACCGCTGCGCCCCCTCGTCGTGGAGACCGAGGGGGCGCTGTGACGCGGGGGTTCCGTTCTGCCCTACGTGGGGCGTACGGTTTTTGGCGAGGGGGGGCGCCCACTCGTAGCGCGGCCCGCCATCCCAGTGATTGGGGTGGCGGGCCGCGTCGTGTCTCCGGGGGCCGCTTGCCGCGCGGTGTGACTCCCGCTGATTCGGGCACCGCTGCGGGAGGATCCAGTCACCTGGTTCCGGCCTTGTCCCGGCAGACGTGGCCCGCTCGGCCTTAAGCCGACGACTTCTCGGGTGCCAAGGTTTCCCAGGGCAGACGAGCGTTGCCACGACCAGGATGCCAGACCCGCCCGCCGGGTACCGTCCGTCCAGCACCCGTACAACGAGACGAGGCCACCATGACGACGCTGTATCTCCCCGGCGAGCAGCCGACCACCGACGACGGCCCGGCACGCGTGTCCCTCGTGACGTTGGCCGCTGGGCGTGGGGCCAGTTCGCCGGCGCTTACGCGGGTCGTGTCGCACGGGCCCGCCCGTCGTGGCCCTGCTCGGGTGGCGGTGGCGGCGTTCCAGTCGTCCGTCTGAACGTGGGCGAGCCCCGTTCTCGGGGTGGGGACGGGGCTCTCGCGGAGTCTGTGACCCTTGGCCGTCGGCGTCCAGTGGATGCCGGGCTCAGGCGTTCGCGTCATGCCTGAGGCCAGGATGGCACGGGCGTCAAGCCGGGCCGGGCTGGTGGCACCCACACGCACAAAGTTGACCAGTGAACTTCTGATTGGTGCGGCAGCGGGCGTGCATACGCTCGGCCCACTGCCCGAGTTCGGCGCGCCGAGGGTGGCTCCAGTGGACGGCCACGGCAAGCGTGTAGGCCGTCACGCATGCGGTGGAGGTGTAGTCGGGGATGCTGCCGCGGATGAGGTCGAGTAGGTGATCGGGGAGCTGCTCGCGGGTGTCGCCGGGCGGGGGTGGCGTCCAGGCGGGTTCGGTTGTGTCCGTGCCGTCCGGTACGGCGGGCTGTTCCCCGTTGAGGGCGGCCCGGAGTTGCGTGGTGGCGGGATGGGCTGCCCATTCGTCGCCTTCGTGGTCGGCGATCAGGCCAGCGACGGCGGTGAGTTTGGCTTCGGCGCGGTCGCCGCGTTCCTGCCACGCGTACCGCTCCTCGGCCATCTCCTGGCGTTGCGCGAGGGCGCGGCGGGCGGCCTCGTCGGCGGTCTCGGCGCGCTCGTGCAGTTGGTCGATGCCGTCGCGGAGCCGCTGCTGTTCGCCGGGGGTGAGGCCAGCCCCGGCCCGGTTGGTGAGGTTGCGGAGTTGGGCGATGGTCGGCTGGGTCACTGGCCGTTCCTGTCGTGGAGGCCGAGGGCTTGGCGTACCCCTGGGTAGCGGTCGTTGGCGTAGCTCTGCCGCTGGATCTGGAAATCGACGGGCAGGCCGGTGCGCTGCCGGGCGAGTTCACTGATGGCGGCGCAGATCAAGCCCCACCTGCCGTCGGCCTGGTCGAACGGGACGGGCGGGAACAGCTGGTCGAACTCGTCGTCGGGGAGGATGAGCCGGACGTCGACGTCGCGCCACGTCTTGCCCACTGCGGCGGTGCCGACGAGGTACGGGAGGTGTCCGAACGCGTCGTTGATTTCGCGGCCGAAGGCGTCGAGGTGGAGGGCGGCGGGCATTCCGACGCCGACCATGGGGCGGTCGTTCACAGGTATTCCTCCGGCGGGTTGAGCGTGGTCATCCGGTACAGGTCGACGGTGCTGGCGCCTTGGTATTTGAGGTCGCGGAGATGCGCGTCGGGGTCGGGGTCGTCGTAGTCGCCGGCGTTGGTGCAGACGTCGTGCCAGTCGATCGGCGGCGCCGTCACGGCTGGGCCTTCGGGTCGATGAGGTCGGCGGCGCGCCCTAGGCCGGGGCCAAGCTCGTAGTCGTAGTTGGGGCTGCCGTAGCTGCCGGACGCGGTGCGTAGCTGCTCGGCGAGGTGGTGGGCGTAGTCGTCGACGAGTTGTTCGGGTGTGGCGTCGAACGTGCCGCGCGCCCAGGTGCGGTCGATGGCGGCGAGGAGGCGTTCGCGGGGGTCGGTACGCCACGCTTCGGGATCGGTCACGTCGGTCTCCGTGTGTTGGTGTGGCACGGGCAGGGGCTCAGGCGGGGGTGCCGCAGGTGCGGCAGGTGAACCCGGCGGGCGGATGGTCCATGCAGGCGGAGCATGTCGGCGGGGTGATCAGGCGTTGGACGGTGACGCCGAAGGTGGTGGCGAGGGAGACCACGTCGTCGATGTAGACCGCGACGGGTTCGGCGTCAGGCTGGGCGGCGCGTTCCATCCGGCAGATGGTGCTGAACCCGACGGGTTTGCCTCCTGCGGTTTCGGTCTGGCGTGCGAGGGCTCGTTGGGACCAGCCGTGCATGGCGCGGAGGGTGGCGACGTTCGCGCCGACGGTTCGGGACACGGTGAGGTTGTCGGTGCGGGGGCCTCGCATTGGGGTCTCCTCGGGGCTGTACGGGCGTCAGGCGGTCAGTTGGTGGGCCAGAGGAAGACCGCGTGCACGGCGTCGTCCGGGGCCTGGAACCAGTCGTCCGGTTCTTCCTTGGCGAGGCGCTGCTGCTCGGTGAGGTAGCGGTCGCCGGACCAGGTGGTGTCGGCGGCGTACATGCAGGCCTCGGTTGCGTCGAGCGGGGAGAAGCCGTTGCCTTCGGCGTCCTTGGCGAGGATCACGATCGTGTCGTCGGGGAGGTTGAGGGCGGCGAGTTGGGCGCGGAGTTCAGCGAGGGTCATTGCTGGCCTTCTCTCGGGGCTGTGTGGCCGTCTGGCGGCCGTTGGGAGGGCGGGAGGGCCAGCGGGGCAGCTGGCCCTCCCCGGAGGCCGTCAGGCGGCCTCTGCGTCCGCGTTGGTGGTGAATCGGAGGTCGCTGCCGGGTGCCTGCCAGCACGGGCCCCACGGCTGTTCGACGGCGATGAGCCCGACGGTTGCCGGGTCGACGCAGCGGCGGTCTATGCCGGGGCGGCCGACGCGGTGCTTCTCGGCGGCGCTGTCGGAGTTGAACGTTTCGTGACAAGACGGGCAGTGGGCGCGGCGGAGGCCGGTCCAGGTCTTGCCGCATTCTCCGTGCGTGATCATGGTTTCTCCTTCGGTTCCGGGTTCGGGGCTACGGCTGGCGCTCTTGGGGTTCGGGGTCGGGCGGGAGCGCCGGGAGGGGGTTAGGCCGTCTACGGCTCGCTATGAGTGCGGGAAACGGCAAGTTCTCGGGGGACCCTCGGGCGGTCCTGCGCTCAAGCCAGTCGCTGACCGCCGCCACGCCCGCCATCCCCGCACACCCGGCCGCCACCACCCACAGCGAGACCACCCACGCGCAGGCCAGCCAATGCGGCGGGCCACTCACTCCGAGGCTCCGGTATGGCGCTTGGCCGCCCACTCGGGGTCGTACCGGGGCGCCGGATGCAGCCGCTCCCCGGCACGCCACGCGCGGACGTTCGCCAGAGTCCGGCGCGGATGCACCAGCCACACCAGAGCGAGCGCGGCCACGGCGACGGGCATGGCGGGCCAGAACCGCCAGGTTCGCCAGCCGGGGGTGGTCCAGTCCTCGGCCCAGTCGACGACGCGATCCCACCGGGCCCGGCCGAGGAGGAAGCCCACGGCCAGAGCGGCGGCGACGATGAGGGCGGTCACGGCTGCACCCCGTCCTGCCACGCCCCGATATCGGGCTGCTTGCCCTTGATGGCGTCCCGGATCTCGGCGAAGTGGTCCGCGCCGCACATCACGCAGTCCTGCCGTTCGCTGGGGTCGGTCTGCTCGCGGTGCTCCCGCGCTTCGCGGAGGACCAGGGCCACGCGGACGATGGCGGCCTGGTAGGCGGCGAAGTTACGGCCGGGCACGGGCTGCTGCTGCGTCTCGGCTTCCGGTGTCTCGTTCTGCTGCTCGCCAGCCACACACGGGCCGCCGGACGGCTGCTCGCCGTCGAGCGCGCGGATCGTCGGGCAGGGCCAAGGGTTCTCGTCGCAGCCTTCGATGCCGTCGGGGTCGCAGCCGATGCACCACTGCTTGAGCTTGCAGCGGACGTTGACGCACTCGACGGGTTGGTGCAGGGCGCGGACTCGGGCGACGGCCTCAGCGTCCGCTCGTGTCGCGGGCGGCGGGACAGACACGGCAGCAGGAGCGGGCCCGACGACCACGACCGTGGTCCGCTGCGCGATCCGGTACACGAACTCCGGCCGCATCCTGCGGCGCGCTGCAAGACGCTCGGTCGCGAAGTCCAGATCGGTGGCCGTGCTGCTGGCTTGCTCCCACGTGCCGTCAGGCTGCTGGCACTGGACGAAGTACTCCACCGTCTCGCGGCGGTCGGTCTCGGGGTTGGTCACAGCTTCTCCTCGGGGATGATCAGGGGGGCCGGACGCCGGTAGGTCGAATACCGGCGGCCGGCGTTCTGGCGGGGTAGCCGGATGCGTCAGACCGCGGCGGCGGCGCGGCAGGGCTCGCTGCTGTACTCGCCGTTGTCCTGTCGCTGGCAGGAGCAGACCTGCTCTTCGCGGATGTGGGAGCAGCGCTCGATGCCGGGGTCCTCGCGGCCGTCGTCGTCGAAGTACTCGTCGCACTCGCGGTCCAGGCACTCGAAGGTGCCGACGAGAACCGTGACGGGCTCGTGCGCGGTGTCGATGCTGGGGACGATGCCGTGCTTGGGTCGGGCGTGCTCGCGTACCCGGCACGCCTCCCACGGCACCATGTCGCCCTCCTCGGCGGAGCAGGCCAGACAGGCGGATCCGGCGGGGCGGACAGGCAGAGGATGCCGTCGTCGTAGGGCTGGTGGTTGCACATCCACTGGTCCCAGGCGTCGGTGCCCTGTTCGGGGATCGGCTTGTGGGGGCAGTGGTCGGTGTCGGCGGACCAGTAGTAGGTGCCGGGCTCGTGCTGGTCGGTCATCGGGTGGCCTTTCGTGGGTGGGCGGACCGGTCCCCGCGTGGGTGATCGTCGGCTGGGCGCGGGCTACACGACGGGGTTGAGGGCGCGGGCCACAGCGGCCGGGTGGTTGGCGCTGCACCAGCCGCAGGTCTCGGCGTCACGCTCGGACGGGTCGAGCATCGCCAGGCAGCCGAGCCAGTCCGCGAGGGCGAGCGCGAGGGGCGGGTCCATCGCGGCGATGAAGGCGGCGCACTCGGGGGTTTCGGCGGTGGCGACGTCGTAGAGGCCGTGGTCGCCTTGGGTGACGTGGCGGTCGTCGGCGTGGAAGCGGGCGGCGACGGGGTTGGGCGGGCTGATCGCGGCGACGAGTTGGCGGAGCTTGTCGGCGGCGGCTCGGAGTTCGGCGGCTTCGGCGGCGGCGGCGGTCATGGTGGTGTCCTGTCTGGTTGCCGTCCCACCCTTGGCGAGACGGTGCGGTTCGTGTCGATGGCGGGAAGACGCCACGGGCGCGGTCAGGTAGGCGGCTCGGCCGCGGGGTCGAACGGGCGCTTAAGCCGCCACTGGTGGCCGCACTCCCGGTTCGTGCAGCAGGCGCGCGGGCGGCCGACGGTGCGCGAGTTGTCGGCCATGAGGACGCGCGGTTCGCAGTCCCATTCCTCGCGGCGCACCACACCGTCGTCGCCGATCACGGCAAGGCCCCAGTCGAGGTAGCCGGTGATGTCCTCGGCGATGGTCACCGGCGCTCCGCATTGGGTGCAGGCGAGCGCGCGGGGCTCGGGCGTGGTGTTCACGGTTGTCTCCTGTGGTGGGCGGGGGCTCAAGCGGCGGGGGTGATGAGGCGGAGGCGGGTGGGGCGTTGTTCGCGGGTGGCGCCGACGGCTTCGCGGAGGGCGTTCCAGTGGGCGTCTTGCTCGGCGGGCGTCCACGGGGAGGGGCGGGGCTCTGCGGGTTGGGGCCGGTTCGGGGGTGGTGCGGGGCGGACCGGGATGGTTTCGGCGAGGAGGCGTTCCAGCGGGGTGCTCACGTCTCCTCCAGCGGGAGTTCGGTCTGCTGGCCGGTGGTGGCGGCTTCGCGGGCGATGCAGCGGCGGCAGACCTCGGGGTAGTGGATGGCGAGCGAGGAGTGCAGGGCCATGGCGGTCTGGTGCTTGATGTGGTCGGCGAGGGTGCCGTGGGCGGCCATGTCGTCGATCGCCTCCGGGGTCATCAGCGGTTCGTCCAGGGGGACGTGGCAGCCGCACGGGCATCCGGCCTCGCCAGGCAGGCCGAGTGCGACTATGTGGGCCCAGCAGGCGTGGTGCTTGTGCTGGCGGCAGGCGGGGCAGATGAGGGTGTTCTCGCCGAAGGGGACGACGACTTTGCCGGGGCGGAGTTCAGAGTCCTTCGCGCGGTAGCCGCGAGAGCGGCCAGCACCCCGGGTCATCGGCCTCCCTCCGGGTGGTGGCAGCCGACGAAGGCCAGGTCCTCGTACAGGTCGGCCAGCTCGACGACGGCGGTCCGGACTTCCATGGCCGAGCCCGTCCAGTCGGCTCGGTTGGCGATCTCGTGGGCCCCGGCGTGCGCCTCGTGCTCGCTCGCGGCAACGGCGATCAGGAGGCCGGAGTAGTGGCCGAGCCGCCAGCGCAACGGGCTGTCTGTGTCGACGTGCTCGGGGATGCGGTAGACGAGAAGACCCGGCATGTAGCCGCGCGCCTGGACGGTGGCGGGTCCGGTCTCGCAGCGGATGGTGTGCTCGATGACCGGCTGCTCTGTGTTGGGCCGGACGCAGGCGGTGTGGTTGTGGCAGTTGCAGCGTCCGCATCCGGCGCACATGTGGGTGGCTTCGGTGTCGCAGAGGCCGCAGCCACCGCCGAGGGCGATGTCGAGGCTGTCGGCGAGGATCATGCGGTCAATGGGGTTCGTGGGCTGGCTGGTCACTGGCTGGCTCCTGTCTGACGGGCGGTCTGCACGGTGTGGGCGGTGATGCGTGCGTCGTGGGATTCGACGGCGAGGCGCCGTCCGCGGGGGCTGGTGCAGCGTTGGCCGGGGCTGGCGTTGCACCACGGGCAGCGGATCTGCCACTCGGGCGGCTTGGTCACGGCTGGTCCTCGACGATCACGGCGTCATGGATGCGGCCGTCGTCGCGGGCGAAGTGCTGGGCGGCGCGCGCCCGGATCGCCTGCTCCTCGACGGCCCGCTGCTCGGCGGTCTGCTCCGGGACGCCCTGCGCGGCTCTCAGGCGGGCGCTGTGAGGCTTCGGGCGGGGCTTCCCCAGCGGCCGCTTCTCGGACGCTCCCGGGCTCTTGCAGGGGCGGCCTATGGCTGCATGGCAGGCGGGACACTCGACACCGAGCGGACCGGCACGGCGGATGCTGTCGGCTTCGGCTTCCTCGTCGGAGTCGGCAACGGTGCGGTTGCCTTCCCAGCCGCGGGCCGTGAGCTCCTTCACGAACTCCCGGTCCCGCTTCGGGTCGGCTTCGAGGGCGAGCCGGCCGACGGGTGCCGGCGCCCGGCCGGAGGCGATTGCCTGGACCTGGCCGCGGTAGCGGGCCATGAACTCGCCGACCGACTCGTCGGGCAGGGGCTCGTACTGGAAGTTCTCCAGCCGGGCCGAGCGGAGCTTGGAGCGGAGGGTGCGGACGTTGTGGGGCTGGATCCACAGCCGCTGGTGCGGGTCCTTGGGGGGCGTGCCGTAGAAGCGGGCGACAGCGGTGCGCGCGTCGTTGTCGTACGGCACGTCGTGGAGTGCCGAGGCCCAGGCGGTGGCGTCGGCCTCTCCGACGGTGCGGTTGTCGAAGGCCGCGCAGTGACCGAGCAGCAGGGCTGCCTCTGAACGGTTCATCCCTCTGAGTCCTCCTGGGCGAGCCGGGCGGCAAGTTCCATGGCCCCGGCGAATCGGCGGTCGGCGGTGGAGGGGCGGGCGAAGTCGAGGACGTTCTCGGCTCCGGCCGCCATGGGCAGCCGTTGCGGCTGGGCGTTCATGGCTTCGTTGACGAAGCTGGGGATTGCGGAGGGGGCGGAGCCCTTGGCCATCCAGCGGGAGAGGCCGGCTCGGATGTCGTCGGCGTCGATGCCGTCCTCGAGGAGTTTCTTGATCTGCTTGGAGGTCTGGCCGATGGTCTGGCTGGGCGGGCGCTTGGCGCACCGGTCGATCCATTCGCCGACGATCGTCTGTGCGGTGACGGGCTCGAGGGGGGCGGCTTTGGCCGCTCCGACGAAGTCGGTGTCGTCGACGACGATCAGCTCTGGTTCCTCGTCTGCCTCGGCCGACCCCTCTTCTACGGGGTAGGGGAAAGGGGCAGGGGCAGGGGCAGGGGCAGGGGCCGCGCGCACGTACGTGGCCGCGCGCCCGCGCGTAGAGGCTTTCGGACCCCCTTCGTCAGGGGTATCGGAGGGGGTTCCCGAAGGGGTTCCGGAGGGGGTTTCGTAACCCCTTCCGTGAGGGTCCGGGGTGGGGGTCCCGAAGGCTCGGCGAAGGGTCTCGATGTGGGTGGCAACCTGCTCCCGGATCGACGGACCGTCCCCGCCGTTACGGAGCTTCGCCGGGGCGTCGCTCAACTCCTCGAGCGGGATCCGGTCCATCTCCGCGAGCATCGCCGCCTGAAGCTTCCGCGACGTGATCTCGAGCGCGCCGGACACCATCGCGCCCATGACCTTCGGCATGCGCCATACGCCGTCGTTACGGACGAAGGTCCGGATGAGGAGTTCCTCGGTGTCGTCGTCGACGACGATGAACCGGGCCTTCTCGAGGCACTCGATGCGCTGCTCGAGTTCGGCAACGGTCAGCCCTGACGCCTTCCTGGCCCACCGGCGGAGTGTGAGGTCGAGCAGGCCGGCGTGGTTCAGGTTGGGCTGGGAGATGAGGAACAGGTAGAAGCGCTGCTCTCGTTCCTCGAGCGCGAGGAAATCGTCGTCCTCCCAGATGCTGGTGAGGATTCTGCCGTGACCGCGAGCCATCAGATGAGTCCCTTTGCAGTGCAGGTGGAGCTGGTTACAGCTGGTTCGATTCGTCCGCGAACGCGGCGGGCGGTGGGGGTTCCGGCTGGGGGAAGCGCTCGGGCTGTGTCAGGAGAGCCGCGAGGCTGGCGATGAACTCGGGCTCGGCGTCGCGGAACAACAGCGCCGCCGCGTCCTCGGCGTGGCCATGCAGATGGAGTGAGGCGTTGGCCGGGCCGCGCAGGAACAGCTTGTTGAAGCGCGGCTGCTCGCTTCGGATGGCCGCCTTCTCCGCGACCTTGACGGCCTCGTACGACTGGTAGAAGGACACGGCCACGTACTCGGCGAGGGGCCACCATTCCGAGTGCTTGCGGTGCTGATCCCAGCGAATCCCGCCCCCGGCTGTGATGCCGATGTAGAGCGGCTGCTGGTCGCTGTCGTAGAAGCGGTAGAGGAAGTCGAACTTGTGCGACGACTCCCACTCGCGATGGGTGCGCTCCGGCGCCTGGAAGTACTTCGTGGGCGCGTCGCGGTCGAGCTTCCGCAGCGGGAAGTGAGTGACTCTCAAGGTCATGAGAATGAGAATACCGTTCGCGATCGCGGTTCGCGACCCCATAGCGCGGACGCGTAGCGCGATCGTGACAACGTGTGTCACCATGAGGGCCATGGACACCCCCGACGCCCTCGACCTGGAGATTCAGGCCGCCGCCAAGAAGCGCGCTCGCGCTGAGAAGGCTTTCAACGACGCCGACAGAGAGCTGCGAGCCCTGCTCGTGCAAGGGCGAGCAGAGGGCAAGGGGCCGTCGCACATGGCCAAGCTGACGGGCTTCACCCGCGAGTGGGTCGCGAAGATCGCGCCCGCCCCTTCCTCGTCCTGACACCGTCGTCCTCCTCTCCTCTGGGCTCCGCCGTGTGCGGGGCCTCGGTCATGTCTGTGGGGTGCGCCAGCAGTTGGTGGGCACGTGGTTGTCGCAGCGCCATCCGGCGGCGTAGAAGCGGGCCGCCTTGCCGCAAGTGGGGTTGCCGGTGTCGCAGACGCCCGGCTTGGGGCGTCGGATGGTGGGAGCCACCGGCCGCTTCGGGGTCGCTGCGGCGAGCGTCGACAGATCGATGGCCAGCGCGTGCATCGCCGCCAGCTCCGCCTCTTTGCGGCCGGAGTGTCCGCGGCGCGCACCGTTTCGGGTTGCCGGCTGGCTGGCTGGCGCGCCTTCGAGCGGCGCGAGTTTCCCGTCGCCGTCCAGGGCGGATATGTACCGCTCGTAGCATTCCCGAGTCGTCCAGAAACTCTTGGGCAGCGCGGTGACCTTGGCGTTCATGACGTATCGGAACTCGTCCAAGGCGCCGTGGATCAGGGCTTGATCGAGCGTGATCCCCCGCAGCGGCTCAGTGCGGGCATGGGGTTTGCCGCAGCCGGAGATCTTCCCCTTGGGGCAGTAGACGCCGTTGCGGACGTCGCAGGTGAATACGATGATTTCGCGCAGGCCACCTGTGATGATGAGCGGTCGGTTGAGGTCTTCGATCCACTCCAGCGGCACGTCGCCGTCAGTACGCAGGATGGGCGCCGTCTGCTTCTTGAAGATGGCTTCCTGGTCCGTGTGGAACATGGGAACGCGGCCGGCACCAGCGATGAGTTCAATGCGTCTGGTCAGGCCTTTGTCGCGGCTGAAGTCGGAGTGCTGGTGCTCGTAGTCCAGGGGCACGACGCCTTCGAGGAGTGCGTCGGCGATCGTCTTTCCGTCGGCGGCGGGTACTTCGTTGCGGGACTTCAGACCATCGCGGTCGCCGACCAGGCAAGCGCGCCTCTTGTATCCCTTATGCCGAGGCGTCTCGACGGACTGGTACGGGTGGTCTTGGCTTTCGCCGGGCTGGTGCCTGACGACGCGGTTGCCCCTGTGGTTGGTGAAGGTCTGCATCCACTGGAGTTCGCCGTGGTCGGCCCAGCAGAACCCGCACTGAACGAGCTTGGCTTTCGGCGAGTTGATGTTGAGGGCGCACAGCTGATCCCATTCACGGTCGAGCAACTTCTCGGCGTCCAGCTCGCGGTGAATGCCTCGCTGGGCAGCCAGGAACAGGCTTCGGTCAGTGACGATGATCTGGTTGTTCAACATGCTGCGCGCTCCTCCTTCCTCCGGCCCCGCACCGTCCGTGCGGGGCCGTCGTGCTGCTCAGCGGTAGTTGTGGATCAGCAGCCAGGCGGGTGCCGGGTGGTCGGTGAGGCCGAGGCGGACGGCGGCGTCGTGGAGGGCGGTGTCCCAGGCGGTGAGGTCGGTGGGTTCGGCGAGCGTGTCCGGGGCGATGCGGACGACTTCGTTCTCGGCGACGAGGGTGGATCGGGTGACGAGGAGCAGCTGGTCGCGGTCGCCGACGACGATGTAGCCGACGCTGTCGGGGCTGTTGGGCTGGCCCTGGAGCGCGCGGTCGATGTCGTCGATGTCGGTCCGGGGCGGGATCTCGAAGCCGTAGGAGAGGCTGACGGAGTGGTAGAGGCCCATGGGCGGTGCTCCTTCTGGTGGCTGGTGGTCCGGGCCGCCCCGCGGGGAAGGTCGGGGCGGCCCGGTGGCGGCTGCTGGGGGGAGGTGCAGCCGCCCGACAGGTGGCTCAGTCGTGGCTGTAGAACTCGATCTGGATGCCGTCGCGGCGGACGGTGATCTCGGCGTGGTCGCCGAACGCTTCGAGGAGGACGACCTCGAACGCCCCGCCCTCGACCGCCTTCTCCAGCTCCTTGCACCGCAGATAGCGGGCCTCGTCCGGGCCTTCGTACGGGTCGGTCACCCACTCGCCCGTGGACGCGTCGCGGTGGCCGGTGACCTTGCCGAGGGTGCGGTGCCCCCACATCTCCAGCTCGTCCTCGTCGGCGTCCTCGTCCGCCGTGGTGCGCACCCAGGTGCCGTGGGCGGAGAAGGTGCAGGGCTCGCCGTCGTTGAAGTACGGGGTGTACTGCCGCCAGCCGAACTCGACGATCGTCGGGTCGTCGAGGACGGCCTGGAGGATCGGCTGCAACTCCTCGATCGGCTTCTGCTCGACGCGGTCGGAGCCTCGGGTGATGTCGCCCTGGACGGGAATGCCGAGGAAGTTCTGCTGGGTGGTCACTGGGTGTCTCCAGAGGGCTGGTTGAGGAGCAGGTGGGAGAGGGGGATGGTCTTGCGCTGGGCGCCGGACATCCACGGCTTGATGGGCATGCCGTCGATGTAGTCCGCGGGGCTGGGGAGCCAGCCGAGGTCTTCGAGGACGTGCTGTTCGGCGATCAAGCGGACCGGGACGCGGACGGTGGAGTGGGTCTTGGGGACGTCGAGGGTGACGCCGAAGATCCGCTGGCAGAGCCAGACGCCCTCGGTGTGGTGGTAGAGGGAGCGGTGCCGGGAGTCGCCGATGATCCGCTTCGACGAATCGATGAACTCGTGGACGGGCAGGTAGATCTCGGGTTCACCGCCCCACTTACGGGCGCTGGACTGGGCGTGGTGCCAACTGTTGATCGTCATCCCCTCCCCATGACGCCCTGAATGCAGCCGAACGAGACGCTGTGCTCGCGGGCCAGGGAGCGGTAAGTGCAGCCGCCTCGCGCGTACTGAGCGCGGATTGCCGCTTCCTGCTCGTCCGTGAGCCGCCTCGCGCGCGGCACGTAGAGCCCTCGCTCTATGGCGTCTGCGGCATTGGACTTGTGGTCGCCGGGGAGCAAGTGGTCGGGACGCACACACGGCGGGTTGTCGCAGGTATGCCGCAGCAGGCCGGGCAGTTCGCCGTTGGCGAGCCAGTAGGCGGCGCGGTGCGCCTTGATGTCGACGCTGGCCTTGCGGGACCGGAAACGGCCGTAGCCGTTGCGGTCCTGGTTTCCGGTCCAGAGCCAACAGTCGTCAGGGGCCGTTGTCGTGGCTACTCGGGAGCGGAACCGCTCGACGAGCCATGTGGGCCAGGAGTTCACGCGTGTTCTCCTTGGGGTTGGGTGCCCCGGCCGTATTCGGGTCGGCCGGGGCGCTTCGGTCAGTGGTCGGTGAGTGCGTACGCGAGGGCCGCCGCGGCAAGCCCCGCCCACGCCGCCCACAGGACGCTCGCTCCGGCGGACCAGGCGATCGCGTACACAGCGGCACCGAAGACCAGGCCGGTTACGGGGCGCTTCATGACGGCCTCACGTACTGGCGGAGACGCCGGACCGTGCGCCCGGACACCCCGAACTCGACGGCCAGATCGGTCGACTTCTCGCCCTCACCCAGCCGACGGACGATGTCCTCGCGCTGTGCGGTGGTGAGCTTCGGCTTCTTCCAGCCTTGAGGCCGGAGCGCGGGCGTGTTGAAGCCGCCGTAGCCCTGGTTCCAGATGCGCTGTTGCGGGGTGGGCATCAGGTGTCCTTTCGGGTGCACACGGTTCGGTGTGCGTGGATGGGGTTCGAGGCGAGGAAGTCGCGGACGAGGGCGCGGCCCGTGATCCGGCGGTGGTGCATGCACGCCGTGCAGAGGAAGTCAGCGACGGCGACTTGGCCGCGTTGCATCCGCCGTACGGCGATACCGCCTTGCCACGGGCCGGCCATCACGCCGCGGCCCCGAAGATCCGGCGGTACATGGCGTCCGCCCGGCGCATCGGTTCATCCGTCGCATGCGCCGGAGCCACACACCACGACTGGCCACAGCCCGGCAGCACACGGCCGACCGGCAGTCGGCCGTATTCGAGCTGGAAGCCGACGCGGCGGGCGGAGTAGTTCCGTTTGCGGTGGACGAGGTTGGGGGTGATGCCGCGGACGGGGCCGGTCCATCGGATGTGGCCGCCGGTGACGGGGCGTGTCCAGGTGTTCCACTTGTGTTCGATGGCGGTGCCTTGTTCGCGTACGGATTTGGGGAGGCCGAGTTCGGCGCGGATCCGTGCGGCTCGTTTGGGGTTGGTGTGGAGGGTGCGGCTGATGTACCGGTTGGAGTGGCCTGCTTGGAGGAGGGCGACGATGTCGGCGCGCGGCACGCCGCTGGGGCCGGGCATCAGGCGGCCTTGACCGAGGAGACGCGGCGGCGCGTGTACAGGGCGTACCGCTGGCCGTGCGTCAGCCCGCCGCGTACTCCGAACCGGTTGTCCTTCGTCCGCCCGCCTTCCTCGGCGAGTGCGGCCTCCAGGCAGGTACGGAGTACGGGGCAGCCGACGCAGATCGCCTTGGCGTACTCGGTGCCGGCGGTGTCGCCGGGTTGCGGGAAGAACGTGTCGTCGTTGATGTCTCGGCAGGCGCTGGCGTCGCGCCAGTCGGGTCCGCGGCGGGTGTCGGGGACGGTGCCGGTGTAGTGGGTCACGACGGCTCCCCGTTCAGGTCGGGCCACGCAACCTTGAGCAGCCGGTCCCGCTGCGCCTGCGGCATGGTGAACTCGGGCTGCTCGTACCAGTCGAGGCCGGCGGCGCGGAGCCAGAAGGCGTCGCACTGGTTGTCGTCGGCGAACTCCCGCCCGGTGCGCTTCAGGGCGGCGACCGCCATGGCCGTCTTGTCGGCGTTGCCGCGGCCGGTGGCGTACGCCTTCAAGGTGGCCGGGGTGACGAGGACGTACGGCGTACCGAAGTCGATCAGCCGGAGGCGTACGGCGCCGTGGACCATGCCCGTGATCCCTGCGGACTTTGCGTGGGTGGGGAGGTCTTCGATGACGACGAGATCCACGCCGTCGCCGATGCCGTCCGGGCCTTCACCGAGGGCAAGGCCGACCTCGTCGACGATGTGCTGCAACCTGCGGTCGCCGGCCTTCGAGTTGGTCTTGACCGTGCGGGCGGTGCCGTCGGGTAGGGCGATCCCGGGGGCAGTGATCGAAAGATCCAGGCCCATCACTCGCAGGGCCGGGGTCCTGGCCGCCGCAGGGGCGATCGGGAGCGGGTGCAGCTTCACCAGCGGGTGTGTCTCGAACAACGGCGTGCTCATGAGCGCACCTCGGTCTCACCCTCGAAGGGCTCCAGCAGCCGGTAGGCGGCCTGCCTGTCGCCGTGGAGGTACTCGACGGCGTAGTCCCCGAGCCGCTCCCGCTTGAGCCAGCCGCGTTGTTCGGCGACGAACCCGGTGTCGTCCCAGTGACCGGCCCGGTAGCCGCCCATGGCGCTGCTGCCGTTCTCGTCGGCCCGGTTGAGGCGGGAGATGGGGAAGCCGTGCTCGCTGGCGGCTGCGCGGGACCACACGCCGGTGGGGGCGTCGCATACGGTGGACCAGCCGACGTACATGTCTTTGTCGGCCGCGGGCTTGACGAGCAGGCAGCGCAGTTGTGGGTCGTTCGCGGCTTTCAGTTCGGCGTTCTCGTCGGCGAGCTGAGCGTTCTCCTGCTCCAGGGCGACCGCAATCCGGCGGGCCCGCTCCAGCTGCTCGACAGTCGGGGAGCTGTCCTCGTCGGGCCAGACGATGCGCGGCTCGACCTTCACCGCGCGGCCGTCGCGGATGATGACCCGCCACAGGTCGGTGTTCTCCTCGCCCTCGCATTCGAGGCGGCCGGTGAACGCGTGGCCAGGGAACGCGTCGATCGCGGACTGCACCTCGTCGATGAGGTCGTACGCCCGGTACTCGTCGATGTCCCGCATGACGAGGGCGGTCGCGGTCCGCTTCAGCAGCGGACCCTCGTCGGTGTCGACGCTGTCCTCGCTGATACGGAGGATGAGTGACGGGTCGTAGCTGTTCTTGACGTTGTCCGGCGCGAACCGGCTGTCCTTGAACTCGGGCCAGGTGAGCGGCGGCGTGATGGCGAACTCGCCGGTCACGTGGGTGGTGTAGCCCACGGGTCAGTCCCCCTCGATGGTGGTGGTGTGGTCGTCGCCGCTGTACAAGGGCAGCGAGAGGATGAGCTGGCACTCGTCGAGGTCGGCGAGGTTGGTGCCCTCGAAGTTGTCCGGTGCTGGGGGCGGGAAGCCGACGCGGGCCCGCGCTTCGGCCAGCTGGTCGCGGACGGCCGTCCGGCGCTTGTAGCGGCTGAACAGGACGGCGGCGAGAATGCCGAGGCCGATCCAGCCGCCGAGGAAGAGGAGGGCGTCTCTCATGCCGCACCTGCCGACGACTCGGTCCCGCACACCCAGCAGCGGCGTGTATCCCGGCCCATGGCGTGCGGGGTGGTGTGGTTGCAGCACGGGCAGCGGGCGCCGGTCAGTACCTCTGCCTCGCCGTCGTCGAAGAGCCGCAGCAGTTGCGCCTCGGTGAGGTGCTCGCGCACGGTGAGAGCGACGGGCGGGATCGGCTCGTCGGGCAGCAGCAGCGGCCGGAGCCGGTGTCGGCCGTTGGGGGCGACGACCTGACGCAGGTAACGGAGCGGACTCGTCATGACGCCACCCCCCGCCGCAGGTCCTGAAGTTCGCGGCTGGCCGCGTCGTTCGATGCCTGCAACTCGTCGAGCCGCTGCTGCAACTCGCTGGCCCTGCGCAGGGCCAGGCTCAGCCGCCGCTGCAACTCGGCGTCGCCGACGGCGGGCTTCGGCTGCTGGACGGGCCCGTCGGGCTTGCGGTCTCGCTGCTGGTCGAGTTCAGCGCGGAGCCGTTGGATGGTGGCGGCGTGTCCGGCGTTGGCCTTCTTCTCGTCTTCGAGTTCACGGGCCTGGCGGGCGAGGCGGGCGAGTACGGCGGCGTGCTTGGATGCGGAAACGATCCTCACGACGCACCGCCCGTCACGGCGTCGAAGACGTCGCGGGCCCAGCGGGCGTCACCGAGGGCGGTGTGTGCCACGTCGCCGCCCGGCGGCTCTACGCCCGTCCAGCGGGACAGATCCCGGGACGAGAACGGGAACCGCACCTCGTCCGACGGCAGCGGCTTGCCGCCCATCCTGCGGACCATCTCGGCCATGCCGAGCTTCCGCCCGGCGGCGAGGGTGGCGATGTCGACGGGCCGGTAGTGCCACTGCGACGAGCCGGGGCTGAGGAGCTTGCGCAGGAAGCGGTCGTCGAAGCCGGGGTTCGAACCGACCAGGATGGCCCCGCCGAGGACGTTCATGAGGGCGCCGACGACCGCAGCCCGGGTCATGGGGAGGATGGGCCCGTCCTCGTATCCGGTCCACGCCGCTTCGGCGGGTACGGGTACGGCGAACCGCTCCAGGTAGCGGCCGATCTTCAGGGACTCGGGGTCGGCGGTGGCGAGGTTGGGGCGGATCTGCCACACGTACTCGGTGTCCGTGGGCTGGTTGTCGTCCAGGGCGCGGAGGATGACGGCGATCTCCCACGCGTCGCCGAGTTCGGCGTCCAGGTGGGTCGTCTCGCAGTCGACGAAGGCGATGGGTGTCATGGGCTGTGGTCTCCTTGAGGGGGCCGGGCCCCGCCTGTTATCGGCGGGCGGGACCCGGCGTAGAGGGGTGGGCTAGAAAGGGGGCTCGTCGCTGTAGCCGAGCGACGGACCGGTGTCGTAGGTGAAGGGCTTGCCGCCGTTGAGGTCCTCGGCGCGGTGCTCGATCGCACCGCGCAGGTCGAACCCGACCCGCAGCAGCTCGTCCGCGATGCTTCGGGCCCACTTACGGACTTCGTCGTTCTCGCCGTCGACCAGGGCCTCGGCGATGTGCCCGGCGATGACGGCCCGCGCGGAGATGAGCGTGTCCGCGGGCGTCACGTAGCCGGCCGCGTTCAGATTCCGCAGGGCGGTCTCGACGGGCGGCGAGTACGAGTGGCCGGGGATGTAGGGCCGCGGGGCGGCCGTCCACGGGTCGTCCACGATCTCGGCCGGCGCGAGCCAGCTCACGGCGTCCCGCCACTCGTTGATGTGGGGCCCGTCGCCGACGTAACGGTCGGCGAGCCGGGCGACGGACGCTGCGGTCTGCGCGGCCGCGAAGTGGGCTTGGGCGGCCATCAGGTGGAACATCGAGGCCGTCGGGTCGACGGGCTTCCCGCCGGGGCGGTCGAGGCGTTCAGCAGCGCTCATGTGCTGCTCGCCCTCGCGGTAGTGCTGCGGCCCGTTCACGCGGCACCGCCGGGGGTGGCCGTCTCGGGCCAGTCGGTGGAGCCGTTGACGGCGTCCTCGTCCCACACGCCGTCACCGGTCGCCTCGTCGACGTCGGCGCGGCCGACGCTGTACTCCTGCTGCGGCGTCTCCGCGACCGCCGGAGCGGGTGCGGGGGCGGTGATGGCGGCCACCGACAGCGGCGCCTTCGCCGGGAGTACTTGGCCGGTCGTGAAGCCCTCGTACTCCTCCGACGCGTACGGCATCCCGTGCAGCGCGTCCGAGGCGATCAGCCGGGACAGCTCGCCGGTGGCGCGGGCGATGAGCATGCCCTTCGGGTTCTTCTTCCACTGGTCCTTGCCGAGGAGCCCCATTAGCTGCGCACGGTCGACGGTCCACTCGATCTCCTGCCAGTTCTCCGACCCCTGCCGTCGGCCCCGCATCACGCAGCGGGTGTCGTCGGAGTGGACGAGTTCGATGTCGTGGCCCTGCTGCTGGACGATGGCGCGCATGGCGTGCGCCCGCAGCGCGGGTGTCCCTTGGATGACGTCGATGGACTTCAGCGTCGCCATCGGCTTCAGCCCCAGTTCGGCGCCGGCGAGGATCGCGGCGGTGATGTCGCCGGGCTTGCCGCGCAGGGACTGCGGGACGAACGAGGTGGCGGCGAGCTTCTGCGCCATCTGGTAGGCAAGGTCCGCTTCTTGGGCCCACGCCATGAGGGAGGTGGTTCCGGCGGTCGGCGCCGGGGCGGGAAGGTTCTGGGGTTGGGTGGCGACGGCTTGCTGCTCGTCGCGGGTGGCGATCTCGTTGCTCACAGGTATTCCTCGGCTTGGCGGATGGTGTCGTAGGAGGGCATCCCGATCGTTGGGATGTCGGTGACGGGGCCGGTCCAGTCGGGCCACTCGCCGGTGCGCTCGCAGTCGGCGTAGATCCGCAGCGCGCGTTCGTTGCGGGCTCGGCCGATGTCTTCTTCCTGACCGGCGAGTTCGCGCACGGTGATCAGGTACGGGGGCTTCTTCGACTGGAAGACGAAGACGAACCGGGCCCCCTCCGGCGCCAGCCCTGCGGCCTGGACGCCGTCGAGGTAGAGGGCGCCTTGCTGGTGGTAGCTGTAGGCGGCGATCGCCTTGCTGCACGCCTTCGGGTTGGCGTCCGTGGTCGTCTTCAGGTCGACGACGACCGTCACCTCGGGGCGGACGATCAGCCAGTCCGGGCGCACCCGGCAGCGGACACCGGTCGCCGGGTCGGTCCAGTACACCGACCGCTCCGCGATGCCGTTGCCCGGCGCGAACATCGGTCCGGCCTGGCGGTGCCGGCGGACGGCGGCCGCCATCGCGTCGACCTGTTCCTTCTCCTTCGGCAGGAGCGGGATCTTCCCGGCGTCGTAAGCAAGGTCGCGTGCGGCCTGCGCGTCGCCGGTCCTGTAGTTCGGGTAGGGGATCTCGACGATGTCGCTGCCCTTGCCGAGGACGGCGGCGTGGACGGCGTTGCCGAGGTCGAACTCCCGCTTCGGCGGCTGCGGGTACTGGCGGTCATGGTGGAACTGGGCGGGGCAGCCCGGCTCCAGCAGTTCCCGCAGCCCGGTGGAGGAGACCGACGTGAGGTCGGCGTGGTACTCCTCGGCGGTCAGGTCGTCCCGAACCTCCGGGCCAGCGACTGGGGCTTCTGCGGTCGTCGTCATGTGCGGCCGCCCTTCAGCGTGTAGAAGCGGTTGCTGGGCTCGTCGTGGAGGGTGAGGTAGCCCCATGCGGCGAGGTCGTGGAGGTCGCCGCGTGCTACGGCCCGGATCTTGGTGTCGGGCAGGTCGGCTGTGGAGTCGAGGCGGCGGTAGAGGCGGACGGTGCGAGTCGAGTTCCATCGGCCGCGTTGTCGGCGGATCTCGTTGAGGAGGTCGGCGAGTCGGCCGGTGGGCCCGGCGGCCGGGACCGTGGTGGCCCCGGCGCGCTCGGTGGAGACGGTCACGAGGCCCGCCGGTCCTGCTGCTCGGGCAGCGGGTTCGCGGCGAGGTGGCGGCGGGTGGGCAGCATCGACGGGTGCTTGATCTCGGAGGCGCCCTTACGGAACCGGGAGGTGACCCGCTCCACGGCTGTCAGCTCGCCGAGGAGACGGCGGATGTCGAACGCGCCCACCTCGACGTGCGCGGTCTCCATCCCGGCGACGTCCTCGACCTGCTCGATCGCGGCGTCCAACTCGCCCTCACGGGCCACACTGCCGACGACGGCGGCGAGTTCGTCGAGGGCGTCGATGATGTCGTCGCGGGAGGTCGGGTCCGCCCAGTGCTGCACCAGCTGGACGAAGGTGTCCGTGCGGATCTGGTCGACACGCAGCACGCCGTGGAGGTGGTTGGTGCCCAGCTCGACGCTGAGCGGCGGGTTAGTGGAGTGGTTCATCGGGTGGCGCCTTCCGTGGCGGGGAGAAGAAGAGCAAGCAGCGCGGCAGCCGTCAGAGCCGCATCACGGGCGGTCAGCCGGGCGTCCAAGACGACGGACTCCACCCACCGCAGACCAGCGACGAGCGCGCGGTCGAAGGTGTGGCAGGCGTGCACAGCGGCCTGCCACACGCGGGGGAAGTCCGAGCGGTGCGCGTCCGCCAGCAGCAGAGCCGGAACCGACACCGCAGCAGCGGTACCAACACCCAGACAGATCGCGGCGGGCGCGGACAGATCGGCGAAGAAGAAGACGAGGATGTCCATCACGCACCGACCTGGTGGCAGTCGGCGTCCTTGCCGTGGTCGCAGTTGCCGCAGACCATTCGCCAGCCGTCGCGCGGGCTGAAGTGGTGGACCTTCAGGCAGCGGGCCGGGTCGTCGTCCTCGCGAGCGGTCCGCACCGACAGGCCGCCCGTCTCGGGCAGGTCGTGCCCCACGCGGTAGGTGTGGTGCACTGCGGCGTAGTGCTCACCGTCCGGCGGCCCGTACAACGCCGCACGAAGCGCCCGCATCTCCGGCGCACCCGCACCCACACCCACACCCGGGATCGGCCCGTCCACCGGACACGGCGCATCCTCCTCAGGGCACCCCGACCAATGCGGCTCCACACGATCCGTCTCCGGACACGTGCACCCGTCCTCGTCGGCCAACTCCGGGCCCGGCGCCGTGTTGTGACCGTGCTGCGCCTCCGCAATCAGACGCCACGTCTTGCACGTCTCCTCGACCTCAGCCAGCGCCACGTCAGTGGTCGCGTGAGTGATCGCCGATGCCGCCAACTCGTCCAGGAAGTCCGCGCGGTCCTCGTCGTCCAACAGCGCCGCCCACGGCAACGCAGGCGGGTACTTGCCGTCCGGCGCCTCGATCGCCCGCAGTGCCTGCACCGCGTCGTCCAACGCCTCGTTCGTGACGTGCCGTTCCGCCTCCAGCTCGATAACCCGAGCACGGAACTTGGCGATCATCTCCAGGCACCAGCCGAGGTCATCGTGCGCGTGAATGACCAAGTCAAGATCGGCGGGCAGCACGTTCGTGAACTGGCCCACCGTGCGCTGGTAGCCGTCAACGTTCGTGCGCACCGTGCCCGGAAGATCGCTCGCGACCGGAGACACGTACCAGCTGCCGGACCGCGCCTGATCCACCCGGCCCCGAATGCGAGCGACCTCCTGGTCGACCAGCTCGGGAACATCGGTCCAGTGCGCGCCCATCGGGAGAAGCGGGCGGCCATCCTCACCGCGCCCCCAAGGAGCCTTGACGCGGTCGTCCTCCACCGGCGCCGGGCCCGCAGGCATCGGCAACGCGCCCACGGCCGCAACCGCCTCAGACAGGCTCGTGATCGACTCATCCGCGCTCACGCCGCCACCGCCGAAGACTCGACCGCAGCCAGCGCCCACGCCCGGAACGGCACCTCGCCCCGCACACCGTCCGCATGCACGTACACACGCCGCTCGTCGTGCGGCCGCTCCTCCACCGCGACACCGAGCGACTCCGCGAACCGACGAACCGCACCCGCGTCGGCGAAGTGCAACTGCACCCCGATCCGCCACTGGAACGTGCCCGGCAGGTAGCCCCAATCCTGGTGAGGCATCAGGCTCACCGAGTCCGGGGCAACCGGCGACGCCGCCGTGACGTGCTCCGCAGTCGAGTAGGCGGCCATGAACTGTTCGGTCGGGGTCTGCAACACTGTGGCCATCGAAGGCCTCTCTTTCTCTGTGGTAGGGGTCGCCGATCGCTGGGCCGTCATCCGGGCAAGGGGGCGGCCCTTCGGCGTGGAAGGGGTCAGGCAGCGTCGGCGGCGGGGGGCTTTCGCACCTCTCCAGCCGGCCGGGTGAAGATCCGGCGGAGCTTCTCCACGAGTTCGTCCGACGGGTCCGGGGCTTCGGCGACGCGCTTCTTGAGGTACGCGAAGTCGTCGGGGTGGAGGAGCGCGTGGCGCTCTTCGCGAGTCACGCGGTGGCCTCGATGGCCTCGTCAACCTCGTCGAACACGTCGCGGAGGTCGAAGCCGTAGGTGACCGACAGGCGGATGGCCGTGATCAGGTCAGGTTGTGCGCCGCCTCGGAGCAGCCGGTAGACGGTCGTCTGGTTGATGCCGGTTGTCTTCTGGATGGCGTGGCCGCTTGTGTCGCCGTGTTCGCTGGCCTTGGCCTTGAGTTTCTCGACGTTGAGTTCATACATGGGCGTGCGCCTCCTTCCGCAGGTAGCGGGCGGGTTCTGCCTCACGAGGAAGACTCTGACACAAGAATGCCTGCCTAGCAAGGCAGGTGCCGCTAAAGGTAGGCGTAAGTTTGGAAGCGAACGCTTGTTCGAAGTGTGATGTGACCAGTGTTAATGCAGGTCAGTGGCCAAACGTCACACCTTCCCTGCGAGGCAGCGTCTAGCTACTGCCTACCTAGGCAGGTACTGTCTGGGGACATGACGGATACCCCCCCGGGCCGCGTGGAAAAATTCTTCGCGGTCGTCCTCCCCGCCCTCAGGCGCGCTGGCTACGCCGAGTACGGCTCCCAGGTGCGCCTCCAGGACGCCACCGGCATGTCCCCCGGCACGGCGTCTCGACTCGTCCGCGGTAAGACGATTCCAGACATCAAGTTCTTCCCGGCACTCGCCCAGGTTCTTGACATGTCCCCGCTTGAACTGCTGGTCCTGGCGGGACACTTCCCCCCCAGCGCACTTCAGTCGCAGCAGACACTGTCCGAAACTAATCAGTCACAGGTAGGCTCCGAGGGAATCACCCCGGAGAGCGCTGCGGACCGACTCGGTTTCCAGGACGAAGTGCGCCGCGCGGTCTTCCTCGGCGTCGTTGAGTCCCTGAAGAACACCAAGCCGGAGGACGACGCCAACGAGGACTCCGGGGGCGCAGCAGCACAGATGTGATGCGGGGGTGCGGTGGATGAGTCTCACAGGCAGTACGCGGGCCACAGTGGCAGCAGGTACAGCGCTACTAGCAGGCGGCCTAGCGGTCAGTGGACACGGACTCATCCGCAGCCACCCATCCTGCTCCATGGCCGGAACAAGCCTCGTCGTCACTGCGCTGACGTTCATAGCTCTGGTCATCATCCGCGGGTGGATCGGCGACGCCCGCGACGAACGCCGCGAACTCGCCATCTCCCGGCGGGAAGCCGACGCTCAACAACGCAAGTACTTCGCCCTCCAGGCCTTGCTCGAATGTGAAGCAACCAGGCTGCACCACGCCGTGGCCACTGAGCAGGCACAAAACGCGGCCACGCTCATCGCCGAACGCGAAGCGATGCACGCCGAACTGGAAGAGCAACGTCTCCAGATCTCCACAGAGGCGTTCCGCACCGGAGTTGAGATGGAGAGAGCCGGCATGCTCAAGCCCGACGCCCCCATCCCGGCCAACCTCATTCAGTTCCCAGACCGATCACCCGGGCGCGAGCATTCCCGCGGACACGGAGTGGTCGGTCCCTGAACCCCGGCTCCCCGGCCCACGCCAACTGGACACGGCTCGACACCCGGCGGCTACCAGCCGCCTTGAACAGCCGCACCGTCACTATCGACCGGACAGCCTCCCGCCGCTGGTCCAACGTCAACCCCGGCTCCATATCGGTCCCGTTCCACACCGCCTCCGGGTCCGGCGCGCTCAGCAGCCGCTGAATCAGCACCGGCGTCCCCGTCACCCGCTCAACCCGGGCCCGCGCCTCATCGATCTGCGGTTGCAGCGCAGCCTCCAAACTCGCCAACGACGCCACCGACAGACGCGGCCGATTGTTCTCATCAAGCTGCGTCGCCAGCCCCCGCGCCTCCTCCAACTGGGCAGTCAGCTGATCCACCTGCTCCTGCGCCAACGCCGACGCGGCACGCACATCCGAGTCGTCGGGGACGAGCGCGGCACGGGCCTTCGGCTTGTCGGCGAGCCAGCCGAACAAGGCCTCCTCCACGTACGCGTCGAGCGCATCCTTCTTGATCGACGTGTCGTGTCTGGACTGGCAGGAGTACATGGCGCTGCCGTTGGTGTGGTTGAACTTGGTGAGGATGGCGTGGTCGCCGCACTCCCCGCACAAGGCGATGCACGACAGCAGATGCTTGGGCTGGTTGCCCTGCTGCGTACGCCGCTCCGGGTCCGTGAGACGTTTAGCCACCCGCCGGAACATCGCCTGGCCCTCGGCAGTCTCAAGGCCCTTCAGCGGATCCCACGTGGCCCTGCGGAGCACGCTGCCCTGATGGACACGCTGCCCGACGTACGCCGGGTTCATCAACATGTAGCGGGCCAAGTCCGTGGTCCACTCCACCCCGTCCGCACGGGCCGCGTCCGGGGTGTCCTGAAGCCACTCGACGACCGCCGTCAGCGAGTCCCCCGAGTCGAAGCGCTCCATCGCAGCAACCACCTGCGGGCCGCGCTGCGGATCCTCGAACTGGCCGATCAGATCACCAGTCGCCGGATCGTACCTCCGGATATACCCGAAGGGGATCTTCCCGTGCGGCTTGCCGGCCTGCGCGTTGAGTTCGACGGTGCGGACGTTGCGGTCGCGGATGCCCTCGGCTTCGTCCTCGGCGGCGATGGCGTCCTGTGCGGTCATCTTGCGGTCGCCGCGCTTGGACAGGTCGTAGACCTGGTTGTCGTAGCAGAGGAGGACGTTGGCGGCGAGGCAGGCGTTGCGGAGGCGGACGTACACCTCAAGGTCGCGGTAGTAGCGGCTGGCTTCGAAGGCGACCACGATGTTGCCGCGGCCTTCTTCGATGGCGTCGAGGAGGTCTTCGAACTCGTCGCGTCGTTTCTTTGCGTGGCGGCTGGCGGAGATGCCGGTGTCTTTGAACTCGTGGGCGATGTTCCAGTCGTGGGTGTTGCAGAGGAGGCGGCCGGTGGAGAGCTGGTCGGAGACCGAGCTTCCCTTCTTTTTCGGGTCGCGGCTGTTGCGGCCGTAGAGGAGGGCGTTGAAGGGTGTGCGGCCGGGATAGACCAGGTGTAGGTATTCGGGTGCGACGGGCATGGCGACACGATAATGCGTGTCGTGTCAACTGTGCTATGGCGGACGACAAGCTGCTCTACACGTACGTACCCGACCTGATCCGCTACTACCTCGGTGAGGAACCGATTCTCCCGAACGTCGAGTCCTTCCGGCCGGACGAGCCGGGGCAGTTGGAGGCCGTCCTCGACCAGATCGACCAGCTCGTCATCAAGCCCGTCGACGGGGCGGGCGGGCAGGGCATCGTGATCGGGCCGAAGGCGGACCGGGAGACCCTGGAACTCACCCGTGCGGCCGTCGCCGCCGATCCCCGGGGCTGGATCGCGCAGCGGCCGGTCGCGCTGTCCACCTCCCCCACGCTCGCCGGTGAACGCATGGCGCCGCGCCACATCGACCTGCGGCCCTTCGCCGTGAACGACGGCAGCGAGGTCTGGGTGCTCCCCGGCGGGCTGACCCGCGTCGCCCTCCAGGAGGGCAACCTCATCGTCAACTCCAGCCAGGGCGGCGGCTCCAAGGACACCTGGGTCCTCGCGGAGGGCCCCGCCGAGCAGTCGTACGAGGACGTGAGCGGCCCGCCGCCCGAGAAGGCGCCGCGTCAGCTCGGCCCCGACGGCACCCGCGCCATCGTTCAGGAAGGGGCGCAGCAGCAGTGAACGACGTGATCCTCTCCCGGATAGCCGAGGCCCTGACCTGGACGGGACGGTACGTGGAGCGCGCCGACGCGACCGGCCGCATCCTCGACGCCTATCTGCACCGCCTGTTGGAAGACCCGTGGCGCGACGAGGACGCGGCCTGCCGCTCCCTGTACGCGATCCTCGGCGTGGACGCCGGTGACCAACCGGTCGACATGCAGCAGGTGCTGGACCAGCTCGCCTTCGACGCGCGCTCGACGGGGGCGATCGAAGGGGCACTGGGCGCTGCCCGGCTGAACGCCCGCAGTGCCCGTGAGGCCGTCTCCTCCGAGATGTGGGAGTGCCTCAACTCCACCTGGCACGCGCTCGCCGACCAGCGCTCGGCGGCGCGCCGCACCGGCGGCCCGTACGCGTATCTGGAGATGGTCCGGCGCAGAGCCGCCCTCTTCTTCGGGCTCGCCGACTCCACGATGAGCCGTGACGACAGCTGGCGGTTCGTGGTGCTCGGGCGGAGCCTGGAGCGGGTGGACATGACCGTACGGCTGCTGTCGGTGCGGGTGCTGGACGCCGCGCACGCGCCCGACTGGCCGACTCTGCTGAGCGCGTCCGGCGCCGACGAGGCGTACGCGCGGCTGCACGGCGGCTTCGGCGACAGCCCCAAGGTCGCCGAGTTCCTGCTGCTCGACCGCGACTTCCCGCGCTCGGCGCTGCACGCGCTGACCACGGCCGAGGAGTGCCTCGCCGCACTCGGCCGCCCCCGCCAGGACCCGGCCCGCCGCCCGATCGGCGCCCTGCGCACCCATCTGGAGTACCTCGACTCCCAGTCCCTGGAGGCCGGACTGCCCGTCCTGCTGCGGGACCTGCAGCAGGCCTGCATGGCGTCGGCGGAGGCGGTCGCCGACAAGTTCTTCCCGTACCAAGGTCCCGTCGAGTGGGCCCAGGAAGGAGCGTGACCCCGATGACACCTCCGACACCTCCGGCGACGAACGCCACCCGGCGGCTGCGCATCCGGCACATCACCCGGGTCGCGTACGCCCAGCCCGCGGCCTCCTCCCACAACGAGGTCCGCATGACCCCGCTGACGCTCCCGGGCCAGACCACGCTGGACGCGCGGGTGCTGGTGAACCCGTCGACGCCGACCTGGTCGTACTGGGACTACTGGGGCACCCAGGTCACCGGCTTCGACCTGATCGAGCCCCACTCCGACCTGACGATCACCGCGTCCAGCCTGGTGGAGACGGCCCCGCCGGAAGCTCTCGAAAAAGCCCCCGGGTGGGCGGAGATCGCGCGGGCGTCCCACGACTCCCGCCTCCTCGAATACCTGACCCCGACCCGGCGTACGACCGTCCCGGACGCGCTCGTCGAGCGGGCGCGGGAGGTGGCGGGCGGGCTGGACGCCCACGAGACGGCGGTCGCGGTGTCGTCGCTGGTCGCCGACCACGTGTCGTACGTGCCGGGCTCGACCGGTGTGAACACGAGCGCCGCCGAGGCGTGGGAGCAGGGGGCCGGGGTCTGCCAGGACATCGCCCATCTGGCGCTCGGGCTGCTGCGCGGGCTCGGGCTGCCCGCCCGCTACATCTCGGGCTATCTGCACCCGGAGCGCGAGGCGGAGCTGTACCGGCCGGTCGCCGGGCAGAGCCACGCCTGGATCGAGTACTGGGCGGGCGACTGGTCCGGCTACGACCCGACGAACCGCACCCGCGCCGACGAGTCCCATGTGGTCGTCGGCCGGGGCCGCGACTACGACGACGTGACCCCGCACAAGGGCGTGTACCGGGGTGTGGCCGGAGGGCCGCCGGAGGTGACGGTGGAGTTCACGCGGGTGGCGTGAGCCCCCGCGCTCCCGGGGGCCGTACCGCCCGTGCGGTACGGCCCCGCCGCCTCACTCCCGCTCGTAGTCCGTCAGCACGCAGTCGTCCTCGGCCTCGATGCGCTGGTACTGCTGCGGGGTCTGCATACCGGGGTTGCAGTCAAGGAAGAGCAGGCCCTGGTCGAGGAGGGTCTGCACGGCGCTGCCGCGGTCGACGTCGAGGGCGAAGTCCATGCCGATCATGAGGACGTCGTCCTCGTTCTCCTCGTTGGCCGCCACGTCCTGCTGGAACTTGGTCATGTCGGTGACGTGCACGAAGAAGATGTCGGAGTCCTCGTCGATGTCGCACTCACCGCCGCCGTCGACGGCGTTGCTCACCTCGGACTTGATGAGCGGCAGTTCGTCGCTCTCGACGTAGTCGGGGTCCGTGCAGCCGACCTGCTTGTTCAGATAGTCGGCCACGCCCTCGCTGGTGCGGAGCATGGGCAGCTCGACCTCGTCGTCACCGCAGCCGGTGAGGGTCAGGGCGAGCAGCAGCGCGGCGGCGGAGGCCAGGGCCGTACGAGTACGGGGAGGGGTACGCAAAGGGAGTCCTCTGGGATGTCTCTGGGGATGTGGATGAGCGGTGGCGCGGGGGGTGTCAGGAGGCCGGCGCGAAGGCGAAGAAGCCCGCGCCGGTGGTGAGGAAGCCGTAGCCCGACGAGTCGTCGACGACGGGGACGTGGTCGGTCGGCAGATCCTTGGCGAGGACCTCGCGGGTACGGGGATCGACGGCGAGGCCCTTCTCCGAGCTGCCGGGGGTGATCGTCAGGCCGTAGAGAACCTTGCCGTCGGCGGTGAAGCGGACGGGGTCCAGCGGGTTCTCGCCGGAGCCCTGTTTCTGCGCCCACAGCTCCTTGCCGCCGGGCAGCTGCCAGACGGTCGTGCCGGTGAACGCCCCGTCGCGGGGCCTGTCCTCGGCGGCGAGGTCGCCTGAGGGGGCGTAGAGGACGGCCTCGGTGGCCTCGAAGGAGTCGGTCAGTTCGCCGCTTTCGAGGTCGTAGCGGGCGTGGATCCAGATGTCCGAGGTGCTTCTGCTCGACATCCAGGCCAGCAGGACCTCGCCGTCGCTGACGTCGAGCAGGGAGAGGGTCTCGGACGCGGGCGTGGGCTCGGTGCCGGGTTCGCCGTCGTCGTAGAGCTCCACGCCGGGCGGGATCTCCGCGTCGGCGCTGCTCCAGATTTTCTTGCCGGTGGTGAGGTCGTTCAGGGTGACGCGGACCATGTCGGAGCCGCTGACGTTCGCGTTCTCGAAGCCGGCGTAGTAGCGGCCGTCGAGGACGGGCGCGGCGGTGGCCCGGGCGCCGGTCAGCAGTCCCGTCTCGGGGCTGAACTCGCAGGTGGCGCCTTCCTCGGTGCAGGGCACCGTGCGGGCGGTGCCGTCGCCGACCGGGACGAGGCGGAGGGTGTCGCCGGCCGCCTCGACGCGGTGGCCGCCGGTGAGGGCGGCGGCGTAGTACAGCCCCGTATCGGTGTCGGTGCCGGTATCGGTTTCGGCGCGCGGCACGACGGTCCTGCCCAGCTCATGGCCCTCGGCGTCGTACAGCGTGACCTTCGACGTGGTCCTCTCGGCCGTGAGCCCGTCCGACCCGGCGGTCTCGGAGCGGCCGACGGCGAGCGCCGGGGTGCCGTCCCGCCAGGTGGTGAGGGTGACCGAGTCGGTGGTCGCCTTGAGGGTCCCGCGCACCTTCCCGGTCTTCGCGTCGCGGAACTCAAGGGTCAGCCGTTGCGGCGTCTCGGACAGGTACAGGACGCGGTTGGGGCCCTGGGGTGTCCTCTTCGCGTAGCCGGAGTCCCAGGCGTCGGGGTCCAGGAAGGCGTCGTCGTCGTGGAGGTCCGGGAGATACGCGCCGCGCGCGTCCTTGGCGAACAGGAGGGTGCCGTCGAGGTCCAGCGCGCCGGGCCCCTGATCGCCGTCGGAGGCGAGGCTCCAGGCGGCCTCGCGGGCGAAGCCGGGCAGTTCGGGCCCCTCGTACGCGGGACCGGCGGCGGCCGTCGCCCCGCCTCCGGACGTCTCCTCGGCCTTGCCCGCCGAGCCTTCGCCGGCTTTCTCGGAGCCGCCCCCGCTGCACCCGGTGAGCAGGGCGAGCGACAGGGCCATCCCCGCGATGCCTGTGAGCCCGACGGCGCGTACGCGTGGCCGTACGCCCCCGTCGCCGTTTCTTCGACGCATCCGACAGTCGTCCCCCGTGATCACGACATGACAGACCGCAACCCTAGACCATGTGCCGGGCCGCGCGCCGGTCTTGCTGCGTCGTCGGCCCGGCCCTGCACAGGATCTCCGCGAGGGCCCGGGGGCGTCGAGGTGCGTCGGGGACGGTGGGGGCTACTTCAGGCCGAGCGCGGCGCACCTGGCGGCGAACTTGGATGTGCAGATCTGCTCGAGGGTGTAGATGCCGTCAGCGAGGACCGTCTCGTCGATGTTGTTCTTGGTCAGCGCGACGGGCGGCACCAGCTGGGACGGGACGTCCTTGGTGGTCGGGGAGTCGACCTTGTCCGCGGCGAGCGCGTCGAACTCGATCGAGCGGCCCTGGAGCTTGGCGACGGCCATCTGCGCGGCGGCCCGCGCCTCCAGCGGGAACGACTTGTACACGGTCATGTACTGGTCGCCGGAGATGATCCGCTGCACCGCGTCCAGGTCGGCGTCCTGCCCGGTGACCGGCGGCACCTTGGAGACACCGGCGGTCTTCAGTACGTCGATGACGGCGCCGGCGATGCCGTCGTTCGCGGCGTAGACGCCGTCGATGTTGTCCACGCCGAGCTTGTCGACCGCCTTCTCCATGTTGACCTTGGCGACCGCCGGGTCCCAGTCCTTGGTGTCGAACGTCTCCGAGATCGTCACCTTGTCCTGGAGCTCGGAGAGGGCGCCCTCCTTGAACATGGCGGCGTTCGGGTCGGTGGGCGAGCCGTTCATCATCACGATCTTGCTGGCGACGCTGTCACCGAGGTCCTCCGTCAGCGAGCGGCCCTGCACCTGGCCGACCAGCTCGTTGTCGAAGGAGACGTATCCGTCGATCGGCCCCTGGGCCAGCCGGTCGTACGCGATGACCGGAATGCCCGCGTCGTCCGCCTTCTGGATGCTGCTCGCGATGGTCTCGGAGTTCACGGCGTCGACGATGATGAGGTCGACCTTGTCGGCCACCATCTGTTCGAGCTGGGTGTTCTGCTTCGTCTCGGACTTGTCGGCGTTGGCGTACTTGACCGTGCCCTTGCTGTTGGTGAGGTTCTCGACCTCGTCCTTGATGATCGGGTAGTCGAACTGCTCGTACCGCTTGGTGTCCCTGTCCGGGAAGAGCACGCCCACCGTGATGTCGTTGCCCATCGTGGGGGTCGCCTTGACCTCGTCGCCCTCGATCATCCCGCACGCGGCCAGGGACATGGCCGCGGCGGAGGCGGCCAGCGTGAGGGCGGTACGGCGCAGAACGGCGGTACGGCGTATGCGGCTGTCGGCGGCGGGGAGGGTGTTGCGGGTATTACGGGCGTTCACATCAAGGGCCTTCCGGGCGTGGGCGCAGCACTGCGACCCAGATGGCTGAAAGCCAACGTGGTGACCACCTCAGCGTCAAGGAGTAATCACTTAACGAGATGACAACAGCCTTGTGTGGTCTCGGTGTGAAGAGGGTAAAGCAAGGGCCTCGCGGGGTCACCGCGCGCCCTTCACCCGACGGGCGCGGCGGCTGTCTCCGGCAGACGCCACGGGCGCGCGTACCGGGTCGCACCCCCTTCGGCGCGGGGGAGTTCGAGTCGCGGTCGGCCGGGTTCGCCCTATCGGAGTCGGCTGGTCAGGACGGTGACCGGGCCCGCGGAAATGGACGCGGACATGACCACGGCAACCGAGACGATCACCATCCCCGGAGGCCGGGCGTCCCACTCGGACCGCCGCACAGAGCGCACCCTGGTGGCCGAACTCACGCCGCACCGCATCGCGGCGCATCCCGTGACGGCCCCGGCATCCGACCGCCCAGGGCGGACGTTTCAGGGCGGGACGCGGCCCGCTTCTGTAACTCTCGGTAACAGGGGAAGGGGTTCACACCGGCCCACCACCTGTACGGCGAGGCGCAAATCCGACCGTGTCATGGGCACGGCCGCCGACGGCTGCGCCCATGAGGCCCACTCCCGCAGCGGGGCCACGAGCCCCACTGCCACAGCAGGGCCACGAGGCCCACTTCCGCAGCGGGGCTACGAGGCCCACTTCCGCAGCAGGGCCTCCCGCTCCTCCCGGCGCGGGGTTCCCTCGGCGCCGCGCCCCCACTCCTCCAGCGCTCCCAGGTCCGCCGTACCGTCCGCCAACCGCTTCAGCAGCGCCACGGACAGGTCGTACTCGGACTGCGCGTACCCTCCGGCGGCGGCCGCGACGTACGCCTCCAGCTCCACCGTCCCGTCGGCGGTGTCGAGATGCACCTCGAAGGCGCCCGGGGAGTCGCCGCCGCCGCTGATCGTGCTGACGACGAGGTCCACTGCGGCGCCGACGAGCAGCCGGGAAGTGGAGGGCCGGATCTTCATGTCCCGCACCTCGACGCCGCCCACCTCGCCCCAGGCCCAGCTGCCGCCTTGGTCGGTCCCGAGCCCCTCCACACCGGCCGCCGTGAGCCGCACGCCACGCCCGTACCCCTCCGGCTCGGACCCGACGTACACCACGCCGTCCTCCGTGACCCAGAACAGTCCGACCATGGCCATGAGTTGCCTCCCCTAGTGCGCTGTACACGTCTCCCCTGTTGAGACACCGTACGACGGCGGATGGTTCAGCGGCCGGGCGGGAGACGGGAGTTGGCCACCGGACGGTTGAAAATCGCCGTTGTCGCCTTCCCTCCCGTCCCGTAGGGTCGGTCGACATGAACACCGGACCGGCGTCGCGACGCCACACACGGATTGGCCACCCGGTGGAGGGCTGATCGCACGGTGGGTGCGTCGACGGCACCCCGGCACCTCGCATTCGGCACGCGGACCTCCTGGCGCCCGAGCACCACGAGCCCGTTCCTCTCGTATCCCCATCCTTCGTGCTTCGCGCCGAACGACAACGAGGTCAGCCGAATGTCAGCCACGTTCAACCACACCATCATCGCCTCCAAGGACCGCGAGCGGTCGGCCCTGTTCTTCCGGGAGTTGCTGGAACTCACCGAAGCGCCGTCCTGGGGACCGTTCACCAACGTCCAGCTCACCGACGGCGTGCTGCTCCAGTTCGCCGAGCCGCCGGTGGAGATCCAGATGCAGCACTACGCGTTCCTGCTGGACGACGAACTGTTCGACCGCGCCTATCAGCGTCTGTGCGACCGCGGCATCACGCACTGGGCCGACCCCCAGATGCGCCGCCCCGGCGAGATCAACAACGAACACGGCGGTCGGGGCGTGTACTTCAAGGACCCCGCGGGCCACGCGATCGAGCTGATCACGCGGCCGTATCTGTAGACGACACGAGGGACCTGTCGGTACTGGTGAGTACCGGCAGGTCCCTCGTCGTTCGCTCAGTCATTCAGCCGCTCAGCCGCTCACTCGCTCAGCCGACCAGTCGCCGCTCAAGACATGACGTCAGTCCGACGGCTGGCGCCCCTTCGGCCGCCACACCACCAGCGCGCTGGTCTGCTGCACCTCCTGGTACGGCACCAGGTCGCGGCGGTACGACGCGTGGACCGCGGCCTCGCGCTGCTGCATC
The DNA here is from genome assembly GCF_030294945.1 of Streptomyces graminofaciens. Classification (NCBI taxonomy): domain Bacteria; kingdom Bacillati; phylum Actinomycetota; class Actinomycetes; order Kitasatosporales; family Streptomycetaceae; genus Streptomyces; species Streptomyces graminofaciens. The sequence continues at coordinate 7,309,568 of NZ_AP018448.1, read as the reverse complement.
GCCGCCGCCGCGCCCTCGACCGCCGACTGGAGTTCGGCGACGCGCTGCTGGAGCGCGGCGACCTGGTTCTCCAGTTCGATGATGCGCTTGATGCCGGCCAGGTTGATGCCCTCGTCCTGCGACAACTGCTGGACGGTGCGCAGGAGTTCGATGTCGCGGGCCGAGTATCGGCGGCCGCGCCCGGCCGTGCGGTCCGGGGAGACCAGGCCCAGGCGGTCGTACTGGCGCAGGGTCTGCGGGTGCAGGCCCGAGAGCTGGGCGGCCACCGAGATGACGTACACCGGTGTCTCTTCCGTCAGCTCGTACGGATTGCGTCGACGACCGTCCATCTCTCTCATGCTCCCTTCGCGGCCTGGAACAGCTCCGCCCGCGGGTCCTCTTCCGCGGTCGCCTCGCGATACGCCTCCAGTGCGTCACGAGCCTTCCCCGACAGGTCCTTCGGGACACTCACCTCGACCGTGATCAGCAGGTCCCCGCGGGTGCCGTCCTTGCGGAAGGCGCCCTTGCCGCGGGCCCGCATCGTGCGCCCGTTGGGCGTGCCCGAGGGCAGCTTCAGCGTGACCGGCGGGCCGCCCAGGGTCGGGACCCTGACCTCCCCGCCGAGCGCCGCCTCGGCGAACGTCACCGGCACGGTCACCGTGAGGTTGTCCTCCTTGCGGCCGAAGACCGGGTGCGGGTCCACATGCACGACCACGTACAGATCACCGGCCGGGCCGCCGCGCTCGCCGGGTGCCCCCTTGCCGCGCAGCCGGATCCGCTGGCCGTCCGTGACTCCGGCCGGGATACGGACCTGCATCGTGCGGGAGGACCTGGCGCGGCCGCTGCCCTTGCAGTCCAGGCAGGGGTGCTCGGCGATGAGGCCGCGCCCCTTGCAGTCGGGGCACGGGTCGGTGAGGGAGAACCCGCCGCCCGAGCCGCGCGCCACCTGGCCGGTGCCGACGCAGGTCGGGCACACGCGGGGCGTGCCGTTCTTGTCGCCGGTGCCCGAACAGGCCTTGCACGGGGACTGGGAGGACATGCGCAGCGGTACGGTCGCGCCCTCGATGGCCTCGGTGAAGCTCAGCGTGACCTCGGACTCGATGTCCTGGCCGCGCCGGGGCTGCGCACGTGTGCCCGCGCCCGCGCCGCCCCGGTTGAACAGGCCCCCGAAGACGTCCCCGATGCCCCCGCCGAAGCCGCCGGAGCCGCCCTGGCCCTGGGCGCCGCCTCCGAAGAGGTCGCCCAGGTCGAAGTTGAACGAGCCGCCGCCCGCGCCCGGCCCGGGGCGGAAGCCGCCGTTGCCGAAGAGGGCGCGGGCCTCGTCGTACTCCTTGCGCTTCTTGGGGTCGCCGAGGACGTCGTTCGCCTCGGAGATCTCCTTGAAGCGCTCCTCGGCCCTGGCGTTGCCCTTGTTGGCGTCCGGGTGGAACTCGCGGGCGAGCTTCCGGTACGCCTTCTTGATCTCGGCCTCGGTGGCGTCCTTGGGGACGCCGAGGACCTTGTAGAAGTCCTTCTCGATGAAGTCCTTGGTGCTCATCCTCGACGTCCCTCCTTCCCCTCGGTGTGCACGCGGTCGGCGTCAGCCCTCGTCCGGGCCACCGCTCTCCTTGTCGTCGCCCGCCTCGGCCTCGTCGGCCTTGACGGCCTGCGCGCCCGGCTGCGGTTCGGCGACGGCCACCCGCGCGGGGCGGATGGTGCGCTCGCCGATGCGATACCCCGGCTGCAGAATCGCCACGCACGTCGTCTCGGTGACGTCCGGCGCGTAGCTGTGCATCAGGGCCTCGTGGAGCGTCGGGTCGAAGGGCTCGCCCTCCTTGCCGAACTGCATGAGACCCATCTTCGCCGCGACGGTCTCCAGCGACTCGGCGACGGACTTGAAGCCGCCGACCAGTTCGCCGTGTTCCCGCGCGCGGCCGATGTCGTCGAGCACGGGCAGGAGTTCGGTCAGGAGGTTCGCGATGGCGATCTCCCGGACCGTGATCCGGTCGCGCTCGACCCGGCGGCGGTAGTTCTGGTACTCGGCCTGGAGCCGCTGGAGGTCCGCCGTGCGCTCACCGAGCGCCGTACGCACCTGGTCCAGCTGGGCCGTCAGACCGGCCACCTGGGCCGCTGCTGCCGCGTCCCCGGCCGGGGCCGCCCCCTCCTGGGGGGCGGCCTTCGGCTCGGCGTCCTCGGAGCCGGAGGGGACGTCGGGCTGCTGCGGCTGAGCCGACTGCGGCTGCTGCTCGTCGAAGCCCGGGGTCTCCTCTGTCACGCGGCACCGTCCTTGCGGTCCTCGTCGACGATCTCGGCGTCCACGACGTCGTCGTCGGCCTTGGCGTCACCGCCACCCGCGCCGGCACCGGCCTCGCCGCCCGCGGCCTGCGCGGCCTGGGCGTCGGCGTACAGGGCCTGGCCGAGCTTCTGCGAGACGGCGGCGACCTTCTCGGTGGCCGTACGGATCTCGGCGGTGTCCTCGCCCTTGAGCGTGGCCTTCAGCTCCTCGACGGCGGCCTCGACCTCGGTCTTGATGTCGCCGGGGACCTTGTCCTCGTTGTCCTTGAGGAACTTCTCCGTCTGGTAGACGAGCTGCTCGCCCTGGTTGCGGCTCTCGGCGGCCTCGCGGCGGGCGTGGTCCTCCTCCGCGTACTTCTCGGCCTCCTGGCGCATCCGGTCGACCTCGTCCTTCGGCAGCGAGGAGCCGCCGGTGACGGTCATCTTCTGCTCCTTGCCCGTGCCCAGGTCCTTGGCGGTCACGTGCATGATGCCGTTGGCGTCGATGTCGAAGGCGACCTCGATCTGCGGGACACCGCGCGGGGCCGGCGGCAGACCGGTCAGCTCGAACATCCCGAGCTTCTTGTTGTACGCCGCGATCTCGCGCTCGCCCTGGTAGACCTGGATCTGCACGGAGGGCTGGTTGTCCTCGGCGGTCGTGAAGATCTCGGACCGCTTGGTCGGGATCGTCGTGTTCCGCTCGATGAGCTTCGTCATGATGCCGCCCTTGGTCTCGATACCGAGGGACAGCGGGGTCACGTCGAGGAGCAGGACGTCCTTGACCTCACCCTTGAGGACACCGGCCTGCAGGGCGGCGCCGATGGCGACGACCTCGTCCGGGTTGACGCCCTTGTTGGCGTCCTTGCCACCGGTCAGCTCGCGGACGAGCTCGGCGACGGCGGGCATACGGGTGGAGCCACCGACCAGGACGACGTGGTCGATCTCGGACAGGCTGATGCCCGCGTCCTTGATGACGTTGTGGAACGGCGTCTTGCAGCGCTCGAGCAGGTCCGCGGTGAGCTGCTGGAACTGGGCGCGGGTGAGCTTCTCGTCGAGGTGCAGGGGACCCTCGGCGGAGGCGGTGATGTAGGGCAGGTTGATCGAGGTCTCGGTCGAGGACGACAGCTCGATCTTGGCCTTCTCGGCAGCCTCACGCAGCCGCTGGAGGGCCATCTTGTCCTTGGCGAGGTCCACGCCGTGCCCGGCGCGGAACTGCTGCACCAGGTAGTCGACGACGCGCTGGTCCCAGTCGTCACCACCGAGGTGGTTGTCACCGTTGGTGGCCTTCACCTCGACGACGCCGTCACCGATCTCGAGGAGGGACACGTCGAACGTGCCGCCACCGAGGTCGAAGACGAGGATGATCTGCTCGTCCTTGTCGAGGCCGTAGGCGAGGGCGGCGGCGGTCGGCTCGTTGACGATGCGGAGGACGTTCAGTCCCGCGATCTCACCGGCCTCCTTGGTGGCCTGCCGCTCGGAGTCGTTGAAGTACGCCGGGACGGTGATGACCGCGTCGGTCACCTTCTCGCCCAGGTACGCCTCGGCGTCCCGCTTCAGCTTCTGCAGGATGAACGCGGACATCTGCTGCGGGTTGAACGGCTTGCCGTCCAGCTCGATCTTCCAGTCCGTACCCATGTGACGCTTCACGGACCGAATCGTCCGGTCCACGTTCGTGACCGCCTGGCGCTTGGCGACCTCGCCGACCAGCACCTCACCGTTCTTCGCGAAGGCGACGACGGACGGCGTGGTCCTGGCACCCTCGGCGTTGGTGATGACGGTGGGCTCGCCGCCCTCCAGAACGCTGACGACGGAGTTAGTCGTGCCCAGGTCGATGCCGACCGCACGTGCCATTTCAATTCCTCCAACAATGACTTGAGTGGAACGGACTCAAGTGTGCATGACCCTTCCCGCTCGGTCAACAGAGCTGAGTCGAGGGGGCTCAACTTTTATCTGCTGCTTATGTGTAGGTGGCGGGTGAGCTGGGGGTTTGTGGGGTTGAGGGGGGGTTGGGCGGCGTCAAACGATCACCTGTCCGGGGGTACGCGGTGGGGGTCATGGGGCGTACCGCTGCTGAGTCGCCGTCAGCGCGCGTACGACGAAGACGGCCGCCACCGCCGCGCCGATCACCGCCGCGTCGGCCGCCAGGAGCAGCTCCACCTTGTCGTAGGCCCGTGCGATGACCTCGTCCGTCGTGTCCGCGTACATCAGGCCCGTGCCGCTGAGCATCGCCACGAGCCACAGGGCCCACCACCAGTTCACCGCGCGCGGCAGTCGCGCCTCGGGGGCGCCGGCGTGGTGGATGTCGGCGACGACTCCGCGGGGGATCCAGAGGTTCGCGACGGGGATGATCCAGCCGGCGTAGACCCAGATCCCGGCGTAGCGCGGGGGTCGGCCGGAGAGGGTGCGGGCGTTGTCCCGGAGGCGTTGCAGCCAGAGCAGGAACGTGAGCGCGCAGATCAGGGTGGCGACATCTCCCACCGAGCTGACGACGTGGTAGCCGTCCTCCAGCGGCGTCGGCAGGCGCTGCCGGTCCCCGTCCCGGTAGAGCGGCCCGGCGTCCGGCATCCCGGCCGCCGCGAGCCGAACGTGCCACAGGGCCCGGGCCACCCACGCGGCACCGGCGAGGGCCAGGGCCATGACGGCACCGCGGGCCACCCAACGAACCGGGCTCAGCACGGGCGGACGCGGGGCTATGTGATCGTTCATCGGGGCATCCTTGTCGATGGACGACCGCACCTGCCAGGCCCCACGCCCGAAGCGGCGCCCGAAGCGACACCCGACTCGACCGACACGACCGACGCGCTCGGCCCACCCGTTCACCCTGCCGGTCCGGTCAGCTAGTCCGCCGCCTGAGTGCCAGCTGGCCGTCGCGGTCGTAGGGCCGCGGCGCGGCGCTCCTGCCCGAGGGCGTCCCGTACGGCCGCCGCGGCCGTCCCACCCCCGGCCGGTACACCGGCACCCACACCAGCCCCAGCACCACGATCCCGGCCGCCCCCGCCACCCACCACACCGCCGTCGGGCCCAGGCGTCCGAGGTCGATCAACAGGCCCATGACCGCACCGGCCAGGGCCGCGACCCCGACGGCGACCGTCGCCGCCCCGGGCGTCACGCCGAGTCGGCGCAGACGATGGACGACGTGGTCGGGGGCCGCACGCAGCAGCGGCCGGGCCGCCCGGCGGCGCGAGACGAGGACGAGTACGGCGTCGGCGGTCGCGACCGCCGTCAGGGCGAACACCGCCGCCGGGCCGGACCAACCCGTCTCGGCGTCCGCGTGCACGAGCACCACCGTCGAGGCGAGGACGAAGCCGACGAACAGCGCCCCGCACCGGCCCGGCACCACCCGCGCCGGAGGGCGGCCGAGGACCAGGAAACCGGTGAGCGCGGCGGCCAGTACGCCGAGCAGGGCGGCGACCTCGCCGTAGAACGCGGCGGCGGCGCATCCGCCGAGCGCGAAGGCCGTCACGGCGCCGACGGCCCCGAGCACGCCGTCCGCGTGGTCGAGGGAGGCGAAGGCGAATGTCAGCAGTACGGTCAGCGCGACGGCCGCCACCGCGCCCGCGGCACCCCATTCCTCGTACGGCAGGGCCACCGCGGCCACCCCGGCCACGCACCCCGTCTGCACCACGGCCGGCACCCGTCGCACATCGGCGACCAGCCCGAGCAGCGCGACCGCGCACCCTCCGGCGAGCAGCCACGCCGCCTCCTCCCCCAGCGGCGCGACCCCGGTCCACTCGCCGCCGAGGGCCACGAGCGCGGTCCCACCGGTCACCGCCAACCCGCCGAGCAACGGCACCACCCGGCCCCGCCGACGCTCGACCAGACCGAGGCGCACGGCGGGGGCCCGCAGCAGCGCGGTCAGCACGGCGGTGAGGAGCAGGGCGGAGGCAGCGGAGGCGATCCCGTACAGCACAAGCCGAGGTTATGACGGTATGCCCCGATATTGCGGGAATAACACGATCGGGTTTACGGGGTGGCACGGGCTCGGATCGGCTCGGATCGGCAATCCCCGCGAACGGCCGCGCCACCCCGGACCGACCCGTCCGGCACCGCACAGTCACGCCACGGTCACTCAGGCAACCCTCAGCGACGCAGATCACCGCCTCGCTGGCTACAGTGCGGCAAGAGATGAGGGTAGTCTCGAAGTACCACCTAAGTTACCGCTTAGTAATCTCGCTGAGACCTCCCTCGCAGGCCCGAGGAGCCCCGACATGCAACTCGCCGCGATCATCGTGTCGCTGGTTCTGACCGTGGTCGGCGTCGCGCTGCTCGCACGCGCCATCGGTCAGTTCTTCCGGTATTTCAAACTGGGCCAGCCGGTCCCGGCCGGCAGCCGTACCGACAATCCCTATCAGCGCAGTGTGACGCTGGTGCGGGAGTTCCTCGGCCACACCCGGATGAACCGGTGGGGCATCGTGGGCTTCGCCCACTGGTTCGTTGCCGTCGGCTTCCTCACCCTGCCGCCGACCCTCGCCCAGGCGTTCGGCCAGCTCTTCAAGGCCGACTGGGTGCTGCCGGTCATCGGTGGGTTCCTGCCGTTCGAGCTGTACATCGAGTTCATCGGTGTGATGACGATCCTCGGCATCGCCGTGCTCATCGTGATCCGCCTGCTGAGCCTGCCCTCGCGCGCCGGCCGCAAGTCCCGCTTCGCGGGCTCCAAGGCCGGTCAGGCGTACTTCGTCGAGTACGTCATCCTCACCATCGGTCTCGCGATCTACGTGCTGCGGGGCCTGGAGGGCGCGCTGCACCACGTCGAGCACTACGAGGCCGGGTACTTCGCCTCGTACCCGCTGGTCCTGGCCTTCAAGGGGCTGAGCGTCCCGGCGCTGCAGAACCTCGTCTACCTCACCGCGATGGTGAAGATCAGCACCTCGTTCATCTGGATGATCGTGGTCTCGCTGAACACCAACATGGGTGTCGCCTGGCACCGCTTCCTCGGCTTCCCGAACATCTGGTTCAAGCGGAACGCCGACGGTGCCACCGCCCTGGGTGCCCTGCAGCCGATGACCAGCGGCGGCAAGGCGATCGACTTCACCGACCCCGGTGACGACGACGTCTTCGGTGTCAGCCAGGTCGAGCAGTTCTCCTGGAAGGGGCTGCTGGACTTCTCCACCTGCACCGAGTGCGGTCGCTGTCAGTCGCAGTGCCCGGCCTGGAACACCGGTAAGCCGCTGTCCCCGAAGCTGCTCATCATGTCGCTGCGCGACCACGCGCACGCCAAGGCGCCGTACCTGCTGGCCGGTGGCGGCAAGAGCATGGAGGGCGAGGAGAAGGCGTCCGAGGAGCAGCTCAAGGACGTTCCCGCCGCCGCGCTCGCCGAGGCCGAGCGGCCGCTGATCGGGACCGTCGAGGAGAACGGCGTCATCGACCCCGATGTGCTGTGGTCCTGCACCACCTGCGGTGCGTGCGTGGAGCAGTGCCCGGTCGACATCGAGCACGTCGACCACATCGTCGACATGCGCCGCTACCAGGTGATGATCGAGTCCGCCTTCCCGTCCGAGGCCGGGACGATGCTCAAGAACCTGGAGAAGAAGGGCAACCCCTGGGGCCTGGCCAAGAAGCAGCGCCTGGAGTGGCTGAAGGAAGTCGAGTTCGAGGTTCCGGTCGTCGGCAAGGACATCGAGGACCTGTCCGAGGTCGAGTACCTGTACTGGGTCGGCTGCGCGGGCGCGCTGGAGGACCGGGCGAAGAAGACCACCAAGGCCTTCGCCGAGCTGCTGCACATGGCGGGCGTCAAGTTCGCCATCATGGGCGGCGACGAGAAGTGCACCGGTGACTCCGCCCGCCGCCTCGGCAACGAGCCGCTGTTCCAGGAGCTCGGCATGGAGAACGTCGCCGCGCTGAACATGGCCTTCGGCGAGGACGACGACGACCCGGAGACGAAGAAGCCGAAGTCGGCCAAGAAGATCGTCGCCACCTGCCCGCACTGCCTCAACACGCTCGGCAACGAGTACCCGCAGCTCGGCGGCGACTACGAGGTCATCCACCACACCCAGCTGCTCCAGCACCTGATCGACGAGGGCAAGCTGATCCCGGTGACCCCGGTCGAGGGTCTGATCACCTACCACGACCCCTGCTACCTGGGCCGCCACAACAAGATCTACACGCCCCCGCGCGAGATCATGTCCGCCGTTCCGGGCCTGCGTCAGCAGGAGATGCACCGCCACAAGGAGCGCGGCTTCTGCTGTGGCGCCGGTGGCGCGCGGATGTGGATGGAGGAGCGGATCGGCAAGCGCATCAACAACGAGCGTGTCGACGAGGCCCTGTCCCTCAACCCCGACATCGTCTCCACCGCCTGCCCGTTCTGCCTCGTCATGCTCACGGACTCCGTGAACGGCAAGAAGAACGAGGGCAAGGCCAAGGAGTCCATCACGGTCGTCGACGTCGCCCAGCTCCTCCTGGAGTCCGTCAAGACCCCGGTCCCGGACGAGGACGAGCCCCCGGCGGGCACGGCGGAGACGGAGAGCGAGCCGGAGCCGGAGCCGGTGAAGTAGCCACGGGCCCGCCCGTCCAGCCTGGTACCCCGCCAGAGTGGTAACCGGTCAAAGCGGTTACCGGTCGAAGTGGGTACGTGTCTGGGCGGGCGGCTCTGCGACGCCCCCTGGTCCAGTAAGGACCCGGGGGCGTCGCCCGTTTCGCCGCCCGACCGCCTACTGCGCCGAGAGCAGCTTCTCGACCTCCGGCGGCAGATCGTCGCCCAGACGCACCATGAAGTACGGCTCCTCGTCCGCCGAGCGGCGGATCGCGATGACGTCGGCCGGGTCCAGCCCCTCGACCTCGTACGCCTCGAACCGCTCCGGCTCGGGCGTGGCGGCGCCGTCGCCGTCGCCGTCGCCGTCGCCGGGGGTGTCGTCGCAGTACGTCGTACGGGCCGTCCCTACCTTGGCGCCGAGTTCGAACTCGGCGCCCGCGCGGCCGGTGTAGGTGTTCTCGCCGTACTCCACGGCGAACGCGCACCTCGCGGAGCTCGCGCCGCTGCCGCCTCCGTCGTCACTGTCTCCGCTGTCTCCGCTGTCTCCGCTGTCTCCGCTGTCTCCGCTGTCGCGGCCGAAGATCCTCTCGGCCGCCTTGTTCACACCCTCGTCCTCGGTCCCATGGAGCACGACGTGCACCTCCCCCTTCGGGGACTCGCGGACCGCGATGGCGTCGTCGGTGTCGACGCCCTTGAGGGCGTACACCTTGTAGAGGGTCAGGTCCTCTTCCGGGACCCGGTCCTCATCGCCGCCGCCCTGGTCGTCGCAGAACGACTCCCGTGCCGTGCCCAACTCGGCGCCCAGCTCGTAGTCGACGCCGCCCACGTCGACGTACAAGCGGTCGTCGTAGTCCACGGCGAACACGCACGAGGCGCTGCTCTGCCCGCCGCCGGCGAGCGCGGAGCAGCCGACGGCCAGTGGGCTCAACGCCAGGGCGGCCAGGGCGATCCGTACGCGGATACCGGTCATCGTCACGTCTCCTAGTCAGTGGTGTTCTGCGGTCGCTTCGCACCGCAGACGCACGACCGCCGACGAACGTTCGCCCGCACTCGGGTTCACTTCTCGGCCACCCGCACACAACCCTTCGTCCGTCTCTGGTGTCACACCCAATAACGGCACGCCCACCGTCCTCCTCCTGGGGGGCACTCGTGGTTGCGAATCCTCACCTGGAGCCCCCCATGTCCCCCTCTCCCCACCAGCGGCGCGGCCTCCGGCCGACGCGCGGGCGAAGAGCTTTTCCAGCCGTCGTGCTCGTCGCGGCCTCCGCTCTGGCCGTCGGCGTGCTGACCGCGCCCACGGCCACCGCCGCCCCGTCCGTGCGCAGCGACTTCAACGGCGACGGGTACGCGGACCTCGCGGTCGGCGTCCCCAAGGGCACCGCCGTCGGCCGGGCGGAGGCCGGGTTCGTACATGTGCTCTGGGGCTCGGCCAAGGGGCTCGGGGGCCGCACCAGCAAGATCAGCCAGGCGAGCGCCGGTGTTCCGGGGACCGCGGAGGCCGGGGACCAGTACGGGTACGCCGTGCAGTCCGGCGACTTCAACGGCGACCGCTTCGCCGACCTGGTCGTCACGGCCCCCGGCGAGCGGGTGAAGGCGTCCGGCCGGCGTGGGGGCGCCGCCTACGTCCTGTGGGGATCGGCCAAGGGCCTGAAGTCCGGGTACACGATCGCCAAGGGTGTCGACAACCAGCAGCTCGGCCGGCTCGTCACCGCCGGGGACTACGACGGCGACGGCGACCAGGACGTCGTACTCACCGTGGGCGGCGAGGAGGTGGGCCAGAGCGTCCTGCGCCGCGGCCCGCTCACCACCGCCTCGCCGACCACCCCGGTCGATGCCTATAACTTCGGCGACGCCCGCGCCCTGACCAGCGCCGACTTCGACGGCGACGGCACGGACGACTTCGCGTCCACCTTCTACGGCATGGAGAGCTCCGGCACCCGCGTGCGCTCGCTCGCCTCCGGCACCTGGGAGACCCGCTGGCGCACCTCCGACTTCGGCTCCGCGCTCGCCGCCGGTGACTTCGACGGCGACCACCGCACCGACCTCGCGATCGGCGAGGTGCACCGCAATCCCGAGTCCGACCGCACCCACTGCGAGGACCAGCTCGGCGGCGCCATCGCCACGGTCTTCGGCGCCCCGGGCACGACACTCGGCGGCAAGGTCACCTGCACCACCCAGTCCTCCCCGTCCGTGGGTGGCACGGCGGAGACCGAGGACAACTTCGGCGCCTCGCTGGCGGTCGTGGACCTCGACGGCAGCGGCGACGCGCTGCTCGCGGGCGCGAGCCACGAGACCGTGGGCACGGCGGCCCGGGCGGGCGCGTACTGGGAGCTGGAGGCGGGCGGCGACGGCGTCTTCACCGGCCCGTCCTTCAGCCAGAACTCCCCCGGGGTGCCGGGGACAGCCGAGCAGGGCGACCTGTTCGGCGCGGCGGTGACGGCGGCGGACTACGACACGGCGGGGTACGACGACCATGTGATCGGCGCGCCGGGCGAGGCTGTGTCCAACAGCGGCTCCGCCGCAGGCCCTGCGGGTGCCCTCTGGTACCGGGCATCCGCAGGCGACGCGCCCCGCCTGCCGGCCGTGACGCTCAGCCCGGCGAAGCTGCGGCTGTCGGGGGCGGTGGGGTACGGCAGGGTGCTGAGCCGATAAGGCGCCGGGTGAGTGTGTGAGTGGGTGCTCAGGGCGGACCCCGGGCACCCACTCATCGCTCCGTCACGCCCTGTCCGCCGCCATGATGCCGACGCATTCTTCGAGCGCGCCGTGCAACGCCGGTACGAAGGCGGCGAGTTCGGCGTCCGACGACCTGCCTCCCTCCAGCACGGCCCCGACGACCGCGACGAGGACGGCGGCGGCCTTCAGGGCGTGCACGTCGGCCAATTCCTCAAGGAAACCGCCGGGTCGCGCGACCACGAACGCCTCCTTGCCGGTGCCCGGGTCGACGCCGAGGCTGCGAAGACGTGACGTACTCATACGGCTGCCTCCAACGGGACGTAGTCCTGGCCGAGCGTCGCGAGAACGGCCGCCCGGCGCCGCGCCCGCTGAAGCCGTTGCCGGTCCAGCTCGTCCCGCTCGCGTTCCCATACGGCGACGTACGGGCGGACCAGGGGGAGGCCGTCGGCGAGGATGACCTCGCTGTGCGGATGGGGCGGACGGGGCGGGCAGGGCGGCCAGGGGGTGAGTCCCTGCCGTGACACGGCGGCTCGGTGCGCTCCACGAGGAGGCAGGAAGAAGGTCAGGATCGCGGCCATTAGGCTGCGCATAGGTCGACTCCTGTTCAGTCGGCTCAGGCCCCGGTGAGGAAGTAGCCGCTTCCAGTCGGGGCCGTTCTGCTTTCGGAGCCACGATACCCGTAGATAACCGCAGATAACCACGGATGCACAGAATGCCGTGGTCATCCACGCTGAAGTTCATGGAGCTTGATCGCACACGCCCGCTGTGGCGACAGATCGCAGCGGAGATCATCCGACGCATCCAGGACGGCACATATCCGCCGGGAAGCCGCGTGCCCTCCACGCTGGAAATCGCCCAGGAGTTCGGCGTGGTGAACGCAACGGCAGCGAAGGCCATGCGGCATGCACGGGAGCAGGGCTGGACACGAGGCGAAGTCGGGCTGGGGACCTTCGTCTCCGACCCCCTGCCGCCCTCCGCCTAGCCCCTCCCGCGCCAACAAATTTCTCGAACGCCCGTACAACTCTCCTGCCACCCCACCGGTCTCCTGTTCAGCAACGACCTCCCCACGCCCAGGCCAACTCCGGGTGAACCAGGGGGAGTTCGGACCCCCCATTTACTGTGGACGCCTACTACCAGGCGTCCCGCATGCCGCAGGAGACCCGCATGCACAAGCACCTGCGACTCGCCCTCGCGACGGCCTCCGCGGCCGCGCTGACCGGCGGTCTGCTCACCTTCACGGCCGCGACGGCGACCGCGGCCGACTCGGTCCACCAGCCCGTGGCCGACTTCAACGGCGACGGGTACGGCGATGTCGCGTACTCGGCCGTCGGCGCCAATGTGGGCGGCAACAATTTCGCCGGTCAGATCGTCGCCCTGTACGGCTCGGCGAACGGCGTGACGTCCACGAAGCGCACCACGATCAGCCAGAACACGCCCGGAATCCCCGACAGCGCCGAGACCGGCGACTGCTTCGGCCAAGACCCCGCCTACGGCGACTTCAACGGCGACGGCTACGACGACCTCGCCGTCTCCGCGGCCCTGGAGGACGCCGGCGGCGACAGGGACACCGGCACGGTCGTCATCGTGTGGGGTTCACCGAAGGGCCTGTCCGGCGCTACGACCCTGAAGGACCCGGCGCCCGTCACCCACGGCGACTGGGGCAAGTCCCTGGCCGCGGGCGACTTCGACGGCGACGGCAAGCAGGACCTCGCGGTCGGCACCGCTTCGAGAACGATCCACGTGTTCAAGGGCGGCATCGCCAAGTCCGGCAAGGCCGGCGGCCGCTACACCTTCGAGCCGCCCATCAAGTCCGAGGAATTCACCGGCGCGGTCAATCTCACCGCGGGCGCCGTCAACGGCGACAAGCGGACCGACCTGATCGTCACCGGCTGGGATCCCGACAGCGAGAAGCGCTTGATCGTCAACTACTACGTGCCCGGCACCGCCTCCGGCCTGTCCGTCTCCTCCGCCCAGCAGCTGAAGTCCGGAATCGTCAGCGGCATCGGCGACATCAACGGCGACGGCTACGGCGACATCGTGACCGGCGAGGATTGGGACCCGTCCGACGGCGACGTACTGTCCGGGCCCGACGCCGTCACCGGCGGCCAGGTCCACATCGCCTACGGCTCGGCCTCCGGCCCGGGCACGGCCGTCGCGGTGACCCAGGACACCGGCAACGTGCCCGACTCCTCCGAGATCCGCGACGAGTTCGGCAACGACCTGTCGCTCGGCGACATCAACGGCGACGGCTTCCAGGACCTGGTGGTCGGCGTGTCCGGCGAGAGCCTGAACGGTGTCGGCGACACGGGCGCGGTCACGGTCCTCTACGGCTCGGCCTCCGGCCTGGACACCGACTCCGGCCTCCAGCACTTCGCCCAGTCCACGGCCGGTGTGCCCGGCGCGGACGAGAGGTACGACCACTTCGGCTCCGAGGTGAAGCTCACCGACGTCACGGGCGACGGCAAGGCGGACCTCACGGTCGGGGCGTCCGGCGAGAACGGCGGCAACGGCCGGGTGGTCTACCTGCCCTCCGACGGCACGAAGATCACCACGACCGGCTCACGCACCCTCTCCGCGTCCTCCGTGGGCCTGTCGACGAAGGGATCACCCGGTTTCGGCGGGCAGGCCGCCAACTGACGTACGGCATAGATGAGTTGGGCCCGCGATCCGGTCACAGGAGTGCGGGCCCTTCGCCCCCTCCGCCCTCACCCCCCGCTCTCACCCCCGGCGGCGTTTCCACACCCGGTGCACCTTGACGAACAGCACGGCCGCGAGGAAGCCCACGGTGTTCAAGATGACGATCACCGCGGCCACGGTCCAAACGGTTTCTTGCATGACTTCACCCCGTTCTCGAACTCGTATGCCCCGGAGCTACCCGTTTCCGTGACGGCCGATGTGGCGCCCCCGAGCCCCATGGCCCCCCATCAACCCCACCACCCCCACCCCGCTCAAAAATTTCTCGAACTCCCGTACAACCCTCCCGCCCCCTCACCGGTCTCCTGTTAGCCAACGCCCTCCCCACGCCCAGGCAAACTCCGGGCGAACAGGGGCAGGACGGGCACCCCATTGACTGTGGACGTCTGCCAGGCGTCCCGCATGCCGCAGGAGATTCCCGCATGCACAAGCATTTGCGACTCGCCCTCGCGACGGCCTCCGCGGCCGCGCTGACGGGCGGGCTGCTCACCTTCACGGCCGCTACAGCCACGGCGGCCGACTCGGTCCACCACCCGGTGGCCGACTTCAACAACGACGGATACGGCGATGTCGCGTACGCGGCCGGAGCGGCCACCGTCGGCGGCAAGAAGGGCGCCGGTCAGATCGTCGCCCTGTACGGCTCGGCGAACGGTGTGACCTCGTCGAAGCGCACCACGATCAGCCAGAACACGGCCGGCGTGCCCGGCAGCGCCGAGACGAACGACGGCTTCGGCTGGCTCAGCGCGTACGGCGACTACAACGGCGACGGCTACGACGACCTCGCCGTCTCCGCGTACCTGGAGGACGTCTCCGGCGACACGGACGGGGGCACGGTCCTGATCGTGTGGGGCTCGGCGAGCGGTCTGTCCGGCGCCACCACGCTCAACGACCCGGCGCCCTCCTCCCACGACAAGTGGGGCAAGTCCCTGGCCTCGGGCGACTTCGACGGCGACGGCACGGAGGACCTCGCGGTCGGCGCCACCACGAGCACGATCCACGTGTTCAAGGGCGGCATCACCAAGTCCGGCACGGCGGGCGGCAGCTACACCGTCAAGCCGCCGATCATGTCCGGCAACGGCGCGGGCCCGATCAACCTCACCGCGGGCGACGTCAACGGCGACAAGAAGACCGACCTGATCGTCGACGGCTACGAGACGGACAGCGACTACGGCTGGAACGCCAACTACTACGTGCCCGGCACCGCCTCCGGTCTGAAGGTCACCTCCGCGCAGAAGCTGAAGCCCGGCATCGTCACCGGCATCGGTGACGTCAACGGCGACGGCTTCGGCGACATCGTGACCGGCGAGGAGTGGGACCCGTCCAAGGACGGCAGCGAGCCGTCCGTGCCGGAGTCCGCCACCGGCGGCAAGGTCCACATCATCCACGGCTCCGCCTCCGGCCCGGCCGGGGCCACGTCCGTCACCCAGAACACCGGCAATGTCCCCGGTTCCTCCGAGCGCGGCGACTTCTTCGGCAACGACCTGTCGCTCGGTGACATCAACGGCGACGGTTTCCAGGACCTGGTCGTGGCCTCGGCCGGCGAGAACCTCGGCGGCGTCGTCAACGCGGGCGCGGTGACGGTCCTCTACGGCTCGGCCTCCGGCCTGAACACCACCTCCGGCTACCAGTACCTCTCCCAGTCCACGGCAGGCGTCCCCGACTCTGACGAGAAGGACGACTTCTTCGGCACCGAGGTGAAGCTCACCGACGTCACGGGCGACGGCAAGGCGGACCTGACGGTCGGCGCGTACGGCGAGAACAGCGGCAACGGCTCGGTGACCTACCTGCCCTCCAACGGCACGAAGATCACCACGGCCGGCTCGCGCTCCCTGTCGGCGTCCTCGGTCGGCGTCTCGACGGACGCGGCCCCGCTGTTCGGCGGCAATGCCGCCAACTGACGTACAGCACTCATGAGTTGGGCCCGCACTCGGCAAGGGTGCGGGCCCTCCTTCCCCTCCGGCATCTGGAGCCCCACCGTGCGCATCCGTACCGCCGCGGCGCTCGCCGCCCTCCTCGTCGCGGGCCTGACCCCGCTGACGCTCACCACGCCCGCCTCGGCCGCCCCCGCCAAACACGCCGACGACTTCAACGGCGACGGCTACCGCGATGTCGCGATCGGTGCCTCCAACACCATGGTGGACGGCAAGATCACCGCCGGTGCGGTGGTCGTGCTGTACGGCTCGTCGTCGGGCCTGTCGGCGGGCAAGCGGTCCGTGATCACGCAGAACTCGCCCGGCGTGCCGGGCGTGGCCGAGGAGCTGGACCAGTTCGGCGCCTCGCTGGCCTCGGGCGACCTCGACAGGGACGGATACGCGGACCTCGTCGTCAGCGCCCCGAACGAGGGCCTCGGTGACTATCACGGCGTCGGTACCGCCACGATCCTGTGGGGCGGCAAGTCCGGCCTGTCCGGCGGCGCACGCGTGCCGCAGCCGGACTGGGTCTCCGAGGGGGGCGGCTACGCCATCGGCCTCGCGGCGGCCGACTTCGACGGCGACGGCGACACCGACCTGACGGTCACCAGCCGGCCGACCACCCGCGTCTTCGACGGCCCCTGGAAGCGCACGGGAGCCCCGGCCCGTGAGTACGACATCGACGAACTCGGCTCCACGCAGACCGTCTTCGCGGGCGACCTGAGCGGTGACGGCGCGGCCGAGCGGCTCTACCCGGTCGGCGTGACCGGCGACGAGGGCGGCGCGATCGGCTACCTCCGCTGGACCGGCACGGCGTACGAGACGACCGACCTGCCCACCGCCGACGGCGACCAGGGCGCGATCGGCGACGTCAACGGCGACGGCTACGGCGACCTGGTCCTCGGCAACATCTACAAGGGCGCGCACAAGGGCGGCGAGATCAACGTCTGGTACGGCGGCCCGACCGGCCCCGACCCGACGCAGACGCCGGTCACCATCCACCAGGACACGGGCGGGGTGCCCGGCAAGGGCGAGGGCGACGACTGCTTCGGCTGCGCGGTGAGCGTCGGCGACATCAACGGCGACGGTTACGCGGACGTCGCGGTCGGCGCCCAGAACGAGGACGTCGGCGGCAAGAGGAACACGGGCTCGGTGACCGTCCTGTACGGCTCCGTCGCCGGCCTGACCACGGCCGGCGCCACGTCGTACACGCAGGCCACGGCCGGGGTGCCGGGCACCGCCGAGTCCCAGGACTGGTTCGGCACGGCCGTCCGCCTGGTCGACCTCGACAAGAACGGCAAGGCCGACCTGGTCGCGACCGCCGAGGGCGAGAACGACGCCAAGGGCGCCGTCTGGGTTCTGCGCGGCACGGCGAAGGGCCTGACCACGAAGGGCGCGAAGAGCATCTCGGCGGGCGCCTTCGGCCTCCGCGGCGAGGTCAATTTCGGCTGGCCCATCGCCCAGTAACTCCCCTCTGTTCACGAGCACTTGAGGACTCGATAACCGCTATGCGCATCCGTACCGCCACGACGGCCGCGACCCTCCTCGCCGTCGTCGTGGCCCCCCTCACCCTGACGGCCCCTCTCGCCCACGCGGCGGACGCGGCCGCCCCGTACGACTTCAACGGCGACGGCTACCGGGACCTGGCGATCGGCGCCCCGGCCGCGACGGTCGGCGGCAAGTCGAAGGCCGGAGCCGTCTCCGTCGTCTACGGCGGCTCGACGGGCCCCGGCACGTCGAAGTACAAGCTCCTCACCCAGAACACGTCCGGTGTCCCGGGCGGCGCGGAGGCGGGCGACGCCTT
Organism: Streptomyces graminofaciens; assembly: GCF_030294945.1. NCBI lineage: Bacteria > Bacillati > Actinomycetota > Actinomycetes > Kitasatosporales > Streptomycetaceae > Streptomyces > Streptomyces graminofaciens. The sequence continues at coordinate 7,291,786 of NZ_AP018448.1, read as the reverse complement.
CGGTACGGCGCTGACCTCGGCCGACCTGAACACGGACGGCTACGCGGACCTGGTCGTCGGGGCCCCCGGCGAGGACACGGCGATCGACACGAACGACGGCACGGTGGTGATCGTCTGGGGCAGCGCGTCCGGCCTCTCCGGCGCCCGCACCCTGACCAACGACGGCTCCGACGACACCGACCGCTACGGCCAGGCCCTGACCGCCGGTGACTTCGACGGCGACGGCGACCAGGACGTGGCGGTGGGCGGCACCGGCAAGTTCAACCTGCGCCTGACCGACGGCCCGTTCGCGAAGACCGGCGACTTCGCGGGCGGCAGCGGCACGGCCCTGGCGTACGCGCCGCAGCCGTTCGACGCGTCGTACGGCGTCGAGTACCTGTCGGCCGGCGACATCCAGAACGACGGCACGGACAGCCTCGTCATCCACGGCCGCGCCAAGGGCACCGACGACGCGCTCACGGCCGTGGGCAACGGCGACTACAGCTACTGGCTGGAGTACATCCCCGGCGGTCATGTCTCGTCCGTGGCCGATGTGAACGGCGACGGCAACGCGGACGTCGTGGTCGGCAACCACCGCGAGACGTCGGCCGACGCGTCCGGCGCCCTCGGCGGCGAGGTGACGGTGGTGTACGGCCAGTCGGTGACCGACGGCGTGGACGACTCCACCGGCAAGGAGGTCACGTACACCCAGGCCACGTCGGGCGTCCCCGGCACGGCGAAGTCGGGCGACGCCTTCGGCACCGGGGTGTCCCTCGGGGACGTGAACAACGACGGCTACGCGGACCTGGTCGTCGGCGCCCCCGGCGAGTCCTCCGCCGCCGGCGCGGTGACCGTGCTGTACGGCTCGGCGAGCGGCCTGACGACGACGGGCGCCACGGTGCTCTCCCAGTCCACGTCCGGCGTCCCCGGCTCCTCCGAGTCCGGCGACCGCTTCGGCGCCCGCGTCCTCCTCGCCGACACGACGAAGGACGCCAGGGCCGACCTGACCGTGACCGCCCCCGGGGAGAACTCGGGCGACGGCGCGGTGTGGTGGCTGAAGTCGGCGACCGCCTCCGGCGCGAAGTCGTTCGGGCCGTCGGCGGTGGGCGTCTCGACGTCGGGGGCGCCGGGGTTCGGGGCGGTGCTGGGCGGCTGAGCGGCACTCGGCTCAGCGCGATCGGCTCCATTCCCACGGCTGAGGACGACACAACTCCATGCGAGGCAAGCACACGACGGCAACGGCCCTCGCCGCCCTGCTGGCGGCGGGGGTGACCCCTCTCCCCCTTTCGGCAGCCCCGGCGCCGGCCGCCTCCACCTCCTCCCCGACACCCCGGCGGGCCCGACCGGCACCGGTTCCGGCATGCTGACGGTCGCGGACCTCGGCCTGGACCTCGGCCTGGACCTCGGCCTGGACCTCGGCCTGGGCGACCGCGCGTACTTCTCCGCCGTACCGGCGGACTGACTCCTCCCCGCCGTACCGACGAATCGATTCCTCCCCGCCGTACCGGCGGACTGACTCCTCCCCCGCCGTACTGGCGGACTGACCCCTCCCCCGCTGTACTGGCGGACTGACCCCTCCCCGCCGTACCGGCGGACCGATTCCTCCCGCGTCCACACGATCCGGAGCCCACCGTCATGAAGCGCCCTCTCGGCACCACCACGGCCCTCGCCGCCCTCCTGGCCGCGGGCCTGACTCCGCTGGTCCTGGCCGGCCCCGCCTCCGCCGCGCCTTCCGGTCTCCAGGGGGACTTCAACGGCGACGGCTACCGCGACGTCGCGATCTCCGCGTCCGACACGACGGTCAACGGCAAGACCTACGCGGGGCAGGTCGCCGTCGTCTACGGCTCCGCGAGCGGCCTGAACCCCACCACACGGACCGTCATCAGCCAGAACACCGCCGGAATCCCCGACACCGCCGAGAAGGGCGACCAGTTCGGCGAGCAGCTCGCCACCGCCGACCTCAACCGGGACGGCTACAGCGATCTCGTCGTCGGCGCGCGGCACGAGGACGCGGGCAGCAAGAAGGACTCCGGCACCGTCGTCATCGTCTGGGGCTCCAAGTCCGGTCTCTCCGGCGGTACGACGGTGAAGAACCCCGCGCCGCAGTACGGAAGCTACTTCGGCATGAGTGTCGCCGCGGCCGACTTCACCGGTGACGGCAAGCCGGACCTCGCGATCTCCGCGCAGAGCTCGTCGGGCTCCCCGACCGACCGGATCCGCCTGGTCCGCGGCCCGTTCACCAAGTCCGGCAGCACCGGCGCCGTGACCTCGTACTCCCCCGGCGTCGACCGGCCCTCCCTCACCGCGGGCCGGGTCGACAAGAACGCCAAAGCCGACCTGGTCGTCACCGGCCTGCAGCCCGACGGCGACCGCCTCGCCGCCGCCGTCTACTACAAGGGCACGTCGAGCGGTCTGAGCAAGGGCGCGAAACTCCGGGCCGGCACGACGGCGGCGATCGGCGACCTCGACAAGGACGGCTACGGCGACATCGTCATCGGCAACCCGCTGGACGACGACGTCGACCCGTCCGGCTCCAGGGGCGGCGAGATCAGCGTCATCTACGGGACGTCGTCGGGCCCGAGCGCCGACCGCCGTACCACCCTCACCCAGAACAGCTCGGGGGTGCCGGACTCCTCCGAGCACATCGACCAGTTCGGTGCGGCCGTCGCGGTCGGCGACCTCGACAAGGACGGCTACGCGGACCTCGCGGTCGGAGCACCCGGCGAGTCCTTCGGGGACGACACCCACTACATCTCCTCCGCGGGCACGATCACCCTGCTGCGGGGTTCGTCCTCCGGGGTGGCCAGGACCGGCGCGGTGCTGCTGACCCAGGACAGCCCCGGGGTACCGGGCGACCTGGAGGCGCTCGACGCCTTCGGCGCGACCCTGCTCGCGTCCGACGTCGACGGGGACGGTCACGCCGACCTGACGGCGATCGCCGCCCAGGAGAACGAGGCGGGCGCCGCATGGCACCTGCCCGGCGCCAAGGACGCCCTCTACTCGACGACCGGGTCACAGAGCTTCGGCCCCACGGGGGTCGGACTCTCCACCAATCAGCACGGGGCGTTCGGCTCGGATCTGGCGGGTTAGGACGTCCCGCGCCCCAGCGGCACACGGGACCCGGCACACGGGTCCCGGCACACGGACCCAGCACACGGGTCCCGGCACAGGGTCCCGTGACCCGGGACCCCAAAAGTTCACCCGCCTCCCGTACAACCCTCCTCCACCACCACCGGTCTTCTGCTCGCACGTTGCTCACGTCTTACGGCAGTTGGGCCCGCGCCCCACGCGACGCGGCCCTCCTCCCTCTCCTGGAGTCTCCTTGCGCACTCGCCCGTTCCTCATGGCCGCCGGTCTGCTCGCCTCCGGTCTGGCCCCGCTCGCCCTGGCCACGCCCGCGACCGCCGCCGTCGCCAAGTACTCCGACGACTTCAACGGCGACGGCTACCGCGACCTCGCGGTCGGCGCGAGCGCCACCGATGTCGGCAGCGCGTCGAACGCCGGCGCGGTGGTCGTGCTCTACGGCTCGTCGTCCGGCATATCGGCCGCCAAGCGGAGCGTGATCACGCAGAACACGACCGGAGTCGCCGGTTCGGCCGAGGACGGGGACTACTTCGGCAGCGCCCTGGCCTCCGCCGACTTCAACAAGGACGGCTACGCGGACCTCGCGGTCAGCGCGACGGGCGAGGGCCTCGGCGGCAAGGAGCACGTCGGCCAGGTCACCGTCCTGTGGGGCGGCTCCTCGGGCCTGAAGGGCGGCACGGCCCTCCCGCAGCCGTCCATCACCCCGGAGACCGGCTACTCCCAGGGCCTCGCCGCAGCCGACTTCAACGGCGACGGCTCGCCCGACCTCACGGTCACCGGCATGCTCCACAACCGGCTGTACGAGGGCCCGTTCAAGAAGAGCGACGGCACCGCGGCGAGCATGCGCTTCATCGACGGCGGCCCCTTCGAGGTCGCCGCGGGCGACATCACCGGGAACGCGGCGGCCGAGCGGGTGTTCCCGTACACGACCGAGTCCGACCCCGGCGGCCAGATCAGGTACCGCACGTTCGACAGCAAGGAGGACGTCCTCGTCGACATGCCCGCCGCCAGCGGCAGCGGCCCCGTCACCATCGGCGACATCAACGGCGACGGCATCGGCGACCTCGTCCTCGCCCAGGACTTCGACCCGGCCAACCAGGGCGGTACCGGCCACCTCGGCGGCCAGGTGGAGATCTGGTACGGCGGCAAGGGCGGCCCCGACCTCACCCAGACGCCGACGGTCATCAACCAGGACACCCCCGGCGTCCCCGGCACGGGCGAGGAGGGCGACGGCTTCGGCCGCTCCCTCAGCATCGGCGACATCAACGGCGACAAGTACGCCGACCTCGCGGTCGGTGCCCCCGACGAGGGCTGGAGCGGCAAGCCGTTCGCCGGCACGGTCACCGTCCTGTACGGCTCGGCCTCCGGTCTGACCACGTCCGGTGCCAAGACCTACAGCCAGGACACCGCGGGCGTCCCCGGCACCGCCGAGCGCCAGGACGGCTTCGGCGGCGCCGTCCGCCTGATCGACCTCAACAAGAACGGCAAGGCCGAACTCGTCGTCGGGGCCCCCGGCGAGGACGCCAAGGGCGCGCTCTTCGTCCTGAACGGCACCGCCAAGGGCCTGACCACGACGAACGCGAAGAGCATCTCGACGGCGAACGTCGGCCTCAAGAACACGTCGTACAGCTTCGGCGCACCGATCGCGCAGTAGCCCCTGGCCCGCCCACCGACTCGGCTCCCCCCTCCAAGGATCCTCATGAGAATCCGCACCGCCACGGTCGCCGCCACGCTGGTCGCGGCGACCGTGACCCCCCTCTCCCTCTCCATCGGCCCCGCCTCCGCCGCGCCCGCCGAGTACGCGGACGACTTCAACGGCGACGGATACCGCGACTACGCGACCTTCTCGTACGGCCCCGAGGGCGCCAGCAAGGGCGGCGGCATCCTCGTCACCTTCGGCACGGCGACCGGCGCCCCGGGCACGAAGACCCAGTTCATCGACCAGGCCGGCGCGGGCGTCCCCGGCACGGACGAGACCGACGACTTCTTCGGCGAGTACCGCACGGCCGCCGACTTCAACGGCGACGGCTACGGCGACCTCGCCGTCTCGGCCAACGGCGAGAACGTCGGCAAGTACAAGGACAACGGCACGGTGACCGTCCTCTGGGGCGGCGCGAAGGGCCTCTCCGGCGGCACGACCGTCCCGGACAAGGGCCCGAAGGGCGTCTCCGGCCGGGCCACCGACCTCGCCACGGGCGACTTCAACGGCGACGGCAAGCAGGACCTGGCCCTGGTCCGCGACAGCAAGACGTACGTCTACCGGGGCTCGATCGGCAAGTCGGGCGTGAAGGGCTCGGTGACGGTCCTGGACAAGGACAACTCGTCCTTCTACTCCACCGCCGTCATCACCGGCAAGGTCGACAAGGACGGCAAGACCGACCTGGTCATCATCGGCGACGTCGTAACCGACAAATACATCGCCTCCGACGCCTGGTTCATCAAGGGCGGCAAGGCGAAGCTCTACCCCGGCAAGACCCTCCGCCTCGAATCCGTGAAGGGCAACGGCGGCCAGGCCGACCGCGGCGGCGACGGCGTGATCGCCGACTTCGACAAGGACGGCTACGGCGACATCGCGATCGGCACACCGCTGTACGACAAGTACCGGGGCCGGGTGACGGTCTGGTACGGCGCCGCCTCGGGCCCCTCGTCGCAGTCGGCCCGCTTCACCCAGGCCACGAAGGACATCAAGGACACCCCGGAGGTGGACGACTCCTTCGGCGCCTCGGTCTCCGCCGGCGACGTGAACGGCGACGGCTACCGGGACCTGGCGATCGGCGCGTACGGCGAGAGGCTGGGCAACCAGCCGTACGCGGGCGCCGTCCACGTCCTGTACGGCACCAAGTCCGGCCTCACCGCCAAGGGTTCCCAGTGGTTCGCCCGCAACACCCCGGGCGTCCCCGGCGGCCTGGACGACGACTCCTTCGGCGGCACGGTACGCCTCCGCGACACGAACGGAGACGGCAAGGCGGACCTGCACGTGACGGCGAACTACGGGTCGGTGGTGCTACGGGGTTCGGCGTCGGGGGTCACGACGGCGGGGGTGGAGTCGGTGAACGGGGAGATCGTCGCGGGAATGCTTCAGTAACGACGAACGACGGCAGACCTGCGGACATGCAGATGTCCCTCCGTCCTGAAGTGCGGAGGCTGAGCCGGTAGCACGGAGTGCAACACGTACCGGCTCTTCTCCGCGACCCGGCAGGACGCGAGATTCCCCGAGGCGTGGAACAACTCGAGGCGGGCCAGGGGCAACAGCCCCTGCCCCCCGAGCGCCCAGGCCGACACGGCATCCAACGCACGGGGAGCGACCCCGCGCCCCCTGACCTCGGCGGAGGTCCAGTAGCCGACCTCGGCCACGCCTCCCGATGACTCCACGACCTTGACCACGACATGCCCGACGGGACGACCAGCGCCTTCGAGCACGGCGAAACCGAGCCGGGTACGACTGGCCCACCCCTCACTCTGCTCGTCGACCCACCGCCGAGCGTCGTCCTCACTGTCCAGATGCGTGACCAACCAGCGGCGCATACCGGGATCCCGATGAGCGACCACGAGCGCCGCCGCGTCGTCGGGCCGCCAGGGGCGGAGGGTGAGTGCGGGGGCGGTGGGGGTGGCTGCCGCCGAGAGCCGGACGGTCACGGTCAGCGGCTCAGATGGCGTATGAGGGCGGCGAGGCCGGTGGGGGTGGGGGCTATGACCGTGGCCGGGTCATCGCTTTCGCGGAGGAGCGCACGGCCTGCTTCCGGGGCGGCGACTTCGAGGCAGTTGGCCGCCTCACCGCCGCTGGAGAACGAGGACTTCTGCCACGTTATGCCGTCCGCCATTCTCTGCCCTCTCACCATTCGCGTACGAGTCCGTGAATCAGCTCCCGGGACTCTACGACCCCCAACGCGGCCGACTCCACCTTGCGGAGAACCTCCCGATAGCGCGCGAGTTGCGCCTCCGCGTCCAGGAAAGCACTGCCGTGCTGGCTGTCCACCATGACGGTGTCCAACTCCCGAACGGGTCCGCCCGCGTACACCACCGGATCGGCGACGCCGGCGAAGCCGTCCACGTCGAACGGCACGACACGCACGGCGACTTCGCGTTCCAGAAGCCACGACAACTGATCCCGCGCCACCTTGCGGTCCGCCACCCGGATCCGCAGCGCGGCTTCGTGGATCAACGCCAGGTACCGCATCCCCCCGAGAGCCTGCCGACGGCGCAGCCTGAACTCCACCCGCGTCTCGATCTCCTCCTCGGACAGCTTCGGCACCGAAGCCCCGAAGATCGCGCGCACCTGCCCCTCGGTCTGGAGCAGCCCCGGGATGTGCACGCACTCGAAGTTGGTCAAGTGCGCGGCATGGTGCTCCAGCTCGGCCAGATCGAGGTATCCCGACGGCACCCGCCCCCGGTACTCCTCCCACCAGCCCCGCCCGCGCTCGGTCGCCATGGCCACCAGAGCGTCGACGAGCGCGGGATCGTCGCACGCGTATTGACTGGCCAGGTGCCGCAGCCGTTCCGCGCTCACCCCGACCCGGCCGGCCTCAGTCATGGAGATCTTGCTCTCCGCGATGCCCGCCGCCTTGGCCGCTTCCCTGGCGGTCAGCCCGGCCCTCTCCCGGAGCTTGCGCAGTTCCGCACCCAGGCGTTGCTGGCGCACGGTGACGATGCTCCTCGCTGGCATAAGGCCCTTCTCTCCCGGCAGTTGGGGACACCAGTATCCCAGTTCAGCTTGACCGGGGTGATACATCACCCCTACCTTCAGTGACGCGACGCACACGCTGCGACACCCCGGGGCCCCGGAAGCGCACCGCACCGCCCTGCCAAGGCGGGCGCGACAGAGCCACCGCCCGGCACCACCACAGCGCCCCCACCCCTGCGCACCACCGGGAGACCGACATGCGGAACCGGCCCGACTGGGAGTACACCCTCCACATCCCCCACGACCCCCGAGCCGTAGGCATCTGCCGCCGAGCCCTCCGCGACATCCTCACCACCCACGGCCTCCCCGCCCTCCTCGACCCGGCGGAGCTACTGGCCTCCGAACTCCTCGGCAACGCCATCCGCCACACAGCCGGCCCGGCGTCCCTGAAGATCAGACAGTCCGGCCCCTCCTTCCGCCTCGGCGCCTGGGACTCCGACCCGACACCCCCGACGATCAACCCCCACCCCGACCCGACCGAATCCGGCCGAGGCCTGCACCTGATCGACGCGTACGCGGACGACTGGGGGTGGTTCGCGGTCAACGGCTCGTACGGGAAGTACGTCTGGTGCGAACTGGGTACGACGTCGAAGCCCGACTGACTCCTGCGGCAACTGCGCGCCAGTACCTGGACTCGGTGGCCGACGGAGAGCCCTAGAACCACCGTGCGTCGAGCGGACCGAACAACCTCCCGACGATAAGTTCAGGCACCATGGCGGAACCCCTCTACTACATCGACCGCTCCGACATCCGCGACGGCAAGCTCGCCCAGGTCAAGAGCGGTATGCACGACCTGGCCACGTTCATCGAGGCCCGCGAGCCCCAGCTCATCGCCTACCGCTTCTACATCGACGAGTCCGAGTCCACGATGACCACGGTGGCCGTCCACCCCGACTCCGCCTCCCTGGAACTCCACCTGGAACTCGGCGGCCCGAAGTTCCGCGCGTTCGGCGCGCTCGTCCGCATGAGATCCATCGACGTGTACGGCCGCCCGACCCAGGCAGCCGTGGCCCGGCTCCGCCAGAAGGCCGAGATGCTCGGCGGAGGCACGGTCACCCTCCACACCCTCCAGGCGGGCTTCCACCGACCGCTTCCGCCCACCCGCCGCAACCCCCTCAGTGGAACCGCGTAGTCACGATCCGCGCCTTGTAGATCTGGGCCAACGACTTCCTCCGGTCCCCGCCCGTCGAGAAGCGCACGACCTCGCCGCCATAGACGCTGTCGCTCGCCGTCACGTCACGCGTCCACATCCACTGGCCCGACGGATGGATGACGAACGACTTGACCAGCGCGAACTCGCCCCCGACCCGCAGATCCGTCTTCCGGCGCGTACGGCGGTCCACCGCGTACACCCCGTTCGAGTCCGTGATCACCAACCGGCCCGCGTCCGAGTAGTCCGGCTGGACGTCATGGCCGTAGTGCTTGCCCGCCCGTACCGCGCCGTCGTCGTCGCGGCGCAGGTCGATGTCGGCGCCCACCTTCCGCAGCCGGGCGGCCCGGCCACGGCCCCGCACCTCGTACGTCCGCAGCACCGGGCCGCCGATCACCCGCAGCACGTTCGCCTGGTCGTCCCACAACACCCCGTGCGGCTCGACCAGCTTCCCCAGGGCCGCGCCGTTGATGATCTGCACAGGGGTCGCGCCCCACCCGGAGCCGCTCGGCCCGTACACCCGGATCTCCCCGACCTTCTGACCACGACCGTGCGAGCACGCCACGACGACCACGTTCCTGCCGGGGATGTGCTCGATGCTGTGCGGGTAGGTCGGGATGCTCGCCTGCCAGCACAGATGCCGGTACCCGAGGCGGCTGCCGTTCCCCATCACCTTCACCGCGCCCGCCCGCCCGTTCCCGGGCTGCCCGGCCGTCATGAAGGCGTACGTCGCCGAGCCGACCTTCCGGAAACGGATCTCGAAGGGGTTGTTCCAGGGCGTACGGCTGTTGCCCGGGTCGAAGACCCAGTCGGCGGTGGTGTTGTTCCAGGCCGTCTCGGTGCGGCCGTAGACCAGGAAGCGGTTGGAGTTCTGCTCGCAGAGGGCGACCCGGTAGTCAGCCATGTCAGTCACATCTGCCAGGTCAGCCACGTCAGCAGCATCAATCACGTCAGTCGCATCAATCACGTCTGTCACATCAGTCATGTCTGTCACATCAGTCATCGTCGTACTCGGCTCCCCCGTTGTACTCCGCACTCCGCACTCCGCACTCCGCACCTTCCAGGCCGCCAGGGCCGCCCGTCCGCCGCGCAGCCATACGCGCGTTGGCCACGCCCCCGACAACGGCGGATAATCTCCCCTATCAGCCCAATACACCCAAACCTTGGGCCCCCGGGACCCCGAAACCACGGAAAGCCGGCGATCGTCATGGCTGAACATCCCCACGCCGCTCTCGTCCGCAAGGGCTACGAGCTCTTCACCCGCGGCGACATGGACAACCTGCGCACCCTCTTCGCGGGCGACTGCACACACCACGTACCCGGCGACCATCTGCTGTCCGGCGACTACAAGGGCCAGGACGCGATGATCGACCTGTACCAGCGGCTCTTCTCGGAGACGAACGGCACGTTCAGCGTCGAGCTGCAGAACGTGTGCGTCGACGGCCGCGGCCACGCCGTGTCCGTGCACCGCTACACGGCCGAGCGAGGCGGCAAGCAGATCGAGCAGAACGGCTGCCTGATCTTCCGGATCGTCGGGGACAAGGTCACCGACATCGACGAGTGCCAGGAGGACCTGGAGAAGGAGAGCGAGTTCTGGGCGTAACGCCCACGGAGCAACCGACGAACCACCGACGAACCACCGAGGAACCACCGAGGAACCACCGAGGAACCACCGACGGGACCGCACAACCCCGCACGCCCTCCAGGTGTCACACAGGTGAACGAACAGAGCCGCAGTTTCGGCTCCCGCTCGGCCACCCACCTGGAGCCCTCGTGCACAGACGGACCATACGGACGTACGCCCTCGCCGCCACCGTGGTCGCGGCCACCACTGCCGGGCTGGCCCTCGCGCCCACCGCGACCGCCGCCGGTCCCCAACCCACCCCCGTCACCAGCGACTTCAACGCGGACGGGTACGCGGACCTGGCCGTCGGCGTCCCCGACGCCGCCGTCGGCGGCAAGGCGAAGGCCGGTTACGTGCACGTCCTGTGGGGCGGCCCCAAGGGCATCGGCGCCCACGGCGGCATCCGGGTCAGCCAGGCCACCCCCGAGATCCCCGGCACCCCGGAGGCGGGCGACCGTTTCGGCGCCGCCGTGGCCCTCGCCGACACGAACGGCGACGGTGTGGCGGAGCTGCTCGTCGGCGCCCCCGGCGAGGACGTGAACGGCCACACGGACGCGGGCGTGGTCGTCGCGGTGGGCGGCTCGAAGAGCGCCACGAAGGGCCGGCCCGGCCCGGGCTCGAACGTCCTCACCGGCCCGTCCGCCTCCGCCGCGTACGGCCTGTCGGTCGCCGCGGCGGACCTGACCGGCGACGGCGGCCGGGACATCGTGATCGGCGGCCGGGATAAGGTCGTCCTCATCGCAGTCGTCGACGGCGGAGAGGACGTCGTCGTCACCACGGTCGTCGACACCCCCATGGGCGGCCGCGCCCCGCTCCTCGCCACCGGCGACTTCACCGCCGACGGCACGGACGACCTGGCGATCGCGTACCACACGGTGAACGCCCCCTACACCCAGTCGCACGTGCGGCTGTGGGCCTGGGACCCGGCCGACCGGACCATGGCCAACACCTGGAACTCGGACAACGGCGCCGCCTCCGCCCTCGCCACCGGCGACTTCGACGGCGACGGCCTGGACGACCTGGCCCTCGGCGAGTGCCGCGAGATCGCCGACGAGAACATCGACGACCCGTGCGGCCCGGAGGAGTACGCGAAGGGCGGCGGCATCCACGTCCTGTACGGCGCCAAGAGCTCCTTCGGCTCTCGCTCCCAGACCCTCAACCAGGACACGGTCGGCGTGTACGGCCGCGCCGAGGACGGCGACCGCTTCGGCGCCTCGCTGGCCGTACTGGACTGGAACCGCGACGGCCGCGACGACCTGATCGCGGGCGCCCCCGGCGAGGCCATCGGCACCCGCAAGGCCGCGGGCGCCGCCACCCTGCTGCTGAGCAGCAAGACCGGGCTCGTCGACCCCTTCGGCGAGGCCACGAGCGTCGCGTACAACCAGGACACCCCGCGCGTCCCCGGCGTCGCGGAGACCGGCGACGCCTTCGGCACGGCCGTGGCGACGGGCGACTACGACGGCGACGGCATCCCCGACGCGACGGTCGGCGCCCCCGGCGAGAACGCGAAGTCGGGCGGGGTCTGGCTCTTCCCGAAGCTCTCCTCGGCCACGTCCTACGCCCTCACCCCCGCGAAGCTCGGCCTCCCGTCCCCGTCAACGGCCTTGTCGTACGGCAAAACCCTGGCGAGCCACTGACGAGCCGCTGACGATCGACTGGCGATCGACTGGCGATCGACTGACGGTCATCCGGCGAACCTCTGACGAACCACCGACAACCCCCTATTTACCACCTACTTACCCCCTGCTTACTCCCTGACGGTCCCTTAGGGGATGTCACAGCTCGGCCGCAAAGCCGGGCCGGTTGGCCCCGGTCCGGCACGCGGTCGCGCCGGACCAGGTACGTTCGATGACGTGGCTGGATTCAGGATCGGACGCGGCCGGGACAACGGCGCTCCTCAAGCGCGACCGCAAAACCCCCCGCACGGACAGCAGGCCCCGCAGCGCGGCGGCCCGTCGTACGGCTACGCCCAGACGCCCCCGCAACCGCCGTACGGCGGCCAGGGCGGCGGTCGTCCGGGCTGGCCGCAGACGCAGGGTGGCGGCACCCGGCCGGGCTACGGCACGCACGGGGGTCATGGGAACCACGGCGAGCCGGAGTACTTCGGCGACGACGGCGGACACCCCCACGGCGGCGGCCCCGGCGCCGACCCGTACGCGGCGAACAACCCCGGCCACACCCAGATGTTCTCGGTCGGCGAAGACCCGTACACCCAGAGCGACGCCTACCGCGCCGGCCAGGCCCCTGCCCCGCCGGCGGGTCCTCGCCTCCCCTGGAAGGAACTGCTGAAGGGCATCGTCACCAGCCCGAGCCGGACCTTCCTCGTCATGCGGGACTACGCGATGTGGGCCCCCGCCCTCATCGTGACCTTCCTCTACGGCCTGCTCGCGGTGTTCGGCTTCGACACGGCCCGCGAGGACGCCATAAAGGCCACGCTCTCGAACGCGGTGCCGATCGTTCTGATCACCGCCGTGGCGATGGTGGTCAGCACCTTCGTCCTGGGCGTGGTAACCCACACCCTGGCCCGCCAGCTCGGCGGCGACGGCGCGTGGCAGCCCACGGTCGGCCTCTCCATGCTGATCATGTCCCTCACGGACGCGCCCCGCCTGGTGGTGGCGATGTTCGCGGGCGGCGACGCCTCGTTCGTCCAGATCCTCGGCTGGGCCACATGGGTCGCGGCGGGCGCCCTGCTCACCCTGATGGTCTCCAAGTCCCACGACCTGCCGTGGCCGAAGGCTCTCGGCGCCTCGGCGATCCAGCTGATCGCGATCCTGTCGATCATCAAGCTGGGCACGTTCTAGGGGCGGATGCGAGCGGTAACGAGTGAGGGGCTCCCGGCGTTCTGCCGGGAGCCCCTCACTCGTTACCGCTGTCGTTACCGCTGTCACTCGACGTAGTACGGTTTCCGCTCCCACGACCAACCCAACTCACTGGGGAGTTCCGCATGGCCAGCTACGAACAACACGCCCAAGCCGCGAGCGATCTATTGGCATCGATGAAGCTCGGAAAGCTGGCCTCGTATGAAGACCGTGCCCGGGCCGCACAGGTCGAAGCCCTACTGGCACTCGCCGCAGCCATCGCCGGCCGTCAGACGGGATCGTCATTGCAGCCGCCGCAGTCGGAGCGGTAGCCGGGCCGTCCGGAGCGGACCGAGGGAGGTCGGCCACCATCGTGGACAGCACGAGGGCCCCCGGACGATCTGTCGAGGGGCCCTCGTGCATCACGAACTGCGAAGCACGCGCAGGTCAGAGCGCTTCCATGTTCGGCTTTGCCGCTTCTCCCGACTTATGTACCGGAGGCAGGACACTCCACGGAAAATTGATCCACTCATCGGTCCGCTTCCACACGTAGTCGCACTTCACGAGGGACTGGGACTTCTCATAGATCACGGCGGACCGCACCTCGGCCACGGCGCCGACGCAGAAGTCATGAACGAGCTTGAGCGTCTTACCCGTATCGGCCACGTCGTCCGTGATGAGGACTTTCTTGTCGGAGAAGTCGATGGCATTGGGGACGGGAGCGAGCATGACGGGCATTTCGAGAGTCGTCCCCACCCCCGTATAGAACTCGACATTCACCAGATGGATGTTCTTGCAGTCGAGGGCGTAGGCGAGCCCACCGGCCACAAAAACGCCACCCCGGGCGATGGAGAGCACGATGTCGGGCTCGTACCCGTCGTCGGCGATGGTCTGCGCGAGCTCACGCACGGCGGCGCCGAACGCCTCGTAGGTCAGGTTCTCGCGGATCCCGCTCATGCCTTCACACCTGCGTCCTGTGGAAGTTCAGGAAGGAACGGGAGGCGGTGGGCCCGCGCTGCCCCTGGTAACGGGACCCGTACCGCTCACTGCCGTAAGGGAATTCGGCCGGCGAACTGAGCTTGAACAGGCAGAGCTGCCCGATCTTCATTCCGGGCCAGAGCTTGATGGGCAGAGTGGCGAGATTGGACAGTTCGAGAGTCACATGCCCGGAGAAACCCGGATCGATGAACCCCGCCGTGGAGTGCGTGACGAGCCCGAGCCGCCCGAGCGAACTCTTCCCTTCGAGCCGGGAAGCAAGATCATCGGGAAGGGAGATGACCTCGTAGGTGGAGGCGAGCACGAACTCACCGGGGTGAAGGATGAACGGCTCGTCCCCCTCAGGCTCGACGAGCCGAGTGAGATCCGACTGTTCGATGGAGGGGTCGATATGGGGATAGCGGTGGTTCTCGAACACCCGGAAAAAGCGGTCGAGACGCACGTCGACACTCGACGGCTGCACCATGGATTCGTCGTACGGGTCGATCCGCACCCGACCGGCGTCGATCTCGGCCCGGATGTCCTTGTCTGAGAGAAGCACGCCCCGAGGATACGCAAGACGCGCGGACCCCCTCCAACCAGGAGGAGCCCCGCGCGCCCGTCGACTACGACAACACACCGGCTGCCGCGACTGCTACCACTACCACCGGCCCTGCTACCGCTACGACAACTGCTGCCGCTACCGCTTCTCCAACGCCACCGGGACGACGCTGCGCAGCCGGGCGCAACGAGGGCAGCGGATGAGCCGGCCGGGGCCGAGGCGCTCGGCCTGCTGCATCGGGAACGAAGCGGTGCTGAACACGTGCCCATCGGCACAACGGACGACGGTGCGCTCCATCAAGTCCAAGAGTCCCTTCCCCAAGAGCCGCGTCTGGCTGATGACCTGACGACGAAAGCCACATTACGGGATGAAAGGGACGGCCCTCCAGGCGGCACTCCGATCCCGACGGAGGCCCACCCGGACCCTCTTCCACGCCCCCACCGTACGCCCCAACTCCCGCCACCCGCAGCCCCATCCCCACCCCCCAACGCACCCGGACCCCGCGCCTTCAGCACGCGGGGCCCGACATGAGGTAAAGTGACGACGCGTTCCGACACCGGCACCGACCGGCGTCTTACGCGGGTGTAGTTTAATGGTAGAACATCAGCTTCCCAAGCTGAGAGCGCGAGTTCGATTCTCGTCACCCGCTCCACGATGAAACCCCAGGTCAGCGGCCTGGGGTTTGTTTGTTGTCTAGTCCAATTTGGGGGTTCCGTGCCCTCTGTGTGCCCTAAGTCGGGGCCGAACAGCCGCACCCAGGACCCCCGGACATCACCTTGCGCCACCCAATCCTCGTTCGTCTCAAATGGCGAGACGCATTTCGTGTGACCCGCACCACAGGTCGAGCAAATGGCAACCAAGTCGCTTACGCAAAGGGCCGGTTGCGCGGCGCCGGTGTGGCCGGGTAGTTCACAATGCCCGGCATGCCCACCAGGTACGACCGTTCCCGCAGGCGCCGAGCGGCAGCGCGCTGTGGTCGCCCCACGAAGAAGGGGTCGCCATGCAAGCTCCCGCCGGAGATCGGGAAGGGCTGCCGACACCATGCCACTGGAGCAGAGCGCGAAGCCGCCGCACAGGAGGCGAGGGCTCGGGCCGAGAGAGCAAGACAGCGGGCGGAACGGGAGCGACGGGCCATCCTTACTGTGGTCGCCCTCGTCACCGTGGCCGTGTTCACCGGCCTCGGTGTCGGCATCTGGAACGGATGGAAGGACGATGAGCACGAGTCCATGTGCCAGCCACACCGGACCCAGGCACTGGCCCTGAGCGACAAGGCCCGCGCCGTCCGGATTCCCCTGGTGTTCGCCGGCGACCCGAACATCAGCATCCTGCAGCTCGGGACCGAGTTCCCCGACGACCTGGGAAGCCTCGACGCCACCTCCGCGACCGAGCTGGACATATCCAGCGCGTACTCCGAGAAGCGGGACTTGGCCGGGCAGGCAGCACGCGTTGTTCTCGATCACCGAGAATGCTTCGGGGCCGATTTCGCCGCCGCTGCCTCCCGGATAGAACGGGCGCCCACCGAAGTCAGACGGGTCGAGATGCCGTCGCCTGCTCACTGCGCCGATGGATGGCCGTCCACTTCAATCGGTCGGCGAGGTGCGTGCTCACACCACGGCGGCGTTGTTCCGGCTCAGCCTTGGGCGACGCTGCTCTTCGGCTGATCACGTACGGCAAGTCCCGCACCAGAATCTCCGAGCGCGCAGGACTCCGACCGCGACCTTACGCAGGCACCAGGTCTCCCAGCACCTCACGAAGAGCGGTGCCTACGACCGGTCCTGCAACCGCCACCTGACGAAGGTCATCGCCCTTCATGTAGCGGTAACTCTGGGGAGGGTGGAACGTCCCCGCGGCCCGCAATGCCCCGAGTGTCACCGGTTCGTCAAAGGAAACCGGATCCTCCAGCGTCAGACCACTCGCCTGGGTCGCACCATTCATGTAGGCGTCGTACTCCCGCCTGGTGATCCCCGTCTGGCTGCGGTGAGCCAACCAGACCTCCTTGGGAGAGGCGACATGTACCGCGGCAATGCGCGCCATGCCCACCAGGGCCATGGTGGGCGCGGTCGCGTAGAGCAGAACTGGGGTTCCGGGAGGCGCGGCGACGCGTTGGCGGCGGACCTCCACCGTCTTACTGCCGACCAGGATCGCGGTGGCGAAGCGCGGGTGGACGGACAGCAGCATCGCGCGTTCCGGATCGTTCACGTCGTTCGGTGCCCCTCTTTGTAGACCGCCTGGAACAGCTCGTTACTGATCTTCGACAGCGAGATCAGCGACAACGGTAGTCCCAGCTCCTTGGTGAGGGAGGTCAATCGCCGCAGCGTCACCGGCTTGGGGAAGATCTCGGCATCCGAGAACCTCAGCGCCATGGCTCGGCCCGAGGCGTCAGCGGCTGCTTTAACCTCACCCCGACCATATACGCCCAGGTGTTCGAATTTCGAGAAGAGGGTGTCAGGTGTGTCGATGAGCACCTCGTCGAGACGTGAACTGCCCACCACCATCTGGCCGTCCATACCTGCAGTGCCCTTGCTGACGTACCAAAGCAGACGGGCGGGAACGCTCTCGCCTCGGTGCCCGGAAGACCGGTAGTAGACGTGCTCCCGACTGATCCCCAGTACGTCGCTGCGAGGCAGCAGCATGGCCGGGACGTTGAACAGTTCAGTGGACCAGCGCGGTTCAATCGGCACCAGGAAGGACGGCAGCTCCGAGTCGATGACCTTCGCCGGCCACCAAGCGCGCTCCACCACAGAGGCCACCTCGGCTGGCATCCCAGCGTGAAGTGAGGCCGCTTCCACGGTCAGTTCGCGGGCGAGTCCGCCGGCCACCGCCTCCACCTCGGCTGCCGTACCGCACACGTTCACCAGGAGGGCCACGAACTTGCCGTCATGCTCGAAGAAGCCGTCGTCCCCAGCGGCAGCCTTGGCTACAGCGGAGAGGTGCGGGTCGCTGATGCGCATGATCTCCGCCCCGCAGTCGCGCCCATGGCGCTTCAGCAGGAAGAGAAGCTGCCTGGCCAGGGTCTCTTCCAGCGGATGGCCTGCGGTGCGCAGTACGGGGACGATCAGAGTCCGACCGTCCAACGCCCATGCGTAGAGGGCGACCGGATGGCCCTGCCCGTCCCTCAGCAGCTCTCGACGCCACACGACTGTGTCATCGGTCAGCGACCGAAGACGCTCGGCGAAAGCCGAGCCGTCGTCGCCGCCCGACTGGTTGAAGAAGGCGACCAGCTCGTCCTCCCCACCTGGTGCCACCTCGCTCGACCGGAACTCCGTGCCCATCAGATCGGCGGGGCGATACACCTGGGCTTGCCGCAATTCGTCCACGTGGAGCGTCACGGTGGAGGGCGCCACGACGCGGACACGGGCGACTTCCCAAGCCACGTCGGCAAGGCGGGACAGGAGCGGGTTCCGGGTGGCCAGGACTTGAAGGCCGGCGCACGATGTCTCGGCCACGTAGTGCAGGCAGCGTCGGAGTGTCGCGTCGACGGGGAGGTCTGCAAGCGACTCCGCGGCTGCCTTCAGCAATTCAGCCGTTCGTTCGGCCACAGCCTCGGAGGCAGGGGTGAGCTGGCGTAGGCCGTAGAGCGCTGCCCTCTGGTGCTGACGCTCGGCGGTATCGCCGACGTCCCGGATCTGGTGGACCAGTTGGGGCGTGTAGGCGAGTTCGACGAGGTCCGTCATCCAGCCCGCCTCCAGCGCGCGGGACTCCTCCGCGTCGTCCGTTTCCGCGAGTCCGCGCAGATCGGCGAAGACACCGTGGTCGACGGTCACCACCAGCAGCGCGTCGCTCTCCACCTCCGTGAACAGGTCAGGGTGCCCGAGGTCCAGCCACCATCCGTCGAGGATCTCTCCATCCCGGCCGCGTCCGCGCACCTCGCCGTTCGGGACGAACCCCAGGCTCGTCCACATGTCGCTGAGTTCGTAGTCCCGTCGGCATTTGGCCTTGATGCCGAGCCGTTGTGGATATCGCTGCTTGATGGCCTCCACCAGCAGTCGTGCGATACCCCGGCCGCGCTGTTCCTCCGCAACGCATAGGTGGGCGAGACGTATATGGGCACTCCTCTTGGGGAGCCCGAACAGCGCGTAGCCGATCACTTCGTCCGCTTCGACGGCGACCAGGAGCCCTCCGTTCTCCGCCGCCTGTCGATACGCGGGAGGCGTCAGCAGCCCCAGCGTCTTTGTGTAGCGATCACCCAGCGTCACGGCCTTGTCGATCAACTCGACCTGCGCAGGCGACGCGGGCAGAACCTTGATCGCCATCGTTCCCCCTCCAGAAGGGTCGGCCAAGGCCGACCTCAACTCCCCTGTCAGTACATACAGGGAAAGCTGATCTCAACCGAGGCCAACCCTCAAGGGGGCACGAGGGGCGCACGGTGCTGCAGAGGCTGTCACGGAGCGGCTACTGCCGTACGGACCCCGGCCAGGACCTGTCCAACTGGGATCCGTACGGTCACGGTTGTCACGCTTCCTCGGCGTGCTGCCCCTCAGCGTCAGGGCTTCGCAACTGCTGCCGTACCTCGGCGTCGATGCCTTGTGCCAGCCTCCGCTGGTGCTTCGCCGTCGAGTGCTGGTAGATCAGCTGAGCCCGCTCCGAGGACTGGCCGGCGCGGACCATGAGGTCCTTCAGCTTGGCGCCTGTGTCGGCGGCGAGGGTGTTGCCGGTGTGGCGGAGATCGTAGAAGCGGAAGTTGTCCGGCATGCCGACCTTGGTCCTCGCCTTGCGCCATTTGCGGCCGAAGGTCGAGCGGCGGAAAGGGGCGCCCTTCTCCCCGATGAAGAGGAGGCCGTCCGGTCCCTTCTCGGCGAACCACTGCAGGTGGCGGCGCAGCTCCGGGAGCAGGAAGTCCGGCAGGTAGACGGTGCGCTTACCCGCCCGGGTCTTGGGGTCGCCGGTGACTCGCCTGCCGTTCGTCAGCTCCGGCGAAGCCTGTGTGACGCGCAGGGAGCATTCGTCGAGATCGACACTGTGACGGCGTAGTTCAGCCAGCTCCTCCGGGCGGAGGGAAGCGAAGGCGCCCAGCAGGACCATCAGGCGCCAGCGCGGTCCCATGGCGTCGGCGAGGTCGAAGACCTGCTCGATGGCGGCGGTGGGACGTTCGTCGGCCTCCTCCTTGCCGGCGCCCTTGATGCGGCATGGGTTGTTGCGGAGGAGATCGTCGTCGACTGCGGTCTGAAGGATGGACTTCAGCAAGCGGTACGACTTGGCGACCGTGGTGGCGCCGGTCGCCTTCAGGCGGTCGGCGCGCCACGTGCGGACGGAGGGCGGGGTGATCTCGTCCAGGTTCTTGCCGCCGAAGGTCGGCAGGATGTGGAGGCGGAGCAGTCCGTCGTAGCGGTCGACGGTGGTGGGAGCCAGGCCGCGTTCCTCCAGCCAACGGAGTGTGTACTTCTCGAAGTTGACTGCTCCGGCGTCCGGGTCGCGCCATGTGCTGCGCTCAATGTCAGCGCGGACGAGGTTGAGCCAGTCCTGGGCGTCAGACTTGGTCTCGAACGTCTCCGGTGCTTTGTGCCGTTGGCCGTCCGGTCCGAGGTAGCGGGCCTGCCATCGGCCGGAGGCGAGCTTGCGTGCCGTGCCGAACTCGCGCCGCCGCTGCGGCTTGCGTGCCGCCATCAGGCCGCCTTCCCGTAGCGGGCACGGATGCGGCGGACCGGCTCGACGGTGCGCGCCTCGACGTACTCGGTGATCGCGCTCTCGGGGATGCGTACCGGGCGGCCGAGCTTCACGTAGCGGATGCGGCGCTCGGCGATCAGGCGGCGGACGAAGCGGTCGCCCGTGCCGAGCATTTCGCCGGCCTCGGCCACGGTCAGGAGGCGGTCAGCCATTCGCGGTCACCTCCTGAGCGGTGTGGGCGGTGCGTTGGGAGCGGGGAAGGGCAGGGGGTATTGCGGGTCGGCGCAAGGGCGGTGGGTCCTTTACTCGGGGTGGTGCGGTGTGGCAGGCCGTTCGGCGGGCGTCGCCTGGAACTACGCGGCGCGGATCCCATGGAGGAGGGCCAGGGGCGAGACCCGGAGAGCCTGGGCGAGGGCGACGAGGTCGTCGATGTCACAGCGGCGCTGGGCGCGTTCGATGCGGGACAGCATCGTGTTGGTCATCGGACGGCCGAGGGCGGTGACGCGGGCGGCGAGCTCGCGCTGGGCGAGGCCGCGTTCGGTGCGGAGAATTTCGATGGTGCGGGCGGTCCGTATTCCGGCCGGTCCGATTTCCAGGGATCGTGCTGCCATGGCTCCATTTGTAGCTTCCATTCGCCGGTTTGGTTAACCGGCGATCGTCGGCTATGTTGCGCCCGGCGAACGGGCGGGGCTTACCTCTGGGCTGGGTTCCGAGTATCCGGTTGGCGGCGTCTTCTCCAGCCCGATGGCATGCTCTGACGTGGGGTGTTGTGTTGTAGCTTGCACTCTCAGCAGGAGTCAACGGGTTCTCGAAGTGATACTTCTGGCTTCACCTGACGGTGCATTATTTCGGCAACCGGCGATCCGGGTTTATGGTTTTGTTCCTGCCTCGCAGCACACGTTCGCCGTCAGCTGTCTGATTTCCCGGCGGAATGCTGGACTTGTGTGGCAGGGGTGTGGCTGTCTTGGCTATACGACGCCACCAGCCCTCCCGCTTCGGACCGGGGCTGTATGCAACCCCCTCCCTGTGCACCGCCCGACGAGGGTCGATCGCACCTCTCCGTCCTGACCTAGGAGCCGCCGCCCGATGAGCTACGACGCCCGCGAATGGGTGTGGGACCACAGCCGCAGCAAGGGCACCGCCCGCATGGTCCTCGCCCTGATCGCCGACCGGTGCCGTGACCGGCACTGCGTCGCGTACGCGTCCGTGCCCACCCTCATGAAGCGCGCCAACGCGTCCCGCACCGCCGTACGCGACGCCCTGGCGAAGTTGATCGCCAGCGGCGAGCTGGTGCAGCTCCCCGACCGCAAGGGGCCACGGGGAGAGACGTACTACGTCCTTCCGGTCGCCGCCCGGTTCCTCGCCGATCAGGCCGAGGAGGGGGACCGGAATGCGGCCCCGCGGGGGGATCGGATTCCGACCCTCGGGGGGCCTGAATCCGGCCCTGCCGAGCATGTCGAGGGGGGAGCGGATTCCGACCCCGGGGAACGAAATCCGACCCCCAGGGAGTACGGAATCCGACCCGGTGGGGGTGCGGATTCCGGCCCCCAGAACAGAAGAGAACCGAAGGTGAACGGTAAGAGCAGCAGCTCTACCCCGCTCATCTCCGCGCTCGAATGGCAGATCGACGACGACGCCCGTGCCTGGCTCCAGCGCGGCGGCCACCTCGACCGACTCGGCGAGCACGCCCTGCACGCAGCCGACGAGAAGTGGCGCGCCTACCGGGCTCCATGGGCGCCCCGCACCGCCGCCGCGTGGGCCACCGACTGGCGCGCGTGGATCGCCCGGGAACACACCCCCGCCCCTGGACGCCCCACTCTCTACGCCCTACCCGGCGGCACCCACGGGACCCACACCACGGCCACGGCCACGGGCATGACGCGCTCCGAAGCGCACATGGCCGCCCTGCTCGCCGCCCTCGACGAACCGACCGGAACGGAGTATCCCGCCCTTGGACCGACGTGAAGTCGCCGCTGTCCTCGCCTACGTCGGGCGCCTCGACCCCCGCACCATCCGCGCCGGCACGGGCGAGGCCCGTGACCAGATCGCCCAGTGGCTGGAGCTGCTCGACGACGTGCCCTTCGCCACCGCTCACGGCTGGGACGTCCGCGAGGCGATACGGTCGCACGTCCTCGACTCGCCGTACCCGATCCTGCCCGTGGACGTCGTCCGCAGATGGCGTGCCCACCGACGCGACCGCCTCGATCGGCACACCGACCCCACTCCAGCCGCCGACCCGGACGACCCGGTCGCCTGGCGTGCCGAGCTGCTCCGGTCCCGGAACGCTGTCGCCACCGGGGTGACCGCCCCTTCGACGTACCGGCACATCGCCAGCGGTGGCCGGCCTCGCGACGTGGAGGAGCGCCTGCGCGAGGTCGGGTCGTGCATCCCGCCGGCCGTACGCGCCGAGCTCGCCCGCTACCGTCCGGCCCGCGCCGCACGCGAGACCGCCATCGCCGCGGGCGTCCCGGACGCGCTCGGCGTGCGGTGCGACTGGTGCCACGCGGCCGTGGGCTCCCCGTGCCGTCAACGCAGGGCGAGCCCTGACGGAACCGCCCGGGGCAATGCCGTACGTGCCACTCCCCATCCGTCGCGCGTCGACCTCGCCGCTGCCCGGATGGACCGACACCGAGCAGCGTGACGCCGTCCCGTTTCGCTCCTCGCGGCAGTTGCGTGGGCTGGGAACGGCCCGGTCCCCAACCGGTCGTACACGGTCCCGACGAGCGCTTGGGGGACCGCGTCCCGGGGACCGTGTGACGGCTGTCGGGGACCGGTCCCGCAGAACATGCAGCTCAGAGGGCCTTTATGTCGGTCCCCTGAAGCGTCCCCGGTAACCGGGACCGTCCCCCACGGCAGCCTCTTCGGTCCCCGCGGGGACCGGGACCGTGCAGCGGAACGGGACGGTCCCCGTGACGACGTGTCAGGGGGACCGTCCCCGATGAGCGGCGCATCCCGTCCCCCGTTGTATGGGGACCGTGTGCCGCAGCGCTTGGGGACCGGTCCCCGTTGCACTCCTCGCCAGCCACACAGCCCTGCCCCTGACGGCGTCTACCGCAGCTCCCACAACCGTCGCACTGCTTCGGCCACTGGCCTCATCTGCCAGCGCTCGACGCTTCGGCGGCTCAGCTCCCCTACCGACCACACCCTCGGAGAACCACACGTGCACGACCGACACCACGAAGTCACCAACCGGCAGGAGACCCCCACCGCCCCGGACAACCGCGCAGCAAGTTGTCGGGTAAGGAGTCCTTACCCGGCCCCCGCCCCGGGGGAGACGGAGGCATCCGGCGCAGGGGCGCCGGAGTCTGCCGGCCCGGGGGGACCGACCGAGACAGGGGGCGAGACCACGTCGTCGTCGCACCCCGTGCAGCCGTCCGCTCCGCGTCGCCGAATGCGTCAGCAGCGTCTGCGTGAGCGCCGCGTCCATCCCCGCTACAGCGACAGCGAGTTCGCCGAACTCGCACGCGCCGCCGACATCAGCCGTATGCCGATCGGCGGTTACGTCGCCGAGGCATCCCTGGCCGCCGCCCGCACCGAGGACCCATCGGCCGCGGTCGCCGACTACCGCGCCATGGTCAAGGCGCTACTGGCCACCAACAGACAGCTCGGCGGAGTCGGCAACAACCTCAACCAGCTCACCTGGCACCTCCACAAGGACGGCGCCTGGCCCCAGCCCGACACCGTCCTCCGCCTCCTGGCGCGCATCGAAGCAGCCATCGCCGCCGTCGACACCGCAGTCGCCCAGGTCGTAGAGGGGCGGTGAGCCGGTGATACCGAAGATCATCCTCGGCCAGGGCGACACCCGCCGCCTGATCGCCTACCTCTTCGGCAAGGGCACCGCCAACGAACACGTCGCCCCGCACCTGGTGGCGTCCTGGAACGGCTTCGCCCCCGACCCCGGACGCAGTCCTCACCGCGACCCCAAGGAGGTGGAGAAGCAGCTCCACACCCAGCTCGACCAGCCGGTGGCCATGCTCGGCCGCCGGGCACCCAAGACAACCGTCTGGCACTGCCCGGTCCGCGCCGCCCCCGAGGACCCCATCCTGACCGACGACCAGTGGGCCGAGATCGCCCGCCGGATCGTGGCAGCAGCCGGCATCGCACCCACCGGGGACACGGAAGCCTGCCGCTGGGTGGCCGTACGCCACGCCGACGACCACATCCACATCGCCGCCACCCTCGTCCGCCAGGACGGCCGCCGCCCCCGCCGAGACCACGACATACGCGCCGTTCAGAAAGAAGCCCGCCAGATCGAAATCGACTACGGACTCCGCCGACTGAAGCCCGGCGACGGCACCGCTGCCAAACGCCCCACCAGCAAGGAGCACTTCAAGGCCAGGCGCCTGGGCCAGGACGCCACCTTCCGCGAGATCCTGCGACTACGCGTCCGCCGCGCGATGGCAGCCGCCTCCACCGAGGCCGAGTTCTTCGCCCTACTTGAGGCAACGGGTGTGACCGTGCGGCTGAAGCTCGGTCCGTCCGGCGACGCGCTCGGCTGCAACTTCGCCCTGCCCGGCGACACCAACGACAAAGGAGAGCCCGTGTTCTACGCCGGCTCCACCCTCGCCGGCGACCTCTCCCTGCCCAAGATCCGCCAACGCCTCGCCACCACCAGCCCCGAACCCGTGGCCATCCGGCCGGGCAACCCGTGGCACCAGGCCACCGCCGCCACCGAACGCATCCCCCACCATCTGGCCCACAGCGACGACGCAGTGGCCCAGGGCCAGTTGGCCGCACTCGGCGGAGCACTCGACCTGCTCCCACTAACCGCCCCGCCCGCAGCGCGTGCAGAACTCGAACACGCCGCCGTAGCCTTCGAGCGCGCCACCCGCTCCCGCATCGCCGCCGACCACGTCAGCTCCCGCGTCCTGCGCCGCAGCGTCCAGGTGATCTGGAAGGATCCCGCACGGCATGGGGACGGTGCCGGGCTGGCGATGCTGCTGGACGTCGCGCTCACCGCGGTCGCCTACGCGATGCACTGGCACCGCATCCGCCAGCACGCCCAACAGCAGGCGGCAGCCGAGCAGACCCTCATCCACCTGCAGGCCGCGTACGCGCAGATCGCCGGACCAGTCCTGGCCGGCCTCGCCAGCAGGGCACCCAGCCCTCAGATCCAGCGCCGCTACGCCCACCAGCTCCAGCAGGCGGTCCCCGAACACGCCGACCGCATCCTGGCCGACTCCGCCTGGGACGCCCTGGCCACCGTGCTCGCCCAGGCGGAAGCAGCCGGACACAACGCGACCGCGATCCTCGACCGGGCCCTCAGCCAGCGCACGCTGGACGACGCCCACAGCCCCGCCCGCGCACTGACCTGGCGCATCCGCCGCCTCGGCGAACGCCACGCACCCGGCCCACGAGCCCAGGCGGCCAACGCCGACCACCCCACTGCTCCGCGCTCGCAGGAACCCCAGACCCGGCGGCGCTGAACACCCCTACGCCCGGCCGCCACCATCACCGCCACCGATCACAACAACACCGCACAAGGAACCGCCCATGCCCCAGCCCCCTGTTCGCGCCAACGTCGTCGTCCTCCTCACCAAAGTGGACAGCACCCCCCGCGATGACCGGTCGCTCCTGTATCGCCGCAATGGAACCGCCTTCACCACGGCCGAGCACGACCTGATCTGCACCGCTACCCCGGCAGAGGTCACCGCCGCGCACGCGCAGCGACAGCTTGAGTAAGAGTGGGCGCGTGAAACCTACGAGATGCAGAAGGCCCTCGTCGACCTGTTCACGAAGTACGTCGACCAACTCCCCGACGGCTCCCTGTGCAGCAACATCTACGCCACCATGACCGATGAGGACTACTCGGAGTACGAGCGCCTGGTCAAGATCGTCGCCGCACGAACCGGCCTCGAATACCGCGCCGAGCACGAAGACAACTGACCGTACGCACACCAACGGCGGCCCACCCAGGGGCCGCCGTTGCGGCAGGACTGAAGCGGCTGCCGATTCACCCCGCGACGATCACCGTCCCGGTGCCGACGGCCGTCTGCTTGACGATGCTGCTGCGCCCGCCAGCGGCTTGCCTCTGCTCGGGCAGGAGCCGTCAGCTGTGGCGGACGACGGTAAGCCTGCCCTCGGCGCTCTTGGGCACGGTACGGCGGAGCACCGGCACCGGGGAGGCGAGCGAGGAGGCGAACGCGGCGACCAGGTCGTGGGGGACGCTGGCGCTGAAGCTGGCGCACCACAGGTACGGGGCGCCGGGAACGGGGTCCGCCCACGCCTGCCAGCCCACCAGGTCAGGACGTGGGTCGGCGTCCTCGATGAGCGGCGGCAGCATCTCCAGGGAGACGTTGCAGGAGAACCCGGGATCCGTGGCGGTGGTGCGGGGGCGGTCCAGGTCGCGGATCCAGCCGCGGGCACAGAGCGCGTTGAGAACGGTCTCGGGCCCGGTGAGGCCGACCTCGGGCGTTTCGCGGGTGTCGATCGCCGCGAGGAGGTCGGCTAGCCCTCGTACGGAATGCCGGTGGTGAAGTACGCGTTCCACGCCGTCATCACGGACGTGGCATGCGAGCGGGCGCTCAACTGCCAGGCAACCGGCAGCCTGCCCAGCTCGAACGGGTGGGCCGCGAGAATCCACTCGGCGCCGCACAGCCCGTCCGAACTCACGTACAGCAGGGTGTTGCGGGCCGTGGGCCACATGCGCCAGCCGAGGCCGGCCAAGGTGTCGCCGATCCGCTCGGCGAGCGCACCGTCATCGCCAGCCAAATGGCGCGGGGTGACCCAGTACACCGGGTCCGGCGAGTCAAGAGGGGAGGGATCGCTGGGGTGGTGCGGGTGCAGGGGCGCTTCCGTAGGCTCGGGGGTGGTGTCCAGCAGCGTTGTACGTTGACATGGCTTGCCGCCGGGCACCAGCCCTTCAGGGGGTCTTTCCTGTCTGCCCCCGGCGAACTGCTGCGTCGGCACCCTCCCCGGCCGTCTGACGACATGCGAGGGCCCCGTCCACGCGCAGCTTGGACAGGGCCGTCTGACGTTCTACTTCAGGCTGCTCTCGACGGCCTCGAAGATGTCCGAGTCGGTCTCCTTCTGCCAGTCCGGCAGGTCGGGCCAGTCGGCCACGTATCCAGGCTTCGGGTCCTCGAAGTGCTTGTACATCTGGGCTGTCCAGCACGTTGCCACGAAGCGGCTCTTCTGCTCGCGTGACAGGCGGGAGGCGTGGCCGCCGCTGAGGTCGAGAAAGTGGCGCACCTGCTCGTACACAGCGCCCGCGGCCTCACGTTCCCACTCGGGCGTCTCCTCCCACGGGGTCACGTAGCTCGGCTTCGGCTCACCGGGGAAGTGCTTCCGCACCCCTGCGGTCCACGCCTCACGGAAGACCCGTGCGCCCTCGTTGGCCATGCCATCCCCTCTCGTCACGCCGTCAGGGTGCCGATCTCGGCCCTCAACTCGGCAATGCGCCGATCGCGCCCGAAGTTGCCAAGCTCGGCGGTCAGAGCTTGGAGTCTACGGGCGACGTAGCCGGACCCGGAGGCCCGCGCCAGACGCAGGGCCTCGACCCCGTACTGCACCACCTGTTCCGAGTCCCTCCGCTTTGCGCCGATAGCGGCCAGGTCGACGAGCACGGAGCCTCGGCGCCGGAACGAATGACCGGGAGCGAGGGGCTTTTGTCGAAGCGCGTCCTTGAGGGCGTCCTCGGCGAGGCCGAGCCGATTGAGCTGCAAATACCGGGCCCCGCGCTCCTCTGCCAGACGGGAGCCGTCAAAGCGCAACCATCCGCCGTTGGAGACTTCACCGCCCAGGTCGGACACCTTCTCCGCCTCGTCGAGCGCCTCCTCGCAGGCGTCGAAGTCGCCGAGCCATGCGTACGCCTCGGCCTGGACGGCTGCGGCCCAGTGCCTCGTTGACAGGTTGCCGTCGCCGCGAAGGGCGATGCGACGTGCTGCGCCGAGGGTTTCCGCCGCTCGCTTGTAGCGCTTCTCCGAGAGGTCCACGTAGGCGCTTCGGATAAGGGCACACGCCCACAGATCGAACGCGCCGGCCTCCCTGCTCGCGCTGGCGGCCAGTGAGTACGAGGCGGTGGCGTCACCGTAGCGGTTGGCGTCGAAGGCCAGCTCCCCCGCGAGTTGGAACAGGTCCCCGGCAGCGAAGCACAGCGTGCTGGCCTGGCTGTTCCCTCCCCAAAGCGCGTCGTTGAGGGCTTCGAGCTGAGACCGCACTACGGGGTGCACCGAGTGCTTGGCACGGGAGAGCTGGTACACCTGCCACAAGTGGCCGTTCATGCGCTCGAAGGCGTCGAGGTCGCCCCGCAGCTCGCCTTCCGCCAGGGTGTCCGCCTCATCTATCGGCACGGCGGCGAGCGCCCCCGAGACCGCCAGCAGGCGCAGAAACTCGCGTCGGATCATCTCGTCTGTGTCCTCTGGACCATCGTGGGCGCTCGACGCCAACCCCGTCGGCATGGGCAGGACTTCAGCCGAGGCCCACATGGCGTCGAGTTCGTCGAGGTCCATCTGTAGCACCTCAGCGACCTTGGGCCGCTGGGGAGGCTGGGGCTTCGATTCGCCCCGCTCCCATCGGCCTACGGTGCGCCGATCGACGCCAACCGCGAAAGCGAATCCCTCCTGGGTTAACCCCAGAGCTCTGCGCCTCTCGGCAAGGCTCATGTGGCCCCCCTTCCCCGGCTCTTGCTGTTCTCAATCATGGCGCCTGTCCCATGTCCCAGAGATGTCCCCACACTGACCCACGAATGCCGTGGTCCGCACGCCCTTCGCACGGAACGCTGGACTCCCATCCGGTGAAACCGCCGTCAGCCAGCGAGGGAAACGCCGTGACGACCATGATGAGAAGAGACGAAGCGTCGAAGGCCGAGTCCTGCGAGGACCCGATCGATGTCCAGCAGATCGAGGACAGCACGGAGTTCGCCCTCGTCATGCAGTTGGGCGCATCAACCCGCGAGGACATCGACACCAAGACGGCAACCCTCATCGGTGAGTTGAACCTGCTTCTCAGCAGGAGGCCGGGCGCTGACGACGATCCCGCCGTCAGGGACCTGTGCAGACGGGCGTACAGGCTGCTGGAGCTCTCCGAGCGCCCTACGAAGGAGACGCCGGCCTTCAGCGCCTTCTTCTACATGCGTGATGTCGCCAGTCTTACCCGCCGGCTGCTGTGGGTCTACGCGGAGGGCAGCGGCCATGCGCCCTGACCATCCCCTGCTGCTTCACAGCGCGTCCGCACCGACACGGGCTGTGTGCGCGCCCCAACCGGGCTTCTGGTGCGAGTGGCGCCATGCTGACGGACGCCTCATCAGGTCTGCTTCCCAGCGCACTCCCGAGTCGGCCGTTCGGTGGGCTCGCATCACCCTGCGCGTCATCGCCTCAGCCGTGGACGAGGACTTCGTCGATCCCCTTATGGCCAGGAGCCACCAGGGGTGGCGCGACGCCGTCCGGGCCCTCGCGGAGGGCGGGGAATTCGCGCTGCCCCTCGTGGCGAAGCCGTACTCCTTCGTATGGCACGTTCGCCCTGTCCCCTTCCTCACCCTCGTCGGCGGAAGCCCGATGCCTCACATTCCGGAAGGTGACCCGCCATGGGAATGAGGCCCAGCGAGTTGTGGGGCCGCTTCGATTGGCAGAGCGGCAGCTGCTTCAGGTGCGAGCAGACGAATGTCCCCGTGGCCGAGGTCGGCGAGATCGCGGTGGCGGGCACGGTGCTTCCTCTCTGTGCCTGCCAGCGATGCGTCTTCAGGCTCGAACAGCTCCACTGGACGATGAGCGAGCGCGCCGTCCGCCAGCGGAACGCCCCGGCTCCCGCACAGCCCCTTCCCCTCGGCCAGTGGCCCACCAAAGTGCCATTCGACAGACCGCCCTCCCACGTCGCGTAGGAGAACGGCCGCTTCTTGGGCGGGGCTTCAAGCCCCGCTCGCACCACGAGAAGAGAGAGCCGCCTTGGCAACCGAGGAACCAGACGACGACACGTTGTTCGACCTGATCGGCGCCGTCGGCGCCGGAATCAATGCCAGTAAGGACGAGGGCCTTCCCCTTGACGTGCGCGCACTCGCCGCTGACCTGGCCGACCACACCGCAGACAGGCTGGCCCAGTTCAAGAAGACGACGTAGTGCCGAGAAGGAGAATGCTTGTGAATGACACTCCCGCCCCGACGTCCGAGAAGCACAACGCCCCCGCATCCGAACAGCAGATGCGTGATGCCATGGTGGAGCGGCTGATCGAACTGGGGGCCGCGCGCAGTGGCCGCGTCGTGGCCGCGTTCCGTTCGGTTCCCCGGCACCTGGCCACCCCCGAAGTGGACATGGCCAAGACCTACGAGGCCGAGTTCGCCCCGGTCACGAAGACGGATGCGACGGGCGTGAACATCAGCTCGGTGTCCGCCCCGCGTATCCAGGCCATGCAGATCGAGCAGGCGGACATCCAGCCGGGGATGAGCGTCCTGGAGATCGGCTCCGGCGGGGTGAACGCGGCCTACCTCGCCGAGATGGTGGGCGAGCGGGGCCGCGTCGTCACGATGGACATCGACCACGACGTCACCCAGCGTGCCGAGGAGTTCCTCAAGGCGACCGGCTACGACCGGATTGTCACCGTGATCACCGCCGACGGCGAGCACGGCGTGCCCGGCCACGCGCCGTACGACCGCATCGTCGTCACCGTGCAGGCCGCCGACATCCCGCCCGCCTGGGTCCACCAGCTGAAGGAGGGTGGTCGGCTCGTGGTGCCGCTGCGGATGCGTGGCATGACCCGCACGGTGGCGTTCGTCCGCGACAGGGAGCGGCTCGTCAGTGACGGGTTCGAGCTGTGCGGGTTCGTGCCGATGCAGGGCGTCGGGGAGAACCGCGTGCGCCTGGTATTGCTCCACGACGTGGAAGGGGAGGAGATCGCCCTCCGCCTGGACGGCCATCCCGAGCCTGACGCCGAGGCCCTGCGTGTGGCCCTGGGCATGCCCCGTGTCGAGGCGTGGTCGGGCGTCACCGTGGCCGGCGACGAGTCCACCGAGCACCTGGACCTGTGGCTGACGACCGCCCTCGACAACCTCCCCTTGATGGCTGCCAAGATCGGCGCACGGAAGCGTGGTCTGGTCGGCTCCGCGTCGCCGATCGGCGTCCCCACGCTGGTGGACGGAGACAGCTTCGCCTACCGCACCGCGCGCCCCATCGACGACCCCGACCGGTACGAGCTCGGGGCGATCGGCCACGGGCCGCAGGGACAGAAGGTCGCGGACCGTCTGGTGGAGGAGATCCAGGTCTGGCACAGCGACCACCGGGCCCACCGTGCGCACATCGAGGTCCACCCGGCGGGTACGCCGGACGACCAGCTTCCCGCGGGCCGTCTCGTCGACCGACCCCACACGCGGGTCACGATCACCTGGCCGTGACGCCGTCGGCGGCGCCACGGCCAGGCCGGCACAGCACATCCCACCCGCCTTTTCCCGTGAGGAGTACGTGATGGCACAGCAGAACCCCACGACAACGCTGAAGGCCGCGACCGACTACAGCACCAACACCGGGTCGGACTTCGACCTCAACATCGAGACCCTCGCCTCGGCCCCGGTCATCGGCTCGCTGCTGAACGACACCAGCGACAACTGCACCTCCACCTGCCAGTCCGCCTGCACCAACAGCACCTGCATCGGCGGCTGACCCACCAGGGGCCGGGCGGAATCTGACCCGCCCGGCCCCGCGCACCGCCGTGACGAAGAAGGAGGCACAGCGATGTACCACGCGATCGATGCGAGCATGATCCGCGCATCAGTCTTCCCGCTGGCGGCGACGCTTCCTCCTTGGCCCGACCTGGACGGCGACGCCCCCGCCGACGTCGAGCGCTGGCGCGACTGGATCGCCCAGGTCTGGGCGGACGACACCCGGGCTGCCGCCATCGAGTTCGCCGCGCCGCTCCTCGCCGCCGCCATCCGCGACGTGCTCGGCGGAGAGCGGCAACGGCCGCGCTCCGTCCGGCGCACCGCGGCCTCGCTCGCCCGCTACCTGCTGCGCATGCAGCACCGCGCCACACCGTTCGGGCTGTTCGCCGGCCCCGCCCCCGTGCGCATCGGCGGCACCGCTCGGGTGACGTGGGGGAAGGAGCACCGTGCTTTCGCCCGGGCCGATGCCGAGTGGTTGAACACCGCCATCACCGCCCTGGAAGGCAACTGGGAGGTGCTGCGGCGCCTGCCGGTGATGGCAGATCCGACCTGCACGGTACGAGGCACTCGGGTGGCAGTACCGCACCAGCCCGGCACGAACGGCCCCACCGACACCACACTGCGACGAACCCGAGCCGTGGAAGCGGTGCTCACCTTGGCCCGTACGCCGATCACGGTCAGCGACCTCGTGGCCAAACTCCACGGCGACTACCCGGAAACGCCGACCGCGGTGATCGAGAACATGGTGTCCAGCCTCGTCGCCCATCGCGTCCTGCTGACCAGCCTCCACGCCCCCATGACATGCGACGACGCACTCGGACATCTCATCGCGCAGCTGGACGCCACGGGTGCCGCCGCCCCATCAGGTGGAGCCGGTACAGCCGAGGAGCTGCGAAAGATCCACCAGCTGCTCACCCTGCACGACATCGCTGCCCAGGGTGAGCAGCAGGCCCTGCGCGTCCAGGCGGCTGCGCGAATGAACACCCTCACCGGAGGCACCGCCCGCACCCTGGTCGTGAACGTGCGCCCCGACTGCGACATCGTCCTGCCGACAGCGGTCACGCGGGAGGCGGAGCGTGCCCTGGAGGTCGTCTCCCGTATCTCGCCGTACCCGAACGGCTCTCCGGCGTGGCGGGACTATCGCGCTCGGTTCCTGGAGCGCTACAGCATGGGAGCGATCGTCCCCCTGCGTGACCTCACCGACCCGGACACCGGCCTCGGCTTCCCCGTCGGCTACCGCGGCACGGTTCTGAAGCGGACGGTGTTGGCCACGACCCGCCGCGACGACCACCTCCTCGCTCTCGCCCAGTCTGCGGCCCTCAACGATCGGCGCGAAGTCGTCCTCACCGAGGAGGACATCGAGGCCATGTCGTTGGGGGATCCTACGCAAGTACCCGCGCACGTCGAACTGTGCTTCACCGTGCTGTCCCCCTCACTGGAGGACCTGGAGCACGGCCGATTCCATCTGGTCACCGCCGGTCTGTCCCTCGCGGCCGGCACCACGACGGGCCGCTTCCTGACGATGCTGGACCAGTCGGACCGCGACCGGATGACCGCCGAGTACGCCGCCCTGCCAACGCTGGCCCCCGGAGCCGCACGCGGGCAGGTGTCCAGCCCACCCCTGCGCATCCCGACCCGCAACGTCGGCCGCGCCCCAGCCGTCGTCCCACACGTCCTCTCGGTCGGCGAGCACAACCCGGACGCCACCCTCGACCTGGACGGCCTCGGCGTCGTCGCCGACTCCCGACGCCTCTACCTGCTCTCCCTCTCCACCGGACAGCTCATCGAGCCCTCGGTCCTGAACGCCGTGGAACTCAGCAGCGCCACCCACCCCCTCGTCCGCTTCGTCACTGAATTGCACCGCTCCCACACCGCCATCCTCACCCCCTTCGCCTGGGGCGCGGCGGCCCGGCTGCCATTCCTGCCCGAAGTCCGCGTCGGCCGCACCATCCTGTCCGCCGCCTGCTGGCGGCTGAACGCACGCGACCTCGGCGATGACAGTCGCGCCTGGATGTTCCACTTCACCGACTGGCGCATCCGTTACGGCGTACCCCGCACCGTGTACGTCGGCGGCAACGACCAACGGCTCCGCCTCGACCTCGATGTCAGCGCCCACCGGCAACTCCTGCGCGCCGAACTGGACCGCCACGGAACGGTGACCCTGCACAAAGCGCCCGACGAGGCGGCGTTCGGCTGGGTCGGCCGCGCCCACGAGATCACCGCGTCCTTCGCTTCCGACCAACCGCCTTCCCCCGCGCCCATCAACCGCACGACACCCGTCGTCAACCACGACTCCAGCCGCCTGCCCGGCGCCGGCGAGTGGGCCTACCTGAAGCTGTACGGCAACGCCGACCGAGCACCCGAACTGCTGACCGCGCACCTCCCGCGCCTCCTCCACGACTGGGACGCCGACGCACCGACGTGGTGGTTCACCCGCTACAGCGACCCCGACAGCCATCTCCGGCTGCGACTGCGCCTCCCGAACCCGAACGCCTTCGGTGAGGTGGCGCAGCAAGTCGCTGCCTGGGCAGGTGAGCTGCGCGCGGAGGGCCTTCTCCAACGCGTGCAGTGGGACACCGACGAGCCGGAGACCGGACGCTACGGCACCGGCCCCGCCCTCACCGCAGCCGAACAAGTCTTCGCCGCAGACTCCGCCGCCGCCCTCGCACAGATGGCCCTCCCCATCCCCGACAGCCTCCGGCCCGCCATCACCGCCACCAGCTTCGTCGACATCGCCGACGCCTTCCTCGGCTCCCCAGCGGACGGACGGGCATGGCTGACGACGAACCTCCTGAAGAACGACGGCGAAGCCACCACCCGCGACGTACTCTCCGCAGCCGTCCACCTCTCCGCCCCGGGCCCCGACCACGCGGCCCTGCAAGCCTTGCCCAACGGTGAGCACCTCGTCACGACGTGGGCCCTGCGCCGCACCGCCCTGACTGCCTACCGCCAGGCTCTCGAAGCGCACGGTGCCGACCCCGCCGCGGTTCTGCCGTCCCTTCTGCACATGCACCACAACCGGGCCGCCGGCATCGCCCCCGACAGCGAAGCCATCTGCCGCCGCCTGGCCCGCGCCGCCGCCCTTTCCTGGACCGCAAGAGAAGAAGGAGCCCTGCGGTGACTACCGCTCCGCCCGCCCCGGAAACGGACGCCGCCGTCCGGCAGTCCCTCGCCCGAGGCTCCCTCGGCATCGCCCTGCTCCACGTCGAACGCGCTCGCCAGGGCACCGGCTCCTGGCAGACCGCCCATCAGCAACTCACCACCGTCGGGCCCCTGTTGGACGGCGACGAGACGGGCCTGTTCCTCGGCGCGCCCGCGATGGCGTCTGTGCTGCACTGGGCCACCGTGGACAGCATCCGGTACACCGGCGCCCTGCAAACCCTCGACCGCATCGTCGCCGCCCACATCCGACGCCGACTGGCAGCAGCACACACCCGCATCGACCGCGGCGAGCCGACCACCTTCGCCGAGTACGACCTCCTGCGCGGCCTGACCGGCCTCGGCGCCCTCCTCCTACGCCGCGCCCCCGAGGGCGACGACCTCAAGGGCGTCCTTGAGTACCTGGTGCGCCTGACCGAGCCGCTCCCCACCGCCGACGGGCGACCCCGCCTGGGCTGGTGGGTGAGCCACAGCCCAGTCAACCTCACTGCTCCCACCCCCGACGGCCACGCCAACGCCGGCCTCGCCCACGGCATCACCGGCCCCCTCGCCCTCCTCGCACTCGCCAAACTCCGCGGCATCACCGTGCCCGGCCATGAGAAGGCGATGCTGCGGATCTGCAGTTGGCTGGACCAGATACGAGTGAACGACCACCGAGGCACCCGCTGGCCACGCTGGATCACCGACACCACCACCGTGCCCCCACACCTGGCCGCCCCCTCCTGGTGCTACGGCACCCCCGGCCTGGCCCGCGCCCAACAACTCGCCGCCCTCGCCCTGAACGACCCCGACCGCAAACGCATGGCCGAACGAGCACTCCTCTACTGCCTGGCCGACCCCACCCAGCTCGACCAACTCACCAGCCGCGGCCTGTGCCATGGCCTCGGCGGCCTGCTCCGGGTCCTCCAACGCGTCACCCAGGACGCCGACGAACCGCGAGCCTTCGTCCACCACCTGCCACAGCTCAGCGAACGCTTCCTCACCACCAAACCCCCAGCCGAGACCGGCTTCCTCAACGGCTCGGTCGGCGCGACCCTCGCCTTCCAGAACATCCAAGAAGGCACCCTCCCAGCCAGCGACTGGGACGCGTGCCTTCTCCTCATCTGACCGCGCGACCGAAAGGGATCGGGATGAATCTGCCCGACAGCAGCACGATCGAGCAGGCCGTCCTGGCTGTTCTCACCGGTACCCCACCCACGGAGGCCGCCAGCCGGGCGCAGACGTCGCCCGAGCATCTCCTCAAAGCCACCGAGCGATACCGCGACGCTGGCCGAGCCGCTCTCGGCGTCGGCCTCGAACCATCCGGCTGGCTCCAGGCGAACATCGAGTTCACTGACTACTCGACCGCCGAACGCGCCTTCCACACCTACCTCCTGCCCCTCCTACGACGGGCAATGGACAGCGGGTCGATCGCTTGCTGGTGGTTCATCCGCAAACGCCCAAGCTGGCGCCTCCGAGCCCTTCCTGGTCCGGGTTCCAGGGCAGATGACTTGTCACGGCAGATCCACGAGCTCCTCGACACCGTGGTCTCCGGAGGTGGGGCCGAGCGCTGGTGGCCGTCACCGTACGAGCCGGAAACCACTGCATTTGGCGGCCCGCACGGCATGGACATCGCCCACGACCTGTTCCACACCGACAGCCTTGGCGTCCTCGACTACCTGCATCTCATGGGCAGGGACGGAGACGAGGGTGGCTTCCTCGACGCCAAGGCCACCTCGCTCCTCCTCATCAGCCTCTTCTTACGCGCCGCAGGACAGGAATGGAGCGAGCAGGGGGACGTCTGGGCACTCGTCGCAGCAACGCGCCCTCTGCCTGGCGACGTCCCGGTTGACCGCGTGACCGCCATGACCCCCGTATTGAAAAGACTGCTGACGATCGACGCCGCTCCCGCCCTCAGGGCCAAGGGACCGCTGGCACCCGTCGCCGATTGGTTCGCCAGGATGGAGCACAGCGGCCGTGCCCTCGGTCACGCCGGACGCGAAGGGCGACTCAGCCTCGGGACACGCGGCATCCTGGCCAGGCACATCATCTTCCACTGGAACCGCATGGGCTTCACCACGCGCCAGCAGGCCGTCTGGGCACGAGCGGCGCGAGAAGCAATCCTCGGAAGCCAGCCGCGTGCCGTGATCGCCGCGACGGAGGCCAAGACAAGGCCCACCGCACCTGCGGCAATGACGCAGCAAGTGCCGCCGAGTGCGGGGTGAACCGGCATACAAGGCGAAGATGCGGCGAAGTGGTGAACTGTGTCCCGTTCCGGCCAGCCGCCCCAGTCCTGGAGTGCCTGCGGCAGGCCCCAGTGGCGAGGGTGACGGACAGGGTGATGTCGGCCTCCGGTAGGGCGTCGATCAGCTCGTCGATGTAGACGCTCGGGCACCCAGATCGGCCGCACAGTGCGGTGCCCCGTCCCCGTGCGGCGTGATCAGCCGTTGTGGAACCCGAAGTAACCGCAGCATGGATATCCGCTGTCGGCGCCCTTGGCGGCGTCAGCCTCGGCACCGTCACCGGCGTCCTCGCTGCCCGCATCCAAGCCCGCCCCGCTCACCGAGCAGCCGAAGCCGCTTATGCACAGGCAGAATCTGCCTACCGCGCCGCTCTCGACTCCGCGCGCGAACAAATCAGGGCCGCAGCAGCCCAGAACACTGGCAGCGCCCGGCGGCACGTCTACGCGGCCTTCATCAACGAGGCTCACAAGCTCCAGCTTGCGGTAGCCCAATTCGATCGGGACTTCTACGGAATCACAGTCGACACCAGAGAGGCACGCGAGGCCCTTGACCGTGTCGACAAGACAGCTGCCCTGGTTCTGCTAGAAGGGCCGAAGGAAGTCAGCGAGGCGGCCTGGGAGGTTGACGACGAGGCGCTGGCGGGGCTCTCCGACTACGAGAGATCCGGCGACACGTGAGGCTATGACGTGGCGGTCACGGGCATGTCCGACTCGGACTCAGGCGACGGCCGATGGGCCGCCGCCATCGGCAGGCTCAGCACCATCGTGAGGCCGCCGCCCGGTGTGTCCTCGGCGTGGAGGGTGCCGCCGATGGCCTCGGCGAAGCCGCGGGCCACGGCCAGGCCCAGCCCTACACCGGCACCACGCGGGGCGTCGCCGTAGCGCTGGAAGGGTTCGAAGATGCGGTCCTTGGCCTCGTCGGGGACGCCCGGGCCGCGGTCCACGACGCGCACCTCCACCCGGTTGGCGATGGCGCTCGCCGAGACCAGGACCGGGGTGCCCGCGGGGCTGTGCTTCACCGCGTTCTCAACGATGTTGGCGACGGACCGTTCCATCAGGCCCCGGTCGACGGCGGCCATGGGCAGCGTCTCGGGGATGTCCAGGTCGACGCTGCCCTCGGGGACGCCGCCGAGTGCCATCGGGATGACCTCGTCGACGTCGGTCTCGCGGATGATCGGGGTGACGGTGCCGGTCTGGAGGCGGGACATGTCGAGGAGGTTGCCGACGAGGAGGTCGAGGCGGTCGGCGCCCTCCTCGATGGCCTCCAGCAGTTCCGCATGGTCCTCCTGCGACCACTCGACGTCGTCCGAGCGCAGGGAGGTGACCGCGGCCTTGATGCCGGCGAGCGGGGTACGCAGGTCGTGGCTGACGGCGGCCAGCAGCGCGGTGCGGATGCGGTTGCCCTCGGCGAGTTCCTTGGCCTGGTCGGCCTCCTGCTTCAGGCGTCGGCGGTCCAGTACGACGGCGGCCTGGGCGGCGAAGGCCGCGAGAACGCGGCGGTCCTCGGCGGGCGGGACCCGCCCGGTCAGCGCGAGGGTCATGTGGTCGCCGACCGGTACGTCGACGTCCGCCTCCTCGGGGGTGGCACAGGGCCCAGGGCCCACGCTGCCGGCGCAGGTCCACGGGTCCACGTCGCTCGCGCGTTCCAGCAGGGCCGCCGACTCCATGGAGAAGGTCTCGCGGACCCGCTCCAGCAGGGCCTCCAGACTGGTCTCGCCGCGCAGGACGTTGCCGGCCAGGAAGGAGAGGATCTCCGACTCCGCTCTCAGCCGGGCGGCCTGATGGGTACGGCGGGCCGCCAGGTCGACGACGGAGGCGACAGAGACCGCGACGCCGACGAAGATCGCGATAGCGACGATGTTCTTCGGGTCGGCGATGGTGAGGGTGTGGACGGGTGGGGTGAAGTACCAGTTCAGGAGCAGGGACGCGGCCACCGCCGAGGCCAGTGCCGGGAGGAGCCCGCCCAGCAGGGCCGCCGCCACCGTCGTCGTCAGCAACAGCAGCATGTCGTTGGCGAGCCCGACGTCCGGGAAGACGCCCCTCAGCAGCCAGGTCAGCAGCGCGGGCCCGCCGAGGCCGACGAGCCAGCCCCAGATCAGGCGGGCCCGGCCGAGGCGGGCACCCTGGCTGACCGGGAGTCCGCGCCCCTTGCCGGCCTCGTCGTGGGTGATGAGGTGGACGTCGAGGTCGGGTCCGGAGTCCCGGGCAACGGTCGCGCCGACGCCCGGTCCGAAGACGTACTGCCAGCCTTTGCGGCGGGAGACGCCGAGCACGATCTGGGTGGCGTTGACCCCGCGCGCGAAATCGAGGAGCGCGACCGGTATGTCCTCCCCGACGACCTGGTGGAAGGTGCCGCCGAGGTCCTCGACGAGGGTGCGCTGGACGGCCAGTTCCTTCGGCGAGGCCGCGGTCAGGCCGTCGCTGCGGGAGATGTAGACGGCCATCACCTCGCCGCCCGCGCCCTTCTCCGCGAGCCGCACGGCCCGGCGGATGAGCGTCCGGCCCTCCGGTCCGCCGGTCAGGCCCACCACGATGCGCTCCCGCGAGCCCCAGATCTTCGACACCCGGTGCTCGCTGCGGTACTCGGTCAGGTAGGCGTCGACCCGGTCGGCCACCCACAGCAGAGCCAGCTCGCGCAGCGCGGTCAGGTTCCCTGGCCGGAAGTAGTTCGACAGGGCCGCGTCGACCTTGTCCGGCTTGTAGATGTTGCCGTGGGCCATCCGCCGCCGCAGGGCCTGTGGGGACATGTCGACCAGCTCGATCTGGTCGGCCCGCCGTACGACCTCGTCCGGCACGGTCTCCCGCTGCCGTACGCCCGTGATCGACTCCACGACGTCGCCGAGCGACTCCAGATGCTGGATGTTGACGGTCGATATCACGTTGATACCGGCAGCCAGCAACTCCTCCACGTCCTGCCAGCGCTTGTCGTTGCGGGACCCGGGAACGTTGGTGTGGGCGAGTTCGTCCACGAGTACCACATGGGGGTGCCGGGCGAGGACGGCGTCCACGTCCATCTCCGTGAAGACGGTGTCCCGGTACTCCAGTTCCCTGCGCGCGATCTGCTCCAGACCATGCAACATCACCTCGGTACGCGGACGACCGTGATGCTCGACGAAGGCCACCACACAGTCGGTGCCCCGCTCCACGCGGCGGTGCGCCTCGGACAGCATGGCGTAGGTCTTTCCGACGCCGGGGGCCGCGCCGAGATAGATCCGGAGCTTGCCGCGTGCCATGTTCATCCTTCGAAGCGATAGCCCATACCGGGCTCGGTGATGAGATAGCGGGGATGGGCGGGGTCCTTTTCCAGCTTGCGCCGCAGCTGGGCCATGTACACCCGCAGGTAGTTGGTCTTGTTGCCCTGGGTGACGCCCCAGACCTCCTGGAGGAGGTGTTTCTGTGTGATCAGCCGTCCCGGGTTGGTGACCAGGATCTCCAGCAGATGCCACTCGGTCGGGGTGAGGCGTACGTCGTGACCGTCCCGTACGGCTTTCTTGGCCAGCAGG
This sequence comes from Streptomyces graminofaciens, assembly GCF_030294945.1. Classification (NCBI taxonomy): domain Bacteria; kingdom Bacillati; phylum Actinomycetota; class Actinomycetes; order Kitasatosporales; family Streptomycetaceae; genus Streptomyces; species Streptomyces graminofaciens. Next base: position 7,250,862 of record NZ_AP018448.1, on the reverse strand, counting down.
TCGATGGTGAACCCGTCCGTCTCGACGAGCGTCATCCCCGGCGCGAGCGGTACCTCCTCTGTGCGGCGGACGGCGGCCCGGAGCCGGGCGAGCAGTTCGTTCATGCTGAAGGGCTTGGTGATGTAGTCGTCGGCTCCGGCGTCCAGCGCGGCGACCTTCTCCTCGGACGCCTGGCGGGCGGAGAGGACGAGGATCGGCACACGGGTCCAGCCGCGCAGCCCCCTGATGACGTCGACCCCGTCCATGTCGGGCAGCCCGAGGTCGAGCAGGACCACGTCGGGCTGCCGCGCGGCGGCCAGCCGGAGCGCGGTGGCACCGTCGGGGGCCGCGTCGACCCCGTACTGGCGTACCTGGAGATTGATGATGAGGGCCCGCACGAGCTGCGGATCGTCCTCCACCACCAGCACCCGTGTCATGGGTGTGCGCCTTCCTGTCGTGTGTCGGGGCCATGAACGCCGGAGGCCGTGCGACCGGCGCTCATAACGGCGGGAGTGGCGGCCCAGGGCTCTCTCCCGTACCGCCGACTGCCCTGTGGACCGTGCAGTGCGTCAGCTTCTGGCCAGGAGGTCCTTGAGCGCGATGTTGAGTTCGAGGACGTTCACGCGGGGCTCCCCGATGAAGCTGAGGGTACGGCCCTCTGTGTGGTCGTCGACCAGCTTCTGCACCTGATCGACGGACAGACCGTTCTGCTGAGCGACCCGGTGGACCTGGAGGTCGGCGTAGTCCGGTGAGATGTCCGGGTCCAGGCCGGAGCCGGAGGACGTCACCGCGTCGGCCGGCACCTCGGAGGGCTCGACCTTGTACTCGGCGGTCGAGTTGTCCTTGACGACGGCGGCCTTGGCTGCCTTCACCCAGTCGATCAGGTCCTTGTTGTCGGCGGACCGGTTGGTGGCGCCGGACAGGATCAGCTTGTACTGGGTGTTGACGCTGTTGGTGCCGAGACCGTTCTGGGGGCGGCCCTGGAACCACTTCAGGTCGGGCTCCGGGGTCTCCTGGCCCTCCTTCAGCGGCAGGTTGTACGACTGCCCGATCAGCGAGGAGCCGACGATCTGGCCGGTCCCGTCCTTGATCTCCGAGCCGTTCGCCTTGTCGCTGAACAGCGCCTGGGCGAAGCCGGTGACGACGAGCGGGTAGATGACGCCCGTCACCAGGGTCAGTACGAGCAGGGCGCGCAGGCCCGCTCCGAACAGCCGGGCAGTGTTGATGACCGTGTTTTTCATGGCGCTCAGCCGATTCCGGGGATGAGGGAGATGAGCATGTCGATGAGCTTGATGCCGATGAAGGGGGCGACCAGTCCGCCGAGGCCGTAGACGGTGAGGTTGCGGCGGAGCAGTTTGTCGGCGCTGACCGGCCGGTACTGCACGCCCTTCAGGGAGAGCGGCACCAGCGCGATGATGATCAGCGCGTTGAAGATGACGGCCGACAGGATCGCGGAGTCCGGCGAGGACAGGCCCATGATGTTGAGCTTGTCCAGGCCCGGGTAGACGGCCGCGAACAGCGCCGGGATGATCGCGAAGTACTTGGCGACGTCGTTGGCGATGGAGAACGTCGTCAACGCGCCCCGGGTGATGAGGAGTTGCTTGCCGATCTCGACGATCTCGATGAGCTTGGTGGGGTTGGAGTCGAGGTCGACCATGTTGCCGGCCTCCTTCGCGGCCGACGTTCCGGTGTTCATCGCGACGCCGACGTCCGCCTGGGCGAGCGCGGGCGCGTCGTTCGTGCCGTCACCGGTCATCGCGACGAGCTTGCCACCGGCCTGTTCCCGCTTGATGAGGGCCATCTTGTCCTCGGGGGTGGCCTCGGCGAGGAAGTCGTCGACGCCCGCCTCCTCGGCGATCGCCTTGGCGGTCAGCGGGTTGTCGCCCGTGATCATCACCGTCTTGATGCCCATGCGGCGCAGCTCCTCGAACCGCTCCCGCATGCCCTCCTTGACGACGTCCTTGAGGTGGATGACACCCAAGACCCTTGCCCCGTCGGCGTCCTCGACCGCGACCAGCAGCGGGGTGCCACCGGCCTCGGAGATCCGGTTGGAGATCGTGTCTGCGTCGTCGGCGACCGTGCCGCCCTGTTCCCGCACCCAGGCGATGACGGACCCGGCCGCGCCCTTGCGGACCTTGCGCCCGTCGACGTCCACACCCGACATCCGGGTCTGGGCGGTGAAGGCGATCCACTCGGCGCCGGACAGCTCGCCCTGCACGCGCTCGCGCAGACCGTACTTCTCCTTCGCCAGTACGACGATGGAGCGGCCCTCGGGCGTCTCGTCGGCCAGCGAGGAGAGCTGGGCCGCGTCCGCGACCTCGGCCTCGGTGGTGCCCTCGACCGGCACGAACTCGGCGGCCTGCCGGTTGCCGAGCGTGATCGTGCCGGTCTTGTCGAGGAGCAGGGTCGACACGTCACCGGCCGCCTCGACGGCCCGCCCCGACATGGCGAGCACGTTGCGCTGGACCAGCCGGTCCATGCCCGCGATGCCGATCGCCGACAGGAGCGCGCCGATCGTCGTCGGGATCAGGCAGACCAGCAGGGCCACCAGCACGACCATCGTGAGATGGGTGCCCGCGTAGTCCGCGAACGGCGGCAGGGTCGCCACCGCCAGCAGGAACACGATCGTGAGCGACGCCAGCAGGATGTTCAGCGCGATCTCGTTCGGCGTCTTCTGCCGGGCCGCGCCCTCGACCAGGTTGATCATCCGGTCGATGAAGGTCTCACCGGGCTTTGTCGTGATCTTGATGACGATCCGGTCGGAGAGGACCTTCGTGCCGCCGGTGACGGCGGACCGGTCACCGCCGGACTCCCGGATGACGGGCGCGGACTCACCGGTGATCGCCGACTCGTCCACGGAGGCGACGCCTTCGACGACGTCACCGTCGCCGGGGATGATGTCGCCGGCCTCGCACACGACCAAGTCACCGATCCGCAGTTCGGTACCGGGGACGCTCTCTTCGGAGCCCTCTGCGAGGCGGCGGGCCACGGTGTCGGTCTTTGCCTTGCGCAGGGTGTCGGCCTGCGCCTTGCCCCGCCCTTCGGCGACCGCCTCCGCCAGGTTGGCGAAGACGACGGTCAGCCAGAGCCACGCGCTGATGGTCCAGCCGAACCAGTCGGTCGGGTCCTTGAAGGAGAAGATCGTCGTCAGCACGGACCCGACCAGCACCACGAACATCACGGGCGACTTGACCATCACCCGGGGGTCGAGCTTGCGGCAGGCGTCCGGCAGCGACTTGAGCAGCTGCTTGGGGTCGAAGAGGCCCGCGCCGACACGTCCTTCGGCGGGCTTGTGCCCGGTGGGGACGTCGCTGTGCGGCGCCCGGGTCGGGGTGGCTGTGGACATCGCGTCCTCTTGCTTCGTTACGTCGGTGGTCATGACGCCAGCCCCTCGGCCAGCGGACCCAGCGCGAGCGCCGGGAAGTACGTCAGCCCGGTGATGATCAGGATCGCGCCAACCAGCAGCCCGGTGAACAGCGGCTTTTCGGTGCGCAGGGTGCCCGCGGTGGCCGGGACCGGCTTCTGCTCGGCGAGCGATCCGGCCAGCGCCAGCACGAACACCATCGGCAGGAAGCGGCCGAGCAGCATCGCGATGCCGAGCGTGCTGTTGAACCACTGGGTGTCGGCGTTCAGCCCGGCGAAGGCCGAGCCGTTGTTGTTGGACGCCGAGGTGTAGGCGTACAGGATCTCGGAGAACCCGTGCGCGCCGGAGTTCGTCATCGAGTCGCCCGGGGTGGGCAGGGCCATCGCCGCGGCGGTGAGGACGAGTACCAGTGCCGGGGTGATGAGGATGTAGCAGGCCGCGAACTTGATCTCGCGGGTGCCGATCTTCTTGCCCAGGTACTCGGGTGTCCGGCCGACCATCAGGCCGGCGATGAACACCGCGATGATCGCCATGATGAGCATGCCGTAGAGGCCGGAGCCGACACCGCCGGGCGCGATCTCACCCAGCTGCATGCCCAGCATCGTGATGCCGCCGCCGAGGCCGGTGAACGAGGAGTGGAAGGAGTTCACCGCGCCGGTCGAGGTGAGCGTGGTCGCCACCGCGAAGATCGACGAGGCGCCGACACCGAAGCGGCTCTCCTTGCCCTCCATGGCTCCGCCGGCGATCTCGAACGCCGGGCCGTGGTGGGCGAACTCGGTCCACATCATCAGGGCGGTGAACCCGAGCCAGATGGTGGCCATCGTGGCGAGGATCGCGTAGCCCTGCTTGATGGAGCCGACCATGACACCGAACGTGCGGGTCAGGGCGAACGGGATCACCAGCAGCAGGAAGATCTCGAAGAGGTTGGTGAAGGGGGTCGGGTTCTCGAACGGGTGGGCGGAGTTGGCGTTGAAGACGCCGCCGCCGTTGGTGCCGACCTCCTTGATGGCCTCCGTCGAGGCGACCGCACCGCCGTTCCACTGCTGGGAGCCGCCCATGAACTGGCCGACCTCGTGGATGCCGGAGAAGTTCTGGATCGCCCCGCAGGCGACGAGCACGATCGCCGCGACGAACGCGAGCGGCAGCAGGACGCGGGTCACCCCGCGCACCATGTCGGACCAGAAGTTGCCCAGCTCACCGGAGCGGGAGCGAGCGAAGCCGCGTACGAGCGCGACCGCCACCACCATGCCCACCGCGGCCGACACAAAGTTCTGCACGGCCAGCCCGCCGACCTGCACGACGTGGCCCATGGCCTGCTCGCCGTAGTACGACTGCCAGTTGGTGTTCGTCACGAAGGACGCGGCCGTGTTGAACGCCTGGTCCGCGTCGATGGAGGCGAAGCCCAGCGAACCGGGCAGCACGCCCTGCAGCCGCTGGAGGAGGTACAGGAACAGGACACCGGCCGCCGAGAAGGCCAGCACGCCGCGCAGGTACGCGGGCCAGCGCATCTCGGTGTCCGGGTTGGCGCCGATGCCCTTGTAGATCCACTTCTCGACCCGCCAGTGCTTGTCGGAGGAGTAGACCTTGGCCATGTAGGTGCCGAGAGGGACGTAGGCGAGCGCCAACGCCGCTATGAGGGCCAGCAACTGGAGCACGCCGGCGAGTACGGGACCCATGTCACCCGCTGCGGTAGCAGCTGTTGTCACCGTCAGAACCTCTCCGGGAAGATCAGGGCGAGGACGAGATAGCCCAGCAGGGAGACGGCCACGATCAGGCCGACGACGTTCTCGGCGGTCACAGCTTCGTCACCCCCTTGGCGACGAAGGCCACGAGCGCGAACACGGCGATCGTGGTGACGACGAAGGCCAGATCGGCCATCGCGAACTCCTGGAGTGAGGTTCGGGAAGAACGGACAGTTAGAGGAAACCGCGTCCATGGCCGGATTCGGTCTCCCGTTGACGGCTCTCTTACGGCCGCACCCACACCCTTGACGGGATCCATACGGCCCTGGTCGTCATCGGTGGCGGGGGTCACGTGACGGTGCGGAGCGGCCCGCTCACAGCAGCCGGAAACGCAGCCGGCAGATCACCGCGTCGGTCTCGCGACGTACGGCGTGCGCGACGACCGCGCCCCGCTGGTTCTGCAGCAGCCGCTGCCACAGCCGCTCGGGCTCGGCCTCCGGGATCAGGACGGTGACCCGGGTGGCAGGCTCCGCCGCCACCTCACGGACGTACGCGGCGATGGGGCGGCCCAGGCTGCGGCGCTCGGACGTCAGCCGGACCAACGGCACCCCGGGGTCCCACTCCGCCCAGGCACGCTCCAGCGCGTGCAGCTGGGCCCGGTCCTCGGGGTCGGGGTAGCAGACGGTGACGGCGCGGACCTCGTCGCCCAGTGAGACCGCCGCGGTCAGTGCCTCGGACGTCAGACGGGAGAGCGAGGAGACGGGCACGATCACCAGCGAACGGTCGCGGTGCGGGGTCTCGGGGACACGGCCCAGGCCCAGCCGCTCCCCGATGCGGGCGTAGGCGCGGTGCACGACGACGAACGCCGCCACCAGCAGCGGCAACGCCACCACGACCAGCCAGGCGCCCTCCCCGAACTTGGTCGCGGTGACGACGACGGCCGAGACGCCGGTCAGCAGCCCGCCGAAGCCGTTCAGCAGCGCCTTGCCCCGCCACCCCCGCCCGCGCTCGCTCCGCCAGTGCCGGACCATGCCCACCTGGGCGATGGTGAACCCGACGAAGACCCCGACGGCGAAGAGCGGCACAAGCGTGTTGGTGTCGCCGCCGGAGAACACCAGCAGCGCCGCCGAGACCACGGCCAGGGCCAGTACGCCGTGCCGGTGGACCTGGCGGTCGGCCTTCAGCGCGAAGACGTGCGGGAGGTAGTTGTCACGGGCCAGCAGCTTCAGCAGCACCGGCAGCCCGCCGAAGGAGGTGTTGGCCGACAGGGCGAGCAGGATCATCGTGGCGAACTGGACGACGTAGAAGGGCCAGTTGTGGCCGAACGAGGCGTCGGCGAGCTGGGCGAGGACCGTGACTCCTTCGACCGGCTGGAGGTGGAAGCGCGAGATGAGGACGGACAGGCCGATCAGCATCAGGCCGAGGACCGCGCCGAGGGCGACCTCGGCCCGCTGGGCCCGCTTGACGCGCGGTACGCGGAAGGAGGGGACGGCGTTGGCGAGGGCCTCGACACCGGTGAGCGCGCTGCACCCGGAGGCGAAAGCTTTCAGCAGGAGTAGCGCGCCCACGGTCGTCGCGTTGTCGGCGAGGACCGACGCGTGCCCGTCCGCGGTGGCCGTGCTGACCGGGGCGGACCGGAACAGACCGACGACGATCAGCACCAGGATCGAGCCGACGAACACCACGGTCGGCACGATGAACGCCTTCGCCGACTCCACGATGCCCCGCAGGTTCACGGCCGTGATCAGCGCCAGCACCACCAGGCACAGGACCAACCGGTCGCCGTAGAGGGTGGGAAAGGCGGAGGTCAGCGCGGCCACGCCCGCCGTGACGGCGACGGCCACGTTCAGGACGTAGTCCAGGACCAGCGAGGCGGCCGCCACCAGGCTCGTGCGCGCACCCAGATGAGCCTTGGCCACCGCGTACGAGCCACCGCCGTCCGGGAAGGCCGCGATCACCTGCCGGTACGAGGCGACGAGCACCGCCAGCAGACCCGCGATGGCCAGCGTCACCGGCAGGGTGAACCCGAGGCCGTGGGCACCGGCCGCGGCCAGCACGAGCACGATCGCCTCAGGGCCGTACGCCACCGACGCCATCGCGTCCAGGGAGAGGGCGGCAAGGCCCGTGACGGCGGTCAGCCGGTGGCGCTCGCCGGCATCGGGCGGCTCTTCGTCGGCGGGGGTCGCGCCCGGCTGGACTGTCAGGACGGACATCGGTTGGTACTCCTTCTTCTTTCGGCCGCGCGAGGGTCGTCCCTCAACCGCGCACGGGTCTTCCCTCAGCCGCACGAGAGGCCGAGGTGTGCGCGGTGCACTCAGGGTGTGTCCCGTTCCGGCTCCGGCCGGCCTCTCCTAGCGCGTTCTTCGCGCCGAACCGGCCGACTTTGACGAGGTCTTGACGACCGTGACGAAACGGCGGTGTGACCCAGGTGACAGAGCCGTCAGAGTCACATCAAGAGGGAGACGAGCCCGCTCCGCCGCTCCCTACGGTCTCCGCCATGACCCCCCTCAACGGCACACACCAACATCTCGACACGGCTCACGACCTGCGCCGGCCGCGGGATGTGCGGGACTCGCTCCGCTGCGCCGGCGCGCTGCTCGGATTTCTCCTCCTCCTCGACTGGGGCTCGGGCCGGTTGACGCTCTGGCGCGGCGCCCTGTGGTTCGGTCTGGCGCTGCTGCTCCTGCTCGCGCTGTATCCGGCCCGGGTCCGCGCCGGCGAAGGCTGGCTCGCCTCGCGCCGACTACTGCGCGAACATCGCGTCCGTACCGATCTGCTGGTGTCCGTCCGCTGCCTGGACGGCGTGTCGCAGCGACTCGTGCTGCGGGACTCGGTCGGCGGCCGGGTGGAGATCGATCCCGAAGTCCTCGTGCGGAACCCGCGGTTGTGGTCGCGTCTGGACGCGGGCGCCCGGAAATCGGCGGCCGCCGGCACGCTGCTGTGCGGGGCGACCGCGTTGAGTCGCCTCTCCCGGCGCGTCGACCGCGAGACCGCCCACGCCGTCTTCAGGGCGTCCGACCTGAAGTAGCCGACTCAAGGCTCGGCAGGGCGGTTCGTGGTCATGGTGTCGCGGTCACGGGTCGCGCTCATGGTGTCGCGGTCATGGCGCGGTCACCCAGCGGCACGGGTCCGGAGTGCCGCCAGGCCCCAGGACGACTCGCAGGCACGGTCCCTCTCATCACCGGACACGTCCGGCCGCACCGCGCGGCTGCGGCTTCTCCGTCGGCTGCGGTGGCTCGTCCGTCGTGCCGGTCAGGTCCGCGACGGGCAGGGACACGACCATGGTCAGGCCGCCGCCGGGGGTGTCCTCAGGGATGAGCGTGCCGTTCATCGCCTCGGTTAGGCCCCGGGCGAGGGCGAGTCCGAGGCCGAGGCCGGTGGTGTTGTCGGTGTCGCCGAGCCGCTGGAACGGTTCGAAGACGCGGTCCCGGTCCGCCGGTGGGAGACCGGGGCCTCGGTCCACGACCCGCAGTTCGACCCGGCCCGCCAGGGCACTGGCGGTGACCAGCACCTGCCGGCCCGGCGGTGTGTGCCGGGCGGCGTTACCGACGAGGTTGGCGACGACCCGCTCCAGCAGCGGCGGATCAGCCAGCACCGCCGGAATCTCCTCCACGTCCCGTGCCTCGGCCACCGGCACGTCCGCCAGCGCCATCGGCAGGACCTCCTCCAGGGTGGTGGCCCGCAGGTTCAGCGTGAGGGCCCCGGCCTCCAGGCGGCTGCGGTCGAGGAGGTTCTCCACCAGACGGCTGAGCTTGGCCATCGACTCTTCGGCGGTGGCGAGGAGTTCGTCGCGGTCCTCCGCCGAGAACTCCACATCCCGGCTGCGCAGCGAGGCCACGGCCGCCCAGCCGGCGGCGAGCGGGGTGCGCAGATCGTGGCCGACGGCCCGCAGCAGCGCCGTACGCATCCGGTCGGCGGCCTTCACGGGCTCCACCTCGGCCGCCGCCTCGGCCAGCCGGGCGGCGAACACGATGTACCTCGGTCGGCCGTGGCACAACACGGCGACCGCCTGGCCCCAGGCGCTGGTCCGCGACACAGCACGATCCGCTCGGGCATCAACTCCGCCCACCCCTGGGCCGACATGACCACCGACTACTCCTGGTCGCAGGCCCGGTTCAAGCAGTACAACAACTACGGCCTCGGCTCCGGGGACCTCGGCGCCAACGACCCTGAGATGACCGACTCGTAGGCCACCGACTACACCGCCGAGAAGTACCTGGCGGGTACCGACGGCTGGAACCCGGTCTACCACTCGTAGGGCGAGGGACACAGCGGATCGGGCCGGGGCGGTGGCAGCCGCCGTCCCGGCCCTGCACCCGTGTCTTCGACGGAACGACTCCGGTGAGGTCGCCCTCGACGGCTCGGCACCTTGCTTGGACGCGACAATTCCTGTCGACCTTCGAGCGGCGGTCCGCAAGCGACGGGACAAGGATCGTCAAGGAACGGTAAAGCGTCTTGACTCCGGTCGGTGAATAGCATTTACCTGACGAGGCAGATCTTTAATCTTCAAGTTATGCTTTCGGCACTGAAATCGTCTGGAGCACACCATGCCCCCCACCTCCCCTGCCCGCAGGGCGGCCGTCGCCTTCCTCGCCGCCGCCGCTGTCCTGGGTGCCGTCGCCGTACCTGCCGTCGCGGCACCGCGGAGCACGGATGCCGGGCACGCGGCACATGGCTACGGCGGCTATGGCGACGCCGCGCGCCTCGGCTACCAGAAGGCCGTCGCCGTCACGGTCGCCAAGGGCGTGTTCGAACGCGGGGACACCAAGGTCGTGGACCGTTTCGTGCGGTCGGACTACATCCAGCACAACCCGACCGTGGGGGACGGGTCGGCGGCTCTGAAGGGCCTGGCCACCTCGATCCACCAGCAGTTCCCCGACGCGAAGTACGACGTCGAGCGGGTCATCTCCCAGGGTGACCTCGTGATGCTCCACTCCAACGTCATCCTGGTCCCGGGCACCAAGGGCTCGGCCGTCATCGACATCTTCCGCTTCCAGGGCGGGAAGATCGCCGAGCACTGGGACGTGATCCAGAGCGTGCCGGACACCACCGCCAGCGGCAACGACATGTTCTCGACGCTGAGTTCGCCGAAGACCTCGCAGCCCCTGGACCACCGGCTCACCCAGGCCAACAAGAAGCTGGTCACCAAGGCATTCGACGAGCTCATGGTCCACAAGGACCTGACCGCCCTCGACCGGTACTGGGACGCCGGCTACCTCCAGCACAACCCGCAGATGCAGAACGGTGTGGCCGCGGGCAAGGCGGGCCTCGGCGGTTACTTCGCGTCGGCACCGCAGCTGACGGTCACACCGAAGCGGATCATCGCCGAGGGCGACCTGGTGGCCGTCCACAGCCTCTACGTGAACTACCCGGGGGACCGGGGCACGGTCATCCTGGACCTGTTCCGGGTGCGCAACGGCAAGATCGTGGAGCACTGGGACATCACCCAGTCCGTGCCGGAGACCTCGGCCAACGGGAACGGGATGATCTAGACCGATCCTGAAGAGATCTTGAGCGGTGGAAGTGGGCCGACGCCCCGGTGGCACACAGGGGGCGTCGGCCTGGTGGAGGTGAACTCGCCCATCGCGAAGTGGCCGCCGACGAGACGACCCAGGCCGGCGCGCGGGCAACGGTGTCACTTCGAGCGTCCACCAGTGATCGCTCCCGCGCACGATCTCCTCCGCGTGCCCGTCGTGCGGTGCCGGTCCTCCGCCAGGTCCGCCGGACGCCGATCTCCTTCAGGGCTACGGCCGATTGCTCGGTGTACTTCTCCGCCGGCTCGATATCACGCAGCCCCTGTTGTCCAGGGCGATGGGCGGGCTGGAACGCTGAACGGGCGTTCAATTGCCTGCGACAACGCGGCCCAGAGGGGGAGGCGCACTCTCAGAGCTGACCACGAGCAGGCAGGGAGGCGCCGATTCCTCTGCCCTCCGCGAAATGAGTGCCGATGACCACTCATTCCAGCTGCGCTGGGGCCGCCATGGCGATCTGCTCGAAGATCTTCTCGTCTGCGGCGAAGTCGGAGTCGGGGATGGGCCAGTGGATCACGACCTCGGTGAAGCCCAACTCCTGATGCCGGCCCGCGAAGTCGACGAACGCGTCAACCGACTCCAAGGGGCGGCCACGGTCCGGGGTGAAACCGGTGAGCAGGATCTTGTCCACCTCGGCCACGTCCCGCCCAATCGTGGTGCACGCGTCGGCCAGCTTCTCCACCTGGCCACGGAGAGCACGGATCGATTGCTCCGGCGTGCCGTTCTCGTACAGCTTGGGGTCCCCAGTGGTCACCCACGCCTGCCCGTACCGCGCGGCGAGCCCCAGCCCGCGCGGGCCGGTGGCGGCCACCGCGAAGGGCAGTCGGGGCCGCTGCACACAGCCGGGGATGTTGCGCGCCTCGTGCGCCGAGTAGAAGTTCCCCTCGTACGACACAGAGTCCTCGGTCAGCAGCCGGTCAAGGAGGGGCACGAACTCTGCTAGCCGGACGGCCTCGTCAATGCGTGTTGCGGTGATGGCGGTGCGCTGTTTCAGCGCGCCACGTCGAAGAGGTCGGCGTCGGCGCGGGCCCTTTCTGTGAAGGGAGTCGGCTTGATGCCCCAGGTCGTGTGGACATCCTCGGGGCTGGGTGCGCCGTAGCCGATCTGGTTGGCCCATTCCTGGCTGTGCGCGACGCCTGCGAGCATGCCGTCGCGAAGGGCGTCGGTGGCCGACGGCGCCCGATAGGTGATGCGGATTCCAGTGGCGTCGGAGAGGGCGGCGGCGATGTGCGCGACGTGCGGCTCGTCGCCGTTGAGTTCGATGATCTGACGGTCGAAACGGTCCGGGTCGCGACGCAGGGCGGCGACGGCGAACCGTGCGATGTCGACCACGCTGAACAGTTGGATCGGCATGTCGGTGGAGTGGACGGAGTCGAGGCGCCCCTCGGCCAGCCAGGGGAACATGGCCCGCGCCTTGGGCGGCAGGTAGCTCTCCATGAGGGTCACCGGCCGCAGAACGGTCCAGCGGCGCAGCGTCGACGTGCGCAGGCGGGCTTCGATCAGCAGGCGGGCCGCGGCGTAGGCGTCGAAGGTGAGGCCGGTGCCGTAGTCGCTGCGGGCGAGGTGGCGTTCGAGGCCGGCGACGCTGGTCTGCACGAACATGTCCACGTCCGCGCGCTCGGCGCTTTCGATGAGGAGCGTGCCGATGTCGGCCTTGAGGCGTCACCGTGAGGGCCGACAGGGACGGCGAAGACGGAGTCGACACCGTGCATGGCGGCGTCGATGGCCTCCCGGTCGCCGAGGTCGCCCTGGATGTAGAGGGCGCCGAGTTCGGCGAGGTACTGGGCTCGGGGGATTCAGGCGCGGCGGCGTCAAAGGCGCGCACGGTGTGGCCGACATCGCGCAGGTGGCGGACGGCGGCGGCACCCTGGTCACCGGCGGCACCGGTCACGAGAACGGTGGTGGGGGTCATGCTGGGCCTTTCCTCCTGGTGGAGGTCCGGTGCCGTGGAGCGCGATCACTGAGTCGTCGGGCGTGGCGGCGATGATGTCGGCGGGCGACCGTGGGCCGCAGGCGTGCGGCCCACAGTTGCCCCTCCAGCCCGGACACGACGAGTCCGTGGACGCCGCGGAACCCTCCGGGGGTTGTGCCGCGACCCTTACCGCATTGTCAGGACGGTCTTGCCCAGAGCGTGGCCGGCTTCGACCTGGGCGAGGGCCGCCGCTGCCTCAGCGAAGGGCATGACCGTGGTGACGTGCGGGTCGAGCGCGCCGGATGCGACCAGTGCGGCAACAGGGGAGAGCGTGTCGCCGGTCTGCTCCACTTGGAAGTAGCCGCCGCCGAGTTCGGCCGCCGCCGTCGGATCAGCAGCCGTGACGATCCGGGACTTGTCCGCGACGAGATGGGCGACGGCGTACAGGGCGTCGCCGCCGACCAGGTCGAAGACGGCGTCCACGCCGTTCGGGGCGACGGCGGTGACCCGGTCGGCCACTCCTTCTCCGTAGGGGACGTGAGTGGCCCCGAGGGAGGAGACGAACTCCGCCTTGCCCGGGCCGGCGGTGCCGATCACGGTGGCGCCCAGGCCGCGGGCGATCTGCACGGCCGCGACACCGATACCGCCACCGGCTCCGTTCACCAGCAGGGTGGCACCGGGCGTCAGGTTCAGCCGGTCTATGCCCTGCTGGGCGGTGGCCGCGGACACGGACAAGGTCGCGGCGTCCGTGAATGACACGCCGGCCGGCTTGCGTGCCGCGGTCTGGACCGGCAGCAGCACGTACTCGGCGTAGCCGCCGAGCAACGGCAGGGCCCCGAAGACCTCGTCTCCGATCGTGAACCCCTCGACCCCGTCGCCGATTTCTTCGACGACCCCGGCGACCTCCGTGCCGAAGGTCGCCGGCAGGGGCAGCGGAAGGAACTCCCGCAGGTAGCCGGCGCGCACCTTCCAGTCGACCGGGTTCACCCCGGCCGCGTGCACCGCGACCAGAAGCTGGCCCGGCCCCGGAACGGGCCTGGGCAGGTCGACAAATGCCTGCGTCTCGGGACCGCCGTACTCGGTGAAAACGTATGACTTGGGCATGGCTCCTCGTTCTGTTCGATCTGGTGAAACTCGGGTGGCCGGAAAGGCCGGGGCCCGGTCGTGGTCCGCGCAGTGGTGTCACGGGCGGGGCGATATGGATGCCCCGTCTGGGGGCCAGCCCCCGGCGGGCGCTGAAGACGGCCTCGGAGCGGTCGCGGTTTCCCGGCACAGCGGGCGATCTGCTGAGGCATGGCCTCGGGAAATCCTCCGGGCCGCCCTCGCTGCCCCGACGTGATCGCCACGTGTCAGAGCTTGTGCTCTGTCTTCTCGATCACCCGTCGGCTCCCGGCGGGAAGACGCCGCCTGCCGGTCCGCGCACCGCGGTCTTGGTCAGCTCAAGGACCCGCTCTGCGGGGAGGGGGTTGCCGGTGGTCGTGGAGGCCCAGTGGAACCACTCCTGCGGGGTCAGTCCTGCGGGCGCTTCGCCGAGGTAGGCCGGGCCTGCTACCGGGGTGCCCGGGTCGGTGCGCCAGCTCTCGGTGAGCGGGCCGATGTCCACCGCGTCGTAGCCGAGGGTGTCCAGGAGCCGGACGGCTTCTTCCTTGGCCGGTGCGTCGTCGCCGGCTATGGGCAGGGCGCTGCGGTCGGGGGCGCCGGTGGGCCGGGCGAGGGTGAACAGTTGGTGTGCGCCGATGTTGTTGAAGACCTTGACCACGCGGGACCGCGCGAGGTGCCGCTGCAGCAGCCCGCCGGAGGTGAGTTCATCCTCGTCCAGCTCTGCCATGCGACCGTCCCGCTGGGGGTAGTAGTTCATCGTGTCCAGGACGGTCTTGTGGGCCAGGGCGTCCACGGGAAGCTGGTCGTACGCCTTCAGCGGGATGGTCACCACCACCAGGTCGCCGGAACGTGCCGCCTCTGCCGGTGTGACCGCGCGGGCGTGTCCGCCCAGGTCGGCTACGAGATCAGCGAGCGTCTCGGGGCCCCGGGAGTTGCTGAGCAAAACGTCGAGTCCCGCCGCGACGGCCAGGCGGGCCAGGGACGTCCCGATCGCACCGCTGCCGATGAGCCCAAGAGTCAGAGGCACTGAGTTCTCCGTTCGTGATGCCGATGACGCGCGAATGCACCGTCGGCGGGGGTGAGTTGGTCGTGTGCGGGCGGAGGGCCGAGCCGTGCGTCGCCCGCCGTAGCCGTTGGTGGGGGGCGCCCTTCGCAGGTGTGTGTCCGCGCGGCTGTCCCGCGGCGGGCGGGCAGCGGCGCAGGGTGACCCAGAGACTGTGCGCCGGGGCCGCTCGGCGTCGACGAGCGCGGTGGTGTACAGGCAGGTGACGCCGTGGAAAACGAAATCCGCCGTCGTGCCGCGGACTGGGCGCTGCGCGCCGGACGCCCAGCGAGAGCAGCCGGCGAAGACGACTTGGCAGGCCCGGACGCAGTGCTGCGCCGCGCCACGTTGTCGTACGGGCAGTTCGTGCTGGTCGAACGGGGTTCCCGGCTGGGTGATCTTCCCTTCGCCCGGCCATGAGGCGGGGCTGCCCGCACAGCTCATGGATGCGCATGTGTATGTCCGGGACGATGCCGCCCGGTCCGGCGGTCTACGGCTGAAGCAAGACGTCGTGCGCGTCGTTGCGCAGCCCTGAAACCGTTGTGAACGGCGGCCTGGGCCGTCCTCATCGGTTGGTGCTCAGACCGAGCATGGTCTCCGTGCGCGTCCACAGTCGCTGGGCGAGTTCGGGGCTGCGGGACTGCTTCGAGGTGCGGGAGTCGGCCTTCATCCTGTTGAAGTACTGGCCGTTGACGCTGTGCGGGTCGGCGACGGTCGCGAGGTGCACGAGTGGCGCTGCGCCCTCCTTGTTGTCGATCATCAGCATGCCGCCGAGACGGGTGTTGTAGATCAGATGGTTGATGCCTGCCGCGCCCGTACCGATGCTGGAATTGACGACCCCGGGGTGGAACGCGGTGGCAGTGATCCCGGTCTGCGGCGTGCGCCGGGCGATTTCCCGGGTGAAGAGCAGATCGGCGAGCTTGGAGTCGGAATAAGCGGCGGAGGTCGAGTAGCGGCGTCTGTCGAAGGAAAAGTCGTCGAGCCGGATCCGGCCGCTCCAGTGAGCGAGGCTGCTGGTGATGACGGTGTGGGTCCGGGACGCGCTGAGCCGCTCGTGCAGCAGCGACTGCAACAGGAAGGGGGCGAGGTAGTTGATCTGCAGCGACGTCTCATGCCCGTCCTCAGTGATGCGCCGCTCGGGAACCATGGCGCCGGCATTGTGGGCCAGTACGTCGATGGTGGGGCACCGTTCGAGCAGTTGCCCGGCGAGGGAACGGACCTCGGCCAGCCGCGTGTAGTCCGCGGCCAGCGGTCCGACCCCGAGTTCGGCGGCGATGGCCGCGCTCGACTCCTTCGACGGCCCGACGGGCACCACGGTGGCTCCCTGCCGGGCGAGCTGCCGTGCCGCCTCGAAGCCGATCCCGGAACTCGCTCCGGTGATCACCACGGTCCTGCCGGTCATGTCCCGATCCATCGGCCTGCCTCGTCCCTCTGCGTGCGGTCCGCGCGTGCTGGGTCACAGCATACAAACAAAATCGTTCGTCTGTACTCTGGGGGTATGAGGAGATCAGCTGAGGAAGCGAAGGCGCGCATTCTGCAGGCCGCGCAGGCCGAATTCGCCCGGTACGGCGTGACGGGGGCCCGCATCGACCGCATCGCGCGGGAGGCGGGGGCCAGCAAGGAGCGCCTGTACGCGTACTTCGGCGACAAGCAGGGCCTGTTCGACGAGGTGATCCGCGCGGCCACGGAGCACGTCTACAACGCGGTGCGCATAGAGGAAGGCGACCTGATCGCCTATACCGGCTCTCTGGTGGAGCACTTTTTCGCGCATCCCGATGATCTGAGGATGCTGAACTGGACCCGGCTGGAGGAGCAGTGCGAGAGGGCTCTCACCCTCGACGCCGTCACCGCCCACCACGCGCAGAAGGCGGCAGCGGTGCGCCGCGCGCAGGAGGCCGGCCTGGTCGACCCGGTCTGGCATCCCGACGAGCTTTTGCAGCTCATCCTGGTCACCGCCACCTACTGGGCCAGCGCCTCCGGCAGCAGCGCCGAGTCCCCGGCCCGCTACCGGAGCGTGGCCGAAGAGGCCGTCCGTCGCCTCATCGAGCCGAAACGGTGATGTTTGTGTGTGGTGGATGAGTGACGAGACCGGGAGGGCCAGGAGCAATCAGCCCGCAAGTAGCTGTTGCGGTAACGATCTTGGGGTCTGTCGATCAAACGGCAGTCTCGATCGTGGTCGCGAGGTACACACTCCCGCGGAGACGAGGGCAGTAGGGAGGGGCGCCGTTGGCACGAGTGGAAAAGGTACGTCTGGGCAGGGCACCGGTCCGCGGTACCCGTGCGGGTGCCGCAGACCGGCCACTTCGGCGCGGGGAGTCGTCCCAGTGCGTCTGCTTGCCCAGCCTCAGGCGAGATGGCTGGCGAACCATTCGAGCATCAGCTGCGGATTCTCGGGGAAGTAGTTGTAGCCGTCGAACCGGCGGGTCGTGCCTTCGATCCAGTGCAGCTTCTTGTCAGTGGCGCCCAGACTGTCGTAGATGCCCTGCACGTCGGACGGGTGGGTGCTGGAGTCGTGGTGCACCTGTGCGACGAGGGTCGGGACGGTGACGTCCTTGGCGTAGGGCGTGGGCGTCAGCTCGTCGAGGTCGAAGCCGCTGAGATTCTTGTACTCCAAGGCGAAGGTGTCGATCGCGTCCGGCAGGCCCTGCGCGGCGAGCATGCCTTGCGCGATCGGGCGAAACGAAGACGGTTGCAGCGCGATCAGCGCGCGGATGCCCTGGAATTCTTCCGGGTGTTTCGACATGGCGATGATCGTCGAGTTCGCGCCGAGGCAACGGCTGAACAGGGCGATGCGAGAGTTGTCGATGCCCCGTCGCCGACGGCTGTACCGCAACGAGCCGATCACGTCCCGGTATTCGTGGAGTCCGAAGGACATGACTCCGCCGTTGGCGGAGTCGCTCTGGCCGTGGTTGCGCAGGTCGTAGGCCAGCACGTTGTACCCGGCGTCGTGCAGATTCCGGTAGTCGGGCAGGAAGTTGACCTCGAAGTCGACCATGGCGTTGTAGGGCTCGATGTGTCCCGGGAATCCATAGCGGTTGCCCGGCCCCGGGTGGTTGGCGATCACGAGCTTGTCCGAGTCCGCCGGAATGAACCAGCCTTCCAGGGTGGTGCCGTCCTCGGATGCGAAGCGGACGTCCTCGTAGTCCATGCCGTAGTCGTCGGGGCGTCGCATGATCGGGGTGCGGACCGGGTGCGCGAAGGCGGTCACTATGCCGGTGACGGTCTGCCGCGCGGCGCTGTCGCTGATGGTCACGTTCAAGCCTCTGTGCGGTCGGTGATGGGGGGTTGTCACTCGTCGACTCACGGGCGCCGGACGTCGATCTGCGGAGCGAGGTGCGCATCGACCCCTGCCGGTCCTCGACAAAGTGGTCTGCACCCTTACTGCTCTTGGCCGTGCATCAATGTACTCAGTGAGTACATTGATGGTCAATGGTGTAACCGATCACCGTGCGTGCATCGGGATACGCTGGCAGGCATGTCCGCGAGTCGCCCTTACCACCACGGGAATCTGCGAGCCGTTCTCCTGGAGAGCGCGGAGCGTGCCCTGCGTGAGAAGGGGGCCGACGCCCTCTCACTGCGTGAACTGGCCCGCGACGCCAATGTGAGCCCTCGCGCACCCGTCCGTCACTTCAAGGACAAGCAGGCCCTGCTCAACGCCTTGGTACTCATGGGGTACGAACGGTTGGGACATGCCTTGCAGGCCGCCGACGACCGAGATGCGCCCTTGGAGTTGCGGCTTGCCACCCTCGCTCAGGCGTACCTCGGCTTCGCCGTCGACAACTCCGAATTGCTGGAACTCATGTACGCCCGTAAACACGACCCGGACGCCTCCGAGCAGATGACCGCGGCCATCGACCGGACCATGGGCGGCCTGCGGCGAGTGATCACGGAGGCCCAGAAGCGCGGCGAGATCATCGAAGGCGACCCCGAGCGACTCACGCTCGTCGTGGCCGCTGGTCTGCACGGTGTCGCCGCTCTCACGGTCAACGGCGCGCTCACCCGGCAGGCAGGAATGGACGGCGCTCGCGACGTGGTCCACCACCTGCTCCGCGGGCTCACACCCGGCTGACGTCCGCCGGCGAACCTGCCTGCCGGCAGGGCGGGCTGGTGGTGGACAGGGGCTCTTGTTGTCGCCCTGATCCCCGTCAACGGCAGCCGGCCAGCCGTCGGGTGTGACGCGAAGCGCCTCGACGACAGTGATGCGTACGTCTTCACCGCGCGGCCGGCGACGCCATGCGGGACCCGTACCGCCACCGTAGGCGAGGCCCCTGCCGCAGAAGCCCTGTTCGCAGGGGTTGAACAGGGCTCCTGCGGGGCTGAGTTGGGGGGCGTCAATCGGGTGGCTCCCCTACTGGCCCTGGGCAGCAGGACGGCAGTTTTCAGGTGGGCCGCCCCATGACCAGGGGCTATACAGAGATCGCTGCTACACCACTCGGCGGGACACCATCCCGAGCCCGCCCAGCCTTCGTCATCGTGTCGCTGAACCACCGCCCGACCATCTCAGCCGGGCGCTGGGTTTCGCTCGTCGCCATCGAGAGTGCAACGGAGCCGAACCATGCACATCCTCTTTCGAGAAGACCGGCACCACTGTTGTTCGGTGTCGGCCTTCTCGTCAGGAAAATGGATCAGGTCAGGATTGACCTGGCTGAACTACTGGAAGTCGCAGCCTGGATTGGGGGCGTCCTCGGAAAACGGCGCGCCGTGCGGCAACACGTAGAGGACGTCCAGGACCAGTGGAGTGGTCCCGAGGTTGCGGCCTATGTGCACGTGGTCGGAGCCACTCATCTCCATGATGGTGCTACCGGCCTTGTAGACGCCGTCGGATTCACAGGTTGATTCGAAGTGGCTCAGGGTTCCCTGCTTGACAAAGCCGTACAGGGTTCCGTCGTGGTAGTGCCATCCCGTGCTCTGGCCCGGTGGGATCGTGATCTCCCGGAGGACGTAGTCCGTGTCGCCGATCGTGGTCTGCGAGATCACTGTGCCCTTGACTCCAGGGCCGGGGGGAGTGGCTTGGGCGGACCCCGCGACGAGTGACGAGCTGAGGGCTACGACGGTGATCAGCCCTGTGCGGAGTAGGTTGCGCATGGAAAGCCTTTCCGTGGGGGGAAACAGGCAGACGGCCCCGACTGTGGAACATGCCCCTCTCTGCGAGGGGACGTGTGCGTACCGCAAGCAATGCCCATCGCTGATGCGTCCCGGCTCCCGCCCCACCCCAAAGCCCGGATGGAGTACGGGACTTGGTCGTCCGGTCGGCGCGTGTTCCTGATTCCCGTGCCCGGCAGGGGCACCGCGCCGAGGTTTCCCGCGCGGTATGCCGCTCGCCTCGGCGGTGTCTCCGTTGCGTCGGACATGGCAGGGTTTCAGACGGGCTACACAGAGAAGGGGTTGCTTGACTTACTCAACCTTAAGAGGGTTGCTTGACTTAGGCAAGTCGCTGTGTGGGGTGTGGATGGAGGGCGCTGTCGTCGGTCGCCGGGGTCCCCGACGTGGTCGCTTCTGCGGGACCGCTCGGCCCGGTATTCGGAGAACTGCCGAAGCGCGGTCGGGGCGTCGATCGAGCCGGGGTCGACGACATGCTCCAACGCCGCGCTCTGCAGGATGCGCTTGACCGGAACCTCGAGCTTTTTGCCGGTGATCGTGTGCGGGATCGCCTCGACCGCTACGACGTCGTCGGGCACGTGCCGGGGCGATGTGCCGTCCCGGATCGCGGACGTGATCCGCTCGTTCAGCGCGTCGGTGAGCTCGGCCCCTTCCGTCAGCCGGACGAACAGCGGCGGGACACCATCGGGCCACTTTGTCAGGGCTGCTGTGACGCGTAAGGGTTTGCGGCCTGGCTGGGCGGAGGCTGCGGGTGGAGGCCCGGTACTCCCGTGCCGGCGGCCGCGAACGCCACGTCTTCACCACACGACGGGCAGTTCGTCGACCCCGTAGACGAACGTGTTCTCCTTGAAGGCGATGTCTTCGAAGGGGACGGCGAGCCGCAGGCCGGGCAGTCGGCGGAAGAGTTCGGGCAGGGCGATCTGGAGCTCTGCCCGGGCCAGTGGCTGGCCGAGGCACTGGTGGATGCCGTATCCGAACGCGACGTGCCGGCGTGCGTTGTCCCGGCCCAGGTCCAGGCTGTCGGGGTCGGTGAAGCTCTCCGGATCGCGGTTGGCCACGTGGACCGGGACGATCACGCCCTCTCCGGCGGAGATGGTGACGCCGCCGATCGTCACGTCCTCGAGGGCGTACCGGCGCAGTCCGCCGTGGACGATGGAGAGGTAGCGAAGCAGTTCCTCCACGGCGTTCGCGGCCTCGGTCGGGCCGGCGAGCAGGCGGGGGATCTGGGCGGGGTCGCGCAGGAGGGCGACGGTGCTGAGCGCGAGCATGTTCGCCGTGGTCTCGTGGCCCGCGAACAGCAGGAAGACAGCCAGGTCGGACGCGTCCCGCTCGGTGACGGTGCCCGCGTCCACGTGTTCGGTGAGGCGGGACAGCACGTCGTCGCCGGGATTCCCGCGCTTGGCGGTGAGCAGGTCGGCGAGGTAGGCGTTGAGCTCTTCCCATGCCTGCGTGAACTGCTCTCCCGTCGCATGGGCGTCCACGAAGACCCGTGAGCGTTTCTGGAAGTACTCGTGGTCCTCGTAGGGCACACCGAGCAGGTCGCAGATCACCAGCGAGGGCAGCGGCAGGGTGAAACGCTCCACCAGGTCCGCCGACCGCTCTGACCGGGTCATCTCGTCCAGGAGCCGGGTCGTGGTGCTGGCGATCCCGGGACGCAGTGCGCCGATCCTCTTGATCATGAACTCGCGGGTGAGTGTGCTGCGCATCGTGGTGTGGATGGGCGGGTCGTAGTTGGCGAAGAACCCATGGGCGAGCGGCGGCATGTCCGGACGCTGGCTCGGGAAGCCGGAGTGTGACTGGTCGCTGCTGAACGCGGGGTTCCCGAGGACCGCGCGAGCGTCCTCCCAGCGGGTCACCAGCCAGGCACTGTGCCTGCCGTCCCAGATGGTGACCTGGGTTATCGGGTTCTCGTCCCGCAGACGGGAGTAAAGGGGCGGCGGGTCCAGGGGTGTGTTTTTCGGCCGGGTGAGGGAGTAGGCGGGAGTGTCCACAGAGGACATGGGGGACTCCTGTCGTTGTTGCCTTGACATCGCGGGGGTGGGGGTCACGCTGTTGGTGCGGTTTCGGACGGCGAACGGGCCGGGACGACGGTCCACTCCTGGCGCGCGGCGATGGCCGCACGCCAGGAACGGACGGCGCGCGGTGGCATGCCGACGGCCAGGACGCCGACCAGGTGCTCGGCCCGGCGGTAGGCGGCAATGAAGCGCCGGGTCACCAAGTCCCCCTCGACCACGACTGCTTCGTCATGGCCGCGGAGATGGCCGTACGCCTGGATCCTCATGTCGTACTGATCGGACCAGAAGTACGGCACCGGTGCGAACGGGCGGCGCTCCCGCGAGCCTTCGCACAGGAGGTTGCGGGCGACTGCCGTGCCCTGCTCGGCCGCGTTGGTGCGGTGCTCGACGCGCATGTGCGTGCCGAACAGCGGGTTGTACCAGCGAGCCACATCGCCCACCCCGTACACACCCGGTGCGGCCTCGCTGAACTCGTCGCAGACCAGGCCGTTGTCCAGGGGGAGCCCGCTGCCCTCCAGCCACTCGGTGTTGGGATGCGAGCCGATGCCGACCACGACGACATCCGCCGGTACGACGGTTCCGTCCGCCAGGGCCACTCCGGTCACCTCGCCGTCGCGGCTGAGGACCTTCCGCACCATGACCCCGGTGCGCAGGTCGACGCCGTGCTCGCGATGTGCCTGGGTCAGGGCGCGGCCGACGTCCTCGCCGACGGCGTGGGCCAGCGGTACCGGGGCGGGTTCGAGCATGGTCACGGAGAGGCCGAGTCCACGGGCCACCGAGGCGGCCTCCGAGCCGATGAAGCCGGCCCCCACCACCACGAGCCGCCGTGCGATGAGGAGTTGTCGCCTCAGCGCCACCGCGTCGTCCAGGGTGCGGATGACATGGACTCCGCGCACGCCGTCCCCGCCCGGCAGCCGACGGGGCCGTACACCGGTCGCCACGACCAGGGCGTCGTAGCCGACGATGTCACCGCCTGCCAGCGTGACGCTCCGCTCCTGGACGTTCACGCCGGTGGCTGTCCAGCCCAGCCGCAGGTCCAGTCCGAGCGCCTCGATGTCGCCGCGGTCGCGGAGAGGGAGCCGGTCCACGTCCCACTCGCCGCCAAGGATCTGTTTGGACAGCGGCGGACGGTCGTACGGCAGGTGTGTCTCGTCGCCGACGAGGGTGATCGTGCCGTGGTAGCCCTTCCGGCGCAGCGACTCTGCGGCGGCGAGGCCGCCGGCGGAGGCTCCGACGATGACCACCCGGTCCATGGCGCTCACGATTCCTGTACGCGGATGGCCGCCGCGGGGCAGACCGTGGCCGACTCACGTACGTCGTCGTGGAGTTCGGGGGCGGGCGACTCGTCGAGCAGGACGACCATGCCGTCGTCGTCGCGCTGGTCGAAGACGTCGGGGGCGATCAGGACGCACTGCCCCGAGGCCACGCACTTCGGGACGTCGACTTCTATTTTCATCCTGGTTCTCCGGTTCTCGTGTGGGTAGGTCAGGCGACGGTCAGCAGGCCGGTGGCGATGCCGCCGCTGGTGCCGCCGTCTGTCAGCAGCACGGCACCGGTGATGCGGGAGACCGCCGGGCTGCCGAGGAAGAGCAGGACGTCGGCCTGCTCGTCGGGGTTTCCGGGTGGCCGAGGGGGGATCGGGAAGGTGTCGTGCCCCGAAGGAGTCGTTGTCCGCTTCCGGTTCATCTGCCTGCCTCGTCCCTCTGCGTGGGCTCCGCGCATGCTGGATCACTCGACAGCATACAAACAAAATAGTTCGTCTGCACCTGGGGTGTGAGGAGATCAGCTGAGGAAGCGAAGGCGCGCATTCTGCAGGCCGCGCAAGCGGAATTCGCCCTGTACGGCGTGACGGGGGCCCGTATCGAGCCACTGCTGCTCCTGCACGCCCTCGGCCGGTTCCAGCAGGACGCCGACAGCGAACTCCGCTACAGCGCGGTGGAGAAGGACCTGCAGAGCCTGCTGACCGAGTACGGCCCGCCCAACAGGACAACGCCCGCCTACCCCTTCCACCACCTCGTCAGCGACGGCGTGTGGGAAGTGCGCACCGACCACGGGCACGGCAGCCCCGGGACCGGGGTACGGGTTCTCCGGGAGACGGGCGCCACCGGCCGACTCGCACCGGAACTCCAAACCGCCCTGCGCCGCGAGCCCGAACTGCTGGGGCGGATGGCGCGGTTGCTGCTCGACCTGCACTTCCCGCCCTCGCTCCACAGCGAGTTGTGCGAAGCCGTCGGCCTGGAACTGGAGCCGTCGGAGACCGCGCACCTCGTGCCCGCGCGCAGACAGCGGGACCGGCGCATGCGCGAACTTGTGCTCACCGCCTACGAGTACCGGTGCGCCTTCTGCGGCTACAACGGCAGGATCGGCACGGTCCCGGTCGGGCTGGAAGCCGTGCACGTACGGTGGTGGGCCTTCGGCGGACCGGACAAGGTCGACAACGGACTGTGCCTCTGCTCGCTGCACCACAAGCTCTTCGACAAGGGCGTCCTCGGAGTCGACGACGGCCACCGCATACTCGTCTCCCAACACTTCGTCGGCCACAGCCCCGCCGCCCGCGAGCACGTCGTCGCACTCGCGGGCCGTCCCCTCATCGGCCCGCAGCCAGGCACACCCCCTGTCGCAGCCGACCACCGCGCCTGGCACACGAGCCAGGTCTTCCACGGCACTCCACGCCCCGCCACTGCGGCCTGACCGGATGACCGACACCTCCTCTCGACCCCCTCCCTGAAGTCGGCCTGCCTTCCCGCCTCGGCGGTGTCCACCCCGAGCAGGCCCGCATCGCTGGAGCCTCTCCGACCCCTCTCCGGCCCGAGTTGTTCGGCCGCCGCCGCTGAACCCTCCTCCGTACGCTCCTGCAATGGCGCCCTTTCACCCACCAGCCCATCTCGTCACCGGCCGTACTCAGGAGGACGTCGATGTCCCGGTGCGAGCCCGAGGCCAGGACTTCCAGGGGGCGGTGTGCAGCACCCCGCCGGGCTGTTCGGCGTCCAGGACGACGCCGAGGACAGCGAGCGATCCGTCGGACCAAGGCTCCGTCCAGGTCCAAAGCACTCGGAATCGAGGCTTGGCCAGGGTGATGAGATCGTGATGCCCGTGAGCCGGCACATCCCGGCCCAGGCGTACGTTCGCGGGTTCGCTCATCCTGGCCGGTGGTGACGCCGGACGGAAGTGGCTCTCCCGCCCGGCGTACTGTGCGAGGCGGTCAGCGGGTGACCATGAGCTTGCGGACGCCGTAGTTGGTGCCGGTGAAGTCCATGGGGACTTCCTCCAGCGGGGTGGCGAGCCGGAGGTCGGGGAATCGCTTGAAGAGCTTGGGCAGGACGGTCCTGAGTTCGGCGCGGGCGACATTCTGGCCGAGGCAGGCGTGGATGCCGTAGCCGAAGCCCATGTGGCGGACCATCTTGCGGTCGATGTCGAGGGTGTCGGGGTCTTGGAAGGCGCGGGGGTCGCGGTTGGCGGCGTTCAGCGCTACGACGACGAGGTCGCCCTTCTTGATGTGGCCGCCGGCGAGTTCGAGATCCTCCTTGGCGACGCGGCCCAGGCCGAACTGGACGATGGTGAGGTAGCGCATCAGCTCCTCAACCGTCGTACCGATCTTCTCGGGGTGGGCCAGCATCCGCTCGCGCTGCTCCTGGTGGGTGAGCAGGGTGAGGGTGGACAGGCCCATCATGGCAGCCGTGGTGTCGTGTCCGGCGAACAACAGCAGCACGCCGAGGCCGATGAGCTGCTTCTCGGTCAGGATCGAGTCCTCACCGTCGGTCTTGTGAACGAGTTCGGCGAGGATGCCGTCGGTGGCGCCGGTGCGGCGCTTGTCGGCAACGAGGTTGGTGATGTGGTCAATGAGCCAGTGGGCGCCCTTGTCGCGTTCCTCACGGCTCTTGGCCATGTCCATGAGATCGGCGGTGGCCTCGTGGAAGCCGTCGCGGTCCTTGTAGGGGACGCCGAGCAGCTCACAGATCACCAGGCAGGGGATGGGCAGGGCCATGGCCTGGACGAAGTCGAAGGTCTCGGGGCCGGCGGCGATGGCGTCCAGGTGCTCGTCGACGATTTTGTCGAGGTAGGGCTGGAGCTTGTTCTGCACGGCCTTGGGGGTGAAACGGCCGGTGAGTAGGCGGCGGTAGGCACCGTGCTCGGGCTCGTCCATCATCACGAAGCCGGCGTCGAAGGGAGCGTCCTCGCCGGCCTCGGAGAAGTCGCCGTCGGGAGTGTCGTGGCGCGGTCGCCGGGCGCTGAGGCGCGGGTCGGTGAAGACCTGGCTGCCTTCCTCGAAGCGGGTGACGAGCCAGCCGCTGGAGCCGTTGGGGAAGCGGATCTTGACGATGGGCTGCTCCTCGCGCAGCCGGGTGTACTCGGCCGGCGGATCGAAGGGGGCGTCGGCGTCGCGGGTGACGGGCTGGTTGATGAGGGGCTCGGTCATTTCTGCTCCTGCGCGGTGGGGGACTGGGCAGTGGTGTGCGCGTCGATCGCGGCGGTGACGCCGGTGTGGGTGGCGGTGGCCTTGCACCAGCCGGTGTAGACGGCCAGGTGCAGGACGGCCTCACGGAGCTGGTCGGCGCTCAGTTCGTTGTTGACCAGCGCGCCGTTGGCGATGATCTGGACGAGTTCGGGGCGGCCGACGGTGGCGGCGACGCCGAGGGTGAGCAGCCGGCGGTCGCGGACGGACAGGCCCTCGCGGCCCCAGACCTGGGCGAAGAGGTAGCTGACGGTCTCGGTGCTGAAGGGGTCGGTGCTGTCCTGGACCGCGGTGCTGAAGCCGGGGCCGTAAGCCTGGTCCATCATGTGCAGGCCGTAGGCGTGGACGTCGTCCTTCGCCGGTGCCGGTTCGGGTGGCGGTGCCGGTTCGGCGTCCAGTTGGAGGGTGTGACGGGCCTGTGCGCGTACCACGTCGACGAGGGGGGCCTGGACGCCGAGGTCGGCGGCGAGGTCCCGGGCGGCGTCAAGGTCCTTGGTCATCAGCGGCTCGATCTGGTGGCCGGCGGCCTCGGGCAGGACGCCGACGGCGTCCCGCATGCGCAGCAGTTGCAGCAGGGTGCGGCCTTCGGGGTCGGCCGAGTCGATGATCTCGGCAAGCCGGGAGGGGTCCACGCCTGCGGCGCGGGCCAGCGCGGCAGCTTCGGTGACCGTGCGCCAACTGCCGTAGGTGACGACGTTGCGGGCGATCTTGGTGGCCATGCCGGCGCCCGGCGGGCCGCAGTGCACGACCTTCTTCGCCCAGTCCTCCAGGACGGGCAGGGCCTCGTCGACGGTCTTCTGCTCGCCTCCGAGGATGGCGACCATGCCGTTCTCGGCAGCCTTGTCGCCCGGGGTCACCCCGCAGTCGAGGAAGCCCACGCCGTGCTCGGCGCACAGGCCGGCCAGTTCGTGGACGACCGGCAGGGCGACGGTGGCGAGCAGGACGATCACCAGGCCGGGACGGGCGGCCGACAGCAGGCCGTTCTCGCCGGCGATGACCTCGCGTGCCTGGGCGGCGTCGACCACCGCGACCATCACGACGTCGGAGGTCTTGGCCACTTCGGCGGGCGAGCCGAGCGGGTCGGGTACGCCGGCCAGGTCCGCGGCGGCGTCGGGGCGGATGTCGTAGACCGCGGGGACGCGTCCGCTGCGGGTCAGGCTGACGGCCACGCCGCCGCCGATCATGCCCAGGCCGATCACGCCGGCCCGGAGGGTGTCGCTCATGCCGTACTCCCGATGAGAAGGGGGGCCGCCACGGCGACCCGTGCCCGGTAGCCGCGCAGGGCCCGGACCATGTCGACAAGGAGCCCGGTCTCGATCCGCACGCCGTGCCCGTCATGGACGGTGCGCGGCGTGGCGCCCGGTTCGTCGCCGAGGGCGTCGCCCATGGGCTGAGGGGTGTCGGTGACGAGAGTCGCCTCGCAGCCCAGGCCGCGTGCCACGGCGGCGGCCGCGGTACTCACAGCCGCACCTGGATCGCGGCGGCCGGGCAGACCGCTGCGGCCTGGACCACGTTGTCGGCTCCTTCGGCCGGCGGGTTGTCGTCGAGCAGGACCACGATGCCGTCCTCGTCCCGCTGGCCGAAGACCTCCGGCGCCGCCAGCACGCACTGGCCGGCACCGCAGCACTTGTCGAAGTCGATGGAGATGTCCATGGGGGGGGATCCACTTCCGTCAAGCCCGCAGGAAGGGTGGCGACGTGCGCCGGGCGCCATATAGTTGCCCTAGGAACCTAACTTAGTTCAGTGGCGACTGTACCCCTGCGCGTGCGGGGCGACAACCATCACTTCGGAAGGGTTGGTCAGAGGCGTGAAGGGGGTGCGCGCGACATGCCCGGCCGGGCCGTCGCTCCCCCACTGAGGGGCGGCGGCTCCCGCTACGGCCGCGGGCCGTCCGGTTCCGGGGTACCCCTGATCTCCCTGATCCTGCGTGACGCCTCGGTCTCGGATCCGCTCGCGGCAATGAAGGGGGCGCCGGGGGCACCGGCGACGAGCGAGTCGACCAGTCCGTCGGCGAGTTGCAGGATCAGCTCCTCCGAGGACTCGTCCCGGTAGAGGTTGTGGTGCAGCGAGACCATGCCGTGCAGTCCGGCCCACAGGGTATGCGTGGCCTGATCCACCGGCAGGGACAGGCCGAACCCGTTCTCCTCGCAGCTGTGCAGGCCGGCGCGGAGGCTGGCGGAGATGTGACGGGCGGGGTGGCCGCTGATTCTGCTCGGCTCCGCCGTCGGCTGGTGCACCTCGAACATGAGCCGGTAGTGGCCGGGACTGCTCATGCCGAAACGGCAGTACGCGTATGCCTGGGCCCGGACCCGGGCCCGCGGGTCCGCCTCGTCACCGTCCCGGGCGGCGGCGGCCATCCGGGCGGCCAGGTCGCCGTAGCGGTCCTCCAGCGCCGCCCACACCAGTTCGGTCTTGTCGGTGAAGTGGAGGTAGATGCTCGGGGCGGAGATACCCACCTCCATGGCGACCGCGCGCATGGTCAGCCGGTCGGAGCTGCCCCATTCGCCGAGCAGCCGCTGGACCGCGGCCACGATCTCCCGCCGCCGCCGCGAGCCCTGCCCGTCCCGCTGACCGCCACCGGCCGGCCGTGTCTCCATCGCGCGCACTTCCCTTCCGGCCACAGGTTAACCGGCACCCGGCACCGGGCTCCGCAGTCGCAAGGCTCCCTCCAGCGTCCGGACGACACCCTGCTGTTGATGGACACGCTCGGCGCGGCCGTACGAGAACCCGGGCTCGCCCGTCCGGACGACCACGCGGACCGGGCAACCGCGCTGATCATGGGGTGCTGGAGCCAGCCAGCCGCCTCCTGCGAGGTGAGCAGTTGCACCTGAGGAGGAGCAGAACGTCGAACTGACGACGGAGCTGGAGCCCTGAACCAGCGCGGGTCAGAATGGACGGTCGGTCGCTGGACCGCAGTGCCCCGCCTCGCGTCAGGGCAGATTCAACAAATCGTCGCAACACGAGGAGTGTTGGGGTCGTTCATCAGGAGTCCGGTGAAGTGCTCGGCTGGGGTGTCCCAGCCGAGCGTCTTCCGAGGTCTTCGGTTCAGCTCGGCAGCGGCGGCGTCCAGGTCCTCCCTGGTGTACGTGGACAAATCCGTTCCCTTCACCCGTCGCCGACACCCGCACCCTCATGGCACTCGCCCGCGCCCACCGGGAGACCGACGGTGCTGCCGCCGAACCAGTGAGGCGACAGGCGTGGGCCATCTTCTCGGACATCGGCGTGCCCGAGACGGAGTATGCGGATCTCAACCGGTGACGTCGCCTCAGCTGAGCCCGCCAGTCCCGTTCCCGACGTAGCCAGGACATGTGCTCCGGCCCATGGCGACAGGCGCGGAAGACCGCGTTCTGGGCGCCCCGGGAGCATTCCATGCCGGAGCCTGCGCCGAAGTCGGGCACGTCGAGTTCCCAGACGACGCCCCCGTCGGACGTCGCCCCGGAGAGGCGGCCGAGGGAGCCCTCGGCGGTGTAAGTGTTGCCGTTCGGGAAGCGTTGGGTGCTGAGCAGGCGTGGGGCTCTCACGAGGACTGCGCCACCGGTTGCGCATGCAACAGCGGCCGCATGCGCCGTGCCGGGCTTGCGCCTGGTGCGCCCTCCAAGGGCGTGACGACGCCGCTGAACCGCCTGGGCCGAAGCCGTGCCCAATCCGTGCCCGTAAGGACAGACAACCACGGTCAACAGGGGTGCGAGACAACCCTCACGCCACCGCACTTGCTCGACATCTACGCAGGTCAAGGACATAGAGACCGCCCAAGCGCCGTCGCTTCCCAAGCTGAGAGCGCGAGTTCGATTCTCGTCACCCGCTCTTCTTCAAGCCTCAGGTCAACGACCCGGGGCTTGTTTCATAGGGGTGTCGTTGCTGCGGTTTGCGAGTACTCCCGCACCCCGAGACTGGGCCTCGCGCAACGGTCGTCGCGCCCAGAGGTAGAGATGCCCGGAAGCGCTGGCCAGCTTCGAGCAGCATCCCTCCGGACGGGGACTTCCTCGTCATCACCACGTGGCGTGCCCTGTCGGCCTACCTGGTTCGCGACAGCGTGCAGACCGACCAAGGACCGGGACGGAAGGTGATCCCTAGTTAGTGCCGCCGAGCGCCATCCCGTCCTGGCCCAGGATGAGGACCTGGGGGCTCTCCTGCGACCTGTCATTTCTCGGCATCTCCATGCCGCCATTCTCTCGCACGCATGCTTTCCCACACGGTGTGCCCCTGGACGAGGGTGATCCACCCTCGTCCAGGGGCACGGTCCGGCAACGGAGGCTCAGTGCGCGGCGCGGCGGGCCAGCGCCCCGCGCGAGCGGGTCACCAGCGCGGCCAGCAGGGCGGCGCCGAGGGGCACGGCCACCAGGAGGGCGGCGAGTGTCTCCCAGGGGACGACGATCGGCACGTACGGCGGGGCGTCACCGGCGCCGCCCCAGCCATTGTCGAGAGCCTCCTGGTAGAAGCGCGTCTGCTCGCGCTCCTCGGTGAGCCGCAGCCCGACCGCGGGCAGGACACCGGCAGCCGAGCCGAGGACCACACCCATCGCGGCGACCACACCGCACTGGAAGCCGCTGAGCGTGCGGCGCACCCGGGGCGGGGCGCCGACCGCTGCGAGCGTCTTGAGATCGGCCTCCGCGTCGGCCTGGGCGAGACCGGTGGCGATGCCGGCCGCACCGATGGTGACCAGGCCGGCGAAGACGGTCAGCGCGAGCAGGACGAGCCCGTTCTCGTCGACCCAGCCCTGCTCCACGGTCAGCTCGACGTCGCTGCCGAGCTTGGCGATCTCGGCGTCGAGCTTCTGCCGCTCCTCGGTGCTGGGCATCCGGTCGGTGCTGAAGTAGGCGCCGAGGGGGACGGTGGTCAGCCCGGCGGCCTTGGCGGCGGCGGGGCTGAGCACGCTCTGCAGTCCGTAGGAGTCGGGCGAGCCGGCCACCTGGTAGGCGGGGAAGGACTTCAGCTCGCCCGGGACCGGCTTGTTCTGCTCGGCGGCGCGGTCGGCGGCCTTCAGGTCGGTGATCAGCTTGATGCCGACGGTGCCGTTCCTGTCGACCTGGGGCTTGTGGAAGCTGAGGAGCTTTCCGTCGGCGAGGGCCTTGGCCGCGCCCGGGTCGTCGATGCCGAGGACCTTCAGGAGCGGGGCGTCGGCGATGAGGAGACCGCCCTCGACGTAGATGCCGTTGCCGTCGCTCGAGAGGCAGCGCCAGTCCTTGGCGAGCGCGCGCCGCTGCTCCTTGGTGTACTTCTCCGCCGGGTCGGAGCCGTCGGGGGTGCTGACCCACAGCGGGCACTCGTTGGCCGGCGGGGTGACGACCTCGAAGCGGCCACAGCCCTCGCCCTCGCCATACGGGGCGCAGCCGGGCTTGCCGACGGCGATCCGGAACACGTCGGCGCGGACGTCGACGGGCAGCGACCGCTGCACGGCGTCGCGGACCTCGGGGACGTCCCGGCCGCCCTCCTCGGTGACGAGCGCGGCGACGGCCCCGTGCGGCAGGCTGGCCCGGTACTCGGCCAGACTCTGGGCGTCGTGGCTCGCGGCGTACGTCGAGACGGCGACGGTGCCCGCGACGGCGGCCAGGACGGCGGCGACAGCGGGTGCCGTACGGCCCCGGTTGCGGACGGCGTCCCGCAGGGCGAGGCGCGGCGAGAGCGGCAGCCAGCGGCCGGCCCGGCCGAACAGGCCGACCAGGGCGGGCGTCATGGCGACCACACCCAGCTCGGCGATGGCCGAGCCACCCGCGACCAGGACGAACTGGTCGGAGAAGACCGAGCCGTACAGGGCGATGGCCGCGCCGAGCAGGAAGGCGCCGAGGCCGATCAGCGGCAGCACGCGGTTGCTGCGGCGCACGCCGCGACGGCCGGTGAGGGAGGCCAGGACGGTCTGCCGGGAGGCGGTGACGGCCGGGACGATCGCGGAGAGCAGGCCGGTGAGGACGGCGAGCGCGGCGATGGCGAGCAGTTCCAGCGGCTTGACGGTGAAGCCGCCGAACCGCTGCCCCATGTAGTCCTCGAGGAGCGGCCGGAGGGCGAAGGTCAGGATCAGGGCGAGGACCATGCCGACCAGGGCCGCCGCAACGCCGATGACGAGGCCGCCGCTCAGCATGATGGCCCGGATGTGGCTGCGGGCACCGCCGTTGGCGCCGACGAGGCCCAGCTGGCGGCGGGAACGACGGGCACCGACGGCGAAGGCGGGACCGGCGAGCAGGCAGATCTCCAGCATCGCCAGACCGACGACCGTGCCCACGGCGGCGAGAGCGGCGGCGTCGGCGGCCCCGCTGCTCTCGTAGTTGGCCCAGCCTTCCTCCTGGTAGAGCGGCACCTCGGAGTCGGCGGGCGGGTCGAGGGCCACGGCGCGCGAGGTGACCACGACACCCTTGACGTTGATCGCCTGGACCGTGTTCCACGTGAAACCACCGGACTTCTTCACCAGGTAGGTGGTGGAGACGTCGGGCTTCGGCAGTCCGGCCTTCTCGACCGCCTTGGCGTACGGCGCGAGGAAGGCCCCCGGCAGGGCGTTGACCTGCTGTGCCGTGAGGTCGCTGGGCAGCTCGTACGAGCCGCTGATCACATAGGTGCGGTCGAAGCCGCGGGCGGTGAGGGTGGAGCCGACGGACAGCCCGCTGCTCTCCAGGAACCGGGTGGTCGCGGCGATCTCGTCGTTCTTCTCGGGGAAGCGGCCCTCCTGGAGCCGCATGATGCCCCGGGCGACGGGATCGGCGGCGGCCAGCTCACGGACCTCGGCCTGGAGCAGACCGTGCCTGGTGGTCAGCTTGGCGCTGCCCCCGCTGTCGGTCAGCACCGTCGAACCGGCCGGGATGCTCTTGGTGACATCGGTCGGGCCGTCGGGCCAGGACTTGCCCGGCGAGTCGTAGTCCCCGGCCGGGGTGTGCTGCTCGCCGTCGGGGTCCTGCAGGATGGCCACGCCGGCCGTCCCGGCGTCGGAGAAGCGAGCGTCGGCGGCACCCAGGGTGCGCTCCATCCGCTGCGCGGGGGTGAGTTCGGCGCTGCGCACGGTCAGGTCCAGGGCGCTTACGCCCAGGATCGGCAGCGCGATCATGGCGAGGACGAGGAAGCTGCGGCCCTTGGAGCGCCAGGCGTCACGGCGGGCGATGCGGACCGCGACCCGCCAGGAGTGGAACCAGGTCGTCACCGCTGGGCCGCCCGGCCGGTCAGGAGCGACTCGGCGTCGCTGCGTACGGTCTGGTCGACGACGGCGCCGTCCCGCAGGAAGACGACCCGGTCGGCCCAGGCGGCGAACCGCGGCTCGTGGGTGACCATGACGCCGGCGGCTCCGGCGTCGCAGCGGGAGCGCAGCAGGGCCAGCACGGACTCGCCGGTCTCGGAGTCGAGGGCGCCGGTGGGCTCGTCGGCGAGAACGAGCCGGCGGTCGCCGACGAGGGCGCGGGCGATGGCCACGCGCTGCTGCTGGCCGCCGGACATCTCGTCGGGGAACCGGTCGGCGAGATGGCCGAGGTCCATCTCGGCGAGGGCGGCGAGGGCCTCGGTGCGGGCCTTGCGAGCCGATATGCCGTCAAGTTCGCGGGGCAGGGCCACGTTCTCGGCGGCGGTGAGGGCCGGGATGAGGTTGTAGTCCTGGAAGACGTAGCCGATGCTGCGGCGGCGCAGGGCGGCGAGCCCCTTGATGCCGAGGGCGGTGACGTCGGTGCCCTCGACGAAGACCTGCCCGGAGGTGGGGGTGTCGAGGCCGCCGGCAATGGTGAGCAGGGTGGACTTGCCGGAGCCCGACGGGCCCATGACGGCGACGAGTTCACCGGGGTGGACGTCGAGGTCGATGCCGCGCAGGGCGTGCACCTCGGTGGCGCCGGAGCCGTGGACGCGGGTCAGGTTCTGCAGACGCAGCACGGGCTGCTGCTGTGTGGACATGGTTCCCCCTCGGGCGTACGCCGGCGAACGGCCGGACGTCGGTGCGACGGACGGTCGTTGGCGGCGCCGTGCGTACGGTATGGGTCTGGTCGGGTGGTTTGGAGTCTTCAGGTGGTACGGGTGGGTCGGGTGGAGCCGGTGGACTCGGTCGGTCCTGTGGATCCGGTCGGCCCTGTGGATCCGGTAGTTCGGGTGCTCAAGGTCGGTCGTGAAGGGCGGAGATCACGGGCGGTGGCGTGCGGCCCCCTCTGCCCCGGCCCCCGCCCGCGTCCCCGTCCCCGCCGCTCCCGCTG
Source organism: Streptomyces graminofaciens (assembly GCF_030294945.1). Lineage (NCBI taxonomy): Bacteria > Bacillati > Actinomycetota > Actinomycetes > Kitasatosporales > Streptomycetaceae > Streptomyces > Streptomyces graminofaciens. The sequence goes on along the minus strand of NZ_AP018448.1, from coordinate 7,216,533 downwards.
CCGCCCCCGGCGAGGCCGGCTCCGGCCCCGCCGCCGGGGCGGTCGACGAGAGACGGATCAGCCGGGACTCGCAGTGGTCGAGCCAGCGCGCCTCGGCCTCGGTCTGGAAGATCAGCTGCTCCAGGACGAGGAGCCAGGCGATGTCGTCCCGCTCCCGGACCCCGTTCTTCTCCACGGCGGTGAGGGCCTGCGCCTTCAGCCGGGTGTAGTCCTGCATGGCCTTCACGGTGTGCCGGCGCTGGGACTGGATGACGTCACGAATGTCGACCCCGGGCGCCCCGACGGCCATGGCCAGCTTGATGGCCAGCTCGTCACGGGCCGGGCTGGTGCGGTCGACGGGGTTCTCGAACCAGCTGCGAAGTTCGACTCGACCGCTGTCGGTGATCGCGTAGAGCGGGTGGCCGGCCTCGTCCTCGCCGTCCTGCACGACCATGCCGTCGCGTTCGAGCCGGCTGAGCGTCGTGTAGACCTGACCCACGTTGAGCGGCCAGGTGGAGCCGGTGCGGGACTCGAACTCCGTACGGAGCTGTGAGCCGTAGCGCGGGCCGTGTTCGAGGAGGGCGAGAAGCCCGTGACGGATGGACATACCGAGTATGTATACCGAGTAAGTTCGCGCGGCCAAGCGTCCTGAGGCGGACGCCGGAGGTCCGACTCAAGGGGGACCCGGGCCGTCGCGAGCCGCTCAGCGGCGGCGCATCCGCACCCCGGGGAAGCCGATGCCGAGGCCCACCAGAGCCAGCCCCACGCCCAGTGTGAACACGGGAATCCGCCGGTCGGAGAGGTCGAGGGGGGCCTCGGTGCCGGTCCGGTGAGCGGCCACCGACAGCTCCGCGGGCGAGCTCTCGGCGGCCGGGGCGTCCGTCTTGGGTACCACCTCGACCCCCTCGTCCGACTTCTCGGCGGGCTCCTCCTCTGTTGCCGTTTTAGTACGAGCGGGCTTCACCGGGCTCGTGGAGGACGGCGAGCCGGAGGGGTCGGCCGGGCCGCTCCCGGCCCTCCCCCGCCGACGCCCCCCGAGGGAGGCGGAGTCGCTGGGCGCGGGCGCGTCGGGCGGCCCCGACGGCTCGGGGGCCGCCGGACGGGCGGGTCCGGCGGGTCCGGAGAAAGGCGACGCCGACGGGGCGGACGGACGATCGGGCGGGGTGGGTGCGGCGTTCGTGGCCGCGGAACCGTTCGGAGCAGGAGCGTGAGCGGGCGGCGCGGGGGAGACCGTCGCCGTGGCCGGGCGCGAGGGGGCCGGCGGGCGCGGGACGGACGGGATGGTGGGCGGCCCGGAGGGGTGCCTCACGGCGGCGGCCTCCGGCCGGAAGGCGCCGGCGCTCCGCACGGCGCGGGGCGCGCCCTCGCCCTCGTGCGCATCGGCCTCGTGCGCATCGGCCTCGTGCGCATCGAGGCCCAAGGAGTCCTCAACTCGCAGCAGGATGCTTGATGCGCGCCACCGCCACTCCCGGTCTCTGGCAGCCAACCGGAGGCCCTGATCTCCCCCATCCCTGCGTCGTGCCCATAGCGTGCCCTTCAGAGCGGACAAACACGGTCAACAACGGTGCAACCAGTCCCTCACACCTGCCGCCTGACAACGAATCTGCCCAGTTCAGCTGCCCTATGGCCGCGCAAGCGCCGTCGCTTCCCAAGCTGAGAGCGCGAGTTCGATTCTCGTCACCCGCTCCATAATGAAACCCCAGGTCATCGGCCTGGGGTTTGTTGTTGTTAGTCCAATTTGAGGGTTGCGGGCCCTCTACGGGCCCCAAGTCGGGGTCGAGCGGCCATCTCCAGGGTCTCCGGGCATCACTTTGCGCCACCCAACCCAGCGTCACCGGCTTGGGAAAGATCTCGGTGTCCGAGAACCTCAGCGCCATGGCGCGGCCGGAGGCATCAGCGGCTTCCCGCACCTCCGCCCGACCATATGCACCCAGGTGTTCGAATTTCGGGAAGAGGGCGTCGGGTGCGTCGATAAGCACCTCGTCGAGGCGCGAACTCCCCACCACCATCCGGCCGTCCATGTGGGTGCCCCCGCCGCTGACGCACCAAAGGAGGCGGGCAGGAACGCTTTCGCCTCGGCGCCCCGAGGATCGGTAGTAGACGTGCTCCCTGCTGATGCCGAGGACGTGGCTGCGCGGCAGGAGCATGGCCGGAACGTTGAACAGCTCGGTGGACCAGCGCGGCTTGATCGGCAGCAGGCAGGACGGCGACTCGGAGTCGATGACCTTCGCCGGCCACCAGGCGCGCTCCACCACGGCGGCCACCCCGGCCGGCATCTGCGCGTGCAAGGCAGTTGCCTCCACGGTCAGCTCACGAGCGCGTCCGCCGGCCACCGCCTTCACCTCGGCTGCCGTACCGCACACGTCCACCAGGAGAGCAACGAACTTGCCGTCGTGCTCGGCGCCCCCCACATCGGCACCTCCCTCGCGCAATCCCTGGCCTTCGCCATGGCCGCCCGCCTGTGCGACCGCTTCGGCATCCCCACCGAGGTCCTCTTCAGCGCCCTCCGGCTTGAGCGCCTGGGCGAGGACCACCAGCGGCGGCCCGAGCGGCAGCGCGGTCGGGGGCGGGCCGCGAGCGCGATGCTCTTCGGCACCAGCTCGCCCACCACCATCAACACGACCGTGGAAACGACCACGCCCGGCACGGTCGCCACCGACGAGGCGACCCCGCCCAGGCCGACGGCCTCCAGCGGACCGCACAGCAGCGCGGCCGGCGACGGCTCGGCGAGCATGCCGATCACCCATCGAGGTCACCGTGATGCCGGGCTGAGGCCCCAGCGGGCTGGACGCCACGCGTCCAGCCCGCAGACACCTTTGCACCGCTCAGCCGGGAAGAACCGGGCCCGGGCGCTTGCCGCACGGAAACCGATCGGTGTACGATATGGGAAACCGATCGGTTTCCGAAGTGTTCATGGCCTCCGGTCATCGGCGAGCGTCAGTCGATCGGTGCCATTGACCGCAGGGCTGATGCAGAGGTCGGTCCCGAATGCGCCGCACCCGGCGCGTGCCGATCGCGTGCGTACTCAACCTCGGAGTCAAAAACCATGTCTTCTCATGCCACATCCAGCATCTTCGTCATCGGCGGCACAGGGGCTCAAGGAATACCCATTGTCCGCGCTCTTGTCGCCGACAAGAAGTACTCCGTCCGGGTGCTCACTCGGGATGCCACATCTCCCCGGGCCCAGGCTCTCCTCGCACTCGGCAACGTCTCCATCCTCGAAGGGTCATTCGCCGACGAGGACGTGCTGCGCGAAGGATTTCGCGGCTGCGACGGGGCGTTCATCAACATCGACGGGTTCAACACCGGCGAGAAGACCGAGACCTACTGGGCCATCCGCACATACGAGATAGCGATCGAAGAAGGAATAAAGTTCTTCGTCTACGGAAACCTGGACTACGCCCTCAAGAAGTCAGGATACGACTCCAGGTTCCGCACCGGTCACTATGACGGCAAAGGCCGCATGGCCGAATGGGTACTGTTCCAGAACGAGAAGAACAGGGACCGCATGGGAGCAGCGGTCTTCACCTCGGGTCCCTACATCGAGATGGTGATCTCGCCGCTCACTCCCATGCAACCCAGCATCGAGGACGGCGTCGTCACGTGGCGAGTCCCGCTCGGCGATGGAGCCGTTCCGCATGTGGCTCTCGAAGACTGCGGATTCTATGTCCGCTGGCTCTTCGACCATCCGGAGCGAGCCAATGGCATGGACCTCGAAGTCGCCATCGAGCACATGACCTATGCCGATATGGCGGCGGCATTCGAGAAGGTCACCGGCCATCCGGCGCAGTACATCGACACCGATCTGGAAGCATATTGGAACAGCCCGGACCTGAAGGGGATCGCGGATCACCCTGCCGGATACAACGCCGACCCCAACGACAAGAGCACCATGAGCTTCCGCGACAATTTCACGGGCTTCTGGAATGTGTGGAAGCACGGAATCATCACCAGGGACTACGCTCTACTCGACGAAATCCACCCCGCCAGGATCAGAAGCGCGGAGGAGTGGTTCCGTCGCGAAGACCAGCTGGGAAGGGAACTCGGCAAGGGAAGTCTCTGGGAGAGGGTTCAGCCGGAGAACTGGAGCGTGGACTCCGCGGTTCTCAAAAGCAGCGCGGATTTCAGGACGGGCAAGTTGTAGACGGGCGCGATCAGCGCTGCCCACGCCCTGTCCGACACGGTCAGAAACGGCCGAACGGCGTTCCGGCAGAGACTGATCCATATCGCTCACGCGGTCCCTATTTGCTCATTTGATGTAACTAGTTCCGTTGGGGAACCGTAGGGCTGGATCAGCCCGCACCACACACCATGGAGGACCTCATGACCGCGATCAGTACGGCCAACACCGCAAGCGAGATGGTGCGCTCGGCCACGACCACCGCGTCGCGGATTGCCGCGCGCAACCTTGAGCTCTACGACACCGGCAATGTCGCCGGGGCAGACGAGGTGTTCGCCCCGGATCTGATCGACCACAACCCCGCTGACGGCGCCGCCTCGGGAATCGACGGCATGCGAGCGCTGATCGCCGCGGTCCGCGACGGATTCACCGACACGCAGCACCGGATCCTTTTCCAGCAGGAGCTTCCCGGCGGCTGGGTGGTCCTCCACTGGCGGATGACTGGGACCCACACCGGAGACGCCTTCGGGTTCGCCGCCAGCGGCAACCCGGTCGATATCAATGGCACCGACATCATCCGCGTTGTCGACGGCAAGATCACCGAGATCTACCACGTCGAAGAACTGCTCAAGCTCACCCAACAGATCAGCACCGGCGCGCAGTCGGCGTGAAGACCGAGGTCTTCTCGGACAACGCACGCCCCTGAGTCCTGATCTGCAAGCCTCGCCTGAACGCGGCGCTTGCGGACTTCGGACACCGCAGCCCGGTACGGCTCGTGTGCCGCAGCATCGAATGAGACACGGCCGCCGCTGAGGCGGTCGTGCCGCTTCTGGCGCCGAGCCCCGCGAGAAGCCGGCCGTTGGTGACAACCGAGACCCAGCGTGACGGCTCCGGCCGGAGCCGTCACGCTGGGTCTCGTCCAGGTGGGCAGCACATCACCGCGCCGGAGTTCAGCCCAGACGGCCACGGCCTCTCGGCGGGTGACCGCACCGGCCGCGTCGCCCGGTGGACGGCCGGCGGCACCGCTGCGCCAGAGTCCTGCGCAACGCCTTCCCTCAGGTACCTCGGTGACACCGCAGAGGCAATCGGTGGCCTCGCCCTCAGTCCTGACGGGCCGCAGCCTCGCCACCGACGGCACGTCGGCACGCTCCCATCGGCAGCCGGAGCGACGAGCGGCAAAGCGACGCTGAACCGTATCCACCCCGCCGCAACATCGGCGGCTCGGCCGTCGTCTCGCTTCTGACCCGTCCGGCTGCGAGAACACTTTCCTGGCGGGGACCGGACGGCGGTCCCGGCCTCGACCGGGGCGTCCCGACAGCGTCGCCGATCCGCGTCAGAGATCGATGTCGGCCGGCCACTGGCCAGCGGTCCGGGGGGCACACCGAGGAGCTTCCGGGCGGAGCGCTCGGCTGTGATCGAGTGGTCCGGCTGCGTACTGAGGGCTCGGTACCTGTCCGCGACGGCGGCAAGGGCTTGCTCGCCCCTCGCGGGTGCGAGCGGCGCGAAGAAGGCGTGGGGGTCGGTCGCCTCGTAGGTCACGGTCCGCCCGAGCCGGGTGCTGAACGCCTCGGCCAGGTCCTCTCCGCTGTTGGCCGGGTACTGTCCAACGGAGACCACACCGGTGACGTCCGCGACCCGGTCCCCGGTCACGCACTACACCCGAACGCGGGTGGCTACGGCGTTCCCGGGACCGTCAGGCCACCGCGTTCAGCAGGTCGGCCAGCAGATCGGGCCGTTCCAAGGCGATGAAGTGGCCTGCTCCCGGCACCTGCGTGAAATCGGCGGCCGGCAGCAGCTTCTTGTCGGCTTGCCGGTCCGAGGGCCGGGACCAGTCGTGCTCCCCGTAGACGAGGTGGACGGGTGCCTTGACCTCGGGGTAGCGCGAGCGGGCGGCGATGAGGCTGGGCAGGCTCTGGTACACGGCTCGGGCGACGGTCGAGTAGCCGGGGCGGCTGCCCACCTGGAGGAGTTCGTCGAGGTAGTCCTCCCGCAGCGCGGTCTTGTCGACCAGCCCGCCCTGCAGGATCCTGCGGACGACGGGCTTGGGCTCCACCCCGGCGACCACCGGGCCCACTCCCGGAGTGAGGACACCGCTGACCACCACACGGGCGAGAAGACTGGAGCGGGCGATCCCGCCGGGGAAGTCGTACGTGTTCACCGCGACGACGCGCCGCACCCGCTCGGGCAGGTCGGCCGCGGCGGTCAGGGCGAGCACCGCCCCCATGGACTCCCCGACCAACGTCACGTCATTCAGGTCGAGTTCGGTCAGCAGCCGCTCGACGCCCGCGCGCATCGCGGGCTCGTCGTACGACGCCCCGGGCACGATCTCGGAGTAGCCCATCCCCGGCAGGTCGAGGGCGTACACGGTGTACCGGTCCGCGATCAGCGGGATGAGGTGGCGGAAGTGCTCGGCCTGGGTGCGCACGGTGTGCAGCAGGACCAGCGGAGCGCCGGTGCCGGCTCTGAGGTAGCGCAGCGTTCCCTCGCGGCCGCCGGATCCCGCGCGCGGGGCGATGGTGTGGCTGGTGGTCCCCTGAATGTGAATCGTGGGACGTGACTCCTGGCTGGGCATCTCGCCGACTCCTTGGGTGTGAGTGGATCACCAAAACGGTCATGACTCTCACCGGAGAATGAGAAACCGCTCGGTTTCCACCAAGGTAAACCGAGCGGTTTCCAGGCGCAAGCCCAGCAGCCCCCCGGCTTCACCGGGGCGGTCCGTACCCGTGGACGTGGTCGCCTCGCAGGCCCGGCGGCCGGGCCCACGGTCACCACGCCGCCGGAGACGAGGTCGCGCAGTTCGAGGCGGCTCCCCTTCATGGCCAAGAGGTCCACAAGGCCGGTGGTCGCGGCGGTCGCGCCCGGTCTTGAAGGTGCGGCACAAGGCGTCGACGCCGAACAACCAGGGGGCGGTCGAGGCAGCACCGTCGGCCTACGCGGACTTCGCCCCTGTCGGGTCACTCCCGGGCCAGATGCGACACGTTCACTTGCACCGAGGAAACCGATCTGTTTCCCTAAGTGGAAACCGATCGGTTTCTGGCCGACGGTCGGCCCATGCCCAGCGACTGAGGAGAAAAGTGAGTACCACCTTCGACCGCGGAGCGCCCGCTTCCGGGAAAACAGACTCGGGCCGCCGCGGCTCACATGCCGTGCGCTGGTGGGTGCTCGTCGTGCTGGGCGTGGCACAGCTCATGGTCACGCTCGACGCGACCGTCGTGAACATCGCGCTGCCCGAAGCGCAGCATGACCTCGGTTTCAGTGACGGCAGCCGGCAGTGGGTCATCACGGGGTACGCCCTGGCGTTCGGCAGCCTGCTGCTGCTCGGGGGCCGACTCGGTGACCTGTTCGGTCGACGTACGACCTTCGTGACCGGCCTGATCGGTTTCGCGGCCGCATCCGTCGTCGGCGGCGCGGCCGGCAGCTTCGACATACTTGTGGCGGCACGTGTGGCCCAGGGACTGTTCGCCGCGCTGCTCGCGCCTGCGGCGCTCTCGCTGCTCAGCGTGACCTTCACCGACCCGGCCGAAAGGCCGAAAGCCTTCGGCATCTTCAGTGCGTTGTCAGGTGCGGGCGCCGCGGTCGGACTCCTGCTCGGCGGCATGCTGACCGAATGGGCGTCGTGGCGTTGGGTGATGTACGTGAACGTCATCTTCGCGGGCGTCGCGCTGGCCGGTGCGCTGCTGTTGCTGGCCAAGCCCGCGCTCACCGAGCGGCCCAAGATCGACATTCCTGGCACCGTCGTGGTGAGCGCCGCACTGTTCGGCATCGTCTACGGGTTCGCGCACGTCGAATCCACCAGTTGGACCGACCCGGTCGCCCTCGGCTCCATGATCAGCGGCGTGGTGCTGCTCGCGGTATTCGCCTGGCTGGAGCTCAGGGTCGCGCATCCGCTGCTGCCGCTGCGCGTCGTGCTGGACCGGACCCGAGGTGGTTCGTTCCTGGCCGTGTTCGTCCTGGGCATGGGGATGTTCTCGATCTTCCTGTTCCTGACCTACTACCTGGAGGCCAGCATCGGCTACTCGCCGATCGAGGCCGGTCTGTCCTTCCTGCCGATGGTCGGGGGCATCGTCGCCTCGTCGACCACGGTGCCTTCGCTGCTGTTGCCCAAGGTCGGCCCGAAGGTCGTGGTCATCGCCGGCTTCCTGGTCTCCGCGTCCGGCATGGCCCTGTTGACCCGGCTCACGCTGGACAGCGGCTACGTCGCCGACATCATGCCGGGCATGATCCTGTTGGGTCTCGGTATCGGTGCGGTGATGACCACCTCGTTCCAGGGTGCGACCGCAGGCGTGCACCACGAGGACGCGGGCGTCGCCTCGGCACTGATCAACACCAGCCAGCAGGTGGGCGGCTCGATCAGCACGGCGCTGCTGACCACCGTCGCCTCATCGGCCGCGACCGACTACCTCTCCTCGCACAAGCCGGGCGCACTGACCATGGCCCAGGCCGGGGTCGAGAGCTACACGGCCACCCTGGCCTGGGGCGCCGGGATCTTCGTGGTCGGCGCGGTGCTCACGGCGTTCCTGATGCCGAATTCAGCTCTGGCGCCGTCGGAGGGCGAGCCTGTGATCGCCCACTGAGCCCGAATCCACCGTGGTGAGAAATGTCCTGCGCTGATCGGTGCGCTCCAGGCACACATCAGCGCAGGACAGGGGCATCTCCGAGACGGTCCCGTGCGTTCCGTCCTCGGCAAACCCGTCATCGCCGGTCGAGGGCACGCACGATGGGGCCGAGCTTCCGAGGCCGGTGAGACACACCGACCATTCTGGAGACCACGGCGGCGGCGCCGAACCGACTCGGCCGTGGGCGGCGCCGTAGAGCACCCCGGCCAGCATCGTAAACCGATCGGTTTCCCATAGGCCGGAATCGAGTTAACCTCGCAATATGACCACCGAAGCAATGCCAAGCTCCCGAGAGCGACTGCTGGAGGCAGCGGCCACGCTCACCTACCGAGACGGCGTCAACGTCGGCGTCGACACGCTGTGCAAGGCGGCGGGAGTGTCCAAGCGCTCCATGTACAAGCTGTTCGAGAGCAAAGGCGAACTGCTGACGGCGAGCCTGGAGGAACGCGCCTCCGCCTATGTGACGGCACTCCTTCCCGCGACGGACGACAACCGTCCACCCCGAGAGCGGATCCTGCATGTCTTCGAACAGGCGGAGGCGCAGGCGGGTGCACCCGACTTCCAGGGCTGCCGGTACCTCGTCGTACAGATCGAGCTCAAGGACCCGAGCCACCCCGCGAGCCGGGTGGCCGATCGGGTCAAGGAGAACCTGACAGACTTCTTCCGCGCCGAGGCCGAACAGGGCGGGGCGAACGACCCGTACCTGCTGGCCCGTCAGCTGATCCTGGTCTTCGACGGCGCCAGCGCCCGCGCGGGAATCAAAGCCGACACGCCGGCCGGTCTCATCGCTCCCACCGTGGCCGTACTGCTCGATGCGGCGGACATGCGCTGACGCATCGCGTGACGAACAGCCGCGGCGAGCGATGCACTCGGCAAGCCGCAGCCGCGCCCGGCGACCGAGCAACTCCCATGGGGCCCAAGCCCGTTGCCAGCCGAAGGCCGGCACCCCGGCCTGACTCGCGGGCTGAGCCCTGATCGCCCGACGATCGATCGCCGACGCCCGCGAGGAACCTGATCGACAGTCCGAAGGAGAGGCTCGCCGCTTGGGCTTGCGCGCGAAAACCGATCGGTTTACGGTGGTGAAACTGATCGGTTTCTCGCCCGTGGCGGCGAGCCTTGTACCCGCACCCCTAGGAGCATGTATGACTGCCGCGCGAGGCACCGAGGGGCAACCCACCCGTCCCCCGCTTCCGGCGAAGCTGGCGGCCCACCCGTCGGTACGGGCCGTACTCGCCCGGCGCGGGACCGGTGACGCGGGCCGCCCGCCCGCGGTGATCGACGCGGCCTGGCTGCGCGAGCTGTGCCTGGCAGCCGGGGCGGACGACGTCGCCGCGGTCAGCCTGGACCACCCGGACCTGGCCGGCGAGCGCGAGCACGCGCTGTCCGCGTTGCCCGGCACCCGCACCCTGATCGCGATGGCGGTCCGGATGAACCGCGACAACTGCCGCTCCCCCGCCCGCAGCGTGGCCAACCAGGAGTTCCACCACACCGACGAACAGGCCAACCACGCCGCGCGCAGCGTCACCCAGTCCCTACAGGACGCCGGCTACCGCGCGCTCAATCCCTCCGTCGGCTTTCCCCAGGAGATGGACCGCTTCCCCAACGAACGAATCTGGGTGGTGGCGCACAAGACGGTCGCCGTGGCCGCCGGGCTCGGCGTGATGGGCCTGCACCGCAATGTCATCCACCCGAAGTTCGGCAGCTTCGTGCTGCTGGTCACCGTCCTGGTGGACGCGGAGGTGAGCGAGTACGGGCAGGCGCTGAACTACAACCCCTGCATCGACTGCAAGTTGTGCGTAGCCGCCTGTCCGGTCGGCGCCATCGCCAAGGACGGGGCATTCGACGCGCTGGCCTGCACCACGCACAACTACCGAGAGTTCATGAGCGGGTTCACCGACTGGGCGCAGACGGTGGCCGACAGCGAGGACGCGGCCGACTACCGCTCCCGGGTCAGCGATTCCGAGAGCGCCTCCATGTGGCAGAGCCTGAGCTCTCCGCCCGGTTACAAGTCCGGCTACTGCCTCGCCGTCTGCCCCTCCGGCGAGGACGTCCTGGGCCCGTACCTGGACGACCGCAAGAACTTCATGGACACCGTCCTGCGACCGCTCCAGGACAAGAAAGAAACCCTGTATGTCCTGCCGGACTCCCACGCACAGGAGTACGCCCGGCGCCGCTTCCCCCACAAGCCCGTCAAGGAAGTCACCGGTGGCTGGCATCCCCCGGCGAGGCGTTCCGAGTCCACCGACCGAGAGGCCCGTACGCCATGAGCGGCAGTCACCCCTTTGACGACCGCCAGGGCCCGCACCGCATCCCGGCGGAGACGAAGCCGGAGAGGACGCCGTACGGGCACGACGGCAGGTCACCCGAGACGGGCCATCACTCGGAGTGGCCTCGGTGTGCGTCGTCCTGACGGGGACGGCAGGCGCGCACACCCTCATGGCTCGGCGACGGCCCTTCCCCCAGGCCGTCGCCGAGCCCTCGCCGGAGACCTCCGGAAACCGATCGGTTTTCATTTCGTCCACTCCGGGTTAACCTCACGGCATGAGCACCGAAGTGAAACTGAGCCCCAGGGAGCGCCTGCTGGAGGCGGCGGCCACGCTCACCTACCGAGACGGCGTCAGCATCGGCGTCGAGGCGCTGTGCAAGGCGGCGGGGGTGTCGAAGCGCTCCATGTATCAGCTGTTCGAGAGCAAGGACGAACTCCTGGCAGTGAGCCTGAAGGAGCGCGCCTCCGCCTACGTGGCGACTCTCCTGCCCGCGATGGACGACGGCCGGTCACCCCGCGAGCGGATCCTGCACGTTTTCGAGCAGGTGGAATCGCAGGCAGGAGCGCCCGAGTTCCGAGGCTGTCGGTATCTGGCCGTGCAGATCGAGCTCAAGGACCAGAGTCACCCCGCGAGCCGCGTGGCCCACCAGGTCAAGGCGAACCTGACGGCCTTCTTCCGCGCCGAGGCCGAGCAGGGCGGGGCGGGCGATCCGGATCTACTGGCCCGGCAGCTCAGCCTGGTCTTCGACGGCGCGAGCGCCCGCGCGGGGATTCAGGCCGACAACCTGACCGGGCTCGTCGCGCCCACCGTGACGACCCTGCTCGACGCGGCAGGTGTGCACTGACGCATCGCCGCCCAGAAGACTCCCTCACCTCCCGGCACCCACTGGAAGCCCGATGGCCGTAAGCGTGATGCCGAGCATGCCGCAGGCGAAGAAGCTTGCGGTCTTGTCGGCATCAGCGCCCAGTGACAGGTGCACGGTTTCCCAGATACTCATCCAGCCGGCCCGGACGACCTCACCGATCAGGTCATCGCCCTGCGCTTCGGAGGCCGCCACGGCGGCATATCCCTGCATCTGCATCAGGAGCGTTTCGGGGCGCGTCGAGATCAGCTGCGCATAGGCGTCCGCCATCATCTGCCGGGCTTGCTCGCCTCCCTCCACCCCGTCGGCCGCCTCCTCGAAAGCCAAGCGAGTGTCTTCCGCGCTCCGCACCAGAGCGGCGACGAAGATCGCCTTCTTGTCCGGGAAAAGCCGGAAGAGATACGGCTGCTTGACGCCGGCCCGCTCGGCGATCGCAGCGGTGGTGGTGCCGCGGTAGCCGGCGATCGCGAACTCGGCGATCGCCGCGCGAATGACGTCCTCACGCCGCTCCTGCGCACTGATCCGGCCCATGGCGGCATTCTCCCTGCTTGAACCTGCATGCGAAAACCGATCGGTTTACCCTAGCGGAAACTGATCGGTTTCGAGTGGGTGCGGGAGTCCAGGATGACGACAGATCGGCCGGTGGCACTCGTGACGGGTGCGTCATCCGGCATCGGGAAGGAAACCGCGCTCGCCCTGGTCGCAGCCGGATTCAACGTGGTCGGCACAAGCCGTGACACCTCACGCGTCACCCCGCTCGGCGGTTTGACGTTCCTCGGCCTCGACGTGGTCAGCGACACCTCGGTCACCGCAGCGGTCCAGGAGGTGAGCGAGCGGTTCGGGCGGATCGACGTCCTGGTCAACAACGCCGGCGTCGGCTCGATGGGCGCTGCCGAGGAAACCCCCCTCGCGCAGACCCAGGGCATGTTCGACACCAACGTCTTCGGGGTCATGCGCATGGTGAACGCGGTCCTGCCGCACATGCGTGCCCAGCGACGCGGGCGCATCATCAACATCTCGTCCGTGCTCGGGTTCCTGCCCCAGCCCTACATGGCCGCCTACGCCGCCTCCAAGCACGCGGTCGAGGGCTACACCGAGTCCCTGGACCACGAGGTCCGTGACCACGGCGTCCGGGCGCTCATCGTCGAACCCGCCTACACCAGGACCGGATTCGAGGCCAACAGCGCGAAACCCGACACCCCCCTACATGTGTACGCGAAGCAGCGACAGACCGTCGACCGCGTGATGACGGAGGCCATCAGGGACGGCGACGCCCCCGCCGTCGTCGCCAGGGCGATCGTCGCGGCGGCGACCGACACCAGGCCGAAGCCGCGCTACACCGCCGGCCCCCTGGCCGGACGCGCACGCGTACTGCGCCGCCTCGCTCCCGCCGCGGTCTTCGACAAGCAGATCCGCAGGATGAACCAGCTGACCGGCTGACGCACAGGCGCTGCCCGGGCTTTCCGAACAGCCGCGCCACCACCGGCCGACGCAGGATTCTCCACCGGGCCGCCGGTCTGCCCACCATCAACTCCGGCAAGCGAAAGGGCCCACCGACTCCGTCGGCGGGCCCTCACGAAAGATCGAGGCCAAGGGCTGTCCCGTAAATGATCTCCGAGCTGCCTCGGGCGTGCTTGGCCGTCGTGCGGGCCGCTCGTCTATCCGGCGAGGGCGAGGTTGTGCATCCGGGCGATGCCGAGCATGGCGTGGTGGACTCCGTCGCCTTTGAGGCGGCAGTCGCGGAGGATCTTCCAGGTCTTCATCCGGGCGAAGACGTGCTCGACTCGGGCGCGGACCTACCTGCTTGTGGGACTTGTTGTGCGCTTCCTTCCAGTCCGGAAGGTCTTCGCCCTTGCGCCGGCGGTGGGGCATGACGAGCCCGGTGCCGGGATAGCCGCCGTCGGCGATCGTGAGTGTTCTGCCGACGGCGGTTTTGGCGCCGGATTCCTCCCATGCCTTGCAGTCGTTGCGGTTGCCGGGCAGGGGCTGGCCGACCACGACGACCAGGCGGGTGCCGGCGTCGATGACGACCTGGTGGTTGGTCGAGTACCGGTCGTTCTTGGACTGCTCCGCCACCGTGTGGTCCCGGGTCGGGACCAGGGTGCCGTCCACGATGAGCACGGTGTCCTTGGCGAACCGCTTGCGGGGCTGGAGTGCGAGCATCGGCCCGAGGTGGTCGATGATGCGGTCCGCCGCCGACTTGGACACCCCGAAGAGCGGGGCGAGCTGGCGCATCGTCAAGTTCGTGCGCCAACACGCCGCGACCAGCAGGGCCCGGTCCTCCAGCGGGAGGCTCCACGGCCGGCCCTTGCGGACCGCATCCGCACCCTCGCGCCGCAGTACGGTCACCAGCTTGCCGAACAGGCGAGGGCTCAGCCCGGTGAACGGGGCTATCCAGGACGGCTCCGACGCCGTGATCACGCCAGCCACATCAAGATCATCTCATCCGTGGCCAGCAGCTACGGGACAGCCCTTAGGTTGCCGCCGCGAAAGCGTCGACGCCCGTGAGGTCGGCCGACAGCGCCCACAGGCGCGCGGCCTGCTCGGGGTCGGTCGCGTGTGCGTGCACGCCGCCTTCCGAGCCGTCGCCGGCCGGCTCGGCTATGTCGCAGTCCTCGCAGTACACGCCGCCCATGCCCGCCAGCTGGGGGGAGGTCGCCGCCCATACCTGCGTCGCCGCGCCCTGCCCGGGCGTCTTGAACGTGGGATCGGTCGGGTTGCCGTTCTCGTCGATCCAGCCCGCGTCGACCATCTCCGCCTTCGCAAGGTGGCGCTGCAGCGGAGTGAGGATGCTGCCCGGATGCAGCGCGAATGCTCTGACTCCGGCGTCGCGGCCGAGCGCATCGAGCTGCACGGCGAACAGTACGTTCGCCGTCTTCGCCTGCCCGTACGCCTGCCATCTGTCGTAGCCGCGCTCGAACTGCACGTCGTCCCAGCGCACGCCGGTGATGCCGTGGGCGCCGGAGGAGACGGCGACCACGCGCGCGCCACCGCGGGCGATCGCCGGCCAGAGATGGTTGATCAGCGCGTAGTGACCGAGGTGGTTGGTGGCGAACTGCGCCTCCCACCCGGGGCCGACCCGCATCTCGGGGCAGGCCATGACCCCAGCATTGTTGATCACGATGTCGACGTTGCGATCCGAGGCCAGGAACCGCTCGGCGAAACCGCGGACGCTTTCGAGGTCGGACAGGTCGAGGTCGTCGGTCTCGACGCCGTCGATGCCCTCGACTGCCTCCTGAGCGGCCGCCCGTCGCCGGGCGGGGACGACGACGCGGGCTCCGGCACCCGCCAGGGCGCGGGTTGTCTCCAGACCGAGTCCCGAATAGCCACCGGTGACGATCGCGGTGCTGCCGGACAGGTCGATCCCGCTCAGGACGTCGTCCGCGGTGCTCCGGGCACCGAAGCCCGATCCGATCTTGTGCTGAGGTGTCGTCATGACGGAGACGCTAGATGCTGAACCGCGCTCTAGGTCAAGGGCCGGTGACGGCGAACGTCCGGGGCCAGCCGTTGTGTCGGTGCTAGAGCACCACAATCGCCAACGGTGGCTATCCCGGTACCGGACTTGTCATGCCCCACAGGCGGCGCAAGGGCGAAGCTCTGCCCGGTTGAAGGGAGGCCCACAACAAGTCCCACAAGCAGGTAGGTCCGCGCCCGAGTCGAGCACGTCTTCGCCCGGATGAAGACCTGGAAGATCCTCCGCGACTGCCGCCTCAAAGGCGACGGAGTCCACCACGCCATGCTCGGCATCGCCCGGATGCACAACCTCGCCCTCGCCGGATAGACGAGCGGCCCGCACGACGGCCAAGCACGCCCGAGGCAGCTCGGAGATCATTTACGGGACAGCCCTTAAGGCTTGAGCACCGCCAGTACATCGTCGAGCGAAACGTCGGTGGGGTCACTCACATCAGAACCATCGAACGTCTGCCAGATATAGGACGCCGTCCCGCTCTCCCGCAGAGGATGCAGGTCGGCCAATTCCGGATCGTCCCGGAACCTGTTGAACGCCTCTTCGGACTCCCATTCAACGAGGAACAGAACCTGCCGTGGCGCGAGGTCACCAGCTACGTTGTCCCGGAAGCGACCAAACGCCACCATTCGACCACCGTACCGCGGAGCCGCTTCCGGCAAGCGGCTGAAATACGCAAGATATTTCTCCAGGTCGACCACGTCAAACATATTCAGGGCGTAAAACTTCTTCTTCTCTGAATTCGCGCTCATTGCTCATATCCTCTCCGGTGAGTTGGGGTTGGTGGTGGGGCCCCGCCGGGGGCCCGGTCTACTTGGTGAGCTGGGGGTACAGCCCTGCCAGGTCGCCGGCCAGGCCCGCCTTGACCTGCCGGGAGATGTCGTCGGCGAGCACCTCGTACGCGCCGGTCTCGACGCCGTCGAGGGCGAGGGAGGCGACGTCACGGGGGTCGGACTTGGGCGCCTCGACGCCAGCCGCGAGGTCCGTATCGACGTAGCCGACGTGCAGTCCGGTGACAGTGATGCCGCGCGACTGAAGCTCCAGGCGCAGGGAGTTGGTCTGCGACCACAGGGCGGCCTTGGAGGCGCTGTAGGAGCCGCCGAGGGCCAGCCAGGAAAGCACGGAGTGCACGTTCAGGACGTGGCCGCCACCATTGCGCTCGATGACCGGCACAAAGGCCCGGGCGACCAGAAGCGGGCCGTAGAAGTTCGCCTCGAACTCCCGGCGTATGTCGTCGATCGGGGAGTCGAGGAAAGACGCGCCGACCGAGGCACCGGCGTTGTTGATCAGCACGGTGACGTCCTGCGCCTGCGCGGCAGCGGCCGCCACGGAAGCCGGGTCGGTGACCTCCAGCGCCACCGGGACCGCGTCCGGGTGCGTCACGCTGCGCGGATCGCGGGCCGTGGCGTAGACCTTGCCGGCACCGCGCACATACAGCTCTTCCACGAGGGACTTGCCTATGCCGCGGCTGCCGCCGGTGACGAAGACGTTCGCGCCCTTCAAAACAGTCATGACTCTCCCCGGAGAATGTGAAACCGATCGGTTTCCAGAAGAGTAAACCGATCGGTTTTCCGACGCAAGCTCAAGCGTCGATCCGAACCCCGCCGCATCGGCGGGTGCGCTCGGGCGGCCGGGGCACGCGAGACGGCCGCGAGGGTGCCGGGAAAGGACGCACGCTCCGGCAGCACCGCCCCGACGAGGGCCTCGGACGCTCCCGGGGCGGCTCACCAGCAAGCTCCACCTCTCGGGCGAGGGCGGGTGACGCCAAGAAGGGGCCAGCTATCCATGTGCACACGCACGGCTCCGCGCAGTCGGCCCGGGCACGGACGGCCCCATGCAAAAGGTGGGCCACTTCACGCGGCACCCACCCGTCGCCGAGCGCCGTGCCCATAGCGTGCCCATAAGACCGGTGAACCACGGTCAACTACGGTGCGATCATGCGCTCCCGGGCGCCACACCAGAGCACGTATGCCCAGGTCAGAGGCTATCCGCCTCCCCAAGCGCCGTCGCTTCCCAAGCTGAGAGCGCGAGTTCGATTCTCGTCACCCGCTCCACGAAGAAGGCCCAGGTCAGAGACCCGGGCCTTTTTGCTGTGTGGGGTGATCAGCGGTCGCGTTTCCAGTACATGCCGTACCCCTCGCACAGGATGCCCAGGGCGAGGGTGTCGGAGATGCCGGCGGTCACGGGTGGGGTCCCGGATGGTGGGCTTCTCGTTGGGCGGCCAGGTGGTCCACAAGCGCATTGGGTGTGGAAGGGCAGCACGGGAATGCCCTGCCGCAAGGTCGGCGAGGCGCTCGGAGCGGCCTTGCCGGGTCGGGATCTCGCTGCCGTCCCTCACCCTCCCCGACCAGCCATCAGGCGTTCGCCACCACCGGCGTCAGGCGTGCCGTGCTCCGCAGCGAACCGGAAGCGGTCAAGGCGAAAAAATCTATGGATCTTCGCGGCAACCTTTTCGGCCTCTCGGACCACTAACAGCCTTGGGAGCGATTGAGTTCGGGGCGTGCTGGCCTGGCGGGTTGGCTGGTGGGTGATCAGCAGGCGGCCTGCCGGGCGAGCACCAGCTCAGTGCTCGCCTTGCGGCGGGTCGCCCGCCGGGCGGAGCGGTCAGAGACCAGGGTGGCGATCGCGAGGTGAGTCTCGGCGTAGGTCTCGCGGCGGCCGGTGAACCGCTGCAGGGGCCGCCACTGCTTGTACTCGGCATTGGTGTGCTCCACACAGATCCGCGCGGAGGACTGGCGGCGTCGCTGCTCGCGCCAGGCGTGGTGCTCGCCCAGCGGCGCGTCGTCCTTCGGCTTCTTCGGCGGGGCACTGACCTGGCCGGGGAACTCGTTGGCCAGGCCCCGGTAGCCCTCGTCGACTACAGCCTTGACCTTGGGGTGCCGGAGGAACTGCTCGGCGATGCCCTCGGTGCGCACGGCGGTCTGGTCGTGCATGCGGCCCGGCCGGACCACGCCGCTGAACAGGGTGCGACCCTGCGGGTCACTGAAGGTGGTGGTCTTGATGGTGTTCTGCTTCTTCTTGCCGGAGACGAACGCCTTGCGGCCGGAGCGGTGGGCGCGGGGGCGGCGGACCTGCACTTCGGTGCCGTCGATGCGCAGGTCAACGCCCTCCGTGCCGGCGTAGGCGAACAGGTCCTCCAGCGTGCGCAGCCGCACCCCCGGCCGGTCCGGGACGGCGAAGCCGCGGGCCGCCAGCAGCGGGCGGACCTCGCGAATCGCTCCGGAGACGGTGGAGCGGTCCACTGCGTACAACTCGGCTAGAGCGGCGTGCGGGATCCCAAGCCGCAGGTGGACCAGCGTGACCAGAAGTCGGTCGACGAAGACCAGGCGCTGCTTGGGCCCGGCGCCGGCCGCCCGTCTCCGGTCTCCGCCACGCCGCTCGTGTAGCGCCGACTCCCGCGCGGCCTGCCATCGGGGCGCGAGTTCTTTGAGCAACTCGCCGAAGTGTGCGCGCGGGACCCCGGACAGGGCAGGATGGGAACAGGCCGCACGGGCCCAAATAAACCTCACAACTTACCCAACCCGTAAGGCCGTTCTCATGTCACGGGCCAGTGCCACAGCACTCTTGATCGTTTACTGAGTGGAGCCTAGGCTCCTGTGCCCATGGAGATGGGGGAACCGGACCGCGGGCGGCGGGCATGGCGCGACGGGCTGGTCAGGCGTCGTGCAGCCGTGGCTCTGCTGGCCGGGGCGGCGGGGCTGGTCGTTCTAGGCACGGTGTTCGTCGTACTGCCGGGTGTGGTGGTCGACCACGATCTCGCCGGGGCGAGCGTCGCCGCACAGGATCGACTGAAGGCGGTGAACGATGTCCGTACGACGCTTCTGCAGGTGGTCGGCGGCCTGGTCGTGCTCTTCGGCGCGTACGCCACCTGGCGGCAACTGCGGGTGAGTCAGGACGGTTTGCGCGCCACCCAGGAGGGCTACGTCACCGACCGATTCAGCCGGGCCGTCGACCAGCTCGGCAGCGACAAGCTGGATGTGCGCATCGGCGGGTTGCACGCGCTGTGGCGGATCGCCGAGCAGTCCGCCCGCGACCGGGAGGCCATCATCTCCATCCAGGCCGCGTATCTGCGTACGCACCTGCCCTGGCCACCCGCCGGGCCGGAATCACCGGCGGCAGACGTGCCCATCAACGACATCGCACCCCTGGAGACTCGCGCCGCCGACGCCCAGGTGGCGCTGACCGCGCTCGGCGTGCTGTGCCAGCACCGGGAGCAGTCCTGGGTCAATCTCAGCATCACCGACTTGCGCCGGGCCGACTGCGACGGACTCTGGTTCCCCGAGGTCAACTTCGACCGCGCTTGCCTGGAGGCCGCGGGCCTGTACCACGCCAATCTGACCCAGGCGTCCCTGGTCTCGGTCAACCTGCGGCACGCCGACCTCACGACTGCGATTCTCCGCCGGGCTCGCTGCATTCTGGCCGACCTACGGGGCGCGAAGCTGGTCGAAACCGACTTGCGTGACGCCGACTTCACTGAGACCGACCTGCGCGAGGCGAACCTGCGCAAGGCCGTCGCCCACGGAGCGGTCTTCCAACGCGCTGATCTCCGCATGGCCGACTTGCGCGGCACCGACTTGAGCACCGCCAACCTTGTCGAAGCACGCCTGACCGGCGCCGTGGCCAGCGAGCACACCCGCTGGCCCGCCGACTTCGACCACACGGCCGCCGGAGTCGTCGACACCGATGACCCTGGCCCCGAGCCCTCGCCCCTACTCCAGCCCCCGGGGATGACGTGGCAGGCGCCACCGCTGCGGTCCACTCCCTGACCAAGACACGCCGGTCAAGACAGCGGCGACCGCGATCCGCCTGACGGCACCACTCCTCCTCAGCGGCGTCCTGATCGCGCAGGGGCCCAGACCGCCAGGCAGATCCGGGGCTGGTATCGCTCCCAAGGTCGTAAGCGTTGTCCGGCCAAGTGGTCCGGTCAGATGCAACGGCTGAAAGAGAGCACAGGCATGTCCCCGGAACGAGAGCACAGACATGTCCCCGGCCCACCCACGTCATCGATGGCGTCCCGCGTCGGCGGCCACCGTGCCGACGGCGGCGCGCGCGGTGACCGCCCGAAGCATCGTGGTCGTCGGTTGCTCGCGCGTCGGGGTTTCTGGGCGGGTCTCGCCATGGTGGTCGTGGCCGGCTCGGCTGTCGTGGTCAACCAGGCTTCGGCGCAGCAGAAAACCCTGGATCTGAAGAAGTGGTACGTGCTGGTCAACCGCAACAGCGGCAAGGTGCTGGACGACCGCGGCTCCGCCAAGAACGACGGCGCGGCGGTGGTGCAGTGGAGCCGTCACGGCGGGGCCAACCAGCAGTGGCGGTTCGTCGACTCGGGTGACGGGTACTACCGGCTGCAGAACCGGACCTCCGGCAAGGTGCTGGACGACTTCGGCTGGTCGAAGACCGCCGGCTCCGCCATCGTGCAGTGGAAAGACCTGAACGCCACCAACCAGCAGTTCAAACTGGCCAAGTCGTCGGACGGCTACGTGCGTTTGGTCAATCGCTTCAGTGGCATGGCTGTCGGTGTCAAGAACGCCACCAAGGCCAACGGGGGCGACATCGTCCAGAACCGCGACCGGGGCGGCGCCAACCAGCAGTGGAAGCTCGTCGCGGCCGGTAGCGCCGGCGGCACCGGGAACCCGGGGAACTCCGGCAGCACGCCCGCGCCCGGCGGCAGCGCTCCGGCGAGCCAGGCTCCGAGCGGCACCCACCCGGCGTCGCCGCCGGCGTCTCCGGCCGCCACCAACGGCAGCTCGACGGCACGTTTCATGGGCAGCGACAAGGTGTTCATCGGCGGTTCGATGACTGACGCCTCGGCGAACGCCGCGCCGTTCGACGTGCGCTACGCCTATATACACAGCCAGCCCGCGCCCACGTCGGCCGCCTATACTGCGTCGCGTTGCAAGGATGAGTGGTCGGGCTGGTGGGGCTGCTGGGGCGGCAGCAGCACGGCGCCCGGAAACCAGGTGACCTGGCAGGACAGCGTGGCGGCCAAGGCGACGTACCAGGGCAAGTCGCGACCGCAGAAGTATCTTTGGACCTGGTACTCGTTGCGCGACCTCGGGGACATGGCAGGCGAGGGTGACGGCCCGGGCGAGGTCAAGGCCATCAACAGGCGTGACCTGCTCACCATGTACCTGAACGACTACCGGTTCTTCCTCCAGAAGATCGGCAAGTCCCACGACATGATCGATCTGGAGCCCGACTTCTGGGGCTTCGCCCGGTCGCTCGGCAATCTGCACCAGGTTCCCTCGCAGGTCTCGGGCGCCAACCCGACGGACTGCGGATCGCAGGAGAACAGCGCCGCCGGACTCGCCCAGTGCCTGATTCACATGGCGCACAAGTACGCGCCGAACGCCGCCGTGGGGCTGCACCTCTCCTGCTTCGACTGGGAGAGCAACCTCCAGAAGTGCGTCAAGGACTACGCGGACCTCGGGGCGAAGAACGCCGACTTCCTGGTCACCGATGTGTCGGACCGCGACGCGGGCTGGTACGCACAGCCGGCCCACGGCGGCCGTGACACCTTCTGGACCGACCAGAAGGCCGCCGCCTCGCTGAAGTTCTGGAAGACGATGGCCGAGTCCGTGGGCAAGCCGGTGGTCCTGTGGCAGATCCCGGTGGGCAACATGGCGGGGAACAACACTCCCGGCCACTTCAAGGACGACAAGGTGGACTGGCTCTTCGCCCACATGGACCAGGTGGCGAACGCCCACATCGCCGGCCTGCTGTTCGGTGCGGGGTGGACGGAGCAGACGACGCCTGAGACCGATGGCGGAAACCTGATCCGCAAGACGATCGCGTATCACAACTCGGGTGGTACAGCACTCAAGTAGGCGAAGCTGACGAAATGCGCCCCCATCTCTTCGATGGGGGCGCCGATAGAGGCGGCCTTGGCGAAGGGGATGATCGTGCTGACAGGTGACGGCGGGGCCCCCAGCCGGATGGTCGCGGAGCAGCCATGGTCGCTCACGGCCGTAGTCATTGCTCGTTGCACGCTGCTGGGCCGCTCTTGTGCCCCATCTCCCACCCAGTAGGTGGCGCCGCTTCGGAGGGTGGCCAGAGCTTTCATGGGCGCCTCGTCATCACCAGCCAACAGCGATTCCAGCACAGGCCGTTCCATGGTCACCCCCGTTTGGATCGGCCGCACCACAAGCGCACCAGACCCAGCGGGGAACCACGGTGAAAGCAACCGGGCCCGAGGAAGCTGCATCACAGCCGTTCGTCCAGGTCAGTGCCCGAACCAGCCTCACATGCTCGCAGCTTCCCAAGCTGAGTGTCCCTTGTTGGCGGAGCCGGATGGCCCGCATTACGGGTGCGGACGTCTCCGCTCGTTCTCGCCAAGCAGCCTGCATCCAGCGTGCTTTCCGGCGTTGGAGGTTCCATGGACGGGACCACCCTCACCGAGCCTGAAAACCCACAGAACGGCCTCTGTCGGCCGGGGGGCACCTGACACCAGGAATCCGGGCCGAGTTACGCGATCGCACAAGCTGTCATCGAGCCAGAACCGGCAAAGCGGCATCATGTAGGCGTGATCACCATTCATCTGAAGTATGAGATTGACGCCGACAAGCTTGACGATTTCGAGGAATACGGTCGCCGCTGGATCCGGCTCGTCAACCGTTTCGGCGGGACGCACCACGGCTACTTTCTGCCGAGTGAGGGCGACAGCGACATCGCCTATGCCCTCTTCTCCTTTCCCAGCCTGGCCGTGTACGAGCAGTACCGCACGGACAGCATGTCCGACTCGGAGTGCCAGGAGGCATTCCAACTGGCCCGTGACACCCGCTGCATCAAGCGATACGAGCGCCGCTTCCTCCGGCCGCTCGACGGCCTGTCCTAGGCCGGCGGAAGGTGCGTGGTACGACCCTGCTGCGCGGCTGTACGCAGCGCTGCGATGACGGCCGTGGTCGTCGGGTTCGCGGTCTCGCTGCGACGCGTCGCGGCGAACAGCAGGCGCAGGATCGGGCGGTCCTCGATGGGCACCGCGCGGATTCCGGGTGTGGCCGGGTCGATGGCCGTCCGGGGGACGAGCGCGGTGGCGAGGCCGGCCCGTGCGAGGGCGAGCTGGGCAGCGATGTCGGCGGTGATGTAGCGCGTCGTGGGTGTGAAGCCGGCCTGGTGGCAGGCGTGCAGGATGGCCTGTCCGCAGTCCGTGGTCGGCGGCGGTACGGCGAGGCTGTGCGTGGCCAGTTCCCGCAGCGCGACGGGCGGCCGCTCCTCGGTTTGGTCGGCCGCGGTGACGACGAGCAGCGGATCGTCGAGCAGCGGGGAGACCTCGATGCCCCGGGGTGTGGCATCGGGCAGCTGGTGATACCGCTGTCCGAGCACCACATCGACGGTGCCGAGGGTGAGTTCGCGCAGTTGTGCCTGGTCGGTGACGAGGCAGGTCAGGGTGAGCTGCGGGTGGTGTGAGCCCAGCGCGGTCAGTGCGGGGGCCACGATCCGGGCGACGGTCGAGGGCAACGCG
Source organism: Streptomyces graminofaciens (assembly GCF_030294945.1). Lineage (NCBI taxonomy): Bacteria > Bacillati > Actinomycetota > Actinomycetes > Kitasatosporales > Streptomycetaceae > Streptomyces > Streptomyces graminofaciens. The sequence goes on along the minus strand of NZ_AP018448.1, from coordinate 7,192,765 downwards.
GCGAGGGTGGCGGTGGCGCCGACCGTGCCCTTGACCGCCGCGACGGCGCTCTCGGCCTCCTGCACGGCGGCGAGGATCCGGTCGGCGTGTTCGAGGAGCACCCGGCCCGCCTCTGTCAGTGCCACGGTCCGCCCGTCGGGGCGCAGCAGATCGACTCCCACGTCCTGCCGCAGCACGGACAGCTGCTGGGACACGGCACCTGCGGACAGCGCCAGCGACTGGGCGGCCGCGGAGATGGAGCCTCGGGCGGCGACGGTCTTGAGCATGTGCAGACGGCGGATATCCAGCATGACTCGATAGATTACCTAAAGGGTTCCATCAGAAATCATCCCCTTGACCTATTGAGTCACGGTGGGTGATCTTCGCCGCATGGAAATCTTCGATTGCATGACCGCGGTTGCCCGGCCCATCCACGATTTCGGTGACGAGTTCATGTCCAGCGAGGCGACCTCCGCCGTGGGCCTGCGTGCCGGCTTTCCCCCAGGGCGCGGCTTCTACTGTCGCGGCCGGTTCGGGGTACTCGGCGAGGCGTCAGTCCCGGTGGTCCAAGCAGTACAGGGCTTCCTCGGCCCCAACCTGGTTACCGCGGGCTGGCTGGCGGGAAAGCCCGTGATGCCGGCGGAGGAAGCCGCCGCCCGCTACGCACAGGCCGTCCGGACGTGGGGGCGCACCAACATCCCCGCCGACGTCGACGTGGAGCACTTCAACCACTTGGCACAGCAGCTGATCGACGCCGCCGACGCCGACGCACTGCCTCTGTTCGCCGGCTGGCGCGAGCAGCCCTGCCCTGCCGACGACCCGGTCGGTGCGGCCATGCAGCGCATACACGTACTGCGGGAACACCGTAGCGCCTGCCATCTGGCGGCGGTGCGCCTGAGCGGGCTGGGCGCCCGAGAGGCAATGGTCATCAACCTCGGCGTCGAGCAGGCGACCCACTACGGCTGGCACGACCCACAACCCGTTGCTGCAACCCTGATCCCCCGATGGCGGCGTGCCGAGCAACTCACCGATGAGCTGCAGGCGCCGCTCTACGCCACACTGGGCGACCGGCAACGTACCGAATTCGCCCAGCTCGTCAACGCGTTGACCGCCTCCCCGACCCCGTGACCGACGTCGAGAACACCGACAGGAACACGAAGCTCCGCCGGTCGTCATCACCCGCCCCGGGCGCCGACCCAAGCCAAATCCGATGCTTCGGACGGGTACCGGTGGACGACGGCGCCTACGACCGCGCCTGGCAGGTCCAAGAAATCCTCACCCGGCGCGGGCAGCACCGCAGCGCCAGAGCCGTGGACATCGCGGTGGCCGCCACGGCCGAGTTACAAGGGCTCGCTCTCCTGATGTCGGCGGCGTTGGGGTTGGTCATCGGCGGCTTGCGGTGGCGGCGATGACGGGTAGAAAAGCGAGGGCGAGGATGCCGCCGGTGAGGGCGAGGACGGGGTAGCCGACGGCGGCCACGACGAGGCCGGAGGCCAGGCCCCCGGTGGCACCTGCGATCGCGATCGAGACGTCGACCATGCCCTGGGTCTTGGCACGGGTGGCCAACGGCACGGTGTCGGTGATGATCGCGGTGCCGGCCACGAGGCCGAGGTTCCAGCCCAGGCCGAGCAGGGCGAGGGCAACGGCGAGCAGGGCGACGGAGTCGGCGGGTGCGGTGGCGGCGAGGATGCCCGCGGCCAGGAGGGTGATACCGGAGGCGACGGCGACCTTGATGCGGCCGTAGCGGTCGGCGAGTCGTCCGGTCACGGGCGAGGGCAGGAACATCGCGGCCACGTGGACGGCGATGACGAGGCCGGAGGCAGTGGTGGTGTGGCCGTGGTCCTGCATGTGGACGGGCGTCATCGTCATGATCGCGACCATGACGAGCTGGGTGAGGACCATGATCAGCGCGCCCAGGACGACTCCGGTGCTCCGTCCCTGGGCCGGAGCGACCTCGTCCCCGCTGGTGATGCTGCTGCCGATGGCCTGCTCGGTTTCGAGGGTCCGGGCGAGGAGCAGGGGGTCGGGGCGCAGCCAGATCGCCAGGACAAAGGCGGCGGCCACGTAGGCGACGGTGGCCAGGAGGAACGGGCCGGCCAGGCGGGGGATGCCGAAGGTGTGGGCGAGGTCGCCGGTGAGTGAGGTGAGGTTGGGACCTGCGACGCCGCCGAGGGTGGTGGCGACCAGGACGGTGGAGACGGCGCGTCCGCGGTGGGCGGGGGCGGCCAGGTCGGCGCCTGCGTAGCGGGCTTGGAGGTTGGTGGCGCTGCCTGCGCCGTAGACGAACAGCGCGAGGAAGAGCAGGACAGGGTTGTCCGCGACGGCGGCGGCGATGACACCGCCTCCGCCGACGGCTCCCGCCAGGTATCCGGCGGCAAGGCCTGGGCGGCGGCCTCGGGCCTGGGAGATGCGGCCGACGGCGACGGCGGCGACGGCGGATCCCGCGGTGAACAAGGCGCTGGGCAGTCCGGCCAGGCCGGTGGAGCCGAGCATGTCCTGTGCCAGCAGGGCGCCGACGGTGATGCCGGCGGCGAGGCCGGCGCCGCTGAGGACCTGGGCGGTGACCAGGACGGTCAGGACGCGTCGCTGTGCCTGGTAACGCGGGGATATCTCGGTCGTGACGGAGTCAGTGCTCGTCAAGGGGACTCTTTCGCTAGGGCGGCGGGGACCGGGAGGCAGGCCCGCCGCCGCGAGGAGCGGGCGGACGGCCGGGACGTGGTGGTCAGGAGGTGTCGATGGGCAGGTCGCCGCGTCGGCCGTATTGCCCCCGTTGAGCCCGACGGGGGCTAACCCGTTGAAGGACCCGACGATCGTGGCCCCGCCACAGTACGGCCGGTGAGCCGGGAGAGGCCCGCGCCGCAGAAGCGGTCGTGGGGCGGGGCGAGCGGCGTTGGGCCCCTCGCCCCGCCCCGAGGGCGGGTTCTGGGTCAGACCGCCGTCGGCTGAGGCTCGGGGGCCTTGCGGGTCAGGCGGCCGGCCCGGTGCAGTCCGTAGAGGGACGCGGCGCAGGCCAGTCCCAGGACAAGCAGCGCCAGCCAGGGCAGCGCGGACATGCCGGCCGAGCGCGCGGCGTCGAGGGCCGCCCCGGTGAGCAGGTTGCCCAAGGTGATGCCGACACCGCAGATGGTGTTGTAAAGGCCGTAGTGCGTGGCGACGAGGCGTTCGCCGGAGAGCCGGACGATGGTGTCCATCTCGAAGGGGTACGCGATCATCGTGCCCAGCGCCAGCAGCAGCGCGGCCAGTGTCGGCGGGACGGCGGCGAGCAGCCCGCGCCCCAACCCCTCGTCCGGTATGGGCACGGCCGTCGCCGCGAGCAGCGGTACGAAGGCCACGCCCATGCTCAACAGCCCCCAGGCCAGGGCCTGTCCGGGCTCCATCCTCGCCTTGCACCACGCGGTCACCCGGGTCTGGCCGAAGATCGTGGCCAGACCCGAAGCCGCGAAGAGTACCGCGACGGCCGCAGTCCCGAACTCGCCGTCGCCGCCCAGGCGTCGGACCTCCAGCGGCAACGCAAGATAGACCTGGAAGGACAGCACGTACGAGCCGATCATGGCCGTCGAGAAGAGCAGGAACGCGCGGTTGCGCAGGATCCCGGCCCACTGGGCCAGCACGCGCTCACGCCCGTCGGCTTTCGCGTCCGCCGCGTCGTCCGCCCGCCGGGTGGGCAGCGCGCGGATCTGTACGACGCTCAGCAGCGCGAAGACCGCCGCCGAGACGAGGCAGGTGATCCGGAAGTCGAAGCCGGTGAGCAGCATCCCCACCAGCGGGCCGAGCAGTATGCCCGCTTGGTAGAAGACGTTGAAGAGGGCGAACGCCTCGACCCTGCGCTCCCCCGCGTCGGCCGCCAGATAGGCGCGTACCGCCGGGTTGAACAACGCCCCCGCGAAGCCGGTGGCCGCCGAGGCGGCGAGCAGCGCGGGAACCGAGTCGACCAGGCCGAGGGTGGCGAAGCCTACGGTGCGCAGGACGCACCCGGCGACTATCAGAGGCTTGTAGCCGAGCCGGTCGGCAAGGGTGCCGCCGATGAGGAACATGCCCTGCTGGCTGAAGTTCCGTACCCCCAGGATGAGTCCGACGAGCCATCCGGCCAGGCCGAGGGAGCCGGACAGGTGGGCGGCCAGGTACGGCATCAACATGTAGAAGCCGAGGTTGATGGTGAACTGGTTCACCATGAGCAGTTGGACACTCCGCTCGTAGGAGCGGACCTGTGTGAGCATCGTCTTCACCGCGCCGCACCGCCTTCGGCGGCACCGGCCGATTCGGCCATCAGGGAGAGGGGGTCGCTGACCGTCGTGCAGCGGGTCCAGCGGGTGACTTCCTTCTCGTCCGGCCTGCCCACCAGTTCCGGTTCGGGTGCGGGTGTCACGCCCAACAGCCCACGCTCGGCGCAGTATTCGTCGTCGTAGACGGTCTCCAGGTATCGCTGGGGTCCGTCGGGGAAGACCGCCACGATGCGGGTGCTCGCAGGAGTCGTACGGGCGAGCCAGCCGGCCACCAGCGCGACCGCACCGACGCTCCAGCCACCTGTGGCGTAGTGCGAGGTGGCCAACTTCCTGCAGGCCCAGACCGATTCGCCGGGCGCCACCCAGTGCACCTCGCTGAAGTTCTCGTAGGCGACGTTGCGCGGGTGGATGCTGGAACCGAGACCGCGCATCAGGCGGGGTCGGGCGGGCTGGCCGAAGATGGTCGAGCCCACGGTGTCCACGCCCACCAGCCGCACCTCGGGGTACAGCTGGCGCAGGACGCGCGAGATGCCCGCGGAGTGGCCGCCCGTCCCGACGCTGCAGACCAGCACGTCGATGTGGCCCAGCTGCGAGGCGAGTTCGAGGGCGAGCGGGGTGTAGGCGAAGACGTTGTCCGGGTTGCCGTACTGGTCGGGGCACCAGGCTCCGGGGTTTCGTGCCAGTAGTTCGGCGACCCGGTCACGGCGGGCCTGTTGCCAGCCGCCGGTGGGGTGCGGCTCGGGGACCGTGTCGACGGTGGCGCCGTAGGCCGTGAGCAGCCGGGTCATGGACGGTTCGAGGCCCGGATCGGTGACCAGGGTGACAGGGTGCCCGTAGACCATTCCGGCCAGGGCCAGGCCGAGGCCGAGCGTGCCGCTGGTCGACTCGATGATCGGGCGTCCCGAGCGCAAGTCGCCGCGGGCTCGGGCCCGTTCGACCATGTGCAGTGCGGGACGGTCCTTGATGCCGCCGGGGTTGAAGCCCTCCAGCTTGGCCCAGAAACCCCGGTCGGGCGGGGAGAAGGGCTGGGATACGCGCAGAACAGGGGTGTTGCCGACCAGCCCGGGGAGGGTGGAGGCGGCGGGGGTGAAGTCACTCGTGGTCAGGGAGTGCATCTCTTTCGCTCTCGTTCGATGCGGACGTATGTGGACGCTCATCTCGCGCGGCGGCAGATGCGCGGCGCGCGGCGGTCCGGCCGGGGCCGACCTGCCAGGGCGGCGTCTATACGCGCCACCGGCAGAGGGAGATCAGAGCGGGCCGGCCGCCGCTGGGTGGGAGTCGTCGCGTGGCACCACGGAAATCGTGCGAGAGGAGGTCTGGCACGCCCGTCTGCGAGACGGCGGTGGTCGCAGACGGTGGGACGCGAGTCGAGGAGTTCCAGAACGTGGCGGCCTCTGAACCGGCGTCGTGACAACGGTCGGGAGAGTCCGGTGCGTCGAGAATCTCGCGCTCGGAGTTCTCCACGGGCGGCGGGACTTCACTCGACGCGGCGGCTGAGCGACCGTACGGCTGCTCCGAGGCATGGAGCTGATCACCGAGGCACGCCGACATCGCGAGCAGCAGGGCGTACAGCACGATCAGGACGAGTCCGCTCTTTCGGAGCGAACGTGCTCTTGGGGCATGGACAGGGACGGTGGCAGGGGTGGGGGGCACAAGTTCTCCGTGCGGCGCTGCCCCGGCCGGAAGGATCACGGCAGTGGCAGGGATCAGTGGGGGGGTGGTGGAAACGTCGTCGACCATCCCCGCGCCGCACCGAAGAACGGCATGCAGAGGAGGTCAGACGCCAGGAACCGGCCGCCGGGAAATACGCGACCACGGCTTTGGGCCGGGTCGGTGCCCCCTGAGAAATGACCGGTTCGGAAAGGCGCTGACCTAGATACGCAGAACCGCGGAGTCCGCCGCATGCTCTACCGGAGCCACGACGTCCTGGGCCGCTGTGTAATGAGCGCGCACCAGCTGAGACAGGCCGTCGTCACCATCGCTCGCCGAGCTCAGCGGAGACAAGCAGGGCACGCCGACACCGGGCGCCTGCGGAGGCTGCCCGAGCGAGCACTCCCCACCGGCGTGGTGCTGCCCGTGACCCTCGTGACGGTCGCCCGACGGATCGTGAGGAGTCTCGCCCGAGAGCATTGCCGACGTGGCACTCGCAACCTTTTCGCGGTCCACGGCGGGCGTGAAGTGAACGTCGGATACCGCGACGCCTTCGTCGGACGAGACGTGACGTACCGTGGCATCGGGGCTGACGGCATGCGTGTACAGCAGACCGAAGAGGAACAGGCCCAGGCCCACCATGCGCCACAGAACCGCTGTCGAGCGGCTCCGCTGCGCACCGGAGGGCGACCAGGCTGTAATCACGCCGTGATCCTAACCCGCCCCCGGAATCACTCCCACTTCGAACGACGGGAACACTGCGTAAACAAGCCATCCTGCGGATGCGGCTGCCCTCCGGAGGAACCAACCGCGTGCACGCCCACGGCACTTGACCAACTGCAAACAACGGTTTCGGCATCTTACGGGCCCTCATGCGCAGCATCCGGCAGACCCTGTTCTTCGCCCTCGTCCACAACGCCGCCGGCATCCCGCTCGCCGCCGGAGCGCTGTACCCGGTGTGGGGCATCCGCCTCAGCCCGTTCATCGCCGCCGCGATGACCCTGGCCTCCCTGTCGGTGGTCACCAACGCATCCCGCCCGCGGCGCCGGCGTACCAGCCCGCTGCCCCGCCGCAGCGGCAGCGGGCGAACCAGAGGGCGAGCCGCGTACGGAGACACCTGCCGATCACGCGCCCCGGCCCGCCACGACACCGGAGAGCGAAGTGGGCAACGAGCACCCTGCCCAAGATCATCAACACGAGTCCGCCACCGCTGTCATCAACGCCGGCTCCGACACCGCCTACCGGGTCGCGCTCGGCGGCCACCGGCTGACCGTCACCCACACCGACGGCTACCCGGTCCGGCACCAGCAGGTGGACGCCCTGCTCATCGGCATGGGCGAACGCTACGACGTCCTGGTCACCCTCGGCGACGGCGTCTTCCCCCTGGTCGCCGCGGCCGAGGGCAAGAACGCAGGGGGCCTGGCCCTGGTCCGTACGGGTTCCGGCCGTACACCGGCGGCGTCCGTACGGCCGAGGGAACGCAGCGGCCTGATCATGACGGTCGAGGCCGACGCCATACGCGCTGTGGCACCCGATGCACCCGCACGGCCACACCTACCGGCTCGGCGACTCCGGTCCCCGTAAGGACACCGCGATCGTCCTGCCCAAGAAGAAGCTGTCCGTCTTCTTCGACGGCGACAACCCCGGCCAGTGGATGCTGCACTGCCACAACGCCTACCACGGCGAGGCCGGGATGATGACGAACGTCGCTTACCAGGCATGACCTCGCGTTGGGTGGCATGCGGCGTGCTTGCGTGCCACCCAGCCGCCGGTGCGCGTCCTGGGCCGCATTGCTACGGAGGCTTGAGGCCTCGGGGATCTTTCGCATGACCTGAGATTGCTGTGACAGGTCGTTTCTTTACCTGGGCGGGACGGAACGGGCGATCTCGCGACGGATCCACCGACCCTGGCTCCGTCGTTCCCCAGACCGGGGCCAAAGCCTGCCCACCCCCTTTCACCTGGAGCACGCCCTTGCCTCCACCACCCCCCTGATAAGATCCGGCAATTTGTGCGAGGGCACGGGCCCTCGCAGGGGAGGGAACTTACGTGGGCAGACATGCCCCGGGACGGGGCGGGCTGGCCGCCGCCGTCTCCTCGCTGGCGGTCATCGTGGCCGCGTCCGCCGTCGTCCTGTCGGACGGCAGCGGATCCGCGGAAGCGACCGAAGCCGACACCACCGCGATCACGCTGGTCGACCCCAGCACCACCACACCGCGCACCGACCGCCCGTACGTGGCCGGCGACAGCGGCTTCCTGCACCGGCAGACCGGCAGGGCCGGCATGCTGTGGACCGACTACGCGACGGGCAGGACCGTCACCGTCGAGAAGGCCGACGGCAGCGTCTACACCCCGTCCTCGAACTGCTACTACATCGACTCCGAGTGCCGTACGGCCTGGTACGGGTCGGACAGCGACCTGATCGCCCTGCCGTCGTCGTCGGTGACGTCCTCGTCCGTCAGTCTCTGGGACCCGGCCACGGCCACGACCCGGAGCCTGAGCTGGGCCGGCTCCACCACCCACGGCTACTACCGGGCCCTGGCCGGAGACACGGTCGTCACCACATACTCCTTGATCGACAAGGTCGACGGCGAGTGGCGCCCCCGCAAGGTGACCGGTGACCCGACGGCCGTGGGGAGCACGGACGTCCTCGCCGCGGACTCCTCGGGCGTGCTCTGGTCGGTCGACACCGGCACGATCGGCTACATCGACGTCGACTCGGCCGTGAACACCGATGTGTTCGCCGACGCCACCTACGCCTCGCACTACGTGATGAGCGAGGACCGCATCGGCTGGTACCAGGCCGGCACCGCCGAGCTGCACCTGAAGTCCCGCACCGACCTCGCCGCCGCCGAGCAGGTCGTCACGCTGCCCGCGCACCCGGGCGCGCTCGACGGCGACCCGGTCCTGGTCGGCGACTGGCTGCTGCTGCCGCTGTCCTCCAGCTCGCTCGGCTCCAAGCTGCTCGCGGTCGACGTGAACGACCCCTCGGTGCAGCAGACCCTGCTGGCGAGCGCCGGCGAATACACGCTGGCGGCCGGTGACAAGAGCGCGCTGGTCACCGGCGGCACCGACGCCACCGACTGGTGGGTGCAGCGGGTGAGCCAGGCCGAGGACGGCACGCTGAAGCCGGCGAAGGTCCGGCAGGCCCCGGCGGTGGAGAACGCCAAGACGGGCATCGCGCTCAGCCGCGGCAGCCTGCGCGTCGCCGAGGACGACCCGAACGCCACCGCGGACACCACGTCCGTGCGCACTCTCACCACCGACGGCTCCGCCACGCTGACGGCGTCCGAGGCCACGGCGAGCGGCTCGATCCACGCCGCCCTCTGCCCGTACGAGGGCACCACATGCTCGGCGCTGTGGGGGAACGTCGACGCCGAGGACGTCTACCTCGACGCGAACGGCGGCACCGACGAGGGCGAGGGCATCGGCGACGACCGGCTGAAGGAAATCGGCGGCCACTACCTGGACTTCGGCGGCCAGGGCGGCCGAATCGTCGACGTCTCCGACGACTACGCCGTCTTCAACTCCGGCGGCACCACCCCGGCGCAGTACGTAGGCGAGTTCGGCCAGGGCCAGAAGCTGAAGCGGTCCGTGCGCGCCGCGGCTCTGAACGGCTCCACTCTCTGGAGCGCCACCACCACCGCCGGCACGCTCACCTCGTACAGCATCCCGCTGGCGAAGACGCTCGGCACGGTGACCGTCCCCGGCCTGGCCTGCGTGCCGAGCGAACTCCAGGCGGCGGGCCGCTGGGTGTACTGGGCCTGCGGGACGGACTCGGCGGGCGTGTACGACACCGAGGCCGGTACGTCGACGGCGGTCACCCCCGGTGACGTGCTCCTCGGCGACGGTTTCACCGTCCGCCACGACCATGGCGCGGGCACGCTGGTGCTCACCGAGGCGGCCACCGGCACCACTCGCACGATCGCCTCCGACCTGGCCGACAAGGGCCTGACCGCGGACCGCCGTTACCGCTGGACGGTCGACGAGTACACCGGCCTGGTCGCCTGGTTCGACGACTACGAGCGCACCCACGTCACCACGACGGGCATCGCGCCGTCCGCCGTGACGGCCTTCGAGACGTCGGCCGGCAGCTATGTGGACCCGGGCATGCCCTTCGAGGGCGACTGGGTGCTGTCCCGCCCGGTCACCTCCTGGTCGCTCACCTTCACCTCGGTGCAGAGCGGCGCGAACGGCAAGGCCACCCGCACGCTCACCGGCGGCGCGACCCCGGACAGGGTGACGACGACCTGGAACGGCAAGACGGCGAGCGGCGGTTACTTCCCCAACGGCCACTTCACCTGGACTCTGAGGGCGACCGGCCTCGGCACCACCGCGGCGAACACGGTGACCAGCGGCGAGGGCTTCCTGCAACGCGGCGCCGCCGTGCGCCGCGACTTCGTCAGCCCCGACGGCGCCGACGGCCGCGGCGACCTGCTCACCCTCAACTCCTCGGGCGGGCTGACCTTCCACAGCGGCACGGGGACGGGCAAGTTCGGCGACAAGTACACGGGCACCGGCTGGCCGACGAGCGTCAGGGCAATCCCCTTCGGCGACCTGAGCGGCGACCGCTGCAACGACGTCCTCGTGCGCTACAGCAGCGGCGCACTGCGGCTGTACAAGCCGGGCTGCGGGGCGGCGGTCAAGCCGTCGACGTCGTACACGACCCTCGCGACCAGCGGCTGGACGCAGTACGACGCCCTGACGTCGCCGGGCGACGTGAGCGGCGACGGCCGCCCGGACCTGATCACGAGGAACTCGTCCACCGGAGCGGTCCACCTCCACAAGGGCACGAGCGAGGGCAAGCTCGCCTCCCGCGTCAAGCTCTACGACAACTGGAAGGGCTACAAGAAGATCGTCGGCACCGGCGACATCACCGGCGACGGCAACGCGGACCTCCTGGCCCAGGACACGTCCAACAACCTCTACCGCTACAACGGCAAGGGCGACGGCACGTTCGCGGCCCGCGTCAAGGTGCTGTCCGACTGGGGCGGCTCGTACAACGCGGTCGTCGGGGTCGGCGACATCACGGACGACGGCAGGCCGGACCTGGTCTCCCGCGACACCAGCGGCAACCTGTGGCGCAACAGCGGTGACGGCAAGGGCTCGTTCGGTCCGCGGACGCGGATCGCGAGCGGCTGGAGCGGCTACAAGTCCCTTTCCTAGGTGGCGGGTTGGTCCTCCAAAGGCGCCCGGAGACTTGATGTCACCGGGCGCCTTCGCACGCCCCGCGTGATGTCGGCGCACAGCTGATGCTCCTGGGGTGGAGGGGGGACATATAGCCCGTCGCCAGACCCCGCCGGACCGGCGTCGTAGCCCTGCCCGACGGCCCGTAGCCTCCCCGAGGCGGCTCCGTCGTACCGGCTCGCGGCGACCACGACAGGAGACGGTGAACGCGGCCATACGGTGCTGCAGGGACGGCGCCGGCCCGGTTGCCGGCGTCCGATGAGCGGCGTCGCGGTGGGCGGCGTCGCGGTGGGCGGCGTGGCGGTGGGCGGCGTGGCGGTGGGCGGCGTGGCGGTGCCGTCGGTCTTCCCGCCGGGAGCGGGAGGGCCGACGGCACCTCATGGTGCCTCGTACGGCACGGGTGCTCCGCTAGGAGGCGTCACGTACCGTGCCGGTGAACTCCGGGCCCTCGACCGGCTCCCCGTTGGCGTCGTAGGTCCACAGGCGCAGCCGCAGCGACTCCGTGTCCTCGCTCAGCTGATCGGTGACGGTGGGCACGGACATGTCGATGCTCAGACTGCCCGCGGGTACTTCGGACATGAGCAGCGCGCCGTCCGGCAGTGCGGACAGTGGCCGCTCGGGATCCGGCGAGGCACCGAAGTGCTCGTCCAGCCACGTCGCGGGGACGTCCCCGGTGGACAGTTCGGTGCCGTCGGAGACGGGCAGCAGCTGCAGGTCCGTCCACAGGGCCACGTCGGCGGCGGCGGAGAGGGTGATCCGCCAGACCAGCGGTTGCCCCTCGGTGACCTGGTCCGCGACCGGTGTCATGGTCACCGTGGGCTGGGGGTCGTCGTTCTGCGCGGTGACGCCGCCCAGGGAGGAGCCGACCACCGCGCCGCGTACGGTCTTGACGGCCACCCGGTGTGCCGTGTCGGAGCTGTAGCGGGTGTTGCCCTCGACCGTCACGGGTACGTCGACGCGGGTGCCCGCCCGGACCTTCACCGTGCGCGCGACGGGGAAGTCGCTGCCCGGCTCCTCCACGAACAGCCGGACCTCGCCGCTGCCCGACCCGGACACCCGTACCGGCACCTGGTAGGTGCGCGAGCCGGAGTCGCCCTCCTTGACGGTGAGGTTGCCGACATCCACGCGCGCCAGCTTGGCGGGCTGGACGACGGGGGTGCCGGGGCGCCAGCCGTAGGCGTCCACCAGCCATGCCGTCCCGGACTCGGTACGCGGGGTCAGGCGCAGGGTTTTGACGTGGCCGAGGTCGATGCGCTTCCGGGTCTCGGCGGACAGGGGTACGCGGACCTCACGCGCCCAGTAGGAGGAGGTGCGGGAGGTGCCCGGCAGGCCGTCGACGCGGACCCGGCCGAGGTTCGCCCGCTTGCCGGAGGTGTCGGTGAGGGCGACGTCCAGCTCGGTGCCGGTGGTGTTCGGCGGGACGATCACGCGCAGGGTCAACTTCTTCGCTCCGGACAGGGAGACCGGAGCGGCGGGACTGAACCGGGTGGCGGTGCCGGAGCGGCTCCAGTTCATGGCCAGCGCGTACCGGCCCGGCTCCTTGCCGGGGGTCACCCTCCGCCACTGGGTGAAGTGCGGGGAAGCGGTCCTGAGGGCGGGGTCCAGGCAGGAGACCTTCGGGTCCGGGTCCACCTGGGCGCACAGCCGACCGCCGCCGCTGACCTTGGCGGAGGAGGCCGGAAGGAACGCTCCCGAGCGGGCGGCGCCGACGGCGTGGGTGAGGACGCGGGCGGGTCCGGCGGAGGCTGCACGCGCGGGCGACCCGTCGAGCAGCGGGCGGACCCGGTCGTCACCGGCGACGAACAGCCGGGCCGCGGCGGCTATGTACGTCGAGCCCGCCTTCCGCTGCTGCTCGGCGGTGAGCCGGGTGGCGGTGCCCGGCGAGCACAGCGGGTCGTGCCCGTCGCCGCCGTAGGAGAAGTCGTCGTCGGCCGGTGCCGTGGCCTGGCCGGGGGTCCACTCGCTGTTGAAGTAGTTGTGGTTCGCACCCGTCATGTAGACCGCGCTGTGCAGGGCCTTGCCGCGGCTGACCCCACGGGTGCCGTCGACGTAGTACTCGCCCTGCAGGTCGATGACGTCTCCGTCGCAGCCCGGCAGGATCGACACGGACGGCACGTCGGGTGCGGGGTTCTGGCCGAAGATCGTGGGGCCTATGAGGACGGTTCCGCGTATCGTCCAGCGGGTTTTGCCGTGGTAGCCGTCCTGGTCGGCGGGCGGCGGGGTGAGGCTGTCCAGCGCGGCCCGGTCGACGCCCTCACCACCACGGGAGTGGCCCACCAGCAGCACCCGGCCGAGGTCGGCGCGGGGCGCCCGTCGTACGACGTCGGGGGCCGTGGACGGGTCGGCGGCCCAGTCCGCCCAGTGGGCCAGGTGCAGCCGTATCAGCGAGGAGCGGGCCTGGGCGCCGGCGTCGTCGGCCTGCCAGTCCTGGGCGTTGACGGAGTTGGCCGAGATCGAGACCGTCACATAGCCCTGGGAGGCCAGGAGTTGCTGGTCGTGCAGGTATCCGCGGTAGCTCGGCACCGGCTCGTGGTCGGCCGGGCAAGGCCATTCGAGGGTCAGGTCGTCGCCCTTGAAGCAGGTGGCGTGGCGCCCGTGGAGGAACAGCGCCAGGGGGCGGCTGCCCGTGGCGCCCTTCGGTGCGACCACCACGGCCTTCATCTCCACCTCGGTGTCGTAGCCGGGCAGGTGGACCGATGGCAGGGAGTACTCACCGCTGGTCGTACGGAACGAGCCGGCCACACCGGGGTCGACCTTGTTCACGGTCGCGGCCCGGGGCAGGCGCGATGGGCCCGAAGAGCTGTCGAGTCCGCGGCGCTCACGGGCCGCGGCCTTCGCTCCGGCCGCGTCCAGACGGCGCCCTCCGGCCTCGACCCGCAGGTCGTCCGTCCTTCCGAGGCTCACCCCGTCGAGCGGCAGCCGGAAGGTGCGCCCGTCCGCGGCGGGTCTGGGGATGCCCAACAGGCGTTCCCCGCTGCGGAACTCGACCTGGGCATCGCCCACCGGCACCTTCTCGGGCGAGCGCCACACCAGCTCTGCCGACTCCCCGGACCCGGTGGTCCGCCAGCCCTCGGGAAGCCCCGCGGACGGGGAAGCGGACAGCAGCCCGGGGTCCGGTTCCGGCGCCGCCTGCGCCGCCCCCGGCGACGCCAGCGCCAGCGCGAGGGCCGCTGCCACAGCGGCCGTCACGCGCGAGACACGGATCACTTCTGTTCCTCCTCATGGTCAGTGCCCCGAGAACCCCACGGGCCCCGGGCTCCCCCGACGCACCAAATGCAACACATCCGATCGCTCTGTCACCTCCTCGCACAGCATTCGCACAACTTCCACTCCTTCCGGACAACAGAACACGTGTCACCAGGGGCAGTTGGTCTGTCTGTGAGCCAACGTCCGTGCAGGTGAGGGTTGTTCGCTGATCCCCGGACGCGGGTACGGCGGCGTGCCCGCCCGGTAGGTGGCATAGGGGCATGGCGTGCTCATGGTGTGCACGTCCCATGCCCTCCTCGCCGGGCGGGAGTCGGCGGAGAGGGAGGCCTGGGCAACCGCCTCACCCGACCGCAACCGGACGCGCCGATCCCGGCCCACTGGCGGGTCCAGGAGGTCCTCACCACGCGCCCTGCACAACGCCGCCCGCTCCGCGGTCAAAGCACGCACCGCCGCCCTGAACCAGATCGCCCACATCCTCGTCACCGCACCCGAGAGCATTCGCGCCCGATACGGACAGCTCAAAGGAACAGCCCGCACCGACGCCCTGGCCCGGCTGAGGCCGGCCGGGGACGCGGTCCACGTCGCGGTCCTCACCCCGCTGAAGAGCCTCGCCCGACGTGGCCGGATGGGAGTGCCGGGTCAGCGAGCGCGTCCTGGCGCTCGCCCCGCCCACGTCCGTGTCCGGGGAACCTTCGGGACGAAGTCCGCGCAGGTCAGGGCCATGGAAGGCGCGCAAGCGCCGTCGCTTCCCAAGCTGAGAGCGCGAGTTCGATTCTCGTCACCCGCTCCATGGTGAAGGCCCAGGTCAGAGACCCGGGCCTTTGCTGTGCGTGGTGATCAGTCGCCGCGTGCCTTATTCGTGTGAAGCAGCCACGACGTACTCCTTCTCTGACGGTAGGCGGCTGAATTTGCGTCCCGCCGTCACGTGGCAAGACGTTCGTCTCCTTCGCCAAGGGCTCCTCGGCTGGTGCCCGCGCCGACGGCAGCGTGGCCGGTACCAGCCGAGGAGGCCTCAGCCTGACGAAGAGGACGAACCCGACCCCATCGAAGTGGGGCCGACCGGCTGCGTGTCTCCGCCTACTTGAGTGCTGTGCCACCCGAGTTGTGGTGGGTGATCGTCTTCTTGATCAGGTTTCCGCCGTCGGTTTCGACCGATGTCTGTTCCCCATGGCCGGACAGCACTGAGTGGCCCGGGGAGGCCGAAAAATTGCCGTGAACGCGAAGATTGACGGTTTTTTCGCCTTGGAGCCGCACCAGATCGAGCGGGGAACAGCGGGGAATCACGGTCACTGCGGCCGTGGTCGACGCAGCCCCTAGCTGTCGTAGGGGACCCAGGCACGCTCGTCTGCGTCGTTCCTGCCGTACCAGTAGTGCGGCATTCCCTTGATGCTGGTGGTGTGGAACGGGCGGCCGTGGTCGTCGATGCGGATCGTGCCGGTGCGGCCCTGGGAGGACCAGTCGAGTTCGAGGTACCAGCGGGCGTCGTAGGTCTGTGTCGTCGCGTCGACCAGCAGCACCTCCGGGTCCTCGGCGGAGACACGGTACGGGAAGTGCACGGCCGGGATGGTGTGTTCGCTGTCGGCGCCGTCCTTCGGGCGGGCGATGGGGCGGTCGACATCGAGGTCCACGGTGAGGCGGCGGGGCCTGAGCTCACCGCCGCAGCCCTGGCCCATGGCGTACGCGCTCCCGGCGGCCGGGTTGCCGCGGCTGACGACGCGGACGTGGAGCGCCTTCAGGACCACGGCCGTTGACGACCGCCCCTGCACCGAGATCTGCACCCTCGTATGCCGCCCGTGCACCGCGCCCTGCGTCGCCGCCCACACCCCGGCGTCCTGCTCCACCGGCGGCGGAGGCACCTGTGCGGGCGGCTTGTCGATGACGTAGTCGTGGTCGCACCCCTTGTCCCAGACCAGGGAGTCGGTGCTCCAGGCGAGGGGCAGGCCGGTGGTCGGCTTCGTGGCCGAGGCGGGACCGCTGTCGGTCGCGGACGGGGCGGGGTTCTGCTGCCCGGGGCTGGGCGACGCGGAGCTCCGGGAAGGGGACGGGGAGGCGGTGGCCGGCGGTTTCGCCGAACCGTGGGCTGCGCCGGAGGCGGTCGTCCGCAGGCCCGCGGGGCGGGAGGCGTCCGCCGCGGAGGAGCGGTCGTTCGACAGGACGGACACGCTGCCCGGAGTGGCGAGCAGCGCGCAGGCGACGGCGGTGGACGCCAGAACCCGTCGGCGGCGGTACCAGGGGCGGGGAGCGGAGAAGGGAGAGGGAGAGGGGGCGGGCTCGTCCGGGGCTGGATCGTCCCCGGGCTGCTCCGCGGAGCTGCTCTCCTCGACGAGTGCCCCGTCCGTGTCCGTGTCCGGTGCAGGTGCCGCAGCCGACGCGGCCGATGCCGGTGCCGACGCGGCCGATGCCGCCGCCGACGCCGAACCGGCCGTACGCACCCGCTGCCGAGCCCCCACCGCCGACAACCACAGCCTGTGCAGTTCGAGCCGCTCCTTCGGTGTCGCCTCGCAGAAGGCCGCGAGCCGCTCCACGGGCGCGAAGTCCTGCGGCACCGCCTCGCCCGCGCAGTACCGGTGCAGCGTGGAGGTGTTCATGCCGAGGCGGCGGGCCAGGGAGCCGTAGCTCCGGTCCGTACGGTCCTTCAGCCGGCGCAGCAGCGCCGCGAACTCCTCGACATCGTCCTGCATCGATACCGTTCCTCCGTCGTCCGCCCGCGATCCCGTATCCCATGTACTCACATCCCTGCACGTCAGATGGGCTGGGATGGTTCCACCGTCGCCAAAGGGGCGGCAGTCGTTGCGCCGGACTCCGGTGTCCGTCGATGCTCTTGGTGTCGCACCGACCAGGGCCGGACCGACCAACCGGCATCGGCGACGGCCGAGACGCATGCATGAACGGTCGCCTCCATGGCCACCGCGCTTGATACGTCGTCACACACGCTCACCACGCCGGTTGCCGTACTCGTCGCAGCACCGGCCTCGCCCCTGCTGACCAGCGGCATCCGCAACGGATCACGATCTGCATCTGCATCTGCCGTGTCAGACGATCCACTCAATTCTTGGAGGTTTGATGAAGTCCGTCATCCGAACGGCGGCAGGTCTCGCGGGCGCGGGCGTGGCCGTCGCAGCCATGTCCGTGGCCGGCGCATCGGCAGCGCAGGCGGAGTCCCCCACCAACGGCTGCCCGTACCCCTATGTCTGCTTCTACGTGGACGAGCACGCCTGGAACGCGGGCACGCCGATCACGACGTACCGCGATGTCACCAGTTCCTACCAGACGGTCAGGCCCCGGCCGCACTACTACGTCGTGAACACCCGGAACGACGACGTGGCGTATCTACGGCTCCAGGACGGGACCTCGATCTGCCTGGGGCCGAATTCCCGAACCGTGTTCGCGAACGCTTACAGCGTCACCGGAATAAAGATCTCCAGCAGTTCCACCTGCTGAATCCGCTCGAACGGCGGCGGCCACTTCCGCAGTTCAGCAGGGATGGGGCGGTTCCACCGTTGGCGCGTTCCACCGTTGCAGGTGTGGCGTTCCGCACCCCACGGCTCCCGCCGCCACCGACAAATCGGCAGGCACCTTCGGCACGAAAGCCGGAACCGGCCGAGAGCAATCACATACGGATCAGAAAAGGAAGACACACATGAACAGGAAGTCCCCCGCTCACCGTCGTCAGGGCCGCCGCGCGGCCGTCGCCGCCGGCCTCGTCCTGGCTGTCGGACTCGGTGTGTCGACACAGGTGTCGGCACAGGCGGCTGTCGGTGCCCCCGCGAAGGCGTCCACCGCCGCACCGCAGTCGGTCAGCGGCAGGTCCGGCCAAGTGGTGACCCGGGTTGCCGACTTCTACGGCGCGTACATCGACGCGAAGGGCGATTACACGGACCCGGACGTCACGCTGGCCACGGCGCTCCGCAAGCACTACCTGACGCCCGGCTTCGCCAAGCGGCTGGCGGCCTGGGAGAAGAAGAACGGGGCGGACGGCGTCCTGCGTGCCCAAAACGTCCCGGCGCGGTGGACGGTGACCGACAACGGCACCATGGGTCACAGCCATGAGGTCATCGTCACGCTGACCTTCGGCAGCGGGAAGACGACGCAGAAGACCAAGCTTTTCGTGCTGGTGGAGCGGTACAACCACATCTCCGAGATCGCCACCACGAGCGCCCGCTAACGGCGCGGCCCGCTCCGCCCGCCCTGCCCTGTCCCGGCCGGGACAGGGCACCGGGGTGGCGAGTCGACGGATGCACTCCGGGGGTCCATCATCGGCGACGCCGTGCCATCGCCGTGCCATCGCTGAGCCCTCGCTGCGCCCTCGCTGTGCCTTTCAGAGCGACAACCAAGCCGCTCTCACGGCTGTCGGCTGCCCCGCGGCCAAGGCGGCGGGGCAGTCGAAGCGCTGTCGGTCATTCCATGATGTGTATGGCCGCGGCGGGGCAGACCGCGGCCGCTTCCCGGACGGCGTCATGGTGTTCCGCAGCGGGGGCTTCCGCCAGCAGTACCGCGATTCCGTCCTCGTCCCGCTGGTCGAACACCTCGCCGGCCTTGACTGTGCACAGGCCACTGGCGCAGCACAGTTCCTCGTCAATGGTGATCTTCATGGCAGTTCCTTGCTCCGATGGGTCCGATGGGTCCGATGGGTCCGATGGTCCGATGGCTCCGCTTGTCCGCGGCGTCACAGTGAGTTCTCCGCGTCGCGGCTCTCCCGCCGCTCACCAGCCGCTTGTCACCAGGTGACCCACAGCTCCTCCAGGCCGGTGGCCACGACCCCGGTGCGGATGCGCAGGGCGTCCGGGTCGTCCCGCAGCCGCAGTTCGGGCAGCCGCCGGACGAAGGTGTCCAGGACGACCTGGAGTTCCACCCGGGCCAGCGTCTGGCCGATGCAGAAACGCGGTCCCGCGCTGAAGGCCAGGTGCTGCTGGGCGTTCGGGCGGCACGGGTCGAACCGGTCGGCGTCGGGGAACTTGCGCTCGTCCCGGTCCGCGGCGCTGAGGTTGACGAACAGGGTGGTTCCGGCCGGGACCGGTTCGCCGCCCACCTCGATGTCCTCGGAGATGAACCGCGGAATGCCGAGGCCCCCGACGGGGTCCAGACGCAGGGCCTCCTCGACCGCGCCCGGCACGAGTGACGGATCGGCGATCACGGCCTCGTAGAGCTGCCGGTCCTCCAGCAGCAACGCCGTCATCTTGACGATCTGGTTCGAGGTGGTCTCGTGCCCCGCGACCAGGATGCCCACCACGGTGGAGATGAGCTCCGCGTGGCTGAGCCGGCCGTCCTCGCTGTCGGAGATCTGTGTCAGCTCGCTGAGCAGGTCCTCCCTCGGGTTCGCCCGCTTCTCCTCGACCAGGTCCGAGGCGTACGCCTCGAACTCGCGCCGCGCCTCGTCGACCTCGGCCTGCGTGTACTTCGTCGTCGTCATCAGGACGTCGGACCAGTGCGCGAACCTGCCCTGGTCCTCGGCCGACGCACCCAGCAGCGCGCAGATGACCCGGACCGGCAGCGGGAGGGCGAACTCCGCCCGCAGCTCGGCGGGTGCTCCCTTGGCCAGCATGGCGTCCAGCAGTTCGTCGGTCATCTGCTGGATGCGGGGGCGCCAGGCCTCCATCTTCTTCACCGTGAACGCCGGGCTGATCAGCCGGCGGTACCGCCGGTGTCCCTCGCTCATCATCTGCGACAGGGCTTTGTTCTCCCGGTTGAACATCCCGCCGTCCTCGGTGGTCGACGTGCGGGCCGCGCCCTCATGGTCGAGGCGCCGGTTGAACCGGGGGTCGGAGAGCAACGCGCGTGCCTCGTCGTAACCGGTGACGAGGCCGGCGACGTCTCCGCTGGGCATCCGGACGTGGGTCACCGGGCACGTGGCCCGGGCTTCGGCCCACTCGCGGGGCGCTTCCAGAGCCTTGGGCTGGTCGAACGGGTAATCGAGTACGTTTTCGCCGGTCATGGTGGGGGCTCCTTCGATCAGTGATCCAGCTGGAGGCCGGAACGGTCTTCTGACAGGGCGAGCGGCTTGTACGTGGGGATTCGGGGAGTGCGGGGGCGGGTCCGGCCGCCCCCGGGTGGGGACGGACCGGGGCGACGGGGACGGGGTCCTCGGTGTGTGCCGACCCCCGGGGATCAGCCGTGGGGCCCGGTTCTCCGGTTCGGTCCGTCCACCGGGGATGTCAGCTCCCCACGGCCTCGTGCCAGGGCGCCCCGGTCTCGATGGCCTGGCGCCACTGCCGGATCGCCTTGGGCGGCATGCGCACCGCGAGGGCACCGCTGACCCGGTCGCCGGTGCGGTACGCGGCGACGAACCGCCGGTCGGCCAAGTCGCCCTCCACCACGGCGACTTCGTCGTGGCCGCGCAGGAAGCCGTGCGCCTGGACCTTCATGTCGTACTGGTCGGACCAGAAGTACGGCACCGGCGCGAACGGCTTGCGCGCCTGGGGGTTGAGCAGATTGCGGGCGGCGGCCATGCCCTGCTCGGCGGCGTTGGTGCGGTGCTCGATGCGCATCGAGGTGCCGAACAGCGGGTTGTACCAGCGGGCGACGTCACCGGCCGCGTACACGTTCTCCGCCGCCTCGCAGTACTCGTCGCACACCACGCCGTCGGCCACCGTGAGACCGCTGCCGTCGAGCCATTCGGTGTTCGGCAGCGAGCCGATGGCCACGAGCACCTCGTCCGCCTCGATCCGCGAGCCGTCGGCGAGCCGGACGCCGCCCTCGGTCGCCTCGGCCACGGTGACCCCGCAGCGCAGGTCGACCCCCTGGTCCACATGGGCCTGGGCCAGCATCCGCCCGACCTCGGCGCCGACCGCGTGCGCCAGCGGTACGGCGGCGGGTTCGAGGAGCGTCACCTCGGCGCCCAGCTTCCGGGCGACCGCGGCGGCCTCCGCGCCGAGGAAGCCGGCGCCGACGACGACCAGCCGTCGGCCGGGGGTGAGCCGCTCCCGCAGAGTGAGCGCGTCGTCGAGGGTGCGCAGCACGTGCGCGCCCGTTCCGGGCAGGCGGCGCGGCCGTACGCCGGTGGCGATGACCAGTCCGTCGTACGGCACTTCGCAGCCGTCCGCCAACCGCACTGTCCGGGAGGCGAGTTCGAGGGCGGTCGCCGCCACGCCGAGGCGCAGGTCGAGGTCGAGGGCGGCCAAGGCGGCGGGGGTGCGCAGGGCGAGCCGGTCGGACTCCCATTCCGAGGACAGGAGTTGCTTGGACAGCGGCGGACGGTCGTAGGGGGCCGTCGGCTCGTCGCCCACGAGGGTGAGCGTGCCGTCGTAGCCCTCCCGGCGCAGTGTCTCGGCCGCCGCAAGTCCGGCTGCCGAGGCCCCGACGATCAGGACGCGCCTCATCGCTCCCCCAGGCGGGTCGCCGTCGCGGGACGGATGGCCACGGCATCCCGTGCTGTGCCGGGCAGATGGTGCTCGGAGTGCTCCCTCGACAGGAGCGCGACGCGTTTCGGCTCGTCCTGCCTCGCCCGCGGGGTCGTCTCCCCTTGCACGTGCGTGGGGGTGATCGGTGCCGGTGCGGTCGCACCTAAGCAGGTCGATGAGTCTGTCATGCGTGTCTCCTCGGTGAGGGGGCTCCGACGGGACGGAGACCGGGGATACAGAGATGGGCGCGAGGCTCCCGCCGCGTCGTGGGGCGCGCGTCGGGCGGGGTGAAGGTCGGGTCGGGGTCGGCCAGGACGCAGACCCCGGCACACCTCCCCTTGCCTGACTTAGGCAATCACATTTAATTTGCCTTAGTCAAGCAAGCTATTGGTAGGTCTTCTGTGAAGGTCCATGCCCGACACTTCTCCGAGAAGGGGGACGTGCCGGGTTCGGACGAAGAGCTCGCGAGGATGGCCGAGCGGCCGGCCGCGTGAATGATCGCGTTGAAACACACCGAGCCAGGAAGGGGCCTACCCGACCGCTGCCGGCTCCTCCATCACGGCGCCGTGCCCACAGCGTGCCCACAACGGGCCCTGAGGGCGGCTCGGCTCCGGCCGGGTCTCACAGTTCGCACGAGCCGCTGTCGATGCGAAGGTGCCGGCCCCTGGCCCAGCGGCACAGCCGGACGCCGACGACGATGCCGACGATCGTGACCAGTGCGGGCAGGTAACCGCTGGAGACCTGGATGATCGGGATCGCCGGGCAGCCACCGGAGATCGCCCAGCCCGTGCCGAACAGCACTGCGCCGGGGATCACGCCGGCGTGGATGCGCCCCGGGGTGCGACGGACCCGCAGCAGAGCGAAAACGCACACGATGATCACGACTGCTCCGGCGAACGACAGGAGCATCCGCAGGTCCTGGAAGGTGAACATGCGGTTCAGTTCGGCGTAGTCACCGAAGCCGATGCTGGTGACGGTGAAGCCGAGCGCCAACCCGGTGACGATGTTGGCCAGCAGGATTCCGCCCCGGGTACGCATCAGATCACCTTCCACAGGAGGAACGACACGGCGACGGCCGTACCGAAGAACGTCGCCGTCGCCACGATGCTGACCGGGGCAAGCCGACCACAGCCGTTGAGCCCGTGGCCGGAGCTGCAACCACCGGCCAGTCGGGTACCGAAGCCGACCAGCACGCCTCCCGCGAACAGCAGGACGACCATGCCGACCGAGTTGGCCGTGACCAGGTCCCGGAAACCCGGTCCCATGTCGAGGCGGAGGTGGAACCGCCCGGAGGAGAGGGAGGCGATCAGCCCGCCGACGAAAACCGATATCAGCAGGGCGGCCTGGGTGACCAACGGGGCCGGGCGCTGACGCGTGACCGCCGGGTCCTCAGCCGTCTGCGGTTCGACGGGCGGGCCCGACGCCGGCTCCACATGCGACTGACGCGCTGGGGCCGGTTCGGCCGCGAGGGTGGCGAAATGGTCGGCGCCGGCCTTGACGAGCGCGGCGGTGAGAGCGCGTTCGTCGGCGAACTCCTCTTCCATCCGCTCGAGTTCGCGTTCGCGGCGCCAGTGCAGCACACGGTCCCACGCGCCCGAGACGCCGAAGGACCGATCGGTGGCGAGGGTGTAGCCGACGGTCAGCGCGGCCAGCGCGACGGCCCCCGCCCACCAGGGCCAGTAGGCACTCATGCGGAGCCTCTCATCCACGTGACGAACCGGCTCCAGCCGCCCTCGGAGCCAGGCTCCCGTGAGCCGGGCCGGCCGCTGGGGTCGGGTGACTGTGGAACGGAGGTGGTGGGGGTGGACGGGTCGGAGGGGGCCGCGTCGGTACCCGTGAAGTCGATGTAGCGCGCCGTTTTTCCGTTGGGCAGCAGGCTGATCGGCACGCGCTCACCGGTGAGCGACATCCGGTAGCGCGCACAGTCGCGCCATTCGTGTTCGCTGTCGCAGTAGTAGTCGCGCCAGCCCTGCAGACTCGACCTGAGGTAGGGGAAAAGGGGACATCTGGTCGCGTGTAAGCAGCTCACGCATTCTCCCTTCCGACGTGAACCGCCCGTACGCGGGTAGCTGTTGTCGGTTCTGGCTGTCCGTGCCCGTCGCACGGTCCCGAGCCTGCGAAGTCAAGCACTGCCAAACCGGCATGCGCAACGGGCGTCCGGCGCCACGGAAGAGACACGTGGTGGACGATTCGGCCGAGGATTCCGAGCGTGTCACGCAATGCACGGACACGCGGCTGTCGTCGGGGGGCAATTGGGCGTCGCCGTCGCCATCCGTCGACGGACAACCGTGCGGCATCGTCGGATCCGTCGCCGGTCTGCCCGGCCGGCCGTCCCCCGACGAAGTCTGCCGGCCAGGCCCCGGCGAGAAGTCCGGGCGTGCCGCGTGTCAGACGTGGCCACCGCACCACCCGGAGGCTGCTGCTCGTTCCGGGAGTCCTGCGGTGGCCATCAGCGACACTGAAGGGAAGCTCAGAGGCTGTCCAGTTGGTTACAGCCCGACCGGGTTGAGGTAGGTACCCGGGTGGGTCGCGCCGTCCTGCTTGAGGATCTGGCCGCCGAACGGCCACTCCAGGGTGAAGTGCTTCGTCTCGTTCGGCGGGGTGACCAGGAACTTCGCCGGAACGAACTTCTCCTTCTTCGGCGTGGACTTGGCCACCGGGAGCAGGGTGATGCTGAAGTCCACCGTGTCCCCCTGCTCCAGGATCATCTTCTCGGGCTTCTTGGAGGAGCGCGCCAGCGACCAGGTGCCGTCGGTCTCCTGAGCGCCGATCATGTCGACACCGGCGAAGCCGGACAGGGTGCAGGTGTGCTTGCTCCGGTTGGTGAACCAGATGTACGCCTGGGTCTGCTTCTCGGTCTGCCCCATCTCCGGCTTCGCGTCATCCCCCATGGCGAAGCCGGCCTTCAGGTCGGCGGTGTGGCAGCGGGCCGGCTCGGCCTCGGCGGGGGCGGCAGAGGCCGGGACGGCGGCAGCGGCAGTGCCGGCGACGACGATCGCTGCAAGGGCCACGGCGGTCAGCTTGCTCTTCATGAATTTCCAGTTCCCCTCGAATAAGAATCGGCGCGCGAGGTCAGTGCGCGCCTACACACCTGAAGATGTGCAATGCCCGGGGGAGGTTCGGTGTACCGCAGAACTTTTTCCGACAGCCAGGCTCCTCACTGTGGCCGCGTACGAGAACTCGGGATCCGGCAGCAAGCTGACAGGCCCTCATGACCTGGCGACCGTCGCGGTTCATGCCCGTTCCGCCATCGAAGTTGCCCCAAAGGGCAAAACTCGAAAAACTCTGCCGCGGCGAAGCAACCTGGTCCACCACCGGCTCGCATTGACAGTCGATACCGATTCGCTCTTTGTCGGCTTCCGAAAGGTGGCGAATTTCATGAAACAAATCGCCAAGCGGGCGGCTCTGGCCGCGACGACGACGTTCAGGATCCTCTGAACCACCTTCGGCTTCGGCTTCGGCTTCGGCTTCGGCTTCGGCTTCGGCTTCGGCTTCGGCTTCGGCTTCGGCGCCAGGGAGCGACGACACGACAGGCCACGCCGAGCGGCTTGCCGCTGTGGCGGTTGGCGATGCGGTAGTTCGTGCCCGCCACCGGTTGGTTGGCGAATCTCGAAGCGGTCGACGGTGGCCCAGTCGTGCGTCGCGGCGTCCCGCTTGGTGCCGGTGACGCGCACCCGGATCGTGTGCTTGCCGGAGGTGAGCCGGGGGCCGGTCCACACCGAGACGTCGCCGGTGCGCGCCGCCGAGTACAGGTCGACCAGCGCCTCGGCCCCACCGTCGATGGAGACGCTCACCATGCCATGGCTCGGCGCGGTCACGGCGCGCAGCGTGACGCCGGTACCGACGAAGCTCAGCGTCGCCGTGTCACCCGTGGTGTCACTGTAGGAGTCGTGCCGGCGTAGGGGCCGCTCTCGTTGCTCGTGTGGCTCCAACTGCCGTTGTACGTCACCGTGGTGGCGGCGTCGTCCACGTTGCTCGACGAGTTGCCCAGCTTGAGGTACTCGACCGAGTCGGTGAACGTGGTACTGCCCGACTTCGTGGTCGACAGCACCAGGTACACGCGGGAGCCGCTGGCCGGCGCGGTGAACGAGATCGGCCGGGTGACGCGGGAGCCGAGCGGGATGGTGAGGGGTCTCCACCTGCTGGTCCGTGAAGTCGGGTAAGCGAGCGTAACCATGTATGAGTGAGTGTCGTTGTCAGGGTGTGAATCTGACGGAATGGGCGAAGACGCAGGGCGTGCATCCGCAGACCGCGTATCGCTGGTTCCGTGAAGGGACGTTGCCGGTACCGGCTCAGCGGGTCGGGCCACGCACGATCCTGGTGAACATCGACGCGAACACCACGCCCGAGGCCATCGGCGGTCTGGGCCTGTATGCCCGCGTGTCCTCGCACGATCAGAAGACCGATCTGGAACGCCAGGTCGCCCGGCTGTCGGCGTGGGCAGCGAAGGCCGGTCACCAAGTCGTTCGTGTGGAGGCGGAGATCGCTTCCGGGATGAACGGCTGCCGTTCCAAGGCCCGGCGTCTGCTGGCCGACCCGAACGTGACCTGTGTGGTGGTGGAGCACAAGGACCGGCTCGGCCGGATGAATGTCGAGCTTGTCGAGGCCGCCTTGTCCGCGACGGGCCGTCGCCTGCTGGTGATGGACGACGGCGAGGTCGAAGACGACCTGGTGCGGGACATGATGGAGGTACTGACCTCGTTCTGCGCCCGCCTGTATGGGCGCGGGTCGGCGAAGAACCGCGCCCGCAAGGCACTGGAAGCCGCCGAGCATGGCTGACCTCCGCCCGATTGCCGCGCCGTTCGTGGTGCTCGGCCCGTCCGGTGTGGCGGTACGTGCCCGGCTGGGGGACCTCACGCCCGGGGATGAGAAGGTTCTGCGCTTGGTGGGGGCGCACCTGGGCTCGCTCGCTTCGAAGGACCTCAAAGCGCGTTGCGCCGACGGCCTGGAGCACTCCACCGAGTCATGGGCGGCCCGTAAGAGGGATCTGACGGCCGAGTCGTCGTCCAGATGGGCCGGGTCGATCACGAAGGCCACGCATGACCAGTGGGCGCTCGCCCGGCGCTGCCAGGCCGCACACGTACAGTCCCTCGAAGCCGGTATCACGACGATCCGGCACCGGCTGTCGCTGCCGGCCGGGGAGAAGGGCACCAAGCGGGCTCCGGGCGGCTACCGCTCCGCGCACGAGTGGTTCCACAAGACGCGACGGCTGCATGTGCTGGAGGACCGGCTCGACCAGGTTCGGGCTGAGAGGGAAGCGGGCCGGGTGCATGTCGTGCGTGGCGGTAAACGTCTGCTGGGCACCCGCCACAACCTCGACAAGGCGCAGCTCACCGAGGCCGAGTGGCGTGAGCGGTGGGAAGCCGAGCGCTGGTTTCTTCAGGCGGACGGCGAGTCAGGGAAAAGGTTCGGCAACGAGACGATCCGCATCACGCCCGAGGGCGAAGTATCGATCAAGCTCCCGGCCCCGCTCGCCGACCTGGCGAACGCCAAGCACGGCCGGTACGTACTCGCCGCGAAGGCACGGTTCCCCCACCGGGGGCAGGAGCGGGCCGACCGCGTTGAGGCGAACCGGGCCGTGGCCTACCGCATCCACTACGACACTCGACGCGGGCGCTGGTACGTGGACGCCTCCTGGCAGATCCCTCCCACCAAGACCATCCCACTCGAAGCCGCCCTCGCCGATGGCGTGATCGGCGTGGACACCAACGCCGACCACCTCGCCGCATGGCGCCTGGACACTCACGGCAACCCGATCGGCCGACCGCGCCGGTTCTTCTACGACCTGTCCGGCAACGCCCCCCGCCGCGACGCCCAAATACGGCACGCCCTCACGCGGCTGCTGAACTGGGCCAAGAGCTGCGGCGTCACGGCCATCGCGGTCGAAGACCTCGACTTCCAGGCCGAGAAAACCAGAGAGAAGCACGGGCGCAAGCGCCGATTCCGCCAGCTCATCTCCGGCATGCCGACGGGCAGGCTCCGCGCCCGGCTGGCCTCCATGGCCGACGCCACAGGTATCGCGATCATCGCCGTGGACCCGGCCTACACCAGCAAGTGGGGCGCGCAGCACTGGCAAAAGCCGATGGCCAACCCCAACCGTAAGACCACCCGGCACGATGCGGCGAGCATCGCGATCGGACGACGCGCCCAGGGACACCCGATCCGGCGACGGACGACACCGCCCCGTGCACACCAGAGCGATGTGCACGGGCATCGGACCGTCCAGGCCGACCGGCGTGCCCCTGAGCGTGAGGGACCCCGCCCCCGCATCCCCGGACCACGGACACGATCCGTGCCGCCGGACGCGGCGAGTACGCGGGCGACCAGGACATCCAAAACCGCTCGGGGTGTCCGCAGTGACCAGGAATGGGTCCAAGACTCACTCCTGCTCACTGATTAGGAACGGTCTACACGATGGACATCAGCTCCGTCGGGTACAAGTCCGTGAGCCTGGTGCACGGGACGACGGAAGACCTCTGCGCCCGCATCGACTGATGTCTGCCCGCGCCTGCGGCACCGGTGCCGCAGGCGCGGGCAGAGCCCGAGATACCGACGTCGCGTACAAACCCCCAGGTCGGAGACCCGGGGGTTCTTTGTTGCCGGCCGCATGGGGCCGCACGCCTCAGATGCAGAGGCACGGCCCCGGTGGAGCGAGAGAGACCCAGGGCGACGTCTCTACGCTCACTCCTGGTCACCCCTTGGTTTCGGCCTCGGCGTCGGCGACGGCGATCGCGATGCCGAGCGCTTTGGCGATGTTGCCGGCTGCCGTCATGACGCGGGCGGTGCCCACGATGGGGGCGACGGCGACCAGGACATCCTGCACCTGCTCGGCGGTCAGGCCGGCCTGGATCGCGGGGTCGATGTGGGAGACGTAGGAGATCGGCGGAGCGTCCGAAGCGGCGAGGGCCGCGATGCGGGTGAGCATGAACGTGTCCGGGGTAAGCCCGCACCGCTCGACCGAGTCGACGGTCATTGCCGCGAGGGTGTCGAGTACGGGGGTTTCAGATGCTGTGGCCATGGCGGGTCGCCTCTCCTGTTGGGTACGACGAGGAACAGTGCGCGGAAGCAAGGGCGCCGCATCTCGGGCCAGCCCCCACCACTCGACCTTAAGTCCGTTTTGCGTTAATTTCTCGCAGAGAGGGGGGTTGTTACTTCTAAGTACCGATTTCGCAGGCACGGCATGCCGCGTCGGGAGATCGACGGTCTGCGCTCCCACCCGGCCGCCGGGGAGCCACTGCCGTCACCGACCCCGCCGACCGCCGCGATCTCGACCGGTTCTTCCGGACGCGCTTCGGCCGCCGAAGCGGTCCCGGTCGGCCCCTGGCCGGTCCAGGGGCCGGGGCCGCACACACACGTGTGCCTTTTGTACGGCCCTCGTCGCTGACCCAGCATGGCGTTGCGCGCACAACGTTGGCATCAGAGGCGGGCCCACCCCCTGATGCCGCCCCAACTCACTCAACTCGCAGGGGAGATACCGTCATGCGCGCACTGCACGTCCCGGCCGCCGGGGCACAGCCGCAGTTGTCCGAGGTGCCCGTGCCCGAGCCGGTCGAGGGCACCGTGCTGATCAAGGTGAAGGCCGCCGGGCTCAACGCCGTCGACAACGCCGTCGCCGCCGGGATGATGGCCGCGATGGCCGCTCACCACTACCCGCTGACCTTGGGCCGCGACGTCGCCGGCATCGTGCACGAGGTGGGCGCGGGCGTCGATCACGTGCGGCCCGGTGACGAGGTCGTCGGCCACATCCCGTTCGTCCCGCCCATCCAGGCCGGCACGCTCGCCGAGTACGCCCTGCCCGCCTCCTCCGTCACATCCAAGCCCGCCGGCCTGGACTTCACCCGCGCCGCCGCCCTGCCGCTGGCCGGAGCCGCCGCGCTGGGCGCCGTGGACATCGTCTCGGCCGAGGTGGGTCAGAGCGTGCTGGTCATCGGCGCGAGCGGGGGCGTCGGCTCCACGCCGTGCAGCTCCTGGCCGCCTGGGGAGTCACCGTGGTCGCCACCGCCGACTCCGCCGACGCCGACCGGGTGAAGAGCCTGGGCGCCGCCACCGTCATCGACTACACGCGGGGCGACGTCGCCGCACAGGTCCGGGCCGCCCACCCCGACGGCGTCGACGCGCTGGTCGACCTGATCGCCTACGCCCCCGACGCCCTGCCCCTGGACCTGGTCCGCAAGGGCGGCAAGGTCGCCTCCACCCTCGGCGCCGCCGACGACCAGACGCTGGCCGCCCAGGGCCTGACCGGCGGCAACGTCATGGCCGCGCCCACTCGCGAGGACATCGCCCCGCTGGCCGAGCCGGCCGCCGCCGGCACCCTCACCGTCGACGTGACCACGGTGCTGCCGCTGGAGAGCGCCGCCGAGGGACTGGCCACCATCGCCTCCGGCACCGCCCGGGGAAAGATCGTCATCACCGTCGCCGACTGACCCGGCCCGCTGCCACCGGTGCCGCCCGCCCGTCCCCACGGGCGGCACCGGGCCGCACGGACACTGGCCGGCGGAGGGGAACTGCAACGACATTGCGCTTCGTGGCCGGCGCAGGGCTGGTGTCGATGCGGCCGTTGGCCAGGTAGAGGCGGTCGCCGACGCGGGCGACGGCGGACGGAACGTCGGACGGAACGTCGGACGGAACGTCCAAGCGGGGATCGGCGATCGTGGCGCGCAGGACTGCCGTACGGAAGTTCCGGACGACCTACAGCCGACACCCCTCCAGGAGGCCGGAAGTTCCGGATGACCCAGAGCCGACACCCCACCAGGAGGCCGAGGTTCAGGGCCCGCCGATTTGGGTCACGAGCCGCACCAGGTGCACCCAGGTGGACTGGAGGCGTGGGA
Organism: Streptomyces graminofaciens; assembly: GCF_030294945.1. Classification (NCBI taxonomy): domain Bacteria; kingdom Bacillati; phylum Actinomycetota; class Actinomycetes; order Kitasatosporales; family Streptomycetaceae; genus Streptomyces; species Streptomyces graminofaciens. Next base: position 7,162,357 of record NZ_AP018448.1, on the reverse strand, counting down.
CGGGGACCCCGCAGCCGACGTGCAGGTAGTCCGTCGTCTCGAAGTTCGCGTAGGCGAGCAGGGCGTGGGCGAGCATGTCCTGGTCCCCGTCAACTCCCGCTTCCTTCAGAAGAGTTGAGACGTGGCGGTGGAAGGCGCGGCCGGTGTCGGAGGCTTGGCGGCGCTCGTGGAGCACCTGGCGGCCCAGCGCGGCGCCCAGGTCCGCGCCGGCGGCGACGCGCTCGATCAGCGCACAGCCGAACGCCTCCAGCCGCTCCCCCGCAGGCGCGCCCGGGCCCAACGGCGGGGGACCTTCGGTGTACGCCTCCTGGAACTCGGCCTCGGCCTCACCCAGGAGGGCGAGCAGGAGCCCTGCGCGGTCGCCGAACCGGCGAAAGAGGGTGCCCTTTCCCACCCCGGCCGCCTCCGCGACCGACTGCATCGTCACGTGCTCGGCCCCACGCTCGGCGATCAGCCGGGCGGCCGCATCCAGCAGCCGGGCACGGTTGCTGGCGGCATCGGCCCGCTCGGTGGCGGTGTCGTCCGGTGCGTCCATCACGGGGTTCCTGTCACTTGTGCGTACACGTTTCCGTCCTCGATCCACACCGGGTACGCGGGGACGGGTTGCCGGGGAGCGAGGGGTCGGCCGGTGCGCAGGGGTGCATCGGGCGGGCGAGGGCGTCCGGTCCGGAGCGGCACGTGTGAGCGTGGCCGATCACCGGGGCCGACGGCGTGGGGCCGCGCCCGGACCCGACCCGAGTCCGAGGCGACCTCGACAGATGGGCCTAAGCCTCGCCCCTCGGTGGTGAGCACGGCCAGGACGTCATCGTGCACGCCGTTCGCCTTCCGGCGCACGCGCACCCGACGCGCTGCACGACGCGTCCGTCGCCGGCGCTGGATGCGCGGGCTCAGGGGGTGAGCTGCTGGTGTCCTATGGGGCGGTGGACATGCCGGCGAGCTGGGCGACCTCCTCGCGGCGCAGCCCCTGGGTGCGCCGGCGCGGGCCCTCGACCAGGCCGACATCGCGGGGGCGCAGCGTCTCACGCCGCCGACGCAGGAATTCCGCCAGTTCCTTCTTGTCCATGCCGACCATCGTCGCTGCTTCCCGGTCGGCTATCCAGAGACCGCCAATCCCTGGCTGACCCTCTCGCGGAGAAGTGCCGAGTGCGGTGCCTTTCGATTTCGCCGCGGCCACCTCGCTCGTGCACCGGATCCACCACCCCGATCCGACCTGGTGGAACGACCTACCCAAGATCACCGCTCCGACGCTCGTCATCGACGACGCATCGGCCGGCTACACCCCCAGGAGGGACTGGCCGAAGCCGCTCGTCTCCTCCCTGATGGTCGGCTGGTGACGATCGAGGGGGCCGGACATCTGGCATTGCCGTTGCCGTCGCCTCGCACGTGTCCCTGCGAGGCGACGACAACGGTCTGCGCGTCAGTGCGCTGCGGCCGTCGGCTCCAGAACGAAGACCGGGATCTCACGGTCCGTCTTCTTCTGGTACTCGGCATAGTCGGGGAACGCCACGACGGCTCGCGCCCACCACACGGTCTTCTCGTCGCCGGTCACCTCGCGTGCCAGCATGTCCTGTCGTACGGGGCCGTCCTGAAGCTCCACCCGGGCGTCGGCCACCAGGTTGTGGTACCAGACCGGGTGCTTGGGGGCCCCGCCCGAGGAGGCGACCACGGCGTAGGAGCCGTCGTGCTCCACCCGCATGAGCGGGGACTCGCGGATCTTGCCGCTCTTCGCGCCCAGGGTGGTCAGGATGACGACAGGCAGGTCCCGCCTTGCCGCGTCGTCCCAGCCGATCAGGCTGCCCAGCGTCGTTCCTTCGGTACCGCCGGAGCTCTCGTACAACTCCACCTGCTCGCGTACCAACTTCATCGCGCTCGGCTCGTACTCGCCCATGAGAGGCATGGTGCCCGTCTCCGTGCTGTCGTCTCGGCTCAGAACATGGTGTTGTCGTTCGCCGACGTCTCCGGGACATCCTGGATGACGTCCCAGTGCTCGACGATCTTGCCGTTCTCGAACCGGAAGATGTCCATCACAGCGGTGCCACGGTCAGTCGCCGAGAGGGTCCGGCGGTAGTGGAGCACCACGAGGTCGTTCTCGCCGATCACCCGCTTGAAGTCGAACTTCAGCTCCGGGTACTCGGCGGTCCGCCACGTCACGTACGCGACGAACGGCTCCGTGCCGTCCGCGGCCTGCGGGTTGTGCTGGATGTACTCGCGCCCACGTAACGGTCCACGGCTGCCTGGGGGTTCTTCTTGTTGAAGGCCAGGTCCATGAAGGCGACCGCGACGCGCTTGTTGTGCCGCACCCGGCTCTCCGCCCCGTGATCGCCGCGACCGGATCCGGTTGGGCCGAGGCGGTGCCCGCGACGGTGAGTGTGGCCGCGGCAGACGCGCCGAGAGCGGCGGCGACGGCGGAGCGGCGAGAAAGAAGGGACTTCATGATCATCTCCCGGGATGGGAACAAGACTGAGTCGCACGATGCGCGTCACCCCAGGTGGCGGCGGTCGCGGCGGGAGGCCTGGCGAGGACTGGAAGACTGGGGCTGACTGGCGAAGACTGGGGCTGACTACAGGGCGCCTCCCCACCGGACCAGCTCGATGCGGTCGGGAGGGCGGACGGGCGGCGTCCGCCGTCGCCGTAGCGGCCGGGGTGAGGCCGCCGGAACAGACTCAGCCGATCTTGCTGAGCATGGCCAGGACGTCGTCGTACGTGCCGTTGGCCTCCGCGTCGCGCACGAACCTGGCTTGCTCGACGATGTTTTCCTTGGCGTCGGGCTTCTCGCGCAGGAGGGTCAGGGTCTCGGAGAGGAAGTCGTCGAGCGGCATGGCCGTCTCGCTGTCCTCCTGACCCAGCAGGGTCGTGCGCACAGCCGGTGGGACCACCTCGATCACCTGGACGCCGGCGTCAGCACCGGCGAGCTGGATGCGCAGGCTCTCGGAGAAGGAGTGCAGCGCGGCCTTGGTCGCGTTGTAGGTCGGGGTGATCGGCAGCGGTACGAACGCCAGCGCGGAGGTGACGTTCATGACGACCGCGTCGTCCTTGCCCACCAGCAGCGGCAGGAAGGCGTACGTCATCCGGATCGTGCCGAGCAGGTTGACCGTGACGTGGTCCTCGGCGACCGGGAGGGAGGCCGGGTCGAGGAGGTTCTCCGGCAGCATGATGCCCGCGTTGTTGACGAGCACGTTCAGCTCGGGGTGGCTTGCCGCGAGCGTCTCGGCGGCGCGGGCGATCGACGCGGGGTCGGCGACGTCGAGGACGAGCGTGTCGATGCCCGGGTTCCCGGCGGTGATCTCGTCGAGGAGTTCCTTGCGCCGGCCCGCGACGATCACCTTGTTGCCGGCTTCGTGCAGGCGCAGGGCCAGGCCGTGCCCGATGCCCGAGGTGCCGCCGGTGATCAGGATGGTGTTGCCGGTCATCTTCATGGGGGTCTTCTCTCCTTCGCTGGCCGCGGACCGGTGAACGCCCCGCCCGCAGCCTCGACCGTAGGAGCGCCCGCACGGAGGCGGGGAGAGGAAGGTTTATCCATGGATCGGCGGTCCCTGGCTGGGACAACGGAAAGCGGCGACCATGGAGAGCATGGACAGGAAAGAGCTGGCGGAGTTCCTGCGTCGGCGGCGTGAGACGCTGCGCCCCCGCGACGTCGGCCTGGTCGAGGGCCCGCGCCGGCGCACCCAGGGGCTGCGCCGCGAGGAGGTCGCCCAGCTCGCCGGCATGTCCACCGACTACTACGCCCGCCTGGAGCAGCAGCGCGCCCCGCAGCCGTCCATCCAGATCGCCACCGCCCTCGCCCGGGCGCTGCGACTGACCCCGGACGAACGCGACCACCTCTTCGCACTCATCGGCCACAACGCCCCGGCCCGCTTCCAGCGCTCCGAGCACGTCAGCCCAGCCCTCATGCGGGTCCTGGAGCGCCTGAACGACGACACCCCGGCCCTGGTGCTGTCCGACATGGCCGACACCCTCGCGATGAACCCGATCGCCACCGCCCTGCTCGGCGACCAGATGCGCCACACCGGCCTGGCCCGCAGCGCCTACTACCGCTGGTTCACCGACCCCGCCGAGCGGCTGGTGTACCCCGAGGAGGACCACCCCCGCCACGGCCGCGCCCAGGCGGCCCGCCTACGGGCCGCGCTCAAGGCCGGCAGCGGAGACCCCAGAGCCGCCCGGATCGTCGCCGAACTCCAGGAACGCAGCCCCGAGTTCGCCGGCCTGTGGGAACTCCAGGAGGTCGCCCAGCGCTACGGCGACAGCAAGACGATCCTCCACCCCGACCTCGGCCGCATCGACGTCGACGCCCAGGTCCTGTTTACCGAGAACCGCGCCCAGACCCTGGTGGTCATGACCGCCCGCCCCGGCACGGAAAGCCAGGGAAAGCTGGAACTCCTCTCGGTCATAGGACACCAGCAACTCACCCCCTGAGCAGTCGCGAGCCGGGGGTACGGTCCCCGACCGGCGGCGCATCCATGTGCCGCCCTACTGGAAGGAATGCGCGCGTTGAAAGCGGCAGCATCCCAGGAGAGAGCCACCCATCTTCCCGGCCGGTGCTCCCAGGTCCCGGTCGAGCGCGCGGACTTCATCCGGCAGACCCTCGACCGCCTCGGCGACAAGTGGAGCCTGCCCGTGATCGGCACGCTGCACGACGGGCCTCTGCGCTACACCGAGCTCCGACACGCCGTCCCCGGGATCTCCCAGCGCATGCTCACCCTCACTCTGCGACAGCTCCAGCAGCACGGCCTGATCACCAGGACGGCCCACGGCGAAGTACCTCCACGCGTGGAATACGCCCTCACGTCGCTGGGCACCGGCCTCCTCGACCTCGTCCACTCCCTGGATCGCGGGCCCCATGCCCTCCCTCATCGCGGGCCCCAGGCCCTCCCTCGGAGTCCCAGACCGCCTCCACGGCCCGGTCGGTCTCCTTCGCCCTCCGCAGACGGGCGGCCTGTTCCATCAACCGGCTCGCGGTCGACGTGCCCAGGGGGTCGCTCGCGGCGGCCATCAGCCAGGCGGCTGAGACGGGTTCCGTCCGCGGCGGGACCACCAGGAGGTTCCAGCGGCCCACGTGGTACGAGAGCAGCAGCAGTTCGTGCGGATCCTGCTCGGGCAGGAACCAGCCCACCTTCACGACATGCCCGCCGACGGGCACCTTGCGCGGGACGACGGGCCAGTGGGTGGGATTGACCGTGACCCTGGTGATCCGCCCCCACAGCGGATCCAACACGGCTGTCAGGATGGGGAGTTCCGCCCCGAGATCGCGAGAACGGGGCCACCATGCGCCGTCCAGGAGAGCCGGAGCGGCGCCGACCGGAGCCAGCGACAGCCGGAGAGAGGAAGAGGCGGGGGAGGACGACGAGAGCCGGTCTTCGAGTGTCGGCGAGAGAGAAATGGTCGCAGTCATGACGCGAACCCTGCCCCGGGCCGACCGCGGTCGGCCCGGCCTATTCGATCGCCGAAAACGACACGAGCGTGGTAGCCGGTGCGCGAAATGTCCTCGGTGTCTTCAGCGTACTCCTCGGGGCGCACGACACGAGAGCCGCGATGACACCGGATGCCCGAAATGCACACCAGGCATAGCATGAAAGTGGGTCGGCACACTCTCACGTGCGACCGGCCCGGAAGGGCGACCCCGGTGTGTATACGCCGGGGTCGTTGGAGCACGACGGACGCGGGAGCCAGGGGCAGGGCGTGATCCGTTCCGCCGATGCGCTGGTAGCTGCCGACCAGCCGGCGACGACCACCGTCGGGCCCTTCGATCAGGACCAGCACCCCGAACCCGGCCCGCTCACCGGCCGACGTGCCCATGCCCCCGTCGAACCAAGCCCCTTGTGCCGACCGGCGTTTGAGGGCGACGTGCCGCCCATGGCGTAATCGGCTCGTTGGACCGGTCGGCGGTGCGAGCCTGTGCAGGTCGGCAGCGTCGTGCCACGCTGATCGCCGTTGCCTGCCGGGTGGATCCAACAGGGGAGGCAGAGAGCCATGACGGACGGTGGGCACAAGTCGGGCAGGATCGGGGTGGACCGGTCGGAGGGGTTCGGCGAACGGCTGCTGGGTGTGCTGCTGGACCGGGCCCACGAGATGCCGCCGGAGTTGATCGCCCCACTCGTCGCGGAAGAGGTGGCCAGGGTCGGGGGACGTGAGGTCTCCATCCTCCTGCAGGACTACGAACAGGTGCTGCTGGTGCCGTTGCCGGGCCGGAGGCTGAGGGTCGGCGGCCCCGAGCCGGTCGAGGACTCCCCCGCCGGCCAGGCGTTCCTGGGCCGCAGAACGGTGGAGGTTCCGGTGGACGGCGGTGTACGGATGTACCTGCCGCTGCTGGACGGCAGCGACCAGATCGGGGCGATGGCCGTCACCCTGGACAGCGTCGATGACGACGACCGGCGGTTGCTCCGCAGGCTCGCCGGTCTGGTCGCGGACATGATCGTCACCAAGGACGCCTACACCGACCAGTTCTTCCAGGCCCGCCGCAGCGCCCCCATGAGCGTGGCAGCGGAGATCCAGTGGTCGTTGCTGCCCCCGCTGTCGATGACCATTCCGCAGGTCGAGGTGGCCGGAATCCTGGAGCCCGCCTACGACGTGGCCGGCGACAGCTTCGACTACGCCCTCAACGGCGACATCCTCCACGTGGCCATGATCGACGCGATGGGCCACGGGCTGGACGCGGCGACCATGGCGACGGTGGCCATCGGCGCCTATCGCCACACGCGACGGGCCCACACCGATCTGTCCCAGGTGTACGCGTTCATGGACAGGGCCATCAATGAACAGTTCGGCCTGGACCACTTCGTCACCGCACAGATGATGGTCCTGGACATCACCACAGGCCGGCTGCAGTGGGTCAACGCCGGCCACCCGGCTCCGTTCCTGATCCGTGACCGCGCAGTGGTGGACCGGCTGGAGAGCCCGACCACGTTGCCGGTCGGCTTCGGCGGCGAGGAGCCGGTGGTCAGCGAGCGGATGCTGCACCCCGGGGACCGGTTGCTGTGCTTCACCGACGGCCTGATCGAGGAGCACCAGGTCGGCGGGGAACAGTTCGGTGAGGAGCAGCTCATCGAGTGGACCAACCGGATCCTCCACGACCGCACCGAGGTACGGGCGGTGGTACGAGCGCTCTCCCACGCCCTGAAACAGGAACGCGGCGGCACCACGACCGACGACGCGACCATCTTCCTCATCGAGTGGCGGGGCGGCGACGCCGATCACCTCGCCACGCTCGACTGAGCCCGCGACGACGCACCGGCTACCTGACTGAAGCCTGGCGCTGACCTGGTGTTTCGTACCCGAGGTCGCAATACCGCAGGCGGTGGGGCGACAGCCCCCGCTCGCGTCACGGCGCACCGACGACAGGCCCTGGCTAGGCGGTGCGTCGGGCGCGGTGGCGGGCTTCCCGGAGTCGGACCTTCGACGGGAGACGGTCCAGGCCGGCCGAGTCTCGTGCGTGTGCGAGTGTTTCCCGGATCAGTCGTCCCAGAGTCCGCGCTGGATCCGCGTGAGGCTCCAGCAGCAGCCGCACGCGTGCGGTGGGAGCAGTACGTCGGCCCGTCAGCCGGACATGAGCGTGCGAGACCCCGTCGAGGGCTTGCGCCTCTTCCTCGATGACGTTCTCCAGCGTGCGGCCGTTGAGCCGGGCCGGCGCGCCGTCTTCGCTGTTGACTAGGACCCGGTCCAGGCGCTGTCCGCGCTGTGCGAGGAGCCACCACAGCAGCAGGACCAGCAGCACGGCGAGCACCGCGATGACGGTCGGCCACCACCACCCCTCTTCCCGCCACCGGGTGCGTCCCTCGACGCCCAGCACCACATCGTCCGGCCCACGGAAGGGCCACCAGCCCGGCATGCCGAAATCCCAGCGGCGCTGCAGATCCAGCCCGCCCAGCAGTACGCCACCACCCAGGGCGAACAGTCCAAGGCCGAGAAGCCCCAGCAGCACCCGGTTCACTGCCTTGAGCATCAGGATCACCTCAGCCCTTCCGCTTCGGGCGCCGGACACGCACGGCCAGCGTGGGTCGCCGGGCCAGACGCAGGGACGTCACGGCTTTCCCCAGCGTGGCGTCCAGGTCCGCGCGCACCTCCTCGAGATCGCGGAAGTGTGCCCATGCCCGGGCCTTGACCTTCCGGCGGCCCACTGCGACCCGTGCCGACTGGACACCGGCCACCTGCATGGCCCGGTCGCGCAGCAGCAGGGCTGCCGCGCGGCGGTCCAGCCCGGCGCGGACCTCCTCCGTCCCGGGGATACCGGTGGGCTGCCGCATGGGCAGCAGCCTGCGCAGTCCCGGCGTCACCGCCAGCAGGAAAAGCCACAGGCCGAGGGCCATCGCCACCGCGGCCCCGACGATCATCCAGATGTCATCCAGTGGCCGTGTGGCCAGTTCCTCGGCGAGCCGCCACCGCCAGCGCATCGCGGACCGGCCTGCCCGCACCGAGACCACGTCGTACAGGAGCAGCCCTACGGCCACCACGGACAGCAGGGCCACCAAGGCCGCGGGAATCCGCCGTGCCGACCAGAAGCGGCGCGCCGGCGGGCCTGATTCATCGCTCGCCGCCGGCTGGCCTGATTCATCGCTCGCCGCCGTCGCACCCGCGCCCGTCTCCGCTCCCGGGTCGCCGTCGGCGGGCGGAGCTGCCGGTCCGGAATCGGAGGAAGGGGCGCTGTCGCCGGTCGGCTGCCGCCAGGTGTTCGCGCTCATCTCACCCTCTCCTGGTCCGTGTGGCGCGCATACGCCGAGTGCAGCCTCTCGACCGACACCACGAGGTCGGGCACCTCCATGCCGGCCCATGTCCTGAGGCGTTCGGTGACCTCCCGGCGCACTGCGGCGCACTGCGCCCCGATGTCGGACGGGTAGCCGAGCTCGACGGTGATGCGCATCCGGGCCTCGCCGAGCACCGCCTGCCGGCCGGTGGCAGATTCGGCGTCTCGTCCCGCGGTGGTGCGCTCCGGTGCCCGCCGCACGGATGTGGTCACGTGTGGCGTCCGGCGGCCGGGCGGTACGTGGCCGGCCGACTCGGTGAACCGGCTCAGCGCCTCGCGCGCCGCCCAGGAAGCGATCTTCGCCACGACCCGGTCGGCTACGGTGATCGCGCCGCGCTCCTCGCGAGGGATGCCCGGACTCCGATCGGCTTCACCGGTCACCGCCGCCAGTCCTCCCGAGCCCGTCGCCGGTCATCGCTGATCCGCTCCTGCCGTTCCCGGCGGCGGACGAAGTCGCCCGGTTCGAGGTCACCTTCCATGAACCGCCCGACCACGAGACCGACGACGCCCAGCCCCAGCACCAGCAGGAAAGCCCAGAAGTCACCGAAATACGCGGCGAAACCCAGCGCCATTCCGGCCATCAAGCCCACCACGGCCCTGCTCATCACGCGCTCCTTCACTCAAGCGGGCTGCTCCGCCCCGGCTACTGGATCCGCTGCCGCTCCTCCCCTTCGTCCTCCTCGTCGGGCAGCTTCACGTCGCTGACCAGGATGTTGACTTCCACGACTTCCCGACCCGCCATCCGCTCCACCGCGGAGATCACGTTCTCCCGCACCGCACCGGCCACGTCCGTGATCGAGACGCCGTAGTCGACGACGATCTCCAGATCGATGGCCGCCTGCCGCTCTCCGACCTCGACACTGACTCCGCGCCTGACGGATTTGCCGCTGTCGGAGCCAGGCATCCGCTCCCGCACGGATCCCATCGAGCGCGCGAATCCGCTGCCCAGTGCATGGACGCCGAGCACGTCCCGTGCCGCCATTCCGGCGATCTTCTCCACCACCACATCGGCGACGGTCGTCCGGCCGCGAGAACCGGGCGCACCGCCAAGCTTTACGCCGGTGTCCTCAGTCATCGTCATCGGGACATTCCTCCCTCAACGCGTTCATGGCACTCAGTTCTTCAGATTATAGTTGTTTTAGTACGTTCTGCCCGAATTGCGGGCCATGGAAGAGGGAAGGTGAGAGGCCGGTGACCGAGGCGTGGACGCAGGCACTACAGCGCCGGCTCGGCCTGGGCCGGCTGCTCCCGCTGGGCGGGCCCGGCGACGGGACATGGATCACCGAGCAAGCGGCCGTCCAGGCGCTCGGGCGCGCTGCCGCCGAGATTCCCGGTGTTCGCCTGGAGTCTCTGCGCATCGGGTCGGCGCCGCTCAAGCCGGTGTCCGAGCCGGCCGTCCGTCCGCCGGCCAGCGCGCTACCGCCTGGCCCGCTCAGGATCGAGGCCGCCTTCACAGCAGCCCTCGCGCGGCCGCTGCCGGAGACCGCCGACGAGTTGAGGAGCGTACTGCTGAGCGCGGCCGCCGAACGGCTCGACCTGGCCACCGTGACAGCCGACCTGCGCGTCACGGATCTCCATGAGGGCCCGGAGACAGGCGTGAAATCGCGGACCGCGGCGAAGGCCATGAGGCCCGCGCCGGAAGCCGCGGCCGAGCGAAGCTCGCCCCCGGCGACCGGAACAGGATCCATGTCCATGTCGGGGCCCGTCGGGGAACTGGCGGACGTCGCGACAGCTGTTCCGGGCGTCGCGCGCCTCACCGCCGTGCTGGGAAGCCGCCCGGTCAAGGTGGAGGACCATGACGATCCACCCGGCCGACACATCGAGGTCCACCTCGCGGTCGCCTCCGGACACCGTCCGCTGGAAGTCGCCCGCGCAGTCCGGGACGCCGTGGCCGGCGCAGCAACCACGGACACCCCGGGCCCGGTCACCGCCGCCGTCCTCATCACGGAAACCGCGGCCTCCGCACAGGACAACCAGGGCCCTGCTGATCACTGAGCGGATCACTGAGGGGCGCTCAGCACAGATCACGGAGGGGCGCTCAGCACGGTGACCGGCATGGTCCGCCGAGAGTGTTCCTTGAGCCCCTCAGCGAGCGCGGGCAGGTTCAGGGGCGGCCGATTCGGCCGCGGTGGCGATGTTGCGGGCCATGCCACCGAAGACCGCGGCGTGGAAGGGGGCCACGCCCCACCAGTAGGCGTGCCCGGCCAGGCCGTGCGGATGGAACAGGGCCCGCTGCCGGTACACCGTGCGCCCCTGTGGGTCCCGGTCGACGGCCATCTCCAGCCAGGCCAGGCCCGGCAGCCGCATCTCCGCGCGCAGCCGGAGCAGCCGGCCCGGCTCGATCTCCTCCACTCGCCAGAAGTCCAGGCTGTCGCCGACCCGTAGCCGGGTGGCGTCCCGGCGGCCCCGGCGCAGGCCGACACCGCCCACCAGGGTGTCCAGCCAACCCCGCAGGGACCAGGCCAGCGGCGAGGAGTACCAGCCGTTCTCGCCGCCGATCGCCTCCACCACCCGCCACAGCGCCTGCGGCGACGCCGCGACCGTCTGCTCGCGGTGATCCGTGTAGAGGCTCCCGCCCGCCCAGTCGGGGTCGGTCGGCAGCGGGTCGCTGGGGGCACGGGGTGTCGAGGCGGAGGACCACCTGGTGGCCACGTCCGCGTCCTGCACGCGCCGCAGAGCCAGCCGGATCGCGCGGTCGAGGGTGAGCGGCCCCTCCGGCGGGTCCGGCACGTAACGGACGATGTCCCGCTCGGCGCAGACCACCTCGTGCTTCAGCGACTCGACCAGCGGGCGCGCGAGAGCGCCCGGCACCGGGGTGACCAGACCGACCCAGAGGCTGGACAACCGGGGGGTGAGCAGCGGAACAGGGACGATGACGCGTTTCGGCAGCCCGGCGACGACGGCGTACCGCCGCATCATCTCCTCGTACGTGACGACATCCGGCCCACCGATGTCGAAGGCGCGGTTCACGTCGTACGGCAGCCGCGCGCATCCCACGAGGAGGCGGAGCACGTCGCGGACGGCGATCGGCTGGATGCGGGTGCGCACCCAGCTCGGGGTCACCATCGCGGGGAGCCGCTCGGTCAGATGGCGCAGCATCTCGAACGAGGCCGAACCCGACCCGATGATCACGGCTGCCCGCAGTACGGCGGTCGGCACGCCCGAGGCCAGGAGGATGCGGCCCACTTCGGCGCGGGACCGCAGGTGGGGTGAGAGTGCGTGCTCGGGTACGCCCGCGGGGGTCAGCCCGCCGAGGTAGACGATCCGCCGGATTCCGGCGGCGCGCGCCTGCTCACCGAAGATCCTGGCCGCGCGCCGGTCGCTCTCCTCGAAGCCCCGCCCGGTGCCCAGGGCGTGCACGAGGTAGTACGCGATGTCCATTCCCTCCATGGCCGCGCGCACGGACTCCTCGTCCGTCACGTCCCCGCGCACCACCTCCGCCTGCCCGGCCCACGGGTGGTCCCGCAGCTTGCCGGGCGAGCGGGCCAGGCAGCGCACCGAGTACCCGGCGGCCAGCAACTCCGGCACCAGCCTGCCGCCCAGGTAACCGGTGGCGCCGGTGACCAGACAGCGCGGCGGCCGGTCGTCGTCGGTCATGCCGATCGCGCGCACGCCGGCCGAGCGCGTCTTGTCCGGCGACGGCCGGCGAAGCGGGCCGCGAGAAAGGTCATGGCTCTCATGTCTTCCGGGGACGTGCCCTCCGAGGGGCTCGGTCGCTGTTCCCCCGAGCCCATGCTCAGCGCCGACCACGAGCACCGCAACCGCACGGACACCGGCCGGAGGCCGACAGCGGGGAAGCGGCACACCGCGGATGGGCATCAGCGCCGTCCCGACACCGAGCGCCTCTCCCCGCTGTTCGACCTGACCGCCCATGTGCCCCTGAAGTGCGCGCCAGGCGGTTCACTCTCCGGCCTACTCGGCAAGCGTGTGCGCCACGAGCGCATTGGCGTGGCCGTGCCCCAGGCCGTGCTCGCTCTTGAGCCAGGCAACGAGTTCCATGTGCTTGGTCAGGGGCGAGGCGCGGATCAGCTCCTTCCACTCCGCTATCGGACGGCCGTACTTCTTCTCGATCGAGGGGAAGTAACTGGCGGGGCCCTTCACAGGTGCGGTCATGTCAGTCGCGGTCCTTTCCGTCAGTCCGTCAAGCGACTTCGCGTCGCGGTTCAGCGGTCGCCGCCGCCGCTCAGAGCCTGCGAGGTGGCCCTGCGCGTGTTGCCGGTGATGACCGGCGGGGGGCGAAGAAGTAATCGGCCGATGGAGGTGATCGCTCACTTTCCGGCCGCCGTCCAGGGCACCCGGCATCTGAGGCGGGCGGCGACGGCGAGTGTCGCCACCGTCCCGGCGACGAGCAGGGGGTGTCCGACCAGCCATGTCTGTGTGCCCTCGAACGGGTCGCCGGAGGTCAGTGTCGCGCGCTCCAGCATCCAGGAGACCGAGAAGACGAGGCCGACGACTGCCACCCCTAGGCGGAACGCGGGGTAGTGGGGAGTGTGGGCCAGGACCAGCAGCGACGGCATCATCAGGGCGACGACGAGCAACTGCGTCAGTTCGATGCCCAGGTTGAAACCCAGCAGCGTGGTCACGAGCGACCCCCGGTCGAGGCCGAGGTCACCGATGAGCGAGGCGAAGGCGAGGCCGTGGACCAGGCCGAAACCGGCGGCGATCAGCACCTCGCCGCGTGCCACCAGCGGCCGTATCGCATGGACCGCCGACACCGCGATCGAGAACGCGATGAGCGTCTCGACCGGCCGTGACGGGACGTGGACCACTCCCGAGGCCGCCAGGGCCAGGGTGAGCGAGTGGCCCACGGCGACGAGCCCATCGAGGTACGCATCCGTCGGGGAGCGATCACCGTCCTCGACCGGGGCCCCGGCATCACCGCCGACGACATCAGCCGTGTGTTCGACCGGTTCTACCGGGCCGACAGCGCTCGCGGTCTGCCCGGGTCCGGGCTCGGGCTCGCCATCGTCCACGACGTCGCGGAGGCCCACGGCGGTGCCGTATCGGCGGGTACGCGGCCCGGCGGAGGCGCCACGGTGGGCTTCACCGTGAGCCCGTCACGCCTTCTGCCCCGTCCCGGCCCACGGACGACGGCCGTGGCGACAGCGACAACGACGGCGACGGCGACGGCGACAGCGACAGCGACAGCGACAGCGACGGCGACGGCGACGGACTGACCGCACCGCGTCGCTCGCCGCCACGCAGGTGCCGACCATGCCCTGCTCGGCGTGGGCGTGGGCGTGGGCGTCGGCTCCGTACGCGGTGCGCCACGCGTCCCGCGTCCCCCGGAGTCAGCTCACCGGTGTGAGGATCACCGCCTGTCCGCCCGCGCTGGTCATGGTCACGCTGAGAGTGGTGGCGGAGGTGACCGTCCTGGTGCTGACGACGGTGGGGGTCGCGTAGGGGGAACTGCCCGCCGTTCCGTCGGCGTACACGGTGGCCGTGTAGGACGTGCCGCTGTCGAGGAAGGCCAGCGGAACCGACACGGTGCGCGCGTTCTCGTTGTTCATCACTCCGAGGAACCACGTGCTGCCGCTGCGGCGGGCCACCGCGACGTACTGGCCGAGGGAGGCCACGGGCGTGGTGCTCTCGTCCCAGGTGGTGGGGATGGCGTCGAACCAGGCGAGGCCCGGCCAGTTGGCGGCGGTGGCGTAGGCGGAGGGCTTGGAGTACCAGTAGAGGAAGTTCAGCGGCTGGTAGTAGACGGCGGCCATCGCCATCTGGTGGTTGTTGGTGGTCTGGTCGCGCGACTGGCCGTAGCAGATGGTGTAGTCCATCGGGCCGCCGACGTTGCGGGCGAAGGGCAGCAGGACGTTGTTGGTCGCGGTCGGGAACTGTTCGTTGCCGCGGACGCCCTCCAGGCTGATCCAGTTGGGGTAGGTGCGCTCGTAACCCCAGGAGCGGACGTCGTCGTGCATGTCGATCAGCAGCTTGTACTTGGCGGCGGCCTTGGCCCAGGCGATGATCTGGTTGGTCATCGCCTGGGTGCCGTCGTTGATGAAACCGAGCTTGATACCGGCCACGCCCCAGCTCTTGTACAGGGCGAACAGGGTGTCCGGGTCCGTCGCGGCGATCCGGTTGACGTAGAGGAAGACCCCGATGCCGTTGGCGGTGGCGTAGTCGATCACGGCGGGCAGGTCGATGGCGCTTATCGCGGCGGTGGCGTCGGTGGTGGTGAACTCCGGGCCGTACCAGCCGGCGTCGTACTCGATGTAGTCCAGGCTGCGGGCGACGGCGAAGTCCACGCCCTGGGTGCCGGCGGCGGTGGTCAGCTCGCAGCGGAACACCTTGCCCGGCTTGATCCAGGAGGTGTCCGGCAGGGCGCAGGCCGGGGCGAGGTTGAGTACGAGCTCGGCGTTGTCGATCAGGTCGCCGGCCTCGTCGCCGAGCACCAGGACACGCCACGGTGTGGCGAACGGCGTGGTGACGGTCGTGGTGTTCTGGGTGGTCCCCGAGGAACGGGCGGACTTCTTCATCAGGTACGTCTTGAGCGTGTTGTCGGCGCCGGTGACGGAGCTGACCATCGACCGCGGGTAGTTCACCCGGGAGGATTCGCAGACGGTGGCGCACAGGCCGCTGTCCAGGGTGACCAGCAGCGGCAGGTCGCTGAGGTTGCCGTTGTCGGTGCTGGAGGTGCCGGTGTACGGGATGGCTTCCGGCGCGATCGGGCTGTAGGCGTTCTCGTCCCGGGCGCTGTAGATGGTCGTGTTGTCGGGGAAGACCCAGGTCGTCAGCTCGTCGGAGATGGTGGCGCTGCCCGTGTCGAGCAGGACGCAGCGCAGCGCGACACCCGTGTCGTAGGCGCGCAGTTGGACGGAGAAGTTGACGCCGCTGGTGCCGTCCCGGAGGTTCCAGCGCATCTCCTGGTAGTGGTCCCGGATCGTCGCGTTGCGACCGAAGACCGGGGTCCAGGTGCTGTCCTTGGTCCAGTGCTGATAGTTGGTCACCGACACGTTGCGCGTGCCCAGTTCGGTGCCGTCGCTCAGCACCAGGCCCAGCGCCGAGGGGTTGAGGACGGTGGTGCCGCCGCGCTTGACCGACCACTGGAGCACCCCGCCGACCAGGGACATCGTGATCTTGTTCGTGCCGTTCGGCGAGGTCGCCGTGATCGACGAGTCCGCGGCCTGGGCCACGGACACGTCGCCGAGGCCCAGGACCACGCCCCCTGTGGTGACCGCCGCCCCTTTGAGGAGCCCTCGTCGGGACAGCCCCGGGGGACGCTCGGTCGTGGGCCGACGGTCGGACAGGTTCCCCGATGCGGAAGCTTCCATGGTGTGTACACCTCTCCTGGGCGCCGCAGCAGCCGATGAGGTCCGGGCACCGCGCGGGCGTTGGCCGTCCTCCCGGTGATGCAAGACGACCGCTCTCAAACAAAACCCACCAGTAACGAACCGTCGCCGACTCGCAGGGGCTGTTCTACGCGTCGATCTTCCGACTGGTCAACGGGCCCGCGTAAAAGTTTCACCTCAAAGGAAGGCTCAGAGCGTCAGAAACCGTCACATAGCACGGACATCCGTTCGGCGAGTGAGCGCAGGGAGGCCAACGTCCCGGCCATCTCGAAGCTCACGACGCCGACATGTGACCGGTCGTCAACTGCCTGACTCGCCGCCCCCGTCCGCCCGACCGGATCAGTCAAAAAGAAACAGAACCCAACGCCAATGTCTTGACAGAGCTTCTGGCGACAGTTGTCATTAACCCGCCATACGGCGGATATATACGTCCCCCCTCCCCCCGTCAGCCGGTCCCGGACCCGGCCCCGCCGTCCCAGGCCCCAGCCGCACCACGCACGCTCCCCCGTCCCAGGCCCCCGCCGCACCACGCACGCTCCCCCGTACCCGGCCGCCCCCTCCCTCCGCGCTTCGGACGCGCAAGCGGCACCCCCGTGCCCGCCTCCGAAAGACCCGGGCCCGGGACCTCGACGAAGAGGTGAAGAAGCATGTCCCAAGGAACGTCTTCCGATCAGAGCCGCAGCCGCGGACGCGGACCACGGCGCACAGCCGGCGTCCTGCTCCTGACCCTGCTGGCGGTGGTCGCCGCGCTCCTGATACCCGCCTCGGCAGCCCAGGCCGCCACCACCGTGACCTTCACGACCGGCGCGGCACGGACCGACACCAGCGGCAACACCCTGCAGCTCCACGGCATGGGCATCATCAAGGTCGGTGACACCTGGTACGGCTTCGGCGAGAACAAGACGGGTGTGAACTCGTCCAACACGTCCTTCCAGGCCATCGCCTGCTACAGCTCGACCGACCTGGCGAACTGGACGTACCGGGGCGACGCGCTGTCCCTGCAGAGCAGCGGTGACCTCGGCCCGTCCCGGGTGGTCGAGCGGCCGAAGGTGATCTACAACGCCACCACCCAGAAGTACGTGATGTACGTGCACATCGACAGCCTCAACTACTCCGAGGCCAAGGTCGGTGTCGCCACCAGCAGCACGCCCTGCGGCGCCTACGACTATCGGGGCAGCTCCCGCCCGCTGGGCCAACTGAGCCGTGACATCGGCCTGTTCCAGGACACCGACGGCACCGCCTACCTGCTGTCGGAGGACCGCAACAACGGCCTGCGCATCGACCTGCTCTCCAGTGACTACCTCACCCCGGTGAGCACGGTCGCCATCCTGGGCAGCGGCGGCGGCGCCAACAGCTTCGAGTCACCCGCGATGATCAAGGCCAACGGGATCTACTACCTGCTGGCCTCGCACCTGACCGGCTGGAGCCTGAACGACAACGTCTACTCCACCGCCACCTCCGTCAGCGGCACCTGGTCCGCGATGAGGAACTTCGCCGCCCCGGGCACCAAGACGTACGGCAGCCAGACCGCCAACATCATCACGGTGGCCGGCACCGCCGGTACGACGTACATCTACGCCGGTGACCGCTGGAACGCCTCCGACCTCGGCGCGTCCCAGCTCATCTGGCTGCCGCTGACCATCAGGGGCACGACGGTGAACCTCGGCCAGTACCCGACCTGGTCGCTGGACGTCCAGGCGGGCACCTGGACACCGAACAGCGGCGTGCCGAGTGCGGGAGTCCACACCCTGACGAACTCGGGCAGCTCCATGCGGCTCGATGTCACCGGCGCCTCCACCGCCACCAACGCCAATGTCATCCAGGCGACCGGCACGAGCGGGACGGACCAGCAGTGGACCGTCACCAAGGTCGCGGACAACATCTACACGCTGAAGAACGTCAACAGCGGGCTGTGCCTGGACGTCCCCAGCAAGTCGACCGCCGAGAACCGCCAGCTCATCCAGTGGACCTGCAACGGCGGCACCAACCAGCAGTTCTTCTTCGACCTGGTCGGCAGTTACACGGGCAGCGTCTACATGCTGGTGGCCGTGCACAGCGGGCTGAACCTCGGGGTGCTGAACAACGCGACGACCACCGGAGCGGCGGTCGTCCAGTTGACGGGCACGGGCGCGACGAGCCAGAAGTGGACCGTCGGCTAATACCCTCGCGCCGAGGTGAGTGCCGGCCCGCTGCCACCGACCATGGCAGCGGGCCGGCGCCATGCGCCCGGCCGTTTCCCGCCGCCCCGGCCTAGGGCGCGTCGCGAGGCAGGCGGGAATTTGACGACAGGCCCTAGCTCATGGACCGGCGGCGGCTATGGAGGAGCGGTGAGCCTCGCTGTCGAGACGTACGAGACCACGACCGCGACGATCACCAGCGGCATGACGGTGAGCCCCTGTGCCCCGATCAGCAGTGTGGCCAGCAGGACGGAGACCAGCGGAAGTCCCAGCATCGCGGCGCTCATCGCTCCGATTCCCATCGCGAACCCCGCGACCAGGCTCAGCCCCGGCAGGTGGGAGAACAGGATGCCGCCCGCCGCTCCCACGAACATCGCGGGAAAGATCGGGCCGCCCCTGAAAGCGCTGAGCGATGTGCAGTAGGCCAGGCCCTTGCACAACACCAGCAGCGACAACGCCCCCACCGAGTACGCGGCGCTGTGCGTGAGGAGCGGATCCATCGCCGTCTGCCCCGAGTACAGCACGTCGGTCGCCGCTTTGCCGGTGCCCTCCGCGTAGCCGATCGCCAGCCCCGCCACGACCAGGCCCATGACCACCGTGGTCGGCACCCGTCGTCTCTCGACGAGCGTCTTGAGCCGGACGGCGAGCCATCGGATTCCCGCACCCACGAGTGCGGCCGACACTCCGATGACCAGAGCCCAACCGAATTCCGCCGCTGTCGGGCGTGTGGCCTCGGGTACGTCGCGCAGTGCCAGCGAGTAGGTGCCCAGCCCGGTCCAGGATCCCAGCCCGACGAAGATGAGCGCGCCGATGCCCGCGGCCAACAGGCCGGGCACCAACACCAGCGCCATCATCGGCCCGCCCAGCCCCGAGGCCTCCATCAGGAGGAACGCTCCCAGCAGAGGGGATCCCAGCAGTGAGCTGACGGCGGCGAAGCTGCCCGCCGCGCCCAGCACCGCGATCATCTGCTTCGGGGGGTCGCGCTTGACCATCCGCACGGCGCCGGCGGCGAGCCCGCCGCCGAGTGCCAGGAGAGGTGCCTCGGGTCCGAGGACGGCGGCGAAGCAGAGCGTCGCGAGGGCGGCGACGAAGACGCCGGGCAGCTCGATGGGTGTGGGCGCGGCCGCGGGCTTGAACCCGGCTGTCGGTTCATGGCCGCCGTGTCCCGGCAGGTACTGGATCGTCAGTGCCACAAGCAGCCCCCCTACGGCGAGCAGCGGCAGCGGCCACCAAGGTGGCGTTCCGTCGAACCCCAGCGACTCGGGCAGATCCGTGTAGATCAACGGCTGCACTTCCCCGACCAGCGCGAGGAAGCCGAACGCCGCCGCGGACACCGGTACGCCGATCAGCGCGGCCATCAGCAGAAGCACCAGGTACGCGCGGCTCCGAAGAAGCGTCATCGGGTCCGGGGTCGGCGACGGGGCCTCGGCCCCGGTCGTGGCAACCGGCATGCGCATTGCCTCCTCGCGAATGCGGACCCCGTCGGGGTCTCACCGGCTGCTTTCAGCGAACCCGGAACTGCCGCCACCTGATACGAGCGGCACGGCTTCGAGCCTGACACGCCGTTCCCGCCCGGGCACGTCAACGCCGCCCACGCGGGTGACTCCGATACGTCAGCCTCGGCCACCGGTGGTTCGCCGGAACCGGCGGACCGGGCTCTTCCGCGATCCCCTCTTCGCCCCCGGAGACACCGTCCCCCATCGATGAGTTCGGGAGTCGCTCACGGCCCGGCGGGCGTTGTCCGTGCAGGCGGTCGGTTGCCCAAGGCGGCGCGGCACGGCGCGCGCGGCCTCCTCGGCCCGTGCGCAGCGGAGGCCGGGGCCACCGGCCTCCGCTTCCGGTCTCGCTCGGTCGGAGGACGGGTGGTCGCTGCTCCTGGGCTATACGGGCTGGGGGTGGCCGAACAGCAGGTCGTAGCCCGCCGGGAGCTGGAGCAGGATGCGCCGGGTGAGCTCTTCGCCCGCGGCGTCCGCGGCCACGCTGAGCACGGCGCCCACGTCCCAGGCCGCGGTCTGTTCAGTTGCTCCCTCGATCCATGCCGCGGTGGCCCGTACGAACCGCTCGGGGGAGAGCGGCTCGCGTGCCTGGAGCGGATTGAGCAGGACGAGTGCCATCTCCTCCGGCAGCCGGGCTGCCAGCTCCGCCCGTACCTCGCCCACCAGGTGCGCGCCCAGGAGCGGCAGCACCGTGCGGGCCGCCCGCTCGGCTTCCTCTGTGCTCTCGTACTCTCCGCGTTCCTTGACCTGGTCCAGGAACGCCTCCCATCGCATTGTCATCGCTACTCCCTTGTGTCAGGGGCGACGAGCGGAGGACGGGGCGGCCGCGAGGGGCGGCCGTCCCCCGTCTCCGGCGCGGCCGGGGGACTCAGCCGCTGATCTCCCTGTGCGCGGAGCCGCCACCGATGGCGACCTTGCGGGGCTTGGCGCGCTCGGCGATCGGGATCCGCAGGGTCAGCACACCCGCGTCGTAGTCCGCCTTGATGCGCTCGGTGTCCAGGGTGTCGGCCAGCACGACCTGGCGGGAGAAGACGCCCAGAGGCCGCTCGGAGAGCTCCATCTGCACGTCGTCCGCCTTGGTGACGGGCCGCCGCTCGGCCTTGACCGTCAGCATGTTCCGTTCGACGTCGATGTCGATCGCGTCCGTGGAGACGCCGGGCAGGTCGAGGGCGATCACGTACTCCTCGCCCTCACGGTAGGCGTCCATCGGCATCGCCGACGGCCGTGACCAGGTGCCGGTCGTGTTCAGGAGCTGCTGGGTGAGTCTATCGAGCTCACGGAACGGGTCGGTGCGCATCAACATGGTCAAACACCTCCAGTTGTCCGGGTCAGGCACGTTCCTGCCAATGCGGTTCACCTTGCCTTCGTTGTAACATGTCATCCAAGTGATGACAAGTAGAGCGTCATCGAGACGATGACAGCGCCGGAGGCTCCATGACCACCGCCGATCAGCCCGCCCCCCGCCCCCGCGGTCTCACCCCCACGTCGTTCCTGGCCGCCGCGGCGCTGGACACCATCCACGAAGCCCTGCGCACCGCCCGGACACCGCGGGACGGGCAGCAGCCCGAACCCGCCCGGCCCGAACCCGCGCAGGCCGGCTCGCAGCAGGCACTCGCCGCCCTCCTGCTGCTTCGCGAAGTGCGCGATCAGCTCGCCGCATGGGAACCGGACCTGATCGAGGAAGCCCGGGAGGCCGGCGCCAGCTGGGCCGACCTCGCCCGCCCCCTCGGCGTCTCCAGCCGCCAGGCCGCTGAACGCCGCTACCTGCGCGTACGTCCCGGAAACCCGGGCTCCACGGGCGAACAGCGGGTACAAGCCACCCGGGACCGCCGCGCCGCCGACCGCACCGTCACCGCCTGGGCCCGCGCCAACGCCGCGGACCTGCGCCAGCTCGCCGGCCAGATCACCGCGCTCGCCGACCTCCCCGCCGCCGCTCGCACCCCACTCGTCGAACTCACCACCGCCCTCGCCGACAACGACGCGGCCACCCTCGTAGGTCCCCTGACCGACGCGCACACGTACCTGGCGTCCGACCACCCCGAGCTCGCGGCGCGCGTGGAAGACATCGCCCGCCACACCGACCGACTCCGCCGACACAGCGGCGACCAGCGCCGAGGGCCTCGGAAGCCGCCGGCACCTTGAACATGGCGGCGGCAGCAGGGCCGTTCGATCTAAATCTCATGCGTCGGCCTGTGGCACCTCATACGATCCCCTCGCCGCCCGTACACCTGTGCGCATCAGCACGGCGTGCGGGCATCCAAAACGGGAGGGACCACTTGACCATGCCCTTCGGCACGCGAGCGCGTGCCGTCCTCGCCTCTCTGGGAACCCTCGGCCTGGCACTGGCCGCGTCGCCCGCGAACGCGGCCGACGGGACGCCCACCACACCCACCCAGTTGTTCAACGGCTACCGGAACTGCTCGACCGACGCGGACCGGCCCACCTACCTCTGGGCCGGCACCGGCCTTGTCGTCGAAGGCATCCCCGGGACCACCGACACAACCGGCAACCCCCGGGTCAGCGTGCGCTATCAGGTCTGGCCGGTCGCCGACCCGACGCGGATCACGACGGTTACCCGCGACTTCGCCACCACCGGGTTCGAGGCACCCGCCACTCTGCCCGCCGCCGCGCTCGCCGACGGACAGACCTACGCGTGGCAGGCGCAGACGGTGGCCGGGGGCGCGGCCTCGGACTGGTCGGCCCCCTGCTACGTCACGGTCGACAACACCCGCCCTGCGAGCGCACCCACCATCACCTCGCCGAACTACCCGCCGGACGGATGGAATCAGGGCGGGGAGCCGGTCACGTTCACACTGGACGCGGGCGGCGTCGACGACGTCACCGGGTTCCAGTTCACCTGGCAGCAGGACTTCCCGGTCATCGGCACGACGATCGGCGACCACGGCATTCCGCAGCCCGTCGACCCGTACTCGGACACGAGATACTTCAAGCGCGCCGACGCGCCCGGCGGTTCGGCCACGCTCAGCCTGGTCCCGCCGCGCGGCGCCGGTGTGATGACCCTGTGGGTGCGAAGCCTGGACCGGGCCTACAACGGATCGGCGATCACCAGCTACACGTTCCGCGTCAGCTCCACGGCGCCCACCGTCACCCCGGCCGTCCCGTCGCCCGAGTTCGGCGATCCGACCGAATTCACGCTCCGGCCCGACGCGGGGCTCCAGTCGAAGAGTCCGGTCGTCGGTTACTCCGTGAAGACCGTCGGCGGTCAGAGCGACAGGACCGTCGACGTGGAGGCGGCGGCGGACGGCACGGCGAAGGTGACGCTCACGCTGGACGGCACCTACGGCGAGTCGCTCCGGGTGACCAGCAGGAGCGCGAACGGCTGGGTCAGCGACGCGGCATCGTGGGACATCAGCTACGACACGACTCCGACCGTCGCTTCGGACGTCTACCCCGAGAACGGTTCGGGCGGCGGTGCGGGCGTCCCGGGCGCGTTCACGTTCACGCCCAAGGTGAAGGACGTCGTGAGCTACACGTACTCCTTCGACGGGGACCCGGAGGCCACGGTCACCGCGGGCGCCGACGATGAGGCGGGCATCGACTGGACCCCGTCGACGGACGGCTTCCACTACGTCACGGTCTACGCGACGACCCGCTCCGGCATCCGACTGGCGCCCTACGACTACTTCTTCACTGTGAACTGACACCGCGGGAACGCAAGATGCCCCTGACCGGCCGAGGCCCGGTCAGGGGCATTGGTACGTGAGGTGGGCGGTGACCGTGCGGTGCTTGGGGGAAAGGATGCGCAGTTCGACCCGTGCCTCGTATCGGCCTGTGCCCTGGAAGGTCCACCGCAGGTGCAGACGTGCCTGTCTCTGGCCCCGGACCACCCCTTCGCGCAGTGTGCCCGAGGCGGTGCCGTCGCTTCGGATCCAGCGGTAGGAGATCGTGCCCGGCCGGCCGTTCGTGGCGACGAGGCCGACTATGTCGGCTGTGTCACCGCATCCCAGAACCGTGGGCCGGGCCGTGACCGCCGCCGTGTGCACCGCGACGGACGGCCCGAGACGCTGCCAGGCGAGGAAGGCCAGGACTGCGATCAGTACCAGCGCGGGCAGAGCGTGTCGGCGCAGACGTCGGCGTCGGGGCACGGGGGGCGGCGGCACCACGGGCAGCGTCCTGTGGGTTCGGTGCGCGAGGGCGGCTGTCACCCCCGGGCCGAAACGCAGCATCGTGCCCTCGGCGCGATCCGGCGGCGTCAGCGGGGTCTCCGTGGAGAACGGCCCGACGAGGGTGGCGTCCGGCTCGGGTCTCTGGATCCAGTGGCTGGCCAGCACAGTGGCGCTGTACTCGGCGTCGGCGGGGCCGGGTTCGTCGCTAGGGGCGGGTTCGTCGCTCGGGGCGGGTTTGTGTGCGGGGCCGAGCACCTGGGTGGGCTCACCGTCCCCGGCTGGGCCGAGCACCCGGGTGGCCTCACCGTCCCCGGCTGGGCCGAGCACCCGGGTGACCTCACCGCCCCCGGCAGAGCCGAACACCAGGGTGGCCTCACCGCCCCCGGCGCGGTCGAGTACCCGCGTGGGCTCCCCGGCGTCTTCGGCGGTCGCGGGAGTGCGGTCGTCCTTGGTGGTCATCGGATGTCACACCGCCTGGTCAGAAGCTGCTGCGAGGCGCCGCCGTCGGCGGAGGCCGGAGTGGTCGTGGCCCGCACCGACCAGTAGCAGGCGTTGCTCCGGAAGGTGTGGTCGACGGTCAGGGTGTACTGGGTGGCGCCGCTGCGCTCCAACGTCTGGACCGCACCGTCCGGGGTGCCGAGCTGTCCGCCGGTGTCGCCCGTGAACCAGGAGACGGTGAGGGAGAGCGGCCCGGTGCCGTCCGTGGTGATGTCGATCGTCGCCGTGGCGGTCGTCGGGCCCGTCTGGCGGAAACCCGACACCGTGACGTCCTTGACGGCGGGGGCGGCCGGCGAGCCGGGGGAAGCGGTCGTCGGCGTCGCCTCGGGGGTCGCCCCGCCGGGCGTCGTCGTCTCCGGGGCCGGAGCCGTGGTGAGGGACGCCGAGGGCTCGCCGGTGTCGGCGGTCCCCGGGTCCGAGGCCGACGGGCCGGCTGACACGGTGGACGTGGGGGACGTGGGGGACGGCGGGGACGAGGCGGTGGTCGTCGCGGTCGGAGCGGTGGGCCCTCCCGACTCCACACCGGGCTGGGCACTGGTGGTGGCCAGGGCTTGCGCCGCCTGCTGCGGATCCGCTCCGGGTGTGTGCTGGATGCCGTAGGTCAGGAGGGCACCCAGCAGCACGGCCGCACCGGACACCAGCATCCCCGGCCGACCGGGCCGCCACGACCGCGCCCAGCCTTGTCCCGGTTCCCGGCCCAGCACCGTACGCGCGGTGTCCGTCGTGGTGTGCGGGGCGCTGCGGGCCGACGGCAGCAGCAGCGGCAGCAGGGCCACCAGCGCGGCGAGCCGGCCGCGCCCGCGTTCCTCCCAGTCGGGCCCGTAGGCGGCGCCGGCGGCCGTCTCCAGTTCCGTGGCGAACGCCTCGGCGTGTGTGGGCCGTTCCTGCGGGTCCTTGGCCAGACCGCGCCGCACCAGGTCCCGCACCGCCTCGGGGACCTCCTCGACGGGGACGGGCGCATCGGCGTGCTGCAGCGCGAGTTCGGCGAGATTGTCGCCCGGGTACGGCTTGTGGCCCGTGAGGCACTCGAAGAACGTGGCCGTGGCCGCGTACACGTCGGCGGCGGGAGAGGCGGGTGCCCCGGTCCACTGCTCCGGGGCCATGTAGGCGGGGGTTCCCGCCGCTCCGGCGCTGGTGCCGACGTCCGCCGCGATCCCGAAGTCGACGAGCTTGGACTCTCCGTCCGGTGCGACCAGGACGTTCGCCGGCTTGTAGTCGCGGTGGACGACGCCGATACGGTGCGCGTCGGCCAGACCGAGCAACGAGCCCTTCAGGACCACGAGGGCGGCCTCGGGGTCGAGCGGGCCCTGGCTGGTCAGCAGGGTCCGCAACGAGACACCGTCCACCAGCTCCATCACGATGGCGGCGCCGTCCGGACTCTCGACGTACTCGTACAGCCCGGCGACGTACGGGCTCTCCAGGCCGCCCAGCAGCCGCGCCTCCGCCCTGAAGTCGCGTACGAAGCCGGGCCGGGTGCGCAGTGACTCGGCGAGGTACTTCATCGCGACCGGGACGCCGGTCTCCTGGTGCACGGCAAGGACGACCCGCCCGCTCGCCCCTGATCCGAGCTCCGTCGACTCGGTGTATCCGGGCACCGCCCATGTGTTCATTCCAGCCCCCAAGGCTGCAGTGCTGCCGGAACCTCACTCGCCCCGGAGCTTCGGACCACGCCCCCAGAGACACACTTTTCAGCCACATCGGTTGCGGTGCGGCACCCGGGAGCCCTGCCCCCGGGGGCATAAGTGGTATCACCCGAGGTGGGCGATGGGCCACACCTTGACGGAAGCCGGGGCACGTACGGGGCGGGTACGCCGCTGTGGCCTACCGGCCGTCGTCGCGGTGGGCCGCGATGGCTCGGTCCAGGGTGAGGTGGTCGGCCCAGCTGCCGTGGAAGCCGAAGGGCACCCGGCTGGGGAGCTTGACCCGGGCGAGCGGGGTGCGGCGCAGGTCGGCGGCGTCGTGAATGAGGAGTTCGCTGAGGTCGGTGGTGCGGTTCCACCACAGGGTGAGCAGGTAGCCGTCGTCCTCGCTGCGGGCGTTCTCGCGGGCGACGAAGGCCGGTTCGCTGGGGCTGGTCAGGCCGTCCGGTCCTTCGACGACGGTGGTGTGGTCGAGGAGGTAGTCGTGGCGGGCCAGCCCGTCGGACATGGTGTCGTGGGCCAGGCCGCGTGTGGTGACGAAGTAGCCGTAGCGGTGCGGGCGGCCGGTGTACGCATCGTTGATCTTCGGGAACTCCCCGAAGATGCCGCTGATCATCTCCTCCGAGGCCCGCCCGGTCGCCAGGTCCACACGCCACCGGTAGGGCTGGGCCGGGGGGAACCACTCGTGGGAGCCCAGCGGCGTGGAGAGGCGGTCGGCGGGGTTGCCGAGCCGGCTGATGCGGTGCCCGTCGACGATCAGCTCGCCGTCCTGCTCGTAGGCGTTGAAGAAGTGGGTGTTGGCCCAGTGGCCGCCGAGCTCGTGCCAGGTGACCTCGTGGGTGTGGCGGTTCATCAGGACGATCTGCACCCCGTGTTCCAGGGAGTTCTCGTCCCAGACCACGCCGGGCCTGCTCTGCACCACCATGTCGAGGCGGAACTGGGCGGGGGTGACGAAGAAGACGGCGTAGGTGTCGCTGACCGCGAAGTCGTGCATGAGGACGGGCACGCCGATGTCGAAGGAGTGCGAGTCGATGATCTCGGCCGTCTTCACGTCGGCGCGGTACCAGGTGACGACCGGGCCGGTGGCGGCGAAGAACAGCATGTCGCCGGTGTCCGGGTCGGTCTTGTAGTGGCCGGTGCACAGGACGTCGATGCCGCCGTGGAAGTCGTACGTGCCGAGGGTGCGCAGGGTCTCGGGGTCCAGCGCGTGCGGCAGTCCGCCGTCGTAGTAGACGATCAGGTGGTCGTCGAAGAGGCCGGCGTTGATGTTGGCCACGTTCTTGGCGGGCGGGGCGCCCTCGGGCAGCCGGCCCGGGGTGCCGCCGTTGACGAAGCCGCTGTAGACCGCTTCCCCGGCCTCCACCTCGACCTTCATCGAGTCGGTCTCGACCCAGCGGGTGCGGTAGGCGGCCCGGCCCTCGCGCAGGTAGATGCCGCAGACCATGCCGTCGCCCTCCCACCAGTGGTAGCGGTCGGTGTTGCGGGGCTGGAAGCGGGGGTTGGAGGAGACGCGGAACAGCGCGCCCGCGAGGTCGGCCGGTATCTCTCCGTCCACCTCCAGGTCGTACGCCTCGTTCTCCTCCGTCCAGGGCGCGAAGGGGCCGTTGAGGAACTTGTTGTCGGTGGGCCAGCCGGCTCCGGGGGCGGGGGCGGGGGTCCGTCCCGTCCGGCGGGGGACGACGGTCATGGGGTTCGGGGGCATCGTTGCTCCAGTGTGCGGGGGGCGAAACGGATGGGTGCGGGGGGCGAAACGGGCCCCGTCAGAAGGGGTAGTCGGGGAGTTCGCCGCGTACGGTGACCCACTGCTGTTCGGTGAAGGCTTCGAGGTTGGCGGCGGTGCCGCCGTGGCGGGAGCCGGTGCCGGAGTCGCCGGCCCCGCCGAAGGGGATGAGCGGCTCGTCGTTGACGGTCTGGTCGTTGATGTGGACCAGGCCGCTGGGCACGCGCTCCGCCAGGGCGAGGCCCTTCATGACGTCACGGGTGAGGACACCGAGGGACAGCCCGTACTCGGTGCCCGCGGCGAGCCGGGCCGCCTCGTCCAGGTCCTGGAAGGGGACGACGGGCGCGACCGGACCGAAGATCTCCTCGGCGTAGGCGGGCGCGGTGAGCGGTACGTCAGCGAGCACGGTGGGCCGGTAGAACAGGCCCTCGTAACCGCCGCCCGCGGCCAGCCGGGCACCGGCCGCGATCGTCTCCTGGACGATGTGGTGCACGTTGTCGCGCTGTCCGCCGTCGATGAGCGGCCCGATGGCGACGGCCTCGGTGGTCGGGTCGCCGACCGGGAGCGCGTCGGCGTGCTGGGCGAGCAGGGCGGTGTACTCGTCGACGACCGAGGCGTGGACGAGGTGGCGGCTGCTGGCCATGCAGATCTGACCGGCGTGGACGAAGGATCCCCAGGCGCCCACCGAGGCGGCCTTGTCCAGGTCGACGTCGTCCATGACGACGAGCGCGGAGTTCCCGCCGAGCTCCAGGTGGACCCGCTTGAGGTGCCGGGCCGCGGCCACGCCGATGGCTCGGCCGGCCCGGGTGGAGCCGGTGAACGCGATGACGGGAACCTGCGGATGCTCGACCACGGCGGCTCCGGTGTCCGCGCCCCCGGGCAGGACGTGCAGCAGACCGGCGGGCAGGCCCGCCTCTTCGAAGACGCGGGCGAAGACGACGCCGCCGCTGATCGCGGTGCGGGGGTCCGGCTTGAGGACGACGGCGTTGCCGAGGGCGAGCGCCGGGGCGACCGCCCGCATGGCCAGGGTGATCGGCACGTTGAACGGGGCGATGACGCCGACCACTCCGACGGGCTTGCGGCGGGAGAAGGACAGCCGCTCCTGCCCGGAACGCAGCAGTTCGCCGTAGGGTGCCCCGGCGAGGGCGGCGGCCTCTTGGCACTCCTCCGCACCACCGCTGCTGACCTGTAGGGCGGCGAACGGACGGATCGCACCGGACTCCCGTACCACCCAGGTCTCGATCTCCTGCTGGTGCTCCTCGAAGAGGCGGGCGGCGCGGCGCAGTACGGCGGCACGGTCGGAGTACGGCCGGGCGGCCCACTCCCGCTGGGCCCGCACCGCCCGTTGTACCGCCTTGTCCACGTCTGGCGGTGTGGCGGAGCCGACGCGGCCCAGCGTCTTGCCGGTGGCGGGCTCGACGGCGTCGTAGTCCTCGCCCGAGCCGTTGATCCACTCGCCCGAGCCGGAGAAGATGCGGCCTTCCCAGGTGGTGCTGTCCAAGAACGTCATGGTGTCCCGTTCCGATAGATCCGTCATGTCTGGTGCTTCTAGGTCCGTCATGTCTGGTGCGTCGCGCCACGAAGGAGCGCGTCGAGTCGTGAAGGGGGCGTCGCCCGGAAGGGCCCTGGCGCGGCCGGGTCGGCGGCGAAGACCAGCGGGCACACCGCGAGGGGGGTGTCCTTGGTTCCCGGGGAGAGCCGAGGCGCGGGTCGGTCAGTGGCTGGGCAGTGGGCTGGCCGACGGGGCGGCGGTATCCGCTTGCGCCACGGAGGTGTCGGCCGCTTCCGCGCCGCCCGGTACGTCCGCGGCCGTACGGTGCCGCAGAGCGAGTACGGCGATGAGCGCGGCCACCACGCTGGCACCGGCGCAGAGGTACAGGCCGAGATCGAGGCCCGTTTCGAGGGCCTCGCGGGCCAGCGGGACCAGGGTGCGCGACAGCCCGCCGAGATCGGCGTTGGCGACCGCGATCGCGCCCCCGTCCGCGTTGACGGCACTGGCCACGCCCATGGCCTCGGCGGGAAGCTTCGCGGCGCCGAGCTTCGCGGCGAGTGCGCTGCTCGCCGTACCGAGGGCGACGGCGCTGACGATCGCGGGGCCGAGGGCCTGCCCGGTCTCGCGGACGAGGCTGGTGACGGCGCTGGCCATACCGGCGTGCCGGATGTCGACGGCGCCGACCGCGACGGCCGTCAGCGCGGAGAACATCGTGATGAAGCCGATCCCCAGCAGCAGGATGGGCCCGGTCATGGACGCCAGGTCCGTGGCGTCGCCCGGCAGCAGCGCCATCCAGATCTCGCCCGCCGCGAGGGACAGCAGACCGCCGACGAGCAGGGCACGAGGGTGCACCCGCTGCAGCAGCTTCGGCAGGACGGGGGTGAGCACCAGCGGGATCGCCTGGATGAGAGCGAAGGGCAGGGCGGCCGTCAGCGGGGAGAGGTGGTAGACGGTCTCCAGCTTGATGCTCAGTGCGTAGGCGGTGCCGATGAAGCCGAACATGGCGAGCAGTCCGATGGCGGCGGCCGCGGCGAAGGAGGGGTTCCGGAAGAGTTCCAGCCGCAGCATCGGCGCCCGTGACTTGCGCTCCGC
Source organism: Streptomyces graminofaciens (assembly GCF_030294945.1). NCBI lineage: Bacteria > Bacillati > Actinomycetota > Actinomycetes > Kitasatosporales > Streptomycetaceae > Streptomyces > Streptomyces graminofaciens. Next base: position 7,132,092 of record NZ_AP018448.1, on the reverse strand, counting down.
GACGAGGAAGCCCACGAAGGCGGCGAGGGCGATCGCGAAGGCGAGCACGATGTGCGTCGCGGTGTAGCCGTCGTTGGCGCCCTCGATGACGGCGTAGAGCAGCGCCAGCAGGGACACGGCGACGGTGATCTGGCCCGGCCAGTCGAGTCCGCGCCCGGCCGGCTCTCGGGAGTCGACGACGCACCGGGCGCTGACGGCCGCGGTGACCAGGCCGACCACCGCGAGCGGTACGTAGGCCCAGTGCCAGTCGGTGTGCTCGGCGGTGAACCCGCTGATCAGCGGGGCGATCATGGCGCCGAACGCCAGGCTGACGGCCCAGTACGACAGGGCCCGCGCGCGGGCGGCGGGTTCCGGGGTGCCCGCGACGACCACTGCCAGCGAGGAGGGGAAGATCGCTGCGGCGCCGAGGCCGGCGAGCGCCTGGCCGGCGATGAGCTGGGTCAGGGTGCCCGAGGTGGCGACGACCAGGGCGCCGGCCGTGATCAGCAGTCCGCCGAGGACGAGCAGGCGTTTGCGTCCGAAGAGGTCGCCGAGAACGCCGAAGTTCAGCTCCAGGATGGCCGTCGGCAGGATGAACGCCGCGGGGATCCAGGCGAGCGCGGCGGCCGACGCCCCGAAGTCCCGCTGGATCTCTCCGATGATCGGGGACGCGAGCGGGATGCCGATCTGGGCCACGCAGATTGCCAGGCATGCGGCGATCAGGGTGGCGCGGCCCAGCGACGGTGGGCCCTCGGCGTCGGCCGGGGCGGCGGCTCTCCCGGCATCGGAACGGGTCATGGGGTGCCTCCAGTGGCGGCTCGAGCGGTCCCCGGTGGCTTCAGCAGAGCCAGGACGGGCGTCCCGCATACTCGGACGCTTGTAGCGTGAGACAGGACGCTGCACCCAAAGCGCTTGAACCGTCAAGAGGCGAGACGCGAGAAATCTCCTTGCGGACGCCCGCATGCCGATCGTTGACGTCGGCGCATCGAGCAGCCTAGTGTCCCGGACAACAAAACATGCGTCCTGAAAAAGGAGACACAGCCATGGCGATCACTGGACTCGGTCACACCGGCTTCTGGGTCGACGACCTGGTGAAGATGCGCGACTTCTACTCCCGCGTCCTGGGGCTGACCGTCACCGACGAGGACGAGGAGCGGGGCATCGTGTTCTTCTCCTCGCGCCCCGACGAGGAGCACCACGAGTTCGTCCTGCAGCGGGGCCGCACCGCCCCTCCCGGCGCCAAGCTCACCCACCAGGTCTCGTGGCGCGTGGACACCCTGGAGTCGATCATCGGCTTCCACCACCGGTTCCGTGCCGAAGGCATCGACGTCCAGCAGGAAGTCACCCACGGCAACGCGATCGGGATCTACTTCTTCGACCCCGAGGGCAACCGCAACGAGGTCTACCTCCGGCTGGAGCGTGACGTGCGCCAGCCCTTCCGCAAGACCATCGACCTCGACCAGGACCCGGCGGACGTGCTCGCCGAGGCCGAACGGCTACTGACCGAAGGCGGCCCCGCCTACCAGCCGGTCCAGTAATCGCCGTGCCCACGACATCCGCGGCACCACCGGCCCCGCGACCCGACGTACTCATCGTGGGCGCCGGCCCGACCGGGCTGACGGCCGCCCATCTGCTGGGCTCGCGGGGCGTACGCGTGCTGCTGGTGGAACGCAACGCCACCACCAGCGACGACGCCAAGGCGATCAGCCTCGACGACGAGTCGCTGCGCACGCTCCAGTCAGCCGACGGCCTCGACGAGGCGGTCTACCCGATCCTCGTGCCGGGCACCGGGACGAAGTACTTCGGCATCGGCGGACGGCCGCTCCTGCACGCCCGCGGCACCGGCGACCAGCGCTTCGGGCACCCCTTCAAGAACCCCTTCGCCCAGCCCGACCTGGAGCGCGTGCTGCGCGAGCAGCTGCGCCGCCTCCCCAGCGTCGACGTCCGCTTCGACACCCGCCTGACAGCCCTCGTCACCCAGCACCCCGACCAGGTGCGCGTGTCGCTGCGGACCGGCGGGGAGGACGGGCCGACCGAGGAGTTGGACGTCTCGTACGTCCTCGGCTGCGACGGCGGCCGCAGCACCGTACGCGACCTGCTGTCCATCCCCATGGAAGGGCGCAGCTTCCCCGATGTGTGGCTCGTGGTCGACACCCTCCAGGACACGCACGACCAGCGCTACGGCATGCACCACGGCGACCCGGGCCGCCCCGTCGTCATCGTCGCCGGACGGGACGGCCGTTGCCGCTACGAGTTCCGCCTGAAGCCGGGCGAGTGCGAACCCGGCACACCGCCCCCCTTCGCCCTGGTGCGCGGGCTCCTGCGGCCCTACCGGGAGATCACACCCGAGCAGGTCGAGCGGGCCGTCGCCTACGGCTTCCACGCGCTGCTCGCCGACCGCCTGCGCGGGGGCCGCTGCTTCCTGCTCGGCGACGCCGCGCACATGATGCCGCCGTTCGCCGGGCAGGGCCTCAACTCCGGTGTACGGGACGCGGCCAACCTCTGCTGGAAGATCGCCGAGGTCCTGGCGGGCCGGGCCGACGACACACTGCTCGACACGTACGACACCGAGCGGCGCCCCCACGCCCGGGCCGTGATCGACCTCTCCGTACGGCTCGGCCGGATCGTGATGACCACCAGCCGCCCCCGCGCCCTGCTGCGCGATGTGCTGGTGCGCACGGCCATGCGCATCCCGCCGGGGCGCCGCTATCTCACCGAGATGCGCTACCGCCCCGACACCCGAGTCAGATCGGGAGCCGTCGTCCCCGCTCACGGCCCGGGCCGTGAGCTCGTCGGCACGATGCTGCCGCAGCCGAGGGTGCTGCGCGGGCGGCATCATCGCCTCACTCGGCTAGACGACGTCCTCGGACAGGGCTGGAGCCTGCTGGGGATCGGCGTGAGCGACACCGACTGGGTGGCCGTCGCGCGGGCCGGCCTCCCCGACGCCACCGCCGTGGACGTCTTCCTGGACGACCGCGCACCGCGCGACCGTGCCGGCCGGACGGGGATCGCCGACGCCGACGGCCGGCTCGAGGCCCTCTTCGCCGGAGTCACGAGGCACTTCGTCCTCGTACGCCCCGACCGTCTGGTGGCAGCCGTGTTCACCCCCGACCGGGCCCAGTACGTCGGCGCGGAGCTGCGGCGCTTCGCCGCCCGCCCCCTCACGGCCACCGTCCCTCCCGCCCCCGTCCTCGATTCCCTCCCCGAGATCCAGCACGACTCCCCAGGAGTACCCCGATGAGACTCAGCACCGTCCGTGTCACCGACGACCGCCGGACCGCCGCCGCCCGGCAGGAAGGCGACGAACTCGTCCTGCTGCCCTACTCCGACGTCGGCGCTCTGCTCGCCGCCGGTGACGACTGGCAGGTACGGGCGGCCGCCACGGACGGCGAGCGCCTGCCCCTGTCGGAGGCGTCACTCGCCCCGCTCGTCCCCCATCCCAACAAGATCGTCTGCCTGGGCCTGAACTACGCCACCCACATCAAGGAGATGGGCCGCGCGACCCCCGCGCACCCGACCCTGTTCGCCAAGTACGACGGCTCCCTGATCGGCGCCCACGACGACATCCACATGCCGCCGGTCAGCGACGACCTCGACTGGGAAGCCGAACTCGGCGTCGTCATAGGGCGCGGCGGCCGTCACATCCCGCGCGAGAAGGCCCTGGAGCACGTGGCCGGCTACACGGTCGCCAACGACGTGACCGTGCGCGACTGGCAGCACCGCACCCGGGAGTTCCTCTCCGGCAAGACCTTCGAGGCCACCACCCCTGTCGGGCCCACGCTCGTCACCCCCGACGAACTCCCGCCCGGCGCCTCCGGCCTGACCATCTCGTGCGGTGTCGACGGCCACACCATGCAGCAGTCCAACACCGCCGACCTGCTCTTCGACGTGGCCGACACCATCGCCTACGTCAGCACCATCATCACGCTGCTGCCCGGCGACCTGATCCTCACCGGCACCCCGGGCGGGGTGGGCGCCGGCCACGACCCGAAGGTCTTCCTGCGGCCCGGCCAGGAACTCGTCACCACCGTGGAGGGCGTCGGGGAACTGCGCAACACCGTCGTCAAGGACCGGCTGTAAACGGGCCCGCCGGGAGCGGGCGGACCGACGCGACCTCCAAGGGCACGCGGTCACCCGCTACTGTGCCTCGCATGTCAGGAACAGCGTCCCCCAGCTACCGCGACCGCAACTCCACCGCCGACCGGGCGCTCGACATCCTGACCATGTTCGACGACACCCACCTCGTCGTCTCCGGCACCGCCGTGGCGGAACGGCTCGGCGTCGCCCGCTCCACCGCGTACCGCTATCTGCAGAGCCTGGTCGCCGGGCGCTTCCTGGAGGAGGCGCCCGGCGGCGGCTTCCGGCTCGGCCTGCGCGTACTGGAGATCGCCCGGCTGGCCCGCCGCAGCTACGGCCTCTCCGAGGTCGCGCTGCCGTCGATGGAGGCCCTGGCCGAAGAAGCGCACGAGACCGTGCTGCTGACCCGGCGCGCCGGGGACCTGGTGGTGTGCGTGGACCGCGCGGAGAGCACCCGCGCGGTACGCATCTCCTACGAGCGTGGCAGCACGCTGCCGATCAACGCCGGCGCCTCCGCCCTCGTCCTGCTGGCCTGGAGCCCGGACGACGAGGCCCGCAGGCTGCTGGAGGCCGCCGAGCTGCGCCGCTTCACCCCGGCCACCCTCACCGACGTCGACGCCCTGATGGAACGCCTCGGCCGGATCCGCCGCATCGGCTACTCCGTCACCCGCGGCGAACTCGACCCCGACGTCGTGGGCATCGCCGCGCCGATCCGGGACGCGAACAAGCAGGTCGTCGCGGCGGTGAGCGTGGCCGCCCTCGCCTCCCGGGTCTACCCGGAGGCGGAGACGGAGATCGCCCAGAAGGTCCTGGCCACCGCCCAGCAGATCAGCGACCGGATGGCCGTCGTCGCCGGGTGACCCCACCGCGCCGTGGCCCGCCCCGGTGCGCGGGGCTCGCGGGGTGCCCGGCGTCAGTGCTGAGTGCGGTGCGCCGACCCGTCGCGGCCGACCGTCAGCGGTGCCGGGCGGTAGGGGGCGTACGCCGCCCCGCCCAGACCGAGCTCGGTGGCGGCCTTCTGGAGCGCGGCCGGGGTCGCGACGTCGTCCCAGTGGCCGGTTTCGACGCGGTGTTCGAGCGCGTGCAGGGCGGCCACCGTCTCGGCGGTGGTGAACGTGCAGTGGCCCTGCCGCTCGACGTACGCCTGCCGCAGCAGCGCGCCGTCGCCCGAGGCCCGCACACGGGCGGCGAAACGGCTCTCCTGCTCCACCGGAACCAGGTTGTCGGCGGTGGTGTGGATGTTGAGCAACGGCACGTCGAGTCCCTGGCCCGCGGAGGACGTCCGCTGCGCGGTGCGGACGGCGGCCGGGTCGGCGGTGATCGTGGCGCCCGCGGTCAGCGTGCGCAGGTCGGCGCGCAGGTCGAGGCCGGCCGCCTTGTAGAGGGCGCGGACCTGGGGCGCGTGTGCGGAATCGGCGAGCAGGCGGGCGTAGTCGACGCCCCGGTTCCAGGAGGCGTTGCCGCCGACGGACTGCTCTATGGCGTACCGGCCGCCCTCGACGAACGAGAGGATGCCCTGCGCGAACCACGCGTACTGCTGCTCCTGCTGGCCCGCCCAGTCGGTCGCGGCGGGCCGGTCCTTCCCGGGCGCCCAGGCGGGCAGGTTGAGGTAGGCGGCGGCCAGCGCGATCCGGGCGCGGCCCTGCGGGGTGCCCTGGGCGGCGGTGACCGCCTTGGTGAGCAGGTCGGCGGTGGCGGAGGCCTCGGCGGAGGTGCCGAACCGTACGAGTTTCACGTCCTGTCCGGGCAGCAGCAGACGGGCGATGGTGTACTCGGCGTCCAGCTGGTAGTTGTTCAGGTCCGTGCCGCCCGCGACCAGGCCGCACTGACCGAGCGCGCCGTCGATGCGCCCGCCGCCGTCCCGGGCCAGCTGCGCGTTGACGAGTCCGCCCATCGAATTGCCGATGGCCAGCGTGCGCGACGGCTTGCCGATCTTCGCGGTGACGGCGTCGACGGTGGCGAACTGGTCTCGTTCGGCGCTGTTCAGTGCCCACATCGAGCCGTTGGGGTCGTACGACGACCCGGCCATCGCGTAGCCCTCGGCGAGCAGCGCGGTGCGTACGGCGTCGGTGGGAGCGTTCCTGGCGACCAGGGGGCCGAAGCCGTGGCTGAACAGCAGCAGGGTGCCGTTCCAGTCCTCGGGGACGTCGGCGACCCAGGTGGCGCCGTCGGCGAGGGTGCCGGTGAGGTGGCCGCTGACCGGCGAGTCCACCTGGGCGGCCGTGGAGGGGAGGGTGGTGAGCGCGGCGGATGCCAGCGTGGCCAGGGCGACGAGGGCGACACGCAGACGAGTACGGGGAGTGCGGGGGGTGCGGGGGGTGCGGGGACGGGTGCTGGCAGGCATGGTGACGGCTCCTTGCGGGGGATGCGGGGGATGCGGGGGCCGGAGCGGATGCTCAGTGCACTGAACGAGTGGCGTCCAGGAATGTAAGGCTTATTTCTTGCGACGGCCAATAGAGTGCACAACTTCACGCCAACCGCGCGGAGCGCGATACGTGCGCCGACGCACCGCCGTGGGTCGCCCGGCGCGGTAACCGCTTTAAGCGGTTACCAAGCCGACCGCATGGGCGTCCCCCGCCGCCCTCGTCACCCGGTGTCGCTACCGATCCGCAGGCCGTCGAACGGCTGAATGATCCGTAGGGGACGGGGACACCACCGCGGGCCGGCGCGGGGACTCCATCGCGCGCTGCGGATGTGATGCCGTCAGGACGGGCAGTTGTCGTTGAGGTGCACCGGTGGCGGGCGTTTGGACCGGCGGCACCACGGCCACGGCCAGGGGGCGTGAGGGCTCGTGGACGCCCGGCTCGCTCAGGCTGTCGTCGATGGACACCACGATCCCGGTGGTCTTCCCCGCCGGCCGCGTCGCATCCGTCATGTCGGCCACCGCCGAGATCCTCTCGTACAGCGTCCTGCCCCGGGCGGCGCGCGCCGGGTCGTCGGACCGAGCGGCGGTACGGAGCGCGTCGAGGACCCGGACCAGGTTGTGGCCCGAGATGAGCACGTCCTGCATCCCATCGGCTCCCTTGGTGATGCGGCCCTCCGGCAGGTTCGGATCGACGGTGAGCATGCACAGCCGCTTGTTGTCGGGACCGATCCGGTTCCATGTGTCATGCGTGCTCTGGGACCAGGACGGTTCCCACACCCCGAAGGCGGCGCGCGCCATGAACGTCCATGTGTCCTCGTGGCAGCGCAACGCGATGTAGGAGACGCCGGCCAGCCGCCGCATCGACTCTCCGTGCCGCCTGGCGGAGACGTCCTTCGCGGCACGAGCGGCGAGGTCGATGGCTCGGTCCTCCTCGCGCCACCGCTCCTCCTGCTCCCAACGACGGCGCGCCAACTCCCGCTTGTGCCGCTGGTTCTCGACGTACTGCTCGATGAACTTCCTCAGCACGACGGGCTCACTCCCCGCACAGCGCGGGCTCTACGGCAGGGCCGGACGCCACCGCTCGGGCGATCGACTCGCCGCCCGCGCCATCACTTGTCGTCGGCTCCGCCGACGCGAGGTTCCACCGGGACACGGCCTGCCGAAGGTGTTCAAAGATCCAAGACGAACTCACGCTGTCTGAAACGCGCCGATCACCTCCAGGACACGGCGCTGCTGCGACCGGGCTTCGCGCCGCCCCCGGTCACGGGCGGTACGCCGCGCGGTTGTGGTAGGTGACCTTGCCGGAAGGCAGCTTGGTCGGGGCGAAGAGTTCGTCGACGGTCACGAAGTGGAAGCCGCGGGCCTTGAGGGCCTTGATGATCCCCGGTACCGCGTCGACCGTCGTCTTGTGGATGTCGTGCATGAGGACGATGTCCCCGGGCCTGGTCTCCGCGTTGACGTACCTGATGAGCCGGGCGGTGTCGCGGTACTTCCAGTCGAGGGTGTCGACGCTCCAGTGCACCAGCGGTCGCCCGGCGGCATTGCGAACAGCCGCGTTGTGGGCGCCGTACGGGGCGCGGAGGGTGCTGGGCTTCTTGCCGGTCGCCGCCTTGATCGCCGTGTCCGTGCGGGAGAGCTGCGACTTGATCTTCGCGGTGGTGAGCTTGGTCAGGTCGGCGTGGTCCCAGCTGTGGTTGCCTATCTGGTGGCCGGCGAGCGCCGCGTCGCGCACCGTCGACGGGTACTTCTGGACGTTCTTGCCGACCAGGTAGAAGGTCCCTCTGACGTTCCGGTCGTTCAGGATGCCCAGCAGCCGCTTCGTGTCGACGACCGGCCCGTCGTCGAAGGTGAGCGCGACGCACTTCACCTTGCGGCAGTCGACGGCCAGAGGTGTGGCGGCGGAGGCGGATGTGGCGGTGCCGACGAGCGTGGAGCCGCAAAGGGCGGCGGTGGCGACGGAGATGACGAGGCGTCGGTGCATCGGGTCCTCCAGAGACAGTGAACTTCCCTTGCGAGCACTGGACTTCTCTGTAGGACGCACCCGAAGTGGGATTGGATGCACGTTTGTTCTACGACTCTTCGTACAATTTCGCGAGAGCCGCACGGAATTGACTGTCCGTCACCTGCGTCACGCCTTGGCGGCGCCCCTAGCTTCACGGCACGGGAAGAGGGACGCAGGACTCGCTTCAGGCCCCCGGTCCCGAGGAGGGCTCAGCGCTTGAGCGTGACGCGGACCGAGACGTCGATCACCTCGCGGGCCAGGTGATCCGATCCGGCCTCCGATACAGGAGCGATGCCCGATACATCGCGAATATGCGTATAGGTCGGTCCAGGCCGGATACCCGTGCCGGATGGTACGGATACTGAAGCGACACGGACAGCACGACAGCGATCATGCCGTGGCCGATCAAGAGGTTGATCGAGAGGTTGATCGAGAGGTTGATCAAACGGCTGATCGCGAGGCAGAGAGCAGGCAAGCCCCGGAGGCCGGGCCGGACGACGAGGTGGAGCGGCGGGCGCCGGAGCGTCCGACGGATCTGCCCAAGCCCGCCTGGGGGGCGGTGCTGAAAGGCACCTTGAAGGAGTTCAAGAGAGACGAGCTGGTCGACCGGGCCGCGGCACTGACCTACTACGGAATTCTGGCGCTGTTCCCGGCACTGCTCGCGCTCGTGTCCGTACTGGGGATCGTCGGGCAGTCGGCGACACAGCAGGTGCTGGACAACATCCAGAAGCTCGCCCCGGGTCCCGCGCAGGATGTCCTGCGGAACGCGGTGCAGCAGATGCAGGGAAATGCCGGTCTGGGTTCGGTCATGGCGATCGTGGGTCTGGTGCTGGCGGTGTGGTCGGCGTCGGGGTACGTCGCCGCGTTCATCCGCAGCGCGAACGCGGTCTACGACGTTCCCGAGGGCCGTCCGGTGTGGAAGGTGCTGCCGGTGCGGGTCGGTGTGACCGTGGTGCTGATGGTGATGGCCGTGATCAGCGCGCTGATCGTGGTGTTCACCGGCGGTCTCGCGCGGCAGCTGGGCACGGCGCTCGGCGTCGGCGACGCGGCGCTCACGGTGTGGTCGATCGCGAAGTGGCCGGTGCTGGTGCTCCTGGTCACGCTCATGATCGCGCTGCTGTACTGGGCGACCCCGAACGCGAAGACCCGCGGCTTCCGCTGGATCACCCCCGGCAGCATCCTCGCGCTGCTCATCTGGATGGCCGCCTCCGCCGGGTTCGCGCTGTACGTGGCGAACTTCGCCTCGTACAACAAGACGTACGGGACGCTCGCCGGTGTGATCATCTTCCTGGTGTGGCTGTGGATCACCAACCTGGCGATCCTGCTCGGACTGGAGTTCGACGCGGAGCTGGCCCGGCAGCGTGCCGTCGCCGGTGGACATCCGGCCGGGGAGGAGCCGTACGTCCGGCCGCGCGACACCCAGAAGTGGGACGAGGAGGACCGTCGCCGACTCGGGTCCTGACATGAGGCCCACGGGACATGAGGCCCACGGGCTTGATGGGGGCATGACGGGCGGCGGCCGTGTCGGCCGCCGCCCTCCCCTGAGCTGTCAGGGGCCCTACGACGTCGCCTAGGGCTTCGGCACCTTGTACGCCATCGCCCGCGGATAGTCGTGCCGGTGCAGACGGACCCGGACCAGCAGGGGGCCGGAGTTGACCGGGTCGGTGGGGTCGGTGAGGCGGGCCAGCAGTTCGTCCAGTTCGGCGGTGTTCGCGATGTCGATCCCGTGCGCCGGGGTCTCCTCGTCGGCGAAGACGGCGGCGAGGCGGTCGTAGTGCCAGGGGTGCAGGACGTTGTAGAAGTCCGCGCCGTCCGGGTCGGCGGCACCGGCTGTGCCCCGCTCGGCGTAGTAGGACGGGTTCACCAGCATCTGCTCGATGCCGTAGAAGTGCCCGTTGTCCATGACGAACACCACCGAGCGCAGCCCGAGCCTGGTGTGGGTGGAGATCTCCTGGCAGGTCTCCTGGAAGGAGCCGTCGCCGACGAACACCATCGGGCGCGTGCGGCCGCGCTCGGGGGCGAGTGCGGCGCCGGTGGCCGCGCCGACCGACCAGCCGATGGACAGCCAGCTGACCTGCGAGAGGAAGCCACCCGCGGGCAGGGACAGGTTCATCGAGCCGATGAGGGAGAACGCGGCGTCGGAGACGACCGTCCAGTCCTGCCGGGTCTCCAGGCCCAGGAAGTGGTTGATCCGGTCGAACAGGCCGTCGTAGGTGAGCTGTTCGGTGTGGCGGGACGGCGAGCTGACGGCGCGGAGCGAGGCGCGGTGACGCTCCAGGCCGGCGGGGCGGTCGTGGGGCGCGCCGTGGTGGGCGTGGGCCTCGGCGTAGTAGTCGGCGGCCAGGCCCGACGAGCCGAAGCGCTTGACCAGCGCGTCCTGGAGGGCGGGCAGCAGCCGGGCGAGCTGGACGTCGGGGAAGTACGTGGTGCCGACGCTGACCCCGCCCTGGGCGGCCATCACCCAGTCGGTGCCGACGTACTGTTCCCCGCCGAGGTTCTTCGACGTGGACCAGGCGCCGAGGCCGATCCGGCAGGTGGCCCAGTCCTTGAAGACCCAGTGCACGTCCGGGTGGCTGGCGTGGCCGTTGTACACGCCGTGGAACTGCGGCAGGTCCTCGTCCACGACGGCCTTGGCGCCGACGGTGGTGCAGAACGGCACCCCGGTGGCCTCCGTCAGGTCGGTGAGCTCCCCGCCGAGGCCGAACCGGTCGATCTCCTCGCCGGCCCACACGATCGGGCGGGGCCTGCCGTCCGGGCCGGGGTGCGCCTCGATCAGGCCGATGATCGCCTCCACGGCGTTGTCCAGCATGGTCTGGTTGCGCGTGCTGAACGGCCGTTCGCGGCGGGTGAGGGGGGCCTCCGGCGCGGGACAGGGCTCGTCCCACAGGTCCTCCATGACCTCCAGGTAGACCGGCCTGCGCTCGGAGAGGCACGCGGTGAGCGCGGCGTCGATCTGGGCGGGGGCGAGACCCGGGTTGGAGATGGCCTGCGCGTCCACGGTGACCTGCCGGTAGACAGCCAGGTTGCTCTCGGCGCGGGGGCTCATGTGGGAGGTGAGCAGGCCGACGGCACGGTAGTTCTGCCACTGCTCGTAGGGCGGGGCGGCGTTGACGGCGATCAGCGGGATCTGCTCGACGTAGGCGCCGCCGCAGGCGTTGAGGAGGTTGAACGCGCCGACGCCGTAGGTGACCGCGGCCGCGCCGACGCCGTGGACGCGGGCGTAGGCGTCGGCGGCCTGGCCCGCGCCGCCCTCGGTGGGGGTGCCGACCCACTCGATGTCGCCCTCGGCGCGCAGGGTGGTCAGGAAGGGGCCGAGGTGGTTGCCGGGGACGCCGAACAGATGGGTGATGCCCAGCTCGGCCAGGCGCAGGGCGAGGTAGCGGGCGACTGTGCACTCGGGGATGATCGCGCTCATGACTGGTCCTCCTCGCGGTTCGGGCCCGGGGTGGTGACCGGCGGGGCCTGGTGGACGGCGATGGCGGCGCGGACGGCGCTCTCCAGGGAGCCCTCGATCCAGGCGTGCTTGAGGGAGGTGTGCTCACCGGCGAAGTGCACGGGGCCTTCGGGCCGGGAGACGTCCAGGTGGAAGCTGGTCATCTGGTGCGCGGTGTAGATGGCGGCCTCACCGAAGGCGTACGGGTCGCGGGCCCAGCTCTTGGTGGCGCCCCGGCCGGTGAAGAACACCTCGATCCGGCGGCCGTGCAGGGCCTGAAGGTTGCGCAGGGCGTAGACGTACCGCTCGGTGCTGCGCATGGAGTCCCAGCGGGCGGCGTCGTCGGACCAGGAGTACGAGGCGAGGACCACGCCGCCGGTGCTGCCCTCGGCCCGGTGCGAGGGGTAGTACATGAACCGGTTGGGGTTGTCGGTGGCCGAGCCCCCGCCGAAGCAGTGGGTGGCGGGGCGCAGGGCGGGGCCGCGCAGCGGCATGGTGCTGTCGATCAGCCGCATCTCCTCGGTGACGCCGCTGCCCTTGACCGCGGCACCGAGCAGACCGGCGCCCGCCGCGGTGAACGCGAGGGCGGGATCGGAGTCCGTGTCGGCGCCCAGCCGGTAGTGCTCGTAGAGCCCTGGCGCGATGTTCTCCAGCTCGTCGCGCCAGTCGTCCTCGGTGAACTCCCACCACCGGTGGCTGAACTCCAGCAGCACCTTGGTGGCCGAGTCGTAGTGGGTCTCGATGATGGCGCGGCGCTTCTTGTACGACATCGAGGGGACGATCTCCACGAAGCGCAGGGCGGAGAAGGGGATGGTGACGATCGCCAGGTCCGCCGTCCACAGGCGCGGCTCGGCCTGTGGATCGTTCTCGGCGACGGTCTGCACGGCCACGCCCCAGCCGTCGGGCCCGACGGCGCCGGTGCCCTCGGGGTCGGTGTCGCGGCTGGGATCGTGGTATTCGAGGCGGATCATGCGGTGGCCGAGCCGCACCTCGTCGAGCAGGCCCTGGTGGAGGGCGTGCGGCAGGCGCCAGCTGCCGCCGGGGATCTCCCAGTAGCGGACGGCGGGGTTGATGTCGCTGCGGCTCAGGAAGCTGTGGAAGAAGGAGAGGTGCAGCCGTGACGACATGTTCTCCAGCGTTCCGACGGCCTCGATCGCCTCGTCGCTGAGCCCGGCGTGGTCGCGCAGGAAGCCGCCCATCGAATAGCCGTCGAAGTCGCGGATCACCCGGGCCCAGCCCTCGACCCACTCGTCGAACGGCTTGTTCACGCGCCGCCCGTCGACGAGGTCGGAGTAGTAGTCGCGGACGGACTCCAGCGCGTCGTCGACCATCTTCACGACGGGGGCGCGGACCTCGTCGCCGGTGAGGTGGAAGCCCTCGTTGATCCGTTCGGGCCCGGCGGTGTAGTCGGCGCGCCGCACCTGGACGCGGTTGGTGCGGATCCAGGAGTTGCCGCGCTTGTCGGGTTCACGGAAGTCGGGGCTGTCGTCGCCGTAGGTCCAGGTCTGCCCGGTGAAGGATGTGTACGTCACCGGGGGCGCGGGGACCTCGGGGCCGCTGCCGGTGGAGGGGTCCACGTCCACGTTGTAGAACTGGCGGCGGCCGAGCCCGAGTTTGTCGACGAGGGCGAGGACGAGCGGGTGGAAGTCGGGCAGCCGCATGGCGCCGGCCTCGGCGTACTGGGCGGGGTCCTCGAAGGGCTGGCTGAGCTTGGTGGTGTGGAAGGTCTTGACGCGCCCCCCGACGCGGCTGGTGTTGGCCTCGATGATGGTGACGTCGTGACCGGCGTCCTTGAGCAGTCGGCCGGCGACGAGGCCGGTGACACCGGCGCCGACGATGAGGATCTTCTTGCGCGGGTGGTGCGTGGAGCCCAGGCGGCCCGTGTCTATCAGGGTGTGCAGATAGCCGAGTTTGAGGTCCTTGTCGTCCGGCCCGACGAGGAGGAGTTCGCGGGCGAGCCTGAGGCATGTCTGCCAGCGCGCACGGGTGGCGGAGTTTTCCCGTGAAATGTCGGTCATAGCTTGCGATCGTAGATATGGAGAAACGATTTCCTGGCTTTATCAACAGATAAAGTCCTAAAAGGGCTGATCGCATTTCTTGACGTAATTTCGACTTGCTCGGATTTCCCGTACGAAAACCAGAGTTCCGCCAGGGACGGAAATGGTGATCCGGGACCGGCCGCTGCCCGCGCCACCCACGCCGCTGTTAGGGGCCGGGCCCACCGGGTACTCGGCAGCGCGTCACCGGAACCGCCGACACCGCTCCACCACCAGGAGGGACGATGCCCGATTTCGGATACTTCCTGTCGTGCGAGGAGCACAGCCCGGCCGAGCTCGTCGATCAGGCCCGGATGGCCGAGCAGGCCGGCTTCGACTCCCTGTGGATCTCCGACCACTACCACCCGTGGAACGACCGCCAGGGCGAGAGTCCGTTCGTGTGGACGGTGATCGGGGCGCTGTCACAGGCCGTCTCGCTGCCCGTCGAAACGGCGGTGACCTGCCCCCTCGTACGTACGCATCCCGCCGTGATCGCCCAGGCGGCCGCCACCAGCGCCGCCCAGCTGGGCGGCCGTTTCCGGCTGGGGGTCGGCACCGGCGAGGCGCTCAACGAGCACATCCTGGGCACCGGCTGGCCCGAGGCCTCGGTGCGCCTGGACATGCTGGAGGAGGCGCTCCAGATCATCCGGCGGCTGCTCACCGGCGAACAGACGAGCCACCACGGCAGGCACTACACGGTGGAGAACGCCCGCCTGTACACCCTGCCCGACGAGCCGGTCCCCATCGACGTCTCCGCCTTCGGCCCGCAGGCCGCCGAGTTCGCGGCCCGCGTCGGCGACGGTCTGATCACGACGATGCCCGACACCGCCCTGGTCGAACGCTTCCGCCGCGGTGGCGGCGGCGCCAAGCCGGTGTACGGCGGACCGAAGGTGTGCTGGGGCCCGGACCGGCAGCAGGCGCTTCGCACCGCGCACCGTCTGTGGGCCAATGAGCAGCTCCCCGGGGAACTCCCGCAGATCCTGCCCACGCCCCGCCACTTCGAACAGGCCTCCGAGCTGGTCACCGAGGACCAGGTCGCGGCCTCCGTACCGTGCGGCGACGACCCCGACACCCATGTCGAGGCCCTGACCGCGTTCGTCGACGCGGGATTCGACACCGTGTACGTCAACCAGATCGGCAAGGACCAGCGGGGCTTCTTCGACTTCTACCGCACGAAGATCCTGCCGCGCCTGCGCGCCTGACGGGAAGGCGGTTCCCTCTGATGCTCGCAAGGGGCTGGTGGCGGCGCCGCGGCAGCCGCCACGCGCTCGCCGCGCCGCCCCTGAACCCGCTCCACACGCCCTACCGGAAAGGTCTTCGAACATGTCGATGAAGGTCTCCGACCACATTCTCGAGCGGCTGCGTGAGTGGGGAGTGGAGCATGTCTTCGCCTACCCCGGGGACGGCATCAACGGTCTGCT
Source organism: Streptomyces graminofaciens (assembly GCF_030294945.1). Taxonomy (NCBI): domain Bacteria; kingdom Bacillati; phylum Actinomycetota; class Actinomycetes; order Kitasatosporales; family Streptomycetaceae; genus Streptomyces; species Streptomyces graminofaciens. Next base: position 7,116,779 of record NZ_AP018448.1, on the reverse strand, counting down.
CGCGGCCTGGGGGCGGGCAGGTGACGACCCCCGGTTCGTCCAGTCCCGCCACGAGGAGATGTCGGCCTTCGAAGCCGTCGGCTACGCCAAGTTCTCCGGCCGGGTCGGTGTGTGTGCCGCCACGTCCGGGCCCGGCGCCATCCACCTGCTCAACGGGCTGTACGACGCCAAGCTGGACCACGTGCCCGTGGTCGCGATCGTCGGGCAGACCGACCGCAGCGCCATGGGCGGCTCCTACCAGCAGGAGGTCGACCTGCTGAGCCTGTACAAGGACGTCGCCTCCGACTTCTGCGAGATGGTCACCGTCCCCGAGCAGCTGCCCAACGTGCTGGACCGGGCGATGCGCACCGCCATGGCCCGCCGCTCCGTCACCGCCGTGATCGTCCCCGCCGACGTACAGGAACTGGACTACTCGCCACCCGCGCACGCCTTCAAGATGGTCCCCTCCAGCCTCGGCATGTCGCGGTACGCGCCGGTGCCGGGCGACGAGGACCTCGCCCGGGCCGCCGACGTGCTCAACGCGGGCGAGAAGGTCGCGATCCTCGTCGGGCAGGGCGCCCGCGGGGCCCGTCAGGAGGTCATGGCGGTCGCCGACCGGCTCGGCGCGGGCGTGGCCAAGGCGCTGCTCGGCAAGGACGCCCTCGACGACGACCTGCCGTACGTCACCGGCTCCATCGGGCTGCTGGGCACCCGGCCGTCGTACGAGCTGATGCGGGACTGCGACACCCTGCTCGTCATCGGCTCGTCCTTCCCCTACACCCAGTTCCTGCCGGAGTTCGAGCAGGCCCGGGCCGTGCAGATCGACATCGACCCGCACATGGTCGGCCTGCGCTACCCGTTCGAGGTCAATCTGGTCGGCGACGCCCGCGAGACGCTGACCCGGCTGCTGCCCCTGCTCGACGCGGCGGAGCACCGCAGCTGGCGCGAGCAGATCGAGCTGAACACCGCCCGCTGGTGGGAGGTCATGCAGCGGCGCGCCGCGGTCGACGCGGACCCGGTCAACCCCGAGTACGTCGTCCACGCGCTGAACGACCTGTTGCCGGACGACGTGATCCTGACCGCCGACTCCGGCTCGGCCGCCAACTGGTACGCCCGGCACCTGCGGCTGCGCGGCGCCATGCGCGGCTCGCTGTCCGGCACGCTCGCCACCATGGGGCCCGGGGTGCCGTACGCGATCGGCGCCAAGTTCGCGCACGGCGACCGGCCGGCCGTCGCCCTCGTCGGCGACGGGGCGATGCAGATGAACGGCATGGCGGAGCTGATCACCGTCGCCAAGTACTACCGGGAGTGGGACGATCCGCGGCTCGTCGTGGCGGTGCTGAACAACCAGGACCTCAACCAGGTCACCTGGGAGATGCGCGCCATGCAGGGTTCCCCGCAGTTCCTGCCCTCCCAGTCGATCCCCGACGTCGCCTACGCCGACTTCGCCCGTCTGGTGGGCCTGGAGGGCATCCGGGTGGAGAAGCCGACCGACGTCGTGGGCGCCTGGGAGACCGCGCTGGCCACCGACCGGCCCTGCGTACTGGACTTCGTGACCGACCCCGCCGTACCGCCGATCCCGCCGCACGCGACGCTCGACCAGATCGAGGCCGCCGCGAGCTCGATCCTCAAGGGCGACAGCGACCGCGCGGGCATGGTCCGCCAGGGCTTCAAGGCCAAGGTGCAGGAGTTCCTGCCCGGCCACCGCCACCGCGCGGACCGGCCCGGCACGCAGGCGGAGACGTGAGCGGCCTCGGCCTCACCTGGTCAGAGCTCGGCCTCACCTGGTCGGCGCTCGGCCTCACCTGGTCGGCGCTCGGCCTCACCTGGTCAGCGAGGGACGAGCCGCACCCGTCGAGTTCACCGTGGTCGTCCTCGGGTACCCGGGAGGCCGAGCGGCGGTGGACGAACCGCCCACTGGACTGGAGGGATGGATCCCCATGACTCAGCATGTCAGCGACGTCATGACGGCTTCCCCGGTGACCGTGGAACCGCAGACCCCGGTGACGACCGTGGCCCGGATGATGCGGGACGAGAACATCGGTGCGGTTCTGGTCGCCGAGGGCGAGCGGTTGCGCGGGCTGGTGAGCGACCGCGACCTGGTGGTGCGGGCGATGGCCGAGGGCGGCGACCCGAGCCGGATGACCGTGGCCGAGGCGTGCAGCGAGGATCTCGTCACGGTGAAGCCCGGCGACGACCTGACCCGCGCCGTGAAGGTGATGCGCGAGCATTCGGTCCGCCGTGTCCCGGTCGTCGACGACTCGCAGCACGCGGTGGGCATCGTCTCCATCGGCGACCTGGCCATCGAACGCGACCCCGGGTCGGCTCTCGGCGACATCAGCTCGACGAGGCCCAACCAGTAAGGACCCGCGACGGGCCGCCCCGTCAGGTCGGTCGGACCGCCAGGTCAGTCGGTCTCGCGGCGGAGGGCGGCGAACCGGCTGACGACCTCCGCGTCCCGGTGGTCGAAGAAAAGGGAGCTGCCGGTGTCCAGGGTGGCGACGGCCGCCATCTGCTCGTCGGTGAGCTCGAAGTCGAAGACGTCGATGTTCTCCGCCATCCGCTCGGCGTGGACCGACTTGGGGATCGCGACGACGTCCCGCTGGACGAGCCAGCGCAGTACCACCTGCGCCACGGACTTGCCGTGCCGCTCCGCGATCCCGCTCAGGAGCGGGTGGGTGAACAGGCCGCCCCGGCCCTCGGCGAAGCCGCCCCAGGACTGGATCTGCACCCCGTGTTCGCGCATGAGCTCCTGGTAGGCGGCGCGCTGGAAGAACGGGTGGGTCTCGATCTGGTTGACCGCGGGGGTGATCTCGTTGAAGGAGGCCAGGTCGACGAGGCGGTCGGGGTAGAAGTTCGCGACGCCGATCGCCCTGACGGCGCCTTCGCGGTGCAGTTGTTCCATGGCTCGCCAGGAGCCGTAGACGTCGTTGAAGGGCTGGTGGATCAGATACAGGTCGAGGTGGTCGAGACCTAGCCTGCCCAGCGAGGCGGCGAAGGCGCGCTTGGTCCTCTCCTCGCCGGCGTCCTCCAGCCAGACCTTCGTGGTGACGAACAGTTCCTCGCGCGGGATGCCGCTGGCGGCGACGGCCCGGCCGACGGCCTCCTCGTTGCCGTACGCGGCGGCCGTGTCGAGCAGCCGGTAGCCGGCGGCGAGCGCGTCGAGGACGGCCTGCTCGGTCTGCTCCGGCGGGATCTGGTAGACGCCGAATCCGAGGATCGGCATCTCGACGCCGTTGTTGAGGGTGACGTTCCGCATGGGGACTTCCTTCCGTACATACGTACGTACGTACGTGGCGGGCGGGGCCGGCGGGCTGCGTTCAGTACACCGCCGACGCCGCCGACGCGCTCTTTCGAAGACTGCGCCGTCCGGGTTCGGTCCTTGAGGTGAGAACGCCGGATCAGCTCCTATGTGGTCGCCGCGGGAGGAGAAGTTCACCGAGCGGCGGACGATCGGCCGACCGGTGAACTCCGTTGCGCCGACGGGCAGTTCTCCGGCAGCGGGTCCCGACACCCCTCGCGGGAAGCACGGTCCGCGGGCGCCGGGCACCGGCCGCGCGTCCGCCCCGGGCGTCCGATCCGGCGGAGCTGCCCGCCGACTCGGCGAACCCGGCGGGTCAGAAGGGCCCTATGCGGGTGAAGCCTGGGCCCCGGTCCGCGCCGTGGGGCATGGATGAAGCTTCCGGCCGTACCCGGCCGAGTCAGCGGACACGACGCGCTGGAGGCCAGCGATGAACCACAGATCCCACCGAGCCGATCACACCGACGGCAACCCCGGCAACCGCGGCCGGACCGGCAACGCCAGCCACACCGATCCCAACAACCCCACTCACCCCACTCACCCCATTCACCCCACTGCCCCCACCGACCCCACCGCCCAGAGGCGCCACCACGTTCCCGTCCTCATCGTCGGCGGATCCCTCGTCGGCCTGTCGACCTCCCTGTTCCTGGGCCGGCTGGGCGTGCGGCACACACTGGTGGAGCGGCACTCCGGCACGTCCATCCACCCCCGCGGCCGTGGCAACAACGTCCGCACGATGGAGCTGTTCCGGGCGGCCGGGGTCGAGCCGATGATCCGTCAGGCCGCGGCCACCCTGGCCGACAACCACGGGATCCTGCAGACGCCCACCCTGGTCGGCGACGCGGGCGAGTGGCTCTTCAAGGAGATCGACGCGGGCGGCGGCCTGGCCCGGTTCAGCCCCAGCTCGTGGTGCCTGTGCAGCCAGAACGACCTGGAGCCGGTGCTGTACGAGCACGCCGAGCGGCTCGGCGGCGACCTGCGGTACGGCACCGAACTGATGTCGTTCGACAGCGACTCCTCCGGCGTCACCGCGGTCGTCAAGAGCCGGGAGACGGGCGAGCACACCACCATCGGCGCGGACTACCTCGTCGCCGCCGACGGCCCCCGCAGCCCCGTCCGCGAGCAGCTCGGCATCGGGCAGAGCGGTCCCGGCGACCTGTTCCACAACGTCAGCGTCACCTTCCGCTCCCGCGGTCTCGCCGAGGTCGTGGGCGACCGCCGCTTCATCGTCTGCTACCTGACCAGCCCGGACGCCGACGGCGCGCTGCTGCCCGTGGACAACCGGGAGAACTGGGTCTTCCACGCCCCCTGGCACCCCGAACACGGCGAAACCCTGGAGGAGTTCACAGACGAGCGGTGTGCCGAGCACATCCGCCGCGCGGTCGGCGTCGCCGACCTCGACGTACAGATCACCGGCAGGGCGCCCTGGCACGCCGCCCAGCGGGTCGCCCGGAGCTACCGGTCGGGACGTGTCTTCCTCGCCGGCGACTCGGCCCACGAGATGTCCCCCACCGGGGCCTTCGGCTCCAACACCGGTATCCAGGACGCGCACAACCTCGCCTGGAAGCTGGCCGCAGTGCTCGGCGGCTGGGCCGGGGAGGGCCTGCTGGACACGTACGACGCCGAGCGCCGCCCGGTGGCGGAGGCGACCAGCGCCCGCGCCGCCGCACGCTCGGTCGAGCACAGCCACCCCGGCTTCGCCCCGCCACCCGTCGCGGGCGGTGGCGGCGGCCCACAGCGCGGCATCCTCAACGTGGCCCTCGGCTACCGCTACCCGCAGGGCGCCGTCATCGGCGCCGACCCCGCGACCCCCGTCGTCCCGGAACGCCTCGACCTGTCCGGCGAACCCGGCAGCAGGGCGCCCCATGTGGCGGTACGGCACCGGGGTGAACCGATCTCCACCCTGGACCTGTACGAACGCTCGCTCGTCCTGCTCAGCGACGCCGCCGAACCGAGCGGCTGGCACGAGGCCGCCCTCCGCCTCGCCGAAGCGATGGCCGTCCCCCTCGCTTCGTACCGGGTGGGCACGGGGCCCGGTGCCGAGCTGATGCCCGAGGGCGACGTGGACTGGGCGGCCGCCCACGGGATGACGCGTGGAGGCGCCGTACTCGTCCGGCCCGACGGGTTCGTGGCATGGCGGTCGTCGGGGGCGGTCCCTGATGCCGAGTCGGCGCTGCGGCAGGTCCTGATCACTCTGTTGGCGGGCTGACCGCCGGCGAACGGGGCGGCCGCGGCGCGGCGCGCCGTTCACCCGAGTGATCGTCTTGAGTGGTGGCGGAAGGCGAGCTGGATGACGGTGGATCACGTCGGGGCCGGGTCACCACAGCTGACGAAACGACAGCTGCCCGGCCCGTCGACGGAAGGAACGTCAGATGCACTCTGTTCGCATCCTCCTGGCCACCGCGGCGGCTTCGGCCGCCCTCGCTCTGGGCGCGTCCGGCGCCTACGCGGCCGGGGGCGATTGGGATCACTCGGACTCCTCCTACAGCAAGGAACAGGGCAAGGAGCACGGCAAGGGCTACGAAAAGGAGCACGGCAAGGAGCACGACAAGGGCGGCCGCCCGCACGGTGGCATGCACACCGGTGGTGGTGCGCTGACCGCGGTGGACGAGGGCGGCTGGGGCTCCGCGAAGGACTCGGAGGGCTACAACAAGGACAGCGAGCACGGCAAGGAGTCCGGCGGCAAGCACGACGAGAGCTCCTGGAGCGGGAAGGACGAGAACTCGTGGAGCGGTAAGCACCACGAGGACTCCTACGGCGGCAAGCACGAGAAGCCCAGCGGCGGAATCCACACCGGCGGCGGCGCGCTCGCCTCACCCACCGTGACCGCGGGCGGGCTGGCCGTTCTCGCGATCGGCGCGGCCGGTCTGTACGCCGGGCGCCGCAAGAGGGCAGCCGGAAGCCTGGCCTGAGCCATGCCGGAGGCGATAGCCACCGTGGTCGCCACGACGCGCCGCGTGGCGGCCACGGCCGGTCCCCCCGGTGCCCCCTCAGTCGTAAGACACGTCGTAAGACACGTCGTACGGCACGTCGTCGAGCACGTCGTCGAACACGTCGTCCGACACCCCCCGCCCGCCGCTCGCACCGCGCGCCGGGCGGCCCCGCTTCCCCCGAACGGCCGGTCACCCGCGCGGTGCATACGAGTCGCGCGCCTGTGGGGGCGGGTTCAGGATCGAGGCACGCCCCCGACGCCGTACAGAGGCGGCCCACGTTCTTCACCGACGCTCCCCCGAAGGAGATGTGCGCAGGATGACCACCACGTCCCAACGTGTTTCGAAACCGCTGGCGCAGCAGATGTCGCAGCGTGTGTCCCAGTCCGTGTTCGACGGCTCCAGGCTCCGTGTCGTCCTGCTGGTGGACGTCTACGACGGTGCCCAGCAGCAGTTCCTGGAGGCGTACGAGCAGTTGTGCAACCAGGTCGCGTCCGTCCCCGGGCATGTCAGCGACCAGCTGTGCCAGTCCATCGAGAACCCCTCGCAGTGGCTCATCACCAGTGAGTGGGAGAGCGCCCCGCCCTTCCTCACCTGGGTGAACAGCGAGGAACACGTACGGATGGTGGAGCCCCTGCACAGTTGTGTCCGGGACACCCGGTCGCTGCGCTTCCACATCGTCCGTGAGACCGGCGGTCCGGCGACGGGCGCCGAGCCCGCGAAGCGCCGGCTCCAGGCGTCGCCCAGGATCGGTGACGGCGTGATCCGGCACGCGCTCACCTTCACGGTCAAGCCGGGCAGTGAGGACAAGGTCGCCAAGATCCTCGCCGACTACACCTCGCCCGAGCCGCGCGTCGACGACACCACCCGGCTGTGCCGCACCTCCCTGTTCATGCACGGCAACCGCGTGGTCCGGGCCATCGAGGTGCGGGGCGACCTGCTCGCCGCGCTGCGCCACGTCGCCCGGCAGCCCGAGGTGCGGGCCGTCGAGGAGGCCATCAACCCTTATCTGGAGCGGGACCGGGACCTCGACGACCCCGAGTCCGCCCGGCTCTTCTTCACGCGCGCGGCGCTGCCCGCCGTACACCATGTGACGGCGGGTCAGGAGAGCCCGGACGCCGCGCGGCTCGCGTTGTACTACCCGGCCCTGAAGGGGCGCGGGTTGCGGCTGGCCGAGCTGCTCGCGCGGCAGGACGAGGCGGCGGCGGACGACCCGCGGGGACCGGTGCTGCGCAGCACGATCTTCCAGCGCGACGACGTCGTCGTACGGCTGGTCGACGTACGCGGCGGGATCGACGCCGACCCCGGCCCCGTGCTCGGCCTCACGGACCGCGGCCGGGCGGCCGAGCTGACGGCCCTCCTCGACGCCGGGGCGCTCGGAGCGGACGGTTCGGTGCTGAAGGACGGCGCCCCCGCCCGCCTCCTCACGGTCGCCCGGATGGAACTCGTCACCGACCGCCGCGCACCCGACGCCTGATCCACCGGCACTTGGGCCGTGACAGCCACGCCCCTGTCGACGCAGCACATGTCCTATGCAGCTCATGTTCGGAGGAACGTCGTGATCAAACGTCACCCCGGAATCGTGGATGTCAGCGAGGTCGAGCCCAACACTCGGCGCGGTGGCGATCTGCGGGCCATGCTCACCCCCGCCACGGTCGGCTCCACCAGCGGTTTCATGGGCGTGGCCATCGTGGCGCCCGGCGACCGCATCGCCGAGCACTACCACCCTTATTCCGAGGAGTTCATCTACGTCATCTGCGGGCAGTTGGAGGTCGACCTGGACGGCGAGCCCCACGAGCTGCGGCCCGAGCAGGGGCTCCTGATCCCCGCCCATATGCGGCACCGCTTCCGCAACGTCGGCCGGGTGGAGGCCCGTATGGTCTTCCACCTCGGCCCGCTGGCCCCGAGCCCGCCGCTCGGCCACGTCGACACCGAGGACGCCGACGGCGTACCGCTCGCCGGGGGCGTGGGGCGGGCCGAGAGAGCTCAGGTCCGCTCATGACCAGGCGCGTGGCGGTCACCGGCATAGGAGTCGTCGCCCCGGGCGGCATCGGTGTCCCGGCGTTCTGGGACCTCCTGGCGGGCGGTCGCACGGCGACGCGCGGCATCACGTTCTTCGACCCGTCCGGGCTGCGTTCGCGGATCGCCGCCGAGTGCGACTTCGACCCGGCGGCCCACGGGCTGGACCCGGAGCAGATCGCCCGGTGCGACCGGTACATCCAGTTCGCGCTGGTCGCCGGGGAGGAGGCGATACGGGATTCCGGCCTCGACCTCGCCGCGGAGAACCCCTGGCGGGTCGGCGTCTCCCTCGGCACGGCGGTCGGCGGCACCACCCGGCTGGAGCACGACTACGTCCTGGTCAGCAGCCACGGGCAGCGCTGGGACGTGGACCACCGGGAGGCCGGCCCGCAGCTGCACCGGGCGTTCGCACCCAGCACCCTCGCCTCGACGGTGGCGGAACGGTTCGAGGCACGCGGGCCGGTGCAGACCGTCTCCACCGGCTGCACCTCGGGCCTCGACGCCGTCGGCTACGCCTTCCACACGATCGAGGAGGGCCGGGCCGACGTCTGCCTGGCCGGCGCCTCGGACTCGCCGATCTCCCCGATCACCATGGCCTGCTTCGACGCGATCAAGGCGACCTCCCCGAACAACGACGACCCGGCCCACGCCTCCCGTCCCTTCGACGCGGAACGCAACGGCTTCGTCATGGGCGAGGGCGGCGCCGTACTGGTCCTGGAGGAGCTGGAACACGCGCGGGCCCGCGGCGCCCATGTGTACTGCGAGCTCAGCGGCTACGCCACGTTCGGCAACGCGTACCACATGACCGGGCTGACCACCGAGGGCCTGGAGATGGCCCGGGCCATCGAGGAGGCCCTCGGCCAGGCCCGGCTCGACGCCACGGCGATCGACTACGTCAACGCCCACGGCTCGGGCACCGTGCAGAACGACCGGCACGAGACGGCGGCGGTCAAACGGGTCCTGGGCGCGCACGCCTACGACACGCCCATGAGCTCCATCAAGTCCATGGTGGGCCACTCCCTGGGCGCGATCGGCGCGATCGAGGTCGTGGCCTGTGTGCTGGCCCTGGTCCACCAGGTCGTCCCGCCCACCGCGAACTACGAGACCCCGGACCCCGAGTGCGACCTGGACTACGTGCCGCGCGTCGCCCGTGAGCGACGGCTGAACAACGTGCTCTCCGTGGGCAGCGGGTTCGGCGGCTTCCAGTCCGCGGTGGTCCTGACGCTGCCGAGGAAGGAGACACGATGAGTGAACGGCGTCCTCGGCGCGCGGCCGTCACCGGCATCGGCGTGGTCGCGCCCAACGGAACCAGCACCGAGACCTTCTGGAAGTCCACCAGGGAGGGCATCAGTGTCCTGGACCGGGTCACCCGCGAGGGCTGCGAGCACCTGCCGCTGCGGGTGGCAGGCGAGGTCCGCGACTTCGACCCGCCGTCGGCGGTCGAGGAGCGCTACCTCGTCCAGACCGACCGGTTCACGCACTTCGCGATGGCCGCCGCCGACCAGGCGCTCGACGACGCTCGCCTCGACCGGCCCGCCACCGACGCCGCGCCGTTCTCCGTGGGCGTGGTCACCGCGGCCGGTTCCGGCGGCGGCGAGTTCGGGCAGCGGGAGCTGCAGCAGCTGTGGGGCAAGGGCAGTCGCTTCGTGGGGCCGTACCAGTCCATCGCCTGGTTCTACGCCGCGAGCACCGGCCAGATCTCCATCCGCCGCGGCTTCAAGGGCCCCTGCGGTGTGGTCGCCGCCGACGAGGCCGGCGGTCTGGACGCCCTGGCGCACGCGGCGCGGGCCGTGCGGCGCGGCACCGACGTGATGGTGGCCGGCGCGACGGAGGCGCCGCTGGCTCCGTACTCGGTGGTATGCCAGCTCGGCTACGAGGAGCTGAGCACCGTCGACGACCCGGCGCGCGCCTACCGCCCCTTCACGGCCGCGGCCTGCGGATTCGTTCCCGCCGAGGGCGGCGCCATGCTGGTCGTGGAGGCCGAGGGCACGGCCCGGGAACGGGGCGCGCCCGTGCGGGCCGTCCTGGCGGGCCACGGGGCGACGTTCACCGGCGCCTCCCGCTGGGAGGAGTCCCGGGCGGGACTCGCCGAGGCGATCCGGATCGCCCTGGACGAGGCCGGCTGCGCCCCGGAGGAGATCGACGTGGTCTTCGCCGACGCCCTCGGCGTACCGGCGGCGGACCGTGCCGAGGCGCTGGCGATCACGGACGTCCTCGGCGCGCACGGCACCCGCGTCCCCGTCACGGCGCCGAAGACCGCCGTCGGCCGGGGCAACGGCGCGGCGGCCGTGCTGGACGTCGCGGCGGCGGTGCTCGCGATGGAACACGGCGTGATCCCGCCCACCCCCAACGTCTTCGACGTCTGCCACGACCTCGACCTCGTCACCACCCGCGCCCGTGCCGCCGAGCCGCGCACGGCGCTGGTCCTCAGCCGAGGACTCATGGGGTCGAACGCGGCGCTGGTGCTCCGGCTCGGCCCCGGCGACGCCTCCTGACCATCCATCACGACGCAAGGAGAGAAAGAGCATGAGTGACCGCATCACCGTGGAGGAGCTGTCCGAGCTCATGAAGAAGGCGGCCGGGGTCACCGTCACCCCGGAGGAACTCCAGCAGCGGTACGAGTCCGGCTTCGACGCCCTCGGCATCGACTCGCTCGGACTCCTCGGCATCGTGGGCGAGCTGGAGAACCGGTACGGCACGCCGATGCCACCGGACGCGGAGAAGAGCAAGAGCCCCCGGCAGTTCCTCGAACTCACCAACAGCGCACTTCTGGCAGGAGCCTGACATGGCCGGACACACACAGAACGAGATCACCATCGCCGCGCCGGTCGACCTGGTGTGGGACATGACCAACGACGTGGCGAACTGGCCACGGCTGTTCAGCGAGTACGCCTCCGCCGAGATCATGTCCCAGGAGGGGAACAAGACCACCTTCCGGCTGACCATGCACCCCGACGAGAACGGCAAGGTCTGGAGCTGGGTCTCGGAACGGGAGACGGACCGCGACGCGCTCAGCGTGCGGGCCCGCCGCGTCGAGACCGGCCCCTTCGCCCACATGAACATCGTGTGGCGCTACGAAAAGGTGCCGGGCGGCACCCGGATGGTGTGGACGCAGGACTTCGCGATGAAGCCTGACGCACCGGTCGACGACAAGTGGATGACGGACAACATCAACCGGAACTCCAAGGTCCAGATGGCCCTGATCCGGGACCGCATCGAGAAGGCCGCCGCCGAGCGGGGCGCCGCGCCGGGCCTGACCGACTGAGCCGCACGGAGAACCGGACGGAGAACGCCCCCATGCACCAAACCCTGATCGTCGCCCGTATGGCTCCGGGCGCCGCCCCGGACATCGCCAAGATCTTCGAGGAGTCCGACCGGGGGGAGCTGCCGCACCTCATCGGGGTCTCCCGGCGCAGCCTCTTCCAGTTCGGTGATGTGTACCTGCACCTCATCGAGTCCGAGCGCGACCCCGGCCCCGCCATCGCCAAGATGGCCGGGCATCCGGAGTTCCGGGACATCAGCGACCGGCTGACAGCCCATGTCAGCGCGTACGACCCCGCCACCTGGCGTTCCCCGAAGGACGCGATGGCGAGGCGCTTCTACCTCTGGGAGCGGGACGGCGGTTCCTGAACCGGACCCCCTACGACGGCCGGACTCCCCACGACGGCCGGTCGCCGGGCTCGCGAGGTTCGCGCGCCCGGCGGCGGTCCGCGGTCACTCGGGGACGGTGCAGTCGAACGCGTGCAGATAGGGGTTGACCGGGCGGACGTCGTCGATGACCAGACCCGCGTCCGTCAGCCTGCGGACCATGCTGTCGGTGGTGTGCTTGGCCCCTCCGACGTTGAGGAGCAGCAGCAGGTCCATGGCGGTGCTGAACCGCATCGAGGGGCTGTCGTCGACGAGGTTCTCGATGACCACGACCCGGGTTCCCGGGCCGCCCGCCTCGATGACGTTGCGCAGGGTCCGGGCGGTGCTGTCGTCGTCCCACTCCAGGATGTTCTTGATGATGTACACATCGGCCCGGACCGGGACGGCCACGCGGCAGTCGCCGGGGACGACACGCATCCGGTCCGCGAGCGATCCGCCCGGCCGCAGCCGCGGGTCGGCGTTCTCCACCACGCGCGGCAGATCGAGCAGGGTGCCGTGCAGCGCCGGATGCTTCTCCAGCAGGCTCGCCACCACATGCCCCTGCCCACCGCCGATGTCGGCGACGGACGAACTCCCCGACAGATCGAGGAACTCGGCGACGTCCCGCGCGGACTGCACGCTGGACGTCGTCATGGCGCGGTTGAAGACGTCGGCCGACTCCGGGGCGTCCTCGTTGAGGTAGACGAAGAACTCCTTGCCGTACAGGTCCTCGACGACGTTACGGCCGGAGCGCACGGCCTCGTCCAGCCTCGGCCAGGCGTCCCAGGTCCACGGTTCGGTGCACCACAGGGCGATGGCGCGCAGGCTGTGCGGATCGTCCTCGCGCAGCAGCCGGGACATGTCGGTGTGCGCGAACGTCCCGTCCGGCCGCTCGGCGAAGACTCCGTAGCAGGACAGGGCCCGCAGCAGCCGTCGCAGCGGCTTCGGTTCGGTCTTCACGGCCGCCGCGAGGGCGTCCACGTCCGTCGGGCTGTCCCCGAGGGCGTCGGCGACGCCCAGCCGGGCGGCAGCGCGGAGGGCTGCCGCACAGGCGGCCCCGAACACGAGTTCCCTGAACCGCATGGCGGGCGGCGGGGTGGTCGATGCCGTCTGTGGATTCTGTGCGGTCTGAGCAGTCGTCATGTCAGGCCTTCCTTCTTCGAGTCGATGAGCGACGACGGCCGTTCAGCACAGTCCCGCGGGCCTGGACGCCCGGCAGGTGTTGCCCTTGAAGGTGTTGCCCCTGCCGGCGGTGTCCGTGTTGACGAGGTCGGCCGGGGCGTTGCCCTCCAGCACGTTGTCGGTGATCCGGTTCCGCTCGCTGGTGGTGCCCACGAAGCTCTTCCACAGGACGATTCCGCCCGACAGCGGGGAGTTGCCGACGTTGCCCGTGACCCGGTTCCGCGTCACCAGGCTGTCCTCGGCGCCGGTCAGTACGATGCCGATGCCCTGCAACGCGTCCAGCCGCGCGGTCTTCGGGCAGGACTTGTTGTTCCGCAGGATGCGGTTGTCGGCCACGGTCACGGCGCCGGCCCTCGGCTTGTTCTCGTCGCCCACGACGAAGACGCCCGCGCAGTTGCCGGTCAGGTGGTTGTCCGCGACGGTGAGGTTGCGCAGGCGCCGGACGGTGATGCCGATCCGGTTGCCTTCCAGGCGGTTGCGTTGGACCACCGTTCCTGCGGTGTCGGTGGCGCCCTCCTCGGTCTTGATCGTGTTCGCGAGGAACAGACCGGCGTCACCGTTGTCCCGGGCGGTGTTCTGCCGGAACACACCCCGGACCGAACGCTCCTGGGCGATGCCCCACACCCCGTTCTTCACCGCGGTCACGTTGCGCACGGTCAGCCCGTCGGTCTCCTGGGCGAACACCCCGCTCCCGGCGAAGCCGGTCACGGTCAGGGAGGCGACGGTGACACCCTCGACGGCCCGGCCCTTGGCCCCGACCACACAGATGCCGTTGCCGCCCTCCGCACAGCGGTTGACGGCCTTCTTCGTGCCCGGTTCGACGACGGTGCTACGGCCCATGCCGCGCAGCGTGACCCCGGACGTGTCGATTTCGACGCTTCCCCGGTACCTGCCGGGGGTCAGCAGAACGGTGTCACCGGGTTCGGCGGCGTCCACCGCTCGTTGGATGGACTCCCCCGGAAAGACCAGGTGGGTCATACGGCCGGCGGCGGTCGACGGGGCGGCCCCGAGCCCCGCCCCGATGAGCGCCGCGGCGCACGCCAGGTAGGCGATATGGCATTTCGTCATATTCCGCACGTTATGACCTGCTGATCTGCGAACGGTGCGCATAGCCCATCCGGCGGCGTGTCATGCGCGGTCACGCGGGCACGAGACCCGCCGACATGCGCGCCACCCGGCGCCGCGCACAGCGCGAGCGCTCAGGCGCCGACCCGCCGCCCCATCCCCCGCCCGCCCCGCATCGCCGCCTCGACCACCGCCGACACCGCGAAGGTCCCCACCATGACCAGCCCCACGCCGATCCCGTACAGGCCGCCGGCGTCGTCCGACCAGTCCCAGAAGGCGGCGACGGTCAGGCCGGCCGTGGTGCCGAGCACCGCGCCTCCGATGCGTCTCCGGGACGCCGCCCAGCCTTGGCTCATGCCCCCAGCGTTCCGCCTCCCGTCGGCGCCGACCAGGGCGGACGCACTCGACTCCACCCGAGTACACGCTCCAACCACGCACATGAGTACGACACCCATCGCATGGCTAACCTGGGTATTAAGCGTTGATTACGGGGTAAGCTCGTACAAATTTCCCTAAGGAACCGAAAATGGGTCTCGGTGTCGGCCTTTCGGCCGTGAAGCGCAGGTTCCCCACCCGTACGTCCCGCGTGTCCCGCGTCTTCGTGGCGGCCGTGGTCGCCGCCGGCCTGGTCCTGGCCGGAGGCTGCGGCGGCGACGGCGGTGACAGCGGGGGCGGAAGCGAGGGCGACAGTCTCAAGGTCGGCGTACTGCTCCCCGGCGGCGGAGCCTCCCGGTTCGGGCAGTTCGACAGACCGCTGATCGAGAAGAAGCTCAAGGAACTGTGTCCGGGCTGCCCGGCGGCGACCGTCGCCGCCACACCCGAGCCGATGGTCCAGCGGCAACAGCTCGACGCCATGATCACCAAGGGCATGGACGTCCTGATCGTCGCCGCGGTCGACCCCAAGGCACTGCGTTCCTCGGTCGAGGCCGCCGATCGGGCCGGCATCCCGGTCGTCGCCTATGACCGGCTCGCACTGGGCCCCATCTCCGGTTACGTCACCTTCGACGGCGAGATCATCGGCAGGCTCCAGGCCGAGGGGCTCCTGAAGGGCATGGGCGAGAAGGCGGACGGCGGCCAGATCGTCATGATGAACGGCGCCACGACCGACCCCAACGCCGGCTGGTTCAAGCGCGGCGCGCTCGCCGTCCTCAAGGACAAGGTCAAGATCGGCAAGTCGTACGACACCGTCGGCTGGCGCCCGGAGAACGCCTACGTCAACATGACCGGCGCCATCTCCGCCCTCGGCGCCACCAACATCGACGGCGTACTGGCCGCCAACGACAGCCTCGCCGGTGCCGTGGTCTCCGCCTTCGGCGCCAGCGGGGTCAAGCCGCCGCCCCCGCTCACCGGCCAGGACGCCGACCTCGCGGCCGCACAACGCATCGTCGGCGGCGACCAGTACATGACCGTCTACAAGCCCTACAAGCCCGCGGCCGACGCCGCCGTCGAGATGGCCGTCGCCCTCGGGCGCGGCGAGAAGGTCGACTCCATCGCCACCGGAACCGTCGACAGCGACACCACCAAGGACATCCCGGCGGTCCTGCTCCCGTCGGTCTCGGTGACGGCCGGCAACATCAAGGACACCCTGGTCAAGGACGGTATGTACACCATCGACCAGATCTGCACCCCGAAGCTCCGGTCCGCCTGTGCCGAGGCCGGGCTCATCTGACGGCCCTGAGAGAGGTGACCCGTGGTTCAGCCCCTGCTGGCGCTGCGCGGCGTCTCCAAGCGCTTCGCCGCCGTCCAGGCGCTGATGGATGTCGAGCTGGAGATCAGGGCCGGGGAGGTGGTCGCCCTGGTCGGCGACAACGCGGCCGGCAAGTCCACGCTGGTCAAGGTGATCTCAGGGGTGGCGCCCGCCGACAAGGGGGTCATCGAGTGGGAGGGCGGCCCCGTCCAGATCAAGAGTCCCCAGGACGCCCGGGTCCTGGGGATCGCGACCGTCTACCAGGACCTCGCGATGTGCGGCAACCTCGACGTCGTCGCCAATCTCTTCCTCGGCCGGGAGATCCACCGGTTCGGCATCCTCGACGAGGTCGAGATGGAGCGCCGCACCCGCGAGCTGCTGAAGACCCTGTCCACCCGCATCCCCGACGTGCGGGTGCCGCTCGCCACCCTCTCCGGCGGCCAGCGGCAGGTCGTCGCGATCACCCGCTCCTTCCTCAGCGCGCCCAGACTGCTCCTGCTCGACGAGCCCACCGCCTCCCTGGGCCTCGAACAGACCAACCAGCTCCTCGACCTCATCGAGACACTGCGCGACCGGGGCGCCGGGGTGCTCCTCATCAGCCACAACATGGGTGACATCAAGGCCGTCGCCGACAAGGTCGCCGTCCTGCGCCTCGGCCGCAACAACGGCCTCTTCGACGTGAACACCGCCTCCCAGGAACAGATCATCGCCTCCGTCACCGGCGCGGCGGACCACTCCGCCCCCCACCTGCCGGTCCACCCGGAGGAGACATGGCCGTGAGGTGGAGGTGGCGGGGGACCCGGGCGCGCGACGCCTCCGACACCGCGCCCGACGACGGCGGAAGTCGCCGGCACACCGGCCGCCTCGGAACGTACGAGGCCGCGGTGCGCCGCAGACTGCGCGAGGGTGAGCTCGGCCCGGTCCCGGTGCTGCTCGCGCTCGCCGTGACCTGGACGGTCTTCCAGAGCCTCAACGAGAACTTCCTCTCGCCGCGCAACCTGTCCGTCCTCAGCGTGGACATCGTCGGCACCGGCATGGTCGCCGTCGGCGTCGTCTTCGTCCTGCTGATCGGTGAGATCGACCTGTCGGTGGGCTCGCTCGCCGGCCTGTCGGGCGCCCTGTTCGCGGCCCTGAGCGTCAACAACGGCCTGCCGGAATGGCTCGCCGTACTCATAGCGGTGCTCTGCGGTACGGCCGCCGGGGCCTTCCACGGGTTCGTCTTCACCAAGATCGGCGTACCCGCGTTCGTCGTCACCCTCGCGGGCCTGCTGGCCTGGAACGGCCTGATGCTCTATCTGCTGGGGCCGGAGAGCTCCATCAGCTTCAGCGGGGACGGTCTGGTCGCCACGCTGACCAGCCAGTACTTCAGTTCCACGGTCGTCACCTACGGCTTGGCCGCGCTCGGCACGGCCGCGTACCTCCTCGCCTCGTACCACGACCGCAGGCGTCGCGGCGCCGCCGGGATGCCGTACCGGCCGGTGGGCGAGATCTGGGCGCGGACGGCCCTCCTCGCGGTGGTCGCGTTCACCACCGTCTCCGTGCTGGGCCGGTTCGAGGGCCTGCCGCTGGCGCTTCTGATCTTCCTCGCCGTGCTCGTCGTCTCGGACCTCATCCTGCGCCGCACCCCCTACGGCCGCCAGGTCCTCGCACTGGGCGGCGGCGTGGAGGCGGCCCGGCGGGCCGGCGTCGACGTGGCGCGCGTACGGATCTCGGTGTTCCTGGTGTCGGGGACCCTGGCCGCGGCCGGCGGCCTGTTCGTCGCGTCGCGGCTCACCTCCGCGACCCAGGTCCCGGGCTCCGGCATGCTGTTGATCAACGCCATCGCCGCCGCCGTCATCGGCGGCACAAGCCTGTTCGGCGGCCGCGGCTCGACCTGGTCCGCGCTGCTCGGGGTGCTCATCATCCAGTCGATCGCCTCGGGCATGGCCCTGCTGGGCGTCCAGCCCGCCGTCCAGTTCATGATCACCGGCGGGGTGCTGCTCATCGCGGTGATCCTCGACGCGCTGGCACGACGCGCGGCGGAGTCCCGGGGACGGGCTTAGGGAGTGCCCCGGGGTCTGTGTCCGAGGGCGGCCCGCTCACGTCCCGGCAGCCCGCCGGTGCTCCGGTCTTGCCTCCCCCCGCCGGGCCCCGTTACCTTGCGGCGGAGTTTCTGGCCAGGTACGCGGTGCGATCCGGCGCATCGGTGTTCGGCGCGCGGAACGGACATCGGGTGACAGGTCGAGGCAAGGGCCGACAGCCCTCGCCCGAGGTGCCGATGCCGAACATGCCCGCCTTGTCACCGACGACCAGGGCCGTGAGGTCGGCGGCGGCCGAGGCCGCCACCGCGGCCGGGATGCCGGAGCTGTCCGCTTCCCTGATCGGGCAGCCCTGGACGAACGGGCGTCCGTCGCTTGTGCGTGGGCGCGGGCGACCTTGAGTCGCGCCTTCTCCCTGTTCTTGGATCCCTTCTTTCACGGCCGGGACAAGCACGGGAAATACCTCGGTTACGAAATACTTTCGCGGCCCGGGTCCAGCGGGATCCCGAAGCCTCCGGTCGACGCCGCCCGCGATGAGAGAAGCGCTCGGCCCCGTGGCCCGGGGGCACGCCGGAGTAGGCTGACAGAAGGGACGCGGACCTCCGCGTCCCACCGCAGGGAGGTGAGGACGTGGAGATCGTCGTCACCGTGGTTGCGATCCTCGCCCTGATCATGCTGGGGGTGCTGTTGATCCACAGCCTGAACGCCCAGCACGACCAGCGGATCGCGGGATTCCACTACAGCGAAGCCCTGCCGTGGGTCCGTCGGCGGAACCGCAGGAACCGACCGCCCACAGGGCCTGCCAGGTCGCCCGGCAGCACCCGTGACGGGGATGGCGGAGCCGAGGAGGACAGCCGATGACGTCCCCGGACGACGAGGTCACGACGGAGCCGCCGGAAGCCCCCGCCGAGGGGCACGCCGAGGTGCGCATCGTCGCCGCGTCCCCGGATGTCGCCCGCCGCGTCGCGGAGGTCCTCCGCCAGTGCTTCGCCTCCGGCGAGCAGCGCAGCTACCCCGCGGGCCGCGACGGCGCCACCCGGCTCCACCTCACCGTGGACACCACCCGCCCGGCGGCGCCGGCTCGCTCCTGGCTGGTCTCCAGCCAGCCCTCGGAGCTCTCGGCGGCCGAGGAGGAGCACGGCTGAGCAACACTCGATGCCAGCAGGACGTTTCGGTCATACGATGACAAACGGGTCAGCGCACTCTCGTGTGCCACGGCCCGGAAGGTCGGCCCCGGTGTGTAGACGCCGGGGCCGTTGCCCCACCGGTGGAGCGCGCAGACAGGGAGCAGGGCATGATCCGTTCAGCCGACATCCGCGAGTGGCGCAACCACGACGTGGTCGACCCGAAACAGCGCAGGATCGGCATGCTCGAAGCGGTCTACGTGGACACGGCCACCGACGAACCGGCCGTGGCCACCGTCCGGACCGGCCTGCCCACCCGCCACCGGCTGGTCTTCGTCCCCCTCGACGACGTGGTCCTCGGACCCGACTACGTCAAGGTCTCCTACACCAAGGGACAGGTACGCAAAGCCCCGTGGATCGGGACGGACGACGTGCTCCCCGCCGAGCAGGAGGAGGAGATCTTCCGGCACTACGGCATGACGTACCGGCCGGGAGCGGGCGGCGAGCGTCAGCTCGCCCGCCGCTGACGTGCACACGCGGCGCGGAATGACCGTAGCGGCCGTACGAACCGGGCGCGGAATGACCGTAGCGGCCGTACGAACCGGGCGCGGAACGACCGGGTCGGCCGTACCAACCCGGCACGGAATGACCCGGTCGGCCGTACGCGCCCGGCGCGGAAGGGGTGGTCCGAGGTGATGGCGCTCTTCCTTCTGCTCGTCCTCGTGGCCGTCGTGCTGGGAATCATCGGTGCGGTGGCGGACGGCCTGGGCTTCCTCCTGGTCATCGGCATCGTGCTCTTCGTCGCCGTCGGGACGTTCTTCGCGGTGCGGGTGTACCGGCGCGCCAGGCGGCGTCCCGTCCGCTGACGGCGCAGCCGTCCGGTGAGGACGGCGAGGCTGCCAGGACTGGAGGGCGGCGTGGTGGAGGGTGCGGGAGACGAGGGGCGGTCGTGGCTGGTGGCCGAGCCGTCGGGTTTGTGGCAGCGGGTCGTCAGGCAGCTGGGCACCGCCCTGATGGTGGTGGATCAGGCCGGCCGGATCGTCGCCGTCAACCCGTCCGCCGAGCGGCTGCTGGGCCGTGCCGCCACCGCGATGCGCGGCGAGGACGCGCACGCGCTGCTGCACCGGGACGCGGCCGGCGGAACGCTCCTGCGTGAGCGGTGCCCGCTGCTCCAGGCGCTGGCCGAGAGGGCCGCCGCGCGCGGGGAGGGCGACAGTTACCTGCGCGGCGACGGCCGCCTGGTCACGATCTCCTGGTCCGCCTCCCCCCTGACCACCGACGGCTCCTTCGCGGGCATGGCGGTGCTGTTCACCGACGTCACGACCGACCAGGGCGCACGTCGGGAACGCGCCGCCTATACCAGTGCGCTGGAGGACCTCACCGAGCGGCTGACGCTGGTCGCGGAGATCACCGACGTACTGGGTCAGACCCTGGAGACCGACGAGGCCCTCGCCCGGCTGGGCCGTCTGCTGGTTCCCCGCCTCGCCGACTGGGCGGCCGTGGACCTCCGGGTCGGTTCCGGGCAGGTCCACCGGGTGGCGGTCACCGGTCCCGCGGGCCGGGACGCCGGGCTGGAGGGCAGGCGCGAGCCCCTGCCCGAAGCCGGGGCGACGCACCGCTCACCCCTCGTCCGGGTGCTGAACGGCGGCGATCCCATACTGCGGAACGAGCAGCATGAGCAGCACGAGGAGGGCCGGGAGGGCCAGGAGGGCCAGGAGGGCCGGGAGGGCGAGGCAGCCGGCTCTTCACTCGCCGCCGTCCACAGCGACTTCCTGCGGACCGTGGGCGCGACATCGGTCATCACCGTGCCGCTGGGCTCCAGGCGGCAGATCACCGGCGCCCTGACGGTGGCACGCACCGACCCGGCGCACCCCTTCAGTACCGAGGACCTGGAGGTGGCGAGCGACATCGGCCGCCGGGTCGGCCTGGTCATCGACAACGCACGGCGGTTCGGTCGCCAGCGTGCCGTCGCCGAGGCCATGCAGCGCAACCTGCTCGCCCCGCTGCCCCAGCCCGGCCGACTGCGGCTCGCCGCCCGCTACCAGCCCGCCCCGGCCGGCTCCCAGGTCGGCGGCGACTGGTACGACGCGTTCGAGCTGAAGGACGGCACGCTCGCACTGGTCATCGGCGACGTCGTGGGCCACGACCTGACCGCGGCGGCCGGGATGGCACAACTGCACGGCATCCTGCGCTCACTGGCCTGGGACCACACCGGTCTGCCCGGCGCCGTCGTCGACCGCCTCGACGAATCCATGTCCGCCATCACCACCGTCCCCATGGCCACCCTCGTCCTCGCCCGGGTCGAGGGACACCCGGACACCGGCCCGTGGACACTGCGGTGGACCAGCGCCGGACATCCGCCGCCCCTGCTGCTGACACCCGGCGGACACGCGGAGTACCTCGAAGCCGGGCAGGGGCTCCTCCTCGGCACCCACCTGGGCACCCGTGCGAGACGGCCGACCGCCGCCCGGTCCCTGCCACCGGGCTCCACCCTGCTGCTCTACACCGACGGCCTGATCGAGATCCCCGGCAGCGACCTCGACACCGGCCTCGGCCGCCTGCGCCGGCACGCCCTCGCACTCGCGCACACACCGCTGGACACGCTGTGCGACCAACTCCTCGCCCGTATGCCACCCGGCAGCACCGACGACGTGGCCCTCCTCGCGCTGCGCCTGCCGCCGTGATGCGGGCGGGAGGATGGCTCAGGCCCCGAGGATCAGTACGCGGAACGGGCCGTACGGGTACGCCGGCAGTTCGTCCCCCTCGGCGTACCGCCACCCCCAGGACCGCAGTGCCTCAAGGGTCCTGTGGTCGGAGCGGTTCACCAGCATGACGCCGAGCGTGGCCCCGTGGTCGGCCAGCAGCCGCTTCTGCAGGCGCCGGGCGAGGTTCCAGGCACGGTCCTGGTTCTGTCTGCGCACCCGGGGCGGCACGAGTATCCCGGCGATCACGCAGAGCCGTCCGGCGGCGGCGAGCCGGAGCAGGCTCCCCTGAAGGTGGTGTGCGTCGAGCCCCTCCCACCTGGGCCCGTCGCCGCGTACGGGGAAGCCGTAGGCGCATCCGGTCAGTTCGGTGGACTCCGCGATCAGCAGCTCGAACCCCGGTCGCCGCACGTCGGCCACCAGCCGTCGGAGAAAGGCGCCGCGGGCCTGGTTCCACGCCCACGGGCCGCCGCCCGAGGTCTCCGCGAACAGGTCGCCCAGCTCTCCGAGCCGGTCCTCGATCTGCTGCCGGCTCAGCTCACGGACGCGTTCACCCGCGCGCGGCGACGAGCCGCGCTCCGGCCTCGGCTCCCGCGCGCCAGGCCGGTCGGGGCCCACGCGCCCCTCAAGGAGCCGGGGCCCGGTGGCGGCGGGCGTCGGCGGAACCGGAACGTTCACGATCATGGCGCAAGCCCTGCCCCGGGCACGGGCGGACCCGGCCCGGCGTCGTCGCTGTCGGAGGGCCGCACCGGTCACGAAGCCGGTGCGCGAGGACCTCTCGGTGTCTTCAACCGTACTCCCGGCCGCACGCGCCCAGGTGCGCGCCCAGGCGCGCGGCCGACCGCCGCGCCGAGCGCCCGCGCCTGAGGCCGAGCGCGCATGTGGTCTTTGTCGCAGCGGTGGAGTGCCGACCGTCCGCCCCGCTATCCGCCCCCTCAACAGCAATTTCGCGGTTCGGGAGGAGCGAACATCTGTCATCGCGAGATCAGAAATTCATCCGCCGCGCTGGGAATATCCCCCGAATCGTGGTGCGGTAGGGGTTATTCTGCGCTTCCGGACGATCGCGCCATGCTACTGTCGAGATCAGTTGCAGTTGTGGTTCCCAGAAGATTTTTCCGACGGGAGATCATCACGGCGACCGGAGTCCGCACGAGGCGGCTTCCGAACACCGTCCCCGGAGGAGAAACAAAATGGCTACTGGCACTGTGAAGTGGTTCAACTCGGAAAAGGGCTTCGGCTTCATCGCGCAGGACGGCGGCGGCCCCGACGTCTTCGCCCACTACTCGAACATCGCCACCCAGGGCTTCCGTGAGCTGACCGAGGGCCAGAAGGTGTCGTTCGAGATCGCGCAGGGCCAGAAGGGCCCGACGGCGGAGAACATCCTCCCCGCCTGACGCCGCACACGCACACTTCGCAGCTGGGGCCCGCACCTTGGGGTGCGGGCCCCAGCTCGCTGCATTCCCGAGCGAATCCGCTCCATCATCACCGGCTCGTTCTCGCGATTCTCTGCGCCGTTCATTTTGCTGCGGGAATTCCTTGCTACGTGCCCACGTCAAGGAAGGCTCCCGTATGAACCGTGCAGGTAAATCCCGCACGCCCCGCAGCACGTCCCGAGCGTCGAATCGCCCGGCCCCCGCACGCCGAAATGTCGCGCCCCAAGGCGAGTTCGCACCGCCGAAGACGCTGACGCCCGCACTGCCCGCCGTCGAGTCGTTCGCCGATCTCGACCTGCCGGCGCCCCTGCTGGCCGCGCTGGGCACCGAGGGCGTGACCGTGCCGTTCCCCATCCAGGGAGCGACCCTGCCGAACTCCCTCGCCGGCCGTGACGTGCTCGGCCGCGGCCGCACCGGATCGGGCAAGACCCTCGCCTTCGGCCTCGCCCTACTGGCCCGGATCACGGGCCGGCGCGCCGAGCCGAAGCAGCCGCTGGCCCTGATCCTCGTCCCCACCCGCGAACTCGCCCAGCAGGTCACGGACGCGCTCACCCCGTACGCCCGCGCCGTACGGCTGCGGCTCGCCACCGTCGTTGGCGGAATGTCCATCGGCAGGCAGGCCAGTGCCCTGCGGGGCGGCGCCGAGGTCGTCGTCGCGACGCCGGGCCGACTCAAGGACCTCATCGTCCGGGGCGACTGCCGGCTGGACGACGTCGAGATCACGGTCCTCGACGAGGCCGACCAGATGGCCGACATGGGCTTCATGCCCCAGGTGACCGCCCTGCTCGACCAGGTGCGCACGGACGGGCAGCGACTGCTGTTCTCGGCCACCCTGGACCGTAACGTCGACCTGCTCGTCCGGCGCTATCTGAGCGACCCGGTCGTCCACTCCGTCGACCCCTCGGCGGCCTCGGTCACCACGATGGAGCACCACGTCCTCCACGTCCACGAGGCGGACAAGCAGCGGACGACCACCGAGATCGCGGCGCGCGACGGCCGCGTGATCATGTTCCTGGACACCAAGCGCGCGGTGGACCGGCTGACCAAACACCTGCTGAACAACGGCGTCCGCGCCGCCGCCCTGCACGGCGGCCGCTCCCAGCCGCAACGCACCCGCACCCTCGCCCAGTTCAAGAACGGGCAGGTGACGGCGCTGATCGCGACGAACGTCGCGGCTCGCGGCATCCACGTCGACAGCCTCGACCTGGTCGTCAACGTGGACCCGCCCGTCGACCACAAGGACTACCTGCACCGCGGCGGCCGTACGGCCCGCGCCGGCGAGTCCGGCAGCGTCGTCACGCTGGTCACCCCCGACCAGCGCCGCGAGATGACCCGGCTGATGGCCACCGCCGGCATCAACCCCCGGGTCACCCCGATACGTTCGGGCGAGGCGGAGCTGAGCCGCATCACCGGCGCGCGGACCCCGTCGGGCGTACCGGTCGTCATCGTGGCACCGGAGCCCCAGGAAACTCCCCGCCGCGCCGCACCCACCTCCTCCCAGCGGCGCCGCAGCAGCCGCGGCCGAGCCGGCCGGGGCCAGTCCACAGGCCAGCCCCCCGCCCAGTCCACGGGCGAGGCGGCGCGCCGCAGGCCGCGACGGCAGTCCCCCGCCACCGGCAGGGCGGTCTGAGGCCGCGCCGCGCCCCCCGCTCCCTTCCCCATCCCCCCAGTGAGGCACCATGCGCTGTGTCATCGCCCGGTACCCGTTCGACCTGACGAAGGACGGGGTGCTGGACTCCATGAAGGGCGTCACGCCCGAGCCCGTCACGGGTGAGTCCGTGACCATCGGCCGCCGGCGGTACCCCGCCAAGCAGGTGGGCGAGATCGTCACCCGGCAGGACCGCCGCGACTTCACCAGCGGCGAGGTCATCCGGGCCATGAGCCGGCTCGGCTTCACCTGCCACCCCCGCCCCGAGCCCGCTCCCGCGTTCGCCCCCGATCCGCTCTGGGCCACGTCGGAGCAGCTCGGCGACGTCGTCCACCCGGACCTCTGAGAACGGGCAGGACGTAGGACCGCCGCGATCACTGGTCGGCGGACGGTGTTGATTCGGGGCTTCGGCGCGCCGTACGGCGCGCCGGGGCCCCGCGACACGTCGCACGACGACACGAGCCGTCATCCGCGTTCAACTCGCCCCGGCCGAGGCGTCGTTCACCTTATGCACACGAACCCGTCTCCCTATCATCGGAAGATGACGGAACCGACACAGCCCGGCCCGTACGCGGGTCAGCCCGGCCCGTACACGGGTCAGCCCGCCCCTCCGCCGCAGGGGGGTTCCTATCCATACGCGTCCACGCCGCCGCCCGGTTACGGAAGACCGACCGGCCCGCCGACGGACCCGGCCGCGGGCTCCGACCGGGTGTCCGGCGTGCTGCTGGTCCTCGGCGCCGTTCTCGCCGTCGCCGCTTCGTTCACCACGATGGACAAGTCGGTCCAGTATCTGGACCGCAGCAGCGAGCAGTCGGTGTACGAATCCGTCGCGACGGCGTGGTCGTACTCCAACTCGCAGCCGGGAGCGGAGACGACCTCGGTCACACAGTTCTCCGGGATCCCGCTGCTCCTCGGCGCCCTCGTCGCCCTCGTGGCGGCCATAGTCCTTCTGGCCGCCTTCGGCCGTCGGCTCCCGCTGACCCGGGCACTCGGCATCGCCGGCGCGACACTGCTGTTCGGCACGGTGCTTGCGGTGCTGACGGACGTGATCAACGACGCCCAGTGGGACACGGACACCCGGACCACCACCTTCGGCCCCGGCTTCTACCTGCTGACCGTCGCCTGTCTGCTGGCATTCGCCGCGACCGTACTCACCGTTCTGGGCACCCGCCGCCCCGTCGGCCCCGCCCAACCCCAGGCCCAGCAGCCGTGGCAGACCGCGCCCACACCCCAGCCGTACCCTCCGGCCCAGCCGCCGCTTCCGCCTCAGTCCCCGCCTCAGTCTCCGTCTCAGGCCCCGCCTCAGCCGCCGACCGTCGGCTGAGGCCGTCGGAGCCGTTCGCGCCCGCCTCGTGGCGTGGGCAAGAACGCGAGCTGACATGTGTGAGCGCGGCGGGCCTGGTGAGGCCCGCCGCGCTCACGCATGTCGGCTCAGCTCACTGGACGATGTCGAACGTGGCGTCGGCACGGCCCGTCCCGGTGGAGATCTCATCGATCCGCAGGGCGAAGGACGAGTGCCGGAGGTAGCGCGTGGGGAACCTGGCCGAGCGGAACGACGACCAGGTCCCGTCGAGGCCGGCGACGCGGTGGAACGTGGCGTCGGTGGCGAAGGCGGCCGTCCCGTCGTCGCGGACGACCTTGATCTCGAAGTTCTCCTGCTTCATGTAGTAGCCGGGGAAGTTGACCGACTCGAACGACACACCGGTCGAGTCCGACAGGCCGGGCCGCAGCCGCCACTGCGCGTCCTGGTAGGGGTCGAAGGGCAGCTCGCTGATCTTGCCGGCGAAGCTCGCGTGGCGGACGTAGCGGCCGGGGAAGTTGTACGACTTCAGCAGGTTCCAGCTCGTGCCGCCGTAGCGGGCGAGGAGGCGGTCGCGGTCGGCGGCCGTGATCGGCTGGACGGTGTTGTGCTTGGCGTTCAGCGGCGCGGTGTAGGTCTGGCGGCCGGCCTTGGTCCACGTGCCCGACACCAGGTCGCCCTGCCACAGGTCGAACTTCGCGTTGGGGCAGTACGTGTCACCCCACAGCATCCAAGTGGACGGCGCGGTGAGGGACTTGACCAGCGTGGGGGCCTCGGTGCACCGGTTCTCGGCGACGCCGTCGGTGTACTTGGTGAAGCTGCCCGGTTCCACGGACGTCGACCGTGCGCCGGCCAGGCGGCCGGTCGCGTTGTCCTTGTAGTAGAGGTAGTTGGATCCGTTGACGCCGGTGACGACGTGCGAGTCGATCACGCCGTGCCCCGCGTCGTAGTACACCGCGGGGTCGGTGGCGGTGACGAAGTCGGTCGTGTAGGCGACGTCGATCACCGAGTACGAGGCGCCCTGCGGGACGGTGGTGAACGTGATGCCGTAGGCCTGGCGGACCGGGTCCCAGTGGACGGCCGGCGCCCAGCTGTACGCGTTCGGATTGGTGCCGTTGACCTTGAGCAGCCGGTCCGCCGACCAGTTCACCAGGTCCGGCGAGGTCCAGACATGGATGTTCGGGTTCGGTTTCGTGAAGCTGCCGCCCGCGGCGATGTCCGTCGCGAGTGCAACCCAGCTGCCGTCGTTGAGCCGGAACAGGAACGGGTCGCGGATCCCCTTGGTGCCCGCGGTGGGGGGCAGGATCGCGTTGTTGTCGTTGAGCGGTGTCCACTCCCGGCCGTCGTCACTGACGGCGAGATGCAGGGCGTTGACATTGCCCGCGCCGCTGATCGACTCCTTGAAGTAGCCCATCACATAGGCGGAGTCGGCCTCCGCGCCACGGCCGTCTGCGCCGGGACGGCCACACCCGCGGCGAGCGCCGCCAGGGCGACCAGGAACGCCGATCTTCGGATCAGTCCTGCCAGCATGGTCTTTCCTCTCGAAGGGGCGGTCCTTCACCCCGGGTGCGCTGCCGGCGCCCCCCTGAGGCGGGCGCCGGCAGCCGGGTCGAATCAGCTGGTCCGGTGGTCAGCTGGTCAGCCGGAAGGTCGCGTCGCTGCGCCCCGTCGCGGTGGTGATCGTTTCGAGCTTCAGCTGGAAGGCGTAGTGGCGGATGTAGCGGTCGGGATGGTTGTACGACTGGAACGAGGACCAGGTCGAGTCGGCGAGTCCGGCGACCTGCCGGAAGGTGGCGTCCTCGGCGAACTGGGTGGTGCCGTCGTTGTAGACGAGCTGGAAGTCGGATCCGTCGCTGCGCAGGTAGTAGCCGGGGAAGTTCACCGACTCGAAGGAGACGGTGCCGGAGCCGGCCAGGCCGGGGCGCGGCCGGAACTTGGCGTCGTCGTTGGTGACGTTCTGGTCGATGCGCACGTCGAAGTTGGCGTGCCGTACGTAGCGGTCCTGGAAGTTGAAGGACTGAAGCCGCTTGCCCGGGACGTTGGCCCAGCGTGCCTGGATCCGGGCGTCCTCGGCGGCCGTCAGGTTCAGGATCGAGCCGTGGCGCTTCTTGTTGCCGCCCAGGGAGTAGGTGCCCGACGTCGGGAGCTTGAAGGTGCTGGGGGCGGACGGGTTGGTCGTCGAGACCGGCATGTATCCCTTACCGGCCGCGTACTGGTCGAGGTAGAGGGTCCACTCGTTGCGGTCGCGGAACTTCATCCACATCGGACCCTCGACCTGGGAGCCGGTCAGACCGATGCCGGAGAGGTTGCCGAGGTTGGTCCAGGTGCCGAGGATCGAGTTGCTGCCCTCGAGCGTGATCTGGCCGTCACCGGAGGCCCGTACGTAGCGGTAGTTGCCGACGCCGGAGGGCACCTCGACGATCTGGGTGTCGATGATTTCCTGGGTGCCGGGGCGGTCGATGTAGATCTGCGGGGTGGTGATGGAGCGGAAGTCGCTGGTGTGGGCGTAGTAGATGCGGTGCTTCGTCGCGCCGTTGAGGGGCTTGTTCGTCGCCCAGTACAGGACGTAGTCGTTGCTGGCCGGGTCCCAGATCGCTTCCGGCGCCCACGCGTTGCGCCCGTCGGGGATCGCGCCGGCGACATTGAGCAGCCACGGCGCGGACCAGGTGACCAGGTCCGTCGACTCCCACACCACAAGACTGCGGCTGCCGTCGTTGATGGACTGACTCCACGTCTGCCCGCAGTCGATGCACAGGTCGGTCGCGATGATCCAGTACTTGCTGCCGTCGGGTGAACGGACCAGGGCGGGGTCGCGCACCCCGCGCGTGCCGACGGTGGAGCGCAGGGTCATCCCGCCGCCGTTGAGATCGGTCCAGTTCAGACCGTCCGCGCTGTACGAGAAGTACATCTGCTGGCCGGTCGACCCCTCCCCGATGAAGTGCGTCATCAGGTAGCCCGGGTCGGCGGCCGCGGCCTTGTCGGGGGTGACGAGGGCCTGGCCCGTGAGAACCAGGCATGCGGCGACCAATATCGCCGTCAGCCGGGCGAGAACCGCGGACATGCGTGTCTCCTGTCTGTGCGCGTTGGAGCGCTTTACCGGCACGCCGAATCGGCGCCCTGGGGGTGGGGATGCAGAAGGCGTCTGCGGCTCGATTCCTGTCGGACGCCCAGAAGTTGTTCGACTTTTCGGACAATGTTCGTAAGGTCGGGCAGACGTTAAGGCGGGCCGACAGCGTGCGTCAATACCTCCAACATGCGCAGTAGCGAACTGAATCGAACGCGATCTACCTCGCTCGCCTTTTGCGAACGACCGCCGTGATCCGGCCAATCCCTCGCCTGTCAGCCCACCGGCCGGTAATTGTCAGGTTCACCGGCTTGTCTGGTGACGGCTCCGTTCCCCCACCCCGAGGAGTGCCATGACCGACGTCCTTGCCGGCGTCCCGGACGAGACCGTCCCCGAGTTCCCGATGCCCCGGGCGGCCGGCTGTCCCTTCGCGCCGCCCCCTGAGCTGCTGAAACTGCACGCCGAGAAGCCGGTTTCCAAGGTCCGGCTGTGGGACGGCACCACCCACTGGCTCGTCACCCGCTACGCCGACCAGAAGGCCCTCTACGGCGACCAGCGGCTCAGCGTCGACACGACCCGGCCCGGCTTCCCCTACCTCAACGAGGCCTTCCGGGAGACGGCGGCCAAGACCCCGCCGTCCTTCCTCAACATGGACGACCCCGACCACGCGCGCATCCGCCGGATGGTCACCGGCTCGTTCGCCGTCAAGCGCATCGAGGCCATGCGTCCCGCGATCCAGCGGATGACCGACGAGCTGATCGACACGATGCTGGCCGGACCGAAACCGGTCGACCTGGTCGAGGCGCTCACGCTGCCGCTGCCGTCGCTGGTGATCTGCGAGCTGCTCGGCGTCCCCTACGAGGACCACGACTTCTTCCAGGCCAACAGCAAGGTGGGACTGCGCCGGGACGTGACCGCCGAAGCGGTACGGGCCGCCTTCGGCGAGATCTACCAGTACCTGGGCGGTCAGATCGACGCGAAGCTCGACAACCCGGCCGACGACATGCTCTCCGAGCTGGCCGCCCGGGTGCGGGCCGGTGACCTGACCCGCCACGACGCGACCATGCTGGGCGTCCTGCTGCTCGGCGCCGGGCACGAGACCAGCGCCAACATGCTCGCCCTGGGCATCCTCGCGTTCCTGGAGCACCCCGACCAGCTGGCGATCGTCCGTGACACCGACGACCCGAAGGTCCTCGCGGGCGCGGCGGACGAGATGCTGCGCTATCTGACCGTCGTCCACAACGGCCAGCGCCGCCTGGCCCTTGAGGACTTGAAGGTCGGCGACCAGCTGATCCGGGCCGGCGAGGGCGTCATCATCCCGGGTGCCACCGGCAACTGGGAGGCCGGCGTCTTCCCCGACCCCGAGCGCCTCGACGTCCGCCGGGACGCCCGCCGCCACCTGGCCTTCGGCTTCGGCATCCACCAGTGCCTGGGCCAGCCACTGGCCCGCCTGGAGCTCCAGGTCGTCTACAACACGGTCTTCCGCCGCATCCCCACCCTGCGTGTGGCCACCGACCTGAACAAGATCCCGTTCAAGGACGACGGCATCGTCTACGGCGTCTACGAGCTGCCGGTGACCTGGTAGCGGCCGGGCCCCCGCGTCCTCGACGCAGCCCCGTAGCCGCGTCGTGTCGTGCGGGGGGGGGCAGGGCGGGTCCGATGACGCCGGTGCAGACGGAGCGGTGTGCCGATCGGCGTCCCAGCGGTCCACCGCTTCCGGCACGCCGACCGCCCACTGTGGATGGCGCGGTAACCGGTATAAGCGGTTACCGCGCCGCCGAAGGGTACCCGCCGAGCCGGACGCTCTTCATGCCGCCGGCTCCGGCACCTTGAACTCACGGGCCTGCACCGCCAGATGGGACAGCACACCGCCGGCCTCGGCGACGAGTCCGGCGGAGCGGGCCAGGTTCGCCGCGCCGACCACGCCGTGTCGCGCGAACCGGAACAATCCGTGGCTCTACGCGCGTCGAACCCTTGTCAGGCAAGTGAGTTGAGGCAAACATGGGGCAGCTCGTTTGAGCCGAAATAAAATCCCCCTCGTTCGCCCGACAGGTGAGGCATGAGTACACGTACGTCCAGAATGCGGCACGCGGCCGGCGACGGCTACGCGTCCGCCGGCTCCCTCAGACAGAACGCCCTCGGCGTTATGGGCATCCTCTTCTTCGTGCTCTCCGCGCAGGCACCGCTCACCGGTGTCGCCGGGGCGGCACCGGTCGCCGTGGCCATCGGCAACGGCCCGGGGGTGCCCGCCATGTATGTGGTCGCCGGGGTGGTCGTCCTGCTCTTCTCGGTCGGCTATGTCGCGATGGGCCGCCATGTGGTCGACGCCGGCGCCTTCTACGCGTACGTCGGCAAGGGCCTCGGCGCCACGGCCGGCGCGGGCAGCGCGGGCGTGGCGCTGCTGGCGTACCACGCCATCCAGGCGGCGGTGTACGGGCTGTTCGGCGCCGTCATGAACGGGCTGGCCGTGCAGTACCTGGAGACGGACGTGCCCTGGTGGCTGATCGCCCTCGGCACGATGGTGCTCGTGCAGGCGCTCGGCGCGGCCGGGGTCGACGTGGGCGCCAAGGTGCTCGCGGTGTTCGTCCTGGCCGAGATCAGCCTGCTGCTGGTCTTCGGCATCGTCACGTTCCTCACCGGCGGCGGCCCCGAAGGCCTGGCCCCCGAGGCCTCCTTCTCCCTGTCGGCGGCGCTCGACGGCGCGCCCGGGGTGGCGCTGATGTTCGCGGTGGCGTCGATGTTCGGCTTCGAGGCGACGGCGATCTACGGCGAGGAGGCGCGCGATCCGCACCGGACGGTCCCCCAGGCCACCTATCTCGCGGTCGTCCTCGTCACCGCGTTCTTCGCCTTCACGTCCTGGATGCTGATCTCGGCGCACGGCCCGTCGTCCAGTGCCGCCGCCGCCGGAAAGGCCCTGGAGGCCGGGGACGGCGCGGCCTTCGTCGCCGCTCCCGTCTCCGACGAGCTCGGCGCGTGGGCGGGCGACGCGCTCCCGATCCTGCTGGCCACCTCGCTCTTCGCCAGCATCCTGGCCTTCCACAACTCGGCCAACCGCTACCTGTTCTCCCTCGGCCGGGAGGGCCTGCTGCCGCGCAGGCTGAGCGCGCTCAACGGCCGTCAGTCGCCCTGGCTCGCGGGTGTCGTACAGACCGTGATCGCCGCACTGCTGGTCTTCCCCTTCGCCCTGGCCGGCAAGGACCCCGTCCTCACCCTCTTCTCCTGGCTCAGCGGCCTCGCCGTCCTGGCGATCATGCTGCTGTACTTCCTGACCTCCGTCTCGGTCATCGTCTACTTCCGCCAGGACGGGTCGGGTGACACGCGGGTCTGGAACACCCTGATCGCCCCGGCCCTGGGCGCGGGCGGCATCGCGGGCGCGATCTGGCTGATCATCGCCAACTTCACGACGCTCATCGGCGGTGACGCGACGACCGCGATCTGGCTGGCGCTGACGGTGCCGGGGGCGCTGGTGTTGGGGATGGCGATGCCGCGGCTGGCGGGGAGATCGGGCAGGCGGTAGGGGCGCCCCCGGTGCACCCCGCAGGGCTCCCGTGGGGCGGCCCCGTAGGGCCCCTGTCGGTGTGACCGTCAAGATGGTCATGGCCGGGAGACCCGCGCACAGGTGTCCCGGCCCGCACGCTGCTCAGCTCCGGGCGCGCTGCTGCCAGTTGGTGAAGGACTGCAGCGGGTCGCCGTTCTCCATGGCCCAGGGGTAGACGGTGACCATGCCGCCGATCGCGCGGAACACCTCGCCCGCCTGCGCCGCCCGCTTCGCCTGGACCAGGGCGTACGCCAGCAGGTTCAGGTCGGCTATGGCTGCGGCGTGGGTCAGGTGGCCGGGCCGGGGCCAGTCGGCCAGGGCGCGGCCCAGAGCGTTCTCGGCGTTCGGGCGGCTCCACAGGTGGATCGCGGTGAGGGCCTCGACCCCGCCCTGGTCGACCGTGCCGTGGTAGAGGTCGATCAGGGCGGCGATTTCCAGGCCCGCCGTCGGTGCGGTGGGCGCCGCCCCCGCGCGTACCCGGTCGAGGAACTCGACGGTCTGCGCGTGCGAGCCGCACTCCCACGGGGACAGATAACCGAGCATCTCGAAATGGGCCTCGCGGTGCCACGGATCGCGTCTGACGATCTCGTCCCAGAGCGGGAAGACCTCCGTGCTCGGCCGGCGCCACAGCCGCAGCAGCCCGAGACGCACCACCCAGGGGCTGGGGTCCTCGGGCCGCGCCCCGGTGGCCCGTTCACAGGCGTCGAGCGCCTCCCGTGTCTCCGCCGCGACCGGGTGCTCCTCGTACCGCGCGCGCAGCATGACGCCCCAGGCGAACAGCAGTTGGGCGTCCGGGTCGTGCGGCTGCTCCTCGGCCCAGGAGCGCTGGAGGGCCGGCGAGGTCGACTCCGCGAGGACACTCATGCGGTGGGCCCTGCGGTCCCAGTCCCGTCCGGTGTCGCGCAGCAACTGCTCGATCATGGCCACGACGAGACTACGGCCCGCGGAGGTACCCCTCTCGATGAGACGCTTGCGCACCTTGCCCAGGTCCGCGTCGTCGAGTTCGGGGGCGAGTCTGGTCGTGCTTCGTCGGCGACCGAGGAGAGACATGCTCGGAGAGTAACGAATTTCGGTCGCACAGTGATGGGTTGCGGTACATGGATGTCGATCTGAGATCTCTACCGACCAAAGGCGCCGTGGCGGGTACGGACGGCCGGTCCGACGGGTGGAACTTCGAAGGGTGCGGGAAGCGTTGACAGGAAGACGCGTGGAACGTGCGCGGGCGCTGGACGACATGGGCTGAAGCCGAGGTGGCACGGATGGCGATGTGGGATCGGATCAAGGACCAGGCCAAGGGTCTGCAGCAGCAGGCGCAGGGGGCGCGGGGCCTCGGCGGACACAGCCAGGGCCACGGACAGGGCCAGGGCCAGGGCCAGGGCCAGGGGTACGGACAGGGCCAGGGCCACGGACACGGCCAGGGGTACGGGCGCCCGGGTTCCGGGGCCTCCGGCGGGTCGAAGGCTCAGCTGGTGAGCGCGTTGAAGTCCCAGCTCAGCTCGCTCAAGACGGAGCTGAAGAGCGGTGCCTACCGGGACGCCAGCATGGCCATGTGCGCCCTGGTCGCCGCCGCCGACGGGCATGTCGATCCGGCCGAGCGGCAGCACGTGGAGTCGCTGATCCTGAACAACGACGTCCTGCAGAACTTCCCGGCCGACCAGCTGCGGCAGCGCTTCAACAAGCACGTCGACCAGCTGTCGTTCAACTTCCAGCAGGGCAAGGCCGAGGCGCTGCAGGAGATCGCCAAGGCCGCCAAGAAGCCGACGGAGGCCCGGGCGGTCGTACAGACCGGCTTCGTCGTCGCGGGCGCCGACGGATATGTGGCGCCGGCCGAGGAGCAGGTCCTGCGCGAGGCGTGCGCGGCACTCGGGGTGTCCCCCCAGGAGTTCGGCCTCTGATCCCCCGGAACCCAGGGCTCGGTGGCCCGGTGCCCCGGGGCCGGATGGGCGAAAGCCGTCCGGCCCCGGGGCACCGCCGTTCTCAGCCGCTCACCGGCACCGGCTGAAGCTTCGCCCGGAAGTGGCGCAGGATCGGGGACTGTTCCACGATCCGGTAGCCGTGCACGGAGGCGGCGTCCTTGGCGATCTTCTCCAGGGTCCGGCCGACGTGGTCGTAGTGGCTACGTGTGTAGACCCGGCGCGGGAGGGCGAGCCTGACCAGCTCGTACGGGGCGCTCTTGATCGGGTTGCCGTCCTCGTCCTCCTCGCCGAGGTAGAGCGAACCGAGCTCGGCCGAACGGATGCCGCCTTCGAGGTAGAGGCGGCAGGCGAGGGCGTGGCCCGGGTAGTTGTGGGGCGGTATGTGCGGGAGGAGGCGGCCCGCGTTGAGGTAGAGGGCGTGCAGGCCCGGGGGTTCGAGGATGTCGACGCCCGCCGCGCGGACCCGGCCCGCGAGGTGGGAGGCGATGTCGGCCCGCTCCGCGAGGTAGGCGGGTTCGGTGACCTCCAGCAGGCCCGCCGCGATCATGTCGAGGTCGCGGCCCGCGAGACCGCCGTAGGTGGCGAAGCCCTCGGTGGCGATGAGGAGGCGTTCGCACTTCTCGGCGAGTTCGGGGTCGTTGAGGCCGATGAAGCCGCCGATGTGGACGATGGCGTCCTTCTTGGCGCTCATGACACAGCCGTCGGCCAGCCGGAACGCTTCTTCGGCGACCTGGCGCGGGGTGTGGCCCTGGTAGCCCGCTTCGTGGCGGGTGACCAGCCAGGCGTTCTCGGCGAACCGGGCGGCGTCCAGGATCATGGGGACGCCGTGGCGGCGGCAGATCTCGGCGGTCTGCTTCAGGTTCTCCATGGAGACGGGCTGGCCGCCGCCGCCGTTGTTGGTGATCGTCATGACGACCACGCGGACGCGGGAGCCGTCCGGGCCTTCGAGCCAGCCGCGCAGCGCGTCGAGGTCGATGTTCCCCTTGAACGGCAGCTCCGCGTCCAGGTTCTTGGCCTCCGCGCACGGCAGGTCATGAGCCTGACATCCGGAGAGTTCGACGTTCGCCCGGGTGGTGTCGAAATGGGTGTTGGCGAGGACGATGCCGCCGGGCTCGAGGAGCGTGTTGAACAGGATGCGTTCGGCGGCGCGCCCCTGGTGGGCCGGCAGGATGTGCTTGTAACCGGTCAGATCGGTTACCGCTTGGTGGAAACGATAGAAGGAGCGCGAGCCCGCGTAGGACTCGTCGCCGTCCATGCCCGCGGCGAGCTGCGCGGCCGAGATCGCGCCGGTGCCCGAGTCGCTGAGCAGATCGATGGTCACCTCGTCGGCCCGCAGGTCGAAGAGGTTGTAGTGCACCCGTTTCAGCGCCTCCTCGCGCTGCTCCCGAGTGGTGAGCGCGATGGGCTCGACGACTTTGATGCGGTAGGGCTCCACGCTGACTTCCTTGCTTCTGTTGCTCTGTGGACTGCTTGGTGGCTGTTGGCCTGATGGCCGCTATGCGGCGGAGGTGTCGAGCACCGGCTCACGCTGTTCACCGGCGGGCGGCCGGACCTCGTAGGCCTCCGAGGAGATGTACGTGGTCACCCGGGGCGGCCGGCCCCGCTCGTGGGCCAGCGCCACATACGCGACGAGCCCCACACCGTCCTCCGGTCGCCGCGCGGTGACGGCGGCCAGGGCCCGGTCGAGTACGGCGGTGTCGAGGCCGTGGCGGGTGAGGACGGCCTTCGCCCGCGTGAGCGCCTCCCCGTCGTGGCGGACGTAGTCCCTGACCGGCACGTGCAGGGTGAAGCCGGTGGGCCCACCGTCGGTGCGGGTGAAGGAGTGGCAGGACAGCACGGGCCGGCCCTCGAACCGCTCCGGTGACGCGGCCCCGGCGGGTCGCGGCCCGTCGTCGAAGCCGCCCGCGAGGCGCAGGAACTCCTCCAGCGTCTTGGCGTCGGGCCCGGCTTTCATCCGGGACAGACCGCCCGCGGCGGGTACCGGCAACTCCCGATGGGTGGCGTAGATCTTCACCCGGGGTGCTTCCCAGTCGCCCAGGTCGAGGGCGAAGAACGGGTAGCCGTCGGCCGCCGGCAGCGCCTTGAAGGCCTGTCGGTGGCCGAGCCGCTTCAGTGCCTTGCGTACCGTCTTCTCGGCCCGCGCCGCGCCGGACGCCGAGGGGTTCAGGTACACCTTGACCTTGGGTACGCCGCCGGGACGCAGCTCCAGCGCGATCCACAGGGCCAGCGGGCCCTCCGGGTCGGCGGGGAAGAACAGGTCCTCCAGTACGTCGAGTTGGCCGGTGCCGAAACCCCAGCGGTCCGCCATCGACCGGACGGCGCGCAGCCCTGCGCGGCCGTTCTCCCGCAGGCTGCCGGCACCCCATCCCGGTTCCAGCAGCACCCTCAGTGCCGGGGGTGCGTCCGGCCGGTAGGAGAGCGAGAACTCCACCGGGGTGGAGTCGTCGGACAGGAAACTGTGGGAGGGGGGCGGCAGGTCCAGCGGCCGTTCGGCCTCCGGCCCCAGTGCGTCGGCCAGTATCCGCGCGTAGCTTTTCGCGTCGGTCCGGCCGAGGCCCGACACCTGGCACAACCGCAGTAACTGGCCGGTCACGAGCCCGTCGAGCGTCGGCGTCGCCCGTGACTCCCCGGTGCCGGGGCCGAGGCCGCTCACCGCTGCTCCCGCCGGGTGCGAGGGGGCACAGAAAGATACCCGCCGACCTGGGCGGGTATCTCGTCGTGCGGTAAGGGGCGGGCGGTCACGCCCCCAAGGGCGTTTGCGGGTATTCGTTCAGAAGCGGCGTCGGTGGATATGTGGTCCACGACACCTCCCTTTGTTCGTTGGTCACCACGAATGCCGCCGCGTTACTACCCCTTCTGTTGAAAGTTCATGCTGTGACGGGATGTCACTTCTGTTGTGTACATCACCCCTTGAGCCGCGCCGGGTCAGCCCTTCAACCAGGTCAGGAAGGAGCTCCAGACTCCCCCGCGCTCCTGCCTCCGGCCCGCCCCGGCGTGCTCGACGCGCGGCGAGGTCTCCGTCGCGCGCGGCGGGTTCGGCCGCTGGACGACCTGCGGGGTGAAGCGGCAGGGCAGTCCGGCGAGGGCGCGGTGGAAGGGGCCGGGCCGCCAGGTCAGGCTGTCCTCGGGCACGGCGAGTTCGATGTCGTGCAGCCGGTTGAGCAGGCTCTCGATGGCCACCATGGTGACGAGCCGGGCGATGTCCTTGGACGGGCAGGCGTGCGGGCCCGCGCTCCAGGACAGGTGGGCACGCCGGCCGCCGGCCTTACGGGCCGCCGCGAGCGCCGGGTCGGTGTTGGCGGCCGTCATGCTGACCATGACCAGGTCGCCCGCCCTGAGCTTCATGCCCCCGAACTCCATGTCGGACGCCGGGTAGTGCGGTGCGTAGTTGGCCATGGGCGGGTTCTCCCACAGCGTGTCGTCGATGGCCTCGTCGATCAGGCCGCCGTCGGCGTACCGGTCGTGCGTGAGCAGCCGGTGCAGGGTGTTGCCGATGAGGTTGCGCAGCGGTTCGGCGCCCGCGCCGAGGAGCAGGATCAGCTGGTGGACGAGTTCCTCGTCGGTCAGCCGCGCCTCGTGCCGCATCAGCCAGGAGGTGACGTCGTCGGCCGGCTTGGCCCGCTTGAGCGCCACCAGCTCGAACACTGCCTGGCCGAGGACCGCGTTGGCCTTCTCGGCGTTGACGCCCTCGAAGACGCCGGAGATGCCGAAGACGACCCGGTCGCCGATGTCCGCCGGGCAGCCGAAGAGCTCGTTGAACACGAGCAGCGGCAGCTGCTTGACGTAGTCGTTCATCAGGTCGATCGAACCGCGGGCGGCGACCTGGGAGATGAGGTACTCGGAGGCCCGCTTGGCCATCTCGGTCAGCTGGCGGGAGTCCACACGGGCGAGGGTGTCGGTGATCGCCTGACGCAGCCGGGCGTGCTCGGCGCCGTCGGTGAACATGGCGTTGGGCCGGTAGCCCAGCATCGGCACGACCGGGCTGTCCGGGCCGATCTTGCCCTCGGCGACGTCACGCCAGCGGCGGGCGTCCTTGCGGAAGTTGCTGGAGTCCTGCAGCAGTTGCAGCGCGGTCGCGTGGTCGGTGACGAGGGTCGCCTCGACGCCGGGCGCGATCTCGACCGGCGCGGCCGGCCCGTAGTGCCGCAGGTGCGCGTAGTACGCCTGGGGGTCGGCCGCGTACTCCGCCGTGTACAGCGGCACCCGCAGTCCGCTGTCGTGCGCCGGGCAGCCGGGTGGTGGTACGGGAACGGTGGGTTCGGGGGTCATGTCTGCTCCTAGCGGGCGCGGTCCATCAAGTAGCGGACGAGCGTGATCAGCGCGTCGGCCGACGAGCGTTCGTCACGTGCGTCACAGGTGACGATGGGGGTGTCGTCGAGCAGGTCGAGTGCCTCGCGCAGCGCCCTCGCGTCGCGTATCGACGAACCGTCGAAGTGGTTGACCGCGATCGCGTAGTCGAGTCCGTACTGCTCGATCAGGTCGATCACGGCGAAGGAGTCCGCCAGCCGCTCGGGATCGACCAGGACCAGCGCCCCGAGGGCGCCGCGGGCCATGTCCTCCCACATCTGCACGAACCGCTGTTGGCCGGGCGTGCCGAAGAGATACAGCACGACCCGCTCGCTGACGGTCAGCCGGCCGAAGTCCATGGCGACCGTGGTGGTGGTCTTGCTCTGGACGCCCTTGAGGTCGTCGATCGCCTCCCCCGCCCGGGTCATCGTCTCCTCGGTGGTGAGCGGCGAGATCTCGGAGATCGACCCGATGAAGGTGGTCTTGCCCACCGCGAAGTGCCCGACGACGAGGATCTTCACGGCGGTCTGGGTCTCGCCGCCGCGGACGTAGGCCCGTTCATCCAAATTTGGCCCGGAGACCATCCAGCACCTCCTCGAGAATCTGCAGGTTGGCGACGGGCGCACGGGGCACGGGGGCGCGGGTGATGAGGTAACCCCCCTCGGAGAGGGCGGCCAGCAGGATCTTCACCACGCCCACCGGCAGATGCATGTGCCCGGAGATCTCGGCGACGGAGAGGTAGCCGCCGACGCAGATCCGCAGCAGCTCCTGCTCCTCCGGCGAGAGGCGGGCAGGCCGCTGCTGCTCGTCGGCCGCGGCCGTGACCAGCGTGATCAGCGAGAACTGGTTCTCGCCGGGCAGGCCGCGGCCGCCGGTGATGACGTACGGCCGTACTAATTCGGCGGCCTCGTGCTCCTGCTTGTCGGAATCGCTCATGGCCGTACCACGCTCTCGCGAGGCGGAGCAGTCAGTACCTTGCCCAACTGGCCGACAAGCTGCTGCATCCGGAAGGTGATGTCCGCCATGTCGACGTCGGAGGAGGCCGACACGGCGAGATAGGCGCCTGCACCGGCGGAGATCAGGAAGATCCAGCCGCCGTCGAACTCGACCAGGGTCTGCTGCCAGCGCAGATCGGTCCGGTCGACGAAGAACGACAGCGAACGGCTGAGCGACTGCATGCCGCTCATCGCGGCGGCGGCCTTGTCCGCGTCGTCCTTGCTCACGTCCCTGGAGCGGGCCCGCTGCAAGCCGTCGGCGGAAACCAGAACCGCGTGCAGAGCTCCGGGGATCTCCAAGGCGCTGTCAAGCATCCATGAAAGATCGTTGTTCATGAGACCTCGTGCCCTTCGCTGCTTGCGCCACGGGTTCCGCCCGGCCGCTCCGTGTCCGGATGCGTGGCCCGGCCCGCGTCCGTGCCCTGCTTGAACGCGGCCATGATCGCTGCCGTGTCCTCACTGCGACGCCTCGGCGCGGACGAGGACGACTCGCTGTTGGAGACGAGTGCCATCGGCCGCTTCCGCCGACGCCGGGGCAGACCGTCGTCGGTCGTGGGCAGCGGCGGTGAGGGCTCGGGGCCGGTCTCGAACGCCGCGGCGACCGCGTCGACGGCCGGTGCCGTGTGCGCCGTGTGCGCCGTGTACTGCGGCTCCGGCGAGGCCACCGGCTGCGTCGGCTCCTTCGGCGCCGGCATGTCGGTGAGCAGCTCGTCGGGCAGGAGGACCACGGCGCGTACGCCGCCGTAGGGCGAGGTGGAGTCCACGGACACCGTGAAGCCGAACCGCTCGCAGAGCACACCGATCACCGCGAAGCCGAACTGCGGCGGGTTGCCGAGCCCGGAGACACCGGAGGCCCGCTCGCTCGACAGCAGCTTCTCGGCCCTGGCCTTCTCCTCCTCGTTCATACCGACACCGGCGTCGTCCACGACGATGCAGACGCCCTTGGGGACGGTACGGACGTTGATCTCCACCACGGTGTCCGGGCTGGAGTAGCTGGCCGCGTTGTCGAGCAGCTCGGCGAGCGCCAGCGCCACCGGTTCGACGGCGCGGCTGGTGACGCCGAAGTCCACCTTGGACAGGATCTGCACTCGCTGGAAGTGGCGGATCCTGCCCTGGGCGCTGCGGACCACGTCGTAGACCGAGGCCACGTCGCGGTGCCGGCCGAGCCAGCCCTCGCAGAGCACGGCGATGGACTGGGCGCGCCGACCGAACTGCGCGTTCATGTGGTCGATCTCCAGGAGGTCCTGGAGCATGACGGCGTCGCCGTACTTGCGCTGCAGCCCGGAGATGATGCGCTGCTGTTCGGCGGCGAGACCCTGCAGGGTCCGCATGGCGGACTTCAGGGCCGTGCGCGTCTCCGACTCGGCTTCCTGCTGGGCCTGTCGAACGGACTCCGCGTAATGGCTCTCCAACTCACCGTAGTGATTTCTGAGCCCTGTGATCTCCTGCCGTAACTTCCGCGCCGCCCCTCGCTGGCGAACGATCAGGGCTACGGCGAGAAGGGTCACGGCAAGGAGAGCCCAAAGCACCGGATTTTGTATGTATTGCGTCATGAGACCCTCTTCAGGCGGCTGAAAGCCAGCTACTGAATTCCCGTCAATTCGCGCAGACCGGAGGTCGCCCGCGCCAGGGTCGCCGCCCAGGCTGCCCCCTTGGCGATGAAGGTGCCGGTTTTGCACCTATCCGTCCGTTCAGCAAGTGCGGTGATCGTATCACCGCGCGTGCGCGTGACTAGACGTCAAGATGCCGAATCCTTGCGAATGTTGGACCCAATCGAGACTTGCCGTCGTGTCGTATTGCGCGGAGATGAACGGGCGTGGTGTTACCCGCGACAGGATCGCGACAAGACGGGGCGGCGACCGTGCCCACAAATACGGACGGCAGTGGTCAAACACGGTGCGAGCGCGGCTCCGGCACCGGGTTTCCCCAACTCCGGTAGCGGTGACGCCCTTTCCGGCTGTCGCGTTCCAACGGTCGTATACGACAGGGCAGATGGCCGGTGGCGTGCGTCAGGCCTCCTGGCACTCCTAGGGCCTGTCGTCAAATTCCCGTCGTCCGCCCGGAGGGCGGGCCGCGCGGCGTCAGGTGCGTGCTCTCGGCGTGCCGGGCGCAGACCCTCGTACTGGTTGTACGCGGGTCTGCGCCCGGTGCGGTGAGTGGGGGCACCTCCCACGCCCTTGAGGCAGTGGGGGAGCGTGCATGGCGTCGCGCGGCAGGCGGGAATTTGACGACAGGCCCTAGGGGGGTGTGTGGCCGACGGCCAGGCGTTCCGCCAGTGAGGTGAACGCGCGGATCTTGGGGTTCTCGGTCTCCGCGCGCCAGGCGAGGGCGGCGTTGGCCCTGGGCAGTCCGGTGAGCGGCCGGTGCACGACGCCGGGGTGCCGGTAGGAGTGGAAGAGCCCTTCGTGGGTCGTCCACACCATCTCGCCGGTGGCCACCTGGTGGAGCGACTCCTGGTACGTCTGGCCGCCCTTCCCCCGGCGCAGGGGTCTGCCGTACGGGGTGAACGGCGGGCAGAAGCCGTGGCGGAGGACGTCGGGCAGTTCGTCGGGGCCGTCGAGCAGGACGCAGTCCGCCAGATCCTCGATGTCGACCGTCTCGCGCCGCGCCAGCGGATGGTCCGGGCGCAGGGCCAGCACCCGGCCGTGGGACACCAGGACGCCGCCCACCTTCAGATCCGGTTCGTCGATCGGCAGCAGTGTGAGCAGGACGTCGGTCTCGCCGGTGCGCAAGGGACCGTAGGGGTCGCGCCAGGGCACCTCGACGACCGTGATGCGGCAGGCCGGGTGGCGGCGGCCGAAGGAGACGACCGTGCCGGTCAGCGGCGGACCGTTGAGGCAGCCGAGGAAACCGACGCGCAGGGGGCCGTCCATGCCCTGGGCGATGGCGCAGGCCTCGTCGAAGCTCTTCCGGAGGCTTTCGTGGGCGGCGCCGAAGGTGCGTCTGGTGTGCTCGCCCAGCGGGGTCAGTTCGACGCGGCGGCTGGTGCGGATGAACAGCGGTGCGCCGATGCGTCGTTCCAGTGATCTGATCAACTGGCTGACGCGGGACTGGGAGAGTCTCATCCGCTCCGCGGTGCGTCCGAAGTGCAGTTCCTCGGACAGCGCCAGGAACACTTCTATCTCTGTCAGATCCATCCGGGTGTTCTCCCGTGTTCGCCCACATCGATGAGCCTGGCTGATGGATTGTGCATCACTTCGACCTTGATCGCCCAACGGCCCCGCTGCGATCGTCTGTTGCGCGGCCGGCCGGTCGGCTTGTGGGCACTCGGGGGAGTCGGCAAGCCGGCCGGTCGGCCTGCCCGCTTCGGCGGCGGCCGCAGTCAACGGCTGGAGAAGGGCCCACCCGAATACGATCAACAGCGCCCGAGGGAATTGACCTCCCTGATACGGATAAAACACCCCCATCCTGCCCAACCCAGATGTACCGTGCGGTCCAAGGTCGCAGAATTCCCCGTGAGCTATCCCACACCCGCACTGTCGCCCCGGCCGCCCCTGCGCAGGGCACGGGAACAGAGGCCGATGAGCGTGGCGTTGGCCAGGGCGCCGAGGGCGAACGAGACGATCAACATCGCGCCTCCCTCCGGCAGTACGAACAGCACGAAGCTGGACGGAGCTGTGGCGAGGAGCGGTATCACACCGGCCATGGACTCCCCCGAATCGTCCCAGGCGGTCACCACCAGCGCCCAGACGAGCAGGGCGGCGCAAACCGCGAGATAGACGAGGGCGACGACATCGGTGAGCGCGTGGCGCAGTCGGCGCGCAAGGCTCGCGAGGCGCGGAAGACTTCGGCCGGGTTCGCCGCCGGTACCAGTCACGGGGCTGGACTCCTCAGTGGTCGTGATCGTGATCGTGGTCGTGGTCGTGTGTCGTGATCGTGGTCGTGTGTCGTGGTCGTAATCGTGGTCCTGGTCGTGGCTCTGACGCGGGGCCGTCAGAGATGGGCTCCGGGTGGGTTCGGGTGGGCGAGGCCCAGGTCGTAGGC
This sequence comes from Streptomyces graminofaciens, assembly GCF_030294945.1. Taxonomy (NCBI): domain Bacteria; kingdom Bacillati; phylum Actinomycetota; class Actinomycetes; order Kitasatosporales; family Streptomycetaceae; genus Streptomyces; species Streptomyces graminofaciens. The sequence continues at coordinate 7,072,980 of NZ_AP018448.1, read as the reverse complement.
GAGGATCGTGGCCTGGACGCGGTCGCGCAGGCCGAGTTTGCGGAGCAGCGCGTTCACATGGGACTTGACCGTGCCGACGGTGATGCCGAGTTCCTCGGCGATCTCCGCGTTGGTGAGGCCGGTGGCGACCAGCGCCAGGACGTTCCGCTGGCTGCCGGTCAGGCTGTCCAGGGCGTGCGAGCCGCCGTCGTCCCGGGGCCCGGGGGTCGTACCGGACGCGTAGTGGCCGATGAGCCGGCGGGTCGCGGAGGGGGCGAGCACGCTCTCCCCGGAGGCCACCACCCGGATGCCCTGGAGCAGTTCGGCGGGGTGCACGTCCTTGAGGAGGAAGCCGGAGGCACCCGCGCGCAGCGCGTCGAAGACGTACGCGTCGAGGTCGAAGGTGGTCAGGACGAGCACGCGGGGCGCGTTCTCCCCGCCCGTGATGATGCGGGTGGCGGCGATACCGTCCAGCACGGGCATCCGTACGTCCATGACGACCACGTCGGGCGCCAGCTCCTCGGCGAGCCGCACCGCGACCGCGCCGTCGGCGGCCTCGCCGACGACCGTCATGTCCTCCTCGGCGTCGATCACTGCGGCGAACCCCGCCCGCACGATGCCCTGGTCGTCGACGACCAGCACCTTGAGGCTCATCGCTCCCCCTCTTCCATACCTTGTTCCGGCGCCGCCGTGAGCGGCAGCCGGAGGTGGACCGTGCCGGGCCGGTCGGTGGTCAGCGTGCCGCCGAGCGGCGCGACGCGGGCCGCCAGCCGTTCCCGTACGGCGGGGCGGGCCGCGTGGGGCACGCCGGTGGCCGTGAGCGTCAACGTATAGCCGTCCGCGTCGAGTTCGAGCACCGCGGGTTCCTCGCCACCGGCCGCGAGGACCGTCTCGGCGGCGTGGTAGGCGGCCAGGTCGACGGCGGTGGGCAGGCGTTCCGGTACGCGGTCGGTGAGCCGTATCCGTACGTCGCGGCCGGTGGCCCGGCACTGGTGGGCGAGCAGGTCGAGGGCCTGGAGGGTGGGCTGCGGCCGGAGTTCGGGGCGGGTGTCGCCCTCGCGGACGGTGTCGAGGAGGGCGCGCATCGCGGCCAGGGCCTCGCGGGCACGGTCGGCGGTCGCGTCGAGGCGGCCCGCCTCCGCCTCCGCGACCATGTCGGCGGTGCGGGACAGCACGGTCGTCTCCAGCCCCGCCGCGATCCGCCGTCGCTCGGCCCACGCGTCCCGCACGGCCTCCTCGGTCCAGCCGGCGAGCCGCTCGTCCCGCGTCCCCCGGTCGGCCCGCTCGCGCCGCCCCCGCAGCACACCGGTCCAGCGGGCCGCGCCGATCACCAGGGAGGAGCCGAGTACCGCGCCGACGGCGACCGCCCAGGCGGGCACCGTCGTCCCCCGGTCCAGGACGGCGACGGTCATGACGGCGGCGTGGACCAGGACGGCGGCGACGGTCAGGGGGGCAGCGACGGTGAGCAGGGCGGCGACACTGAGGGGGGCGGGCGCATCCACAGCCGTACGGGCGCCCGCAGCCGTACGACTCGGACTCGCCCCCGTCCCCGTGCCCGTCCCCGTCTCCTGCCCCTGTCCCGTCTCCTGCCCATGTCCCGTCTCCCGCCCCTGCCCCTGCCCCGGCCGCCGAGCCACGTCCGCCGCCAGCACCACACCCGTGGCGAGCATGCCCAACACCGGCGGCAGGAGGACCGGCCCCGTGTAGTCGCCCACGGCCATCGCCACCGGCCACAGCGGCGCCAGCGCGAGCAGGGCGGCCTGCGCCGCGCGGGGCGCCCGGCGCAGCCACAGCAGGGCGACCGCCTGGGCCCCGGCGAGGAGCGCGAAGAGGACGCCCGCGGAGACATGCCATGCGCCCGACGGCGTCTCCTCCGCCCGTACGACCAGCGTCGGGAGCAGCGGCTGTACGACGAGGCCGACGGCGGCGACCACCTGGGCGAGCCGGTAGCCGCGCGGGACGGACCGCTCCGGTGGGGCGGCGGTGCGGCCGGGCAGGGCCGCGCGCACCTCCCAACCGCCGTCCGCCGTGGGGCCGGTGTGCAGGGTGCCGCCCGTCTCCCGGGCCCGGGACCGCAGGAAGCCCTGGCCGCGTCCGCCGCCCAGACCCGCGCCGTGGGCCACCGCACCGGCCGGGGGCGCCGCGCTCGTGACCACGACGTCCGTGCGGGTGTCGCCGTACCGGACCAGCACCTTCGTCCGCGCGCCCGGCGCGTACCGGGCCACGTTCGTCAGGGCCTCGCGCACGATGCCGTACGCCGCGTCCGCGACGGTGCCGTCCGGCAGGGGGTCGAGCTCGCAGTCCACGTGCTGGTCGAGGCGGCGGAACCCGGCGACCAGGTCCAGCAGCCGCTCCTCCGGCGACGGCAGGTCCTCGCGGGAGGGCGCCGGGGCACGTACCGCGCCGAGCGCCCGGGTGACCTCGAGGCCGGTCTCGACCGCGAACCGAAGCGCCTCGTCGGCGAGTTCGGGACGGCGTTCACGCAGCCCGAGCGCCGCTCCCGCGGTCACGACCACGGCCGTCAGATGATGGGCGCTGACGTCGTGCAACTCCCTCTCCATACGCCGCCGTTCGACCGCCGGAAGCCGATGCCGCTCGATCTCGGCCCGCTTCAGCAGTTCCTCGGCGGCGCGCCGCGCACGCCGGGTCCGCCGTACGAGGAGGCCCGCGCCGCACGCGATGGCGTACAGCAGGGCGGTGAGGACGAGGTCGAGGCCGTCGCGGTCGCTGAGGCCGTGCAGGGTGAGGCCCTGGAACGACTGCCAGACGGCGAGCGCCACCACGCACAACACGGCGGTGAACGTGTCGCGTTCGGTCGCCACGGTGAACAGGGCCAGCGCGACGCCCGCGGTACCGAGTACGGCCATCGCCCCGGTCGGCAGCGGCCCGGCGCCCACCGCGCACGCGGCGGCGACCAGGACGAGGGTCACCACCGGGCGGGCGCGGCGCAGGGCGAGCGCGGCCGTCACCGGCCCGGCGACGAGGACCGCCACGAGCAGGGCGGACGCGGACGGCACGGCCCCGCGCACGAGCGCGGCCCCGGGCCACACGACGGCCTGGACACAGATCAGCAGGACGGGAAGCAGTCGGTCGTCGGGGCGGTTCAGCATGGATTTCATGGCGGAACCAGGCTATGGCCGCAGGTGAAGGCCGTACTCCGGCTGGAGGCGGACCTCCCTCTCCTACCTGGGTTATAGACGCGGCTGTACCCAGCGGAGGTGCCCTACCAGGGGCCTTCTCCACCTCCGGTTCAATGCGGCAATCGTCCCGCAGCGCGAGGACTGTGACAGGCCCCCGGAAATAGGCTCGATCACATCGAGAGGCCACGGAAAGACGGCAAGACGGCAAGGCCGAAAAAACGGCTGCCGTTCTCGAACGGTTCTCCAACCCATCAAATCCAGGGGGATATCCCATGTCCAAGCGCATTCTCATCTCGTCTCTCCTCGGTGTCGCCGCTCTCGGCGGTGTGGCCGCCGGCGGCATCGCCTGGGCCTACGGCCCCACGGAGCCGGTCCTGGAGAACACCTCGGCCCGCTATGTCGCGCCGACCGACGACCGCACGGGCTCGTTCACCTTCACCACGGATGTGACCGACGACTCGGGCATCAAGGGCCTCAAGGTCATCGCCTGGCCCGCGAGTTCGAAGCTCGACCCGACCGAGGCGGAGCTGCGGCACGTGGACAGCGCCAAGTGCGCGGCCGTCTCGGACGAGACGTACCGCTGCACCTACTCCTTCAAGGTCACGAAGAAGGACCTGGCGGAGACGGACAAGGGCACCTGGTACGTCTCCGCCCTGGCGACCTCCAAGGACGGCGGCACGACGTTCGCACCCCGCGCCGCCACGTTCGCCATCCCGGCCTGACCCGCCTTCGACGCCACGAGCTGACCCGCGACCTGCGGCCGCGCGCCCCAGACCTACGGCCGCGCGCCCCCGTCGCGGCCGCAACACTCCCGGCGCGGCCGCACTCCCCCGGTGGCCGCGCCGGGCAGAGCGATGGGGGCGAGCCCGGGGTAGGCCCGCCCCCATCATGCGGGGCCAGGGGGGCATTGGCCCCGCGTCCATGACGACCGGCACGACCGGCACGACCGGCACGACCGGCACGACCGGCACGACCGACGCGGCCAGCACGGCCAACACGGCCAGCACGGTCGACGCGACCGACACGGCCAGCACGGTCGACGCGACCGACGCGGCGGACACGACCGACGCGGCCGACGGCACGTCGGTCAGGTCACGCGGCGACCTTCTGCTTCAGCGCGGCGACGCCGTCCTTCACCTTCTGCTCGGTCTCGGCCCGCTTGTGGTCGCGCCGCTGCTTCGACTCGTCCTTCCGGATCCGCTCGACAGCCTCCTCCATCGCCTTCAGCTCCGCCCGTACGGAGTCGGCCGGGCGCCGCTCCAGCACGGCGTCGTAGCGCATGGCCAGCAGGTCCAGGGCCTGGGTGTCGGCCTCCCTGGCCTCCACGAGGATCGCCGTGCCGTTCGGCGCGACGTGCTGGGCGAAGAGGCCGACGGTGCCGGCGGCCTCCGCGGCCCGCCGCTGATCACGGCCACCGCCGATCACCGCCCCGATGCCCCAGCCCAGCAGCACCCCGAGGGGCCCGCCGAGTACGCCGACCAGCGAACCGACCAGCCCGCCGACGGCCGTCCCCTTTCCCACATCGATCCCCACTCCCTCGGGGACCCGGACGGACCCGTCGTCGAGGCGCTCGATCAGTACGGCCCCGCGGACCTCGGTCGTCGCTGAGTCGAGGTGCCTGAGCTCGCTGAGCGCCTGGTAGGCGGCGGCGCGGTCGGCGAAGCGCAGAGCTATGGCGTTCTCGTGCACGGACATGGCGTATCTCCTTCGTCGTGTTGCACCTCATCTGTGAGACAGTATGTATCGAAGATGAGTTGTGAGTCAACATGTCTCACAAACGGTGGGTGAGCCCGACCGACCGTTACCGTGTGACTCGGTGAGATCGCGATGCCGTCAACGCGCGTGGACCAAGAGGGAGTCGGGTGGGAGACGTACGGCTACGGGGCTGGTGGGTGCGAGCCCAGGCGCTGGGTACCGCTCACCCGCGACTGCTCGACCTCGGCATCGCGCTCCTCGTCCAGGCCGCGATGACGATGCCCTTCGTCGTGCCGCGTCCGCCCGAGCTTGAGCCGGCGACCTGGCCCGCGTACGGGCTGACCACGCTCACCGTGGTCCCGCTGGTCTGGCGGCGGCGCGCCCCGCTCGCCGTACTGCTCGCGATCACGGCGACCAGCGCCCTGTACAGGCTGGCCGTGGACGGGCCGGGCCAGCCGCTGCCGTACACCGGGCTCGTGATCATCTACACGATCGCCGCGCTGTCGCCACCGGCCAAGCGGCTTGCCGCCGTGCTTCTGCTGCTGGTCAGCGTGCCGACCGCGGTGTGGCTCAACTCCCGGACGGCACGCGAACTGACCTTCTCCCTCTTCGTGTTCGCGGCCGCCTACGTCTTCGGGCGGCTGACCGACGCCCGCCGGCGCGCGAACCTCGTCGAGGCCGAGCGGGCCGCCGCGCGCGAACGGGCCCGGATCGCCCGGGAGATGCACGACATCCTCTCCCACGCGGTGAGCCTGATGATGGTCCAGGCGGAGGCGGGCCCGGTCGCGGTACGCGTGGCCCCGGAACGGGCGGAGGCCGCCTTCGAGGCGATCTCCGAGACGGGCCGGGACGCCATGGCCCAGCTCCGCCGGATGCTGGGGGTGCTGCGCGAGGACGAGCTGGACGGCGACCCCCGTCGGCCGCAGCCCGGGCTCTCCGAACTGCCCGGCCTCCTCGACCGGGTGCGGGCGGCCGGCGGCGGACTCGACGTCGTGTACGGGACGGCGGGGACCGTACGACCGCTGCCGGACCCGACCGGGGCGACCGTCTTCCGGATCGTCCAGGAGGCCCTGACGAACACCGTCAAGCACGCGGACGCCCGTACTGTTTCCGTCCGACTCGCCTATGAAGGGCGCCACTTGAGCGTCGAAGTGGTGGACGACGGGCGCGGTCCGCAGCCCGTCCCCGCCCCCGGGCACGGGCACGGCCACGGACTCGTCGGCGTCCGCGAGCGGGCGGCGGCGCACGGCGGTACGGCGGTCACCGGCCCGGGCCCGGACGGCCATGGCTTCGCCGTACGGGTCCGTATCCCCCTGGCCGACCCGCCGCCCGTACCGTCCACCGCGGAGGTGACGCGATGACGATCCGGGTGGTCGTGGCCGACGACCAGGAGCTGGTGCGCAGCGGCTTCGCGATGATCCTCGACGTCCAGCCGGACATCGAGGTCGTCGCGGAGGCGGGCGACGGGGCGGCGGCCGTCGAGGCGGTACGGCGGCACGCTCCCGACGTGGCCCTGCTCGACATCCGGATGCCCCGCATGGACGGCATCGAGGCATGCCGCGCGATCAGCGCGGAGAGCGCCTGCCGGGCGGTGATGCTGACGACCTTCGACTCCGACGAGTACGTGTACGAGGCGCTGCACGCGGGCGCGAGCGGCTTCCTGCTCAAGGACGTACGCCGGGACGATCTGGTGCACGGCGTACGGGTGGTGGCGCGCGGCGACTCGCTGCTCGCGCCGTCCGTGGCCCGGCGGCTGGTGGAGCAGTACACCCGGCCCGCCGCCGCCCGGCCCCGCCCGAGCGACCCCCGCCTCGACACGCTGACCGCCCGGGAACGCGAGACCCTGCTGCTGCTCGCGCGGGGCCTGTCGAACGCCGAGATCGCCGTGGAACTGGTCGTCAGCGATCACACGGTCAAGACGCACGTCGGCAACGTGCTCGCCAAGCTGGGCCTGCGCGACCGCATCCAGGCCGTGATCTGCGCATACGAGACGGGCCTGATCACAGCCGGGGAAGGGGCCGGGGATCCCCCGCCCGGGGGACCGTCGGGGCGCGGGTCCTCCCCCGCGTCGGCGAGGAACTGACCGTCAGCCGCCTCCGGAAGACCGCCTGCGCGGGCGATCCGCGAGAAGCCGCAGCTCAGAAGGATGGAGCCATCGACAACAGCGGCTCACATCCCCGGAGTTGACCATGAAGAGCACGACCCGCACGCTGCTGGCCGCAGTCCTCGTCCTGGGCGTCGCGACGGGCCCGACGGCGGTACTGGCGGTACTGCCGGCCGCCGCATCCACCGCCCCGTCCACGGCCCCGTCCAATGCCGTGCCCAAGGCCGTGTCCAAGGCCGCATCCACCGAAGTGGCCTCCGCCACCGCCGCCGCCCTGGAGGCCGCCGTCGCGGACCTCCCGGCGGCGGACGCGACGGCCGCGCTCGTACGGGTCGGCGGCACCGACGGCACCTGGCGGGGCAGTTCGGGCGTGCACGACCTGGAGAGTGGCCGCGCGGCCGACCCGGACGCCCGCTTCCGCGCCGGTTCCGTGACCAAGGTCTTCACGGCGGCGGTCGTCCTGCAACTGGCCGCCGAGGGAAGAGTGGACCTCGACGCGAGCGCCCGTTCGTATCTGCCGGAGCTGATCCCGGCGTCGTACGAGGGCGTCACCGTCCGGCAGTTGCTCAACCACACGCACGGCATCCCGGCCCCGGACTTCCCCGGCACGACGGTCGAGGAGTGGTACGAGAACCGCTTCCAGGTCCACGACCCCGAGGACATGGTCCGCTCGGCGACGTCGAAGGACCGCGAATTCGCGCCGGGCGAGCGGCAGCACTACCTCAACATCGGCTACACGATCGCGGGTCTGCTGATCGAGCGTGTGACGGGAGACTCGTACGAACACCAGGTCGACCGGCGTGTGGTGAAGCCGCTCGGGCTGCGCGACACGTATCTGCCCGGCACGAACCCGCGGATCGTCGGCCCGCACAACCACGGCTACCAGACGATGAGGCTGGATGACGACGGCACGACCGGTCTGCGTGATGTTTCGGTGTGGGGGACGACGGACGGCTGGGCGGCCGGTGACCTCGTCTCGACCACGGCGGACCTGGAGCGCTTCACGAAGGCCCTGTTCCGGGGGCGGGTCGTACGCGGCCCTCTTCTGGAGGAGATGTTCACGCTGCCGGACGTGACGGACTTCAGGAGCGGCGCCCCGGCCGCGTACTCCGTCGGGCTGTCCATGAAGAAGCTGGGCGGGCGCGAGGTCTGGGGCAAGACGGGCGGCCGCTGGGGCTACAACGCGGCCATCGCCTCCACCCGCGACGGCTCCCGCACCCTCGTCTACAGCGTCAACTCCACGGACGCCAAGGGCCAGGACATGAACCGGGTGACGCTGAACGTGATGGTGGCGGCCTACGGCAGGCCGTAGTGACGAGAGGCCGTGCCGGGGCGGGCTCCGCTCAACCCGCCCCGACAGGCGTCCGTGACGTCGTTGTTTCTCGTACTGCTACGCCCAGCAGCCGTTGACCGTGGCGGCGAGGCCGTCCAGGGCGTCCTTGATGTCGGCCGCGTTCGCGGTGGAGCCGTTCTCGATGAAGGAGAAGACCTTCCAGCGGCCGTCCTGGGCCTTGGTGAACCCGCTCAGCGCGATGGCGCCGGTGAGCGTGCCGGTCTTGGCCTTGACCTGCCCGACGGCGCACGACGAGTCGGCGGTGTCGAACCGGCCCCACTCGGGACCCAGGGTCGCGCCCGCCTCGCCCGAGACCGGCAGCCCGTCCACGATGTACTTCAGCGTCTGGCTGTACCGCGGGTCGGCGGTCACGTCGAGGATGTCGGCGATGGTCTGCGCCGGGATGCGGTTGGCGCGGGACAGCCCGCTGCCGTCGTGGATCTCGAAGTTGTCCAGCGAGACCCCGTACCGGGTGAGGACCTGGCGTACGACCGCGGTGCCGTTCTCGAAGGTGGGCTGCTGGCCGGCACCGAGGGCGGTCAGCCGGAGCAGGGACTCGGCGATGTCGTTGTCGCTGACCTTGAGCATCTGCTTGACGACGGTCGACAGCTTGTCGGAGGTGTGCTGGGCGACGGGAACGTCTCCCTTGCCGACCACACCGCGCGTGACACCGCCGTCAACGGCGACGCCCCGCTCGGCGAGGAGCTTGGCGAAGACACCGCCGGCGTCGAGGGAGGTGTCGTCGACGTTGTGCGAGTCCACGACCAGCGCGCGGACCGGGGCGACGGAGTCCGGGTAGTAGCCGGTGTTCCAGCCGTTGGCGAGCGTCGGCTCGGGGAAGAGGCTGTCGTCGATCCTGACCTTCACCGAGGTGAGGCCCGCGGCCTTCAGCCCCGCGACGGCGTCCTTGGCGAGCGCGTCGAGGTCGTCGGTGGTCAGCGTGCGGTCACCGGCGCCGACGAGGGTCAGCGTGCCGTCGCCGTAGACGACCTTCGTGGTGAGCCGGTGGTTGGGGCCGAGCACCGTCAGCGCGGCGGTGGCGGTGGCGAGCTTGGTGTTGGAGGCGGGCATCAGCGCGGTCGTCGCGTTGTGGCCCCAGACGAGCTTGTCCGACGCGGAGTCGATGACGACACCGCTGAGGTTGGTGCCGAGCCGCGTGTCCTGGACGCGTGTGTTCAGGTTGTCCGCGATCTTCTGCTCGGCCGCGTCGAGTTCGGCGACACTCGCCGTCTTGGAGACGTCCTTGTCGGCGGCGAAGGCGGACGTACCGGACAGAATCGTCCCGGCGACAGGCGCCGTCACCGCGAGCACGGCCATGCGCCGGAGCGCCGGGTTCTGTGCCTTGGTCTTACGGTGCCGACCGCCCGCGCGGGCGGCGGTGGGGGTGCTGGGCTTGGGGGGCATGGGGGAGCCTCGGTGCGCGATGGGGCCCAGGAGACCTGGGTTTCCACGGGAGTTGTGGGTTGATATTGAAAGTCAAAGTAACAGCAGGGCCCCGTGATACCGCCCGGTACTTTGTGAAGGCTTGACGCAAGTCCGGTTTACCGAACGGTTGGCCGCGTCCGGGCCGGTGGCGGTCAGCGGTAGTCGGGGTTGGGCGCGTCGAGGCGGCACCCGGCGTCCCATTCCGAGCGCTGGTTGCCATGAGCCGGAACTCCGCCTGCGCGCTTGAGCAGCGCGGCGAGATGCATCAGATTCCAGGTCATGAAGGTCGTGTTGCGGTTGGTGAAGTCGTTCTCCGGCCCGCCCGATCCGGGATCCAGGTAGGAGGGTCCCGGCCCGGCGGGCCCGATCCACCCGGCGTCCGCCTGGGGCGGGACCGTATAGCCGAGATGCTGAAGGCTGTAGAGGACGTTCATCGCGCAGTGCTTGACCCCGTCCTCGTTCCCGGTGATCAGACACCCGCCGACGCGCCCGTAATAGGCGTACTGCCCCCGGGAGTTGAGCACTGCGGAACAGCCGTACAGCCGCTCGACCACCTTCTTGGTGACGGAACTGTTGTCGCCGAGCCAGATGGGCCCGGCCAGCACGAGGATGTCGGCGGCCATCACCTTCTCGTAGAGCACCGGCCAGACGTCGGTGGCGAACCCGTGCTCGGTCATGTCCGGGTAGACGCCGGTGGCGATGTCGTGGTCGACGGCCCGGATCACGTCCGTGGCCACCCCGCGCCCGTCCATGACGGCCCGGCTCTTGTCGATCAGGCCCTGGGTGTGGCTGAGCTGGGGGGAGGGCTTGAGGGTGCAGTTGATGTAGAGGGCGGTGAGGTCGTCGAACCGGTACGGGTCGTCGGTCGTGTCGGAGGGGGAAGGCGACGTTGCCATGAGAATCTCCCTGGCCCCTGGGGCCTGTCGTCAAATTCCCGTCTGTCGCGCGACGGCAGGCCCTGGCGCGGAGAGATCGGGCGGTCGTAGACGTTGTCCGGGGTCACGATCTCGGTGATCTCGCGGGCGACGAGGGAGGACGGCTCCTGGCCCTCGTACGCGACATCGTCTTTGCCGGACTTGCCGTAGCGGGAACTGCCGTGGCCGGAACTGCCGTACCCGGAAATGCCGTGGCCGGACTCTCCGCACCGGTCGACGTCCGTGGCGTGAACGCCCCCCCCTGGCGTGAACGGCGATGGTGGGAGTCACCTCGATCGGGGCCAGCACCGACGCCACGAGCATCGCCACGGAGAGGAGACGACGGGGGCGGGTACGTCGCATGGCTGGGGCTCCCCTTCCAGGTCACGGTGCGAAGGGCCAGATCACCATCCGGACGCTGGGGGGAGGATCCCGTCGGGCACGCGGTGCGGTGAGTCCACTCGTTCGGAGCCATGTGCGAAAGTCCCGTCGTCCGCCCGAAGGGCGGGCCCGGCGGGACTTTCCCGGCGACCTCGACCACGAGCCGTTCGCCCGGACGCACGACCATCGACGTCGGCCACAGCGCGATCTCCACCGCCACCGGCACTCCCGGCGTGAGCGGTTCCTCGGCCGCGTGCGTGAGGTACGGCTCCGACGGAGTGGACTTGTCCGGGTCAAGCGCGCGGTGCGACGCACGTAGCTGCCCGAGCGGTCCGACGTAGCCCAGGCCTGCCGGCGGCTGCCCCAGCCTGTCGTGGGGCGCCCGCTCGGCCTCCGTCTCGCAGGTGATGTCGGTGAGCCGACCCGCGAGGGCCGGGGCGGCGCGCATCGGGTAATACCTTTTCAGAATTTAACCAACTACGCATTGTGATCCGGCGCTTAAGATAACAACTACCGACTGGCCTTCCCCCGAATGCCTGATACCTCGCGCCACCTGATACTCGTTGAGTGATCGTGACACGGACCTTCCCCTCAGGTGATCAGACCGCCACGCAAGGCAGCGCCGTATGGCTCGAGTTGGCCGACAGGAGAATGAGCATCGAGTACTACTCCGACCTGCTTGAGGATTTCCTGGAGACCATCAACCGGATGGAAGGTGAGTACCGGCGGGCCGCGTCGGGCAGAAATAAAACCACAAGCACACAGGATGCAGAATGAGAGCTGACTACGACGCGGTGGGCCAGGACCCCGATGGGACTCAGCCGCTCGATACACAGCACCTCTGTTACATCCCCGATCAAAGGGCCCTCCCGGAGGACTGGGATCTGGACGAAGAGCTGGCTCAGATCCTGTATACGCCGCAGGGCGTGGGGCTCGTCCCTCCCCCACCGGACAGCCACAGGCGCCCGCGCCGCCCGGCCAGTCGACGGCGGCCACGCTCGGGGGTCCACGTCTTCGCCGGAAAATCGAGGATCGTCACTGTCGCATTCTTGATCGCGACAATCACCATGTGCGCAGTGGCGATGCTGTACTGGTCGATCTCCTATTCGTACAACCAACTGCACACCATCGCGCTCATCGTGGTGTCGGAGAAGATGGCGCGATGGTGGCCGTTCACGGTGTACGGGCCATGGCTTGTCGCGGGTTTATCCATCGTGCGGGCATCAGTTCAGAACCGAACCGCTCGGCGCTCCTGGGCGGTGATGCTCATCTCCTCCGGCACGGCGGCAGCTCTGTGTATCGGTCAGTCACCGAGTTCTCTGCTCGCGATGGTCGTCGCCGGATTTCCGCCGATCACCGCACTGGTTTGTTTCCGTGAACTCATCGGCCAGTTCTCCTCCCGGTACGGCCCTCGGCACGCGGCTGACACCGTGAACGGACCCAAGCAGGCAAGGCCGTAGCGAGGCCGAAGGACGCGCGTCCTCCGGCCCAATGGGAAAGCCCCAGGTCTCCGACCTGGGGCTTCCGTGTGAAGGACGACCGATCCGGCGTACTACTTGGCAGCCGTCACATCCGTCAGCTTCCAGCGCTGGTTGTAGCCCGAGTTGGGCCACCACACGCCCACACCCGCGCCGTCGTTCGTCGACTGGCCGTAGACGTCCGGGAGTTGGCCGGTGGCCGCGTTGACCAGGGTCCATGTGCCGTCACCCGTCGTGGACAGGATCCACTGGGTGGCCTTGTCGCGGGTGCCCTCGTCGGGCTCGGCCACCAGCGCGCCGTTGCGGAGCGCCAGGCGCTTGTCGGACGCCGTGTTGATGAAGGCGTACCGCGTGCGGTTGCCCGTGGCGCCCTTGCCGATGCGGTCCACGGTCCACTGCTGGGCAGTGGCGGAGGCGTCGGTCGTCTTGATGACCAGGCTCTTGCCGTCCGCCGCGATGGCCAGGTTCTTGCCGCTCTGGAAGCCGGTCAGGCTGTACGTGTGGGCGTCCTGCACCTCCGCCTTGCCCTTCGCCACACCGGAGACGCCCGCCACCAGGAAGGAGGTGACCGACTGGGCGGGGACGGTGATCGTGGCCTTGGCGCCCTTGACGCGGACCGCCTTCTTCTTCAGCAGCTTGCCCTTGGCGTCCGTCACCACCGGGGTCACCGTGGCGTGGGACGAGACCTTGCCGAACCTCGACAGGTCCAGGGTGACGTTGCGGGCCTCGGTCGTGCTGTTGACGTGGACGACCGTCGCCTTCTCGCCCTTGCGGGAGACCGCGGCCGTGCTGGACTCGTCGTCGGTCTTGATCAGACGGTCGCCGGGCTTGATGTAGTGCGTGAAGTTACGAGCCGTGTCGAACTTGGTGTTCGTGTAGATCGGGCACGACTTGAGGGTGTCCTTGGAGGTGCAGCTGAACGGGAGCTGGATCGAGCCCCAGTTGCCGCCCTTCGCGGACTCGCCGCCGGGCTTCATGTTGTCGTAGTCCTCGACCGGCTGCCAGAACACCCAGGCCTTGGGCTCCAGTTCGCGCAGGTCGTCGACCATGCGCTGGGCGAGGCCCAGGCCGGGACGCATGTCCGTGAAGCTCTGGCCGTCGCCCCAGTCGCCCTCGACCTCGCTCATCCACAGCGGCTTGCCGGCGCCCTTGGCCAGGTCGCGCACGGTGGTGCGCTGGCTGGTGCCGTATGTGTGGACGTTCATCTGGCCGACGTAGTCGCGCACGTCCTGGGGGTAGGAGTTCCAGTTCGTGGCGAAGGTGCCCGGGTTGGTCTCGTCCATCGCGGAGATCTCCGCGTTCGTCCTGGACTTGGCGAGGGCCGGGCCGAGTGCCTTGATCACCTTCTGCTGGAGCTCGGGGCCGATGTGGGCGCCCTCCTGGCGGCCGCCGGTCGGCTGGCCGTCCGCGCCGAGCTTGGTGCCCCAGTAGTTGGTGTTCGGCTCGTTGAACGGGTCGACGGTATCGACCTTGATGCCCTGCGCCTTCTCCAGCCGCTCGGTGGCGCCCACCAGGTACGCGGCGAAGTCGTCGACCGAGTCGGCCTTGAGCTGGTCCTTCGAGGAGTCGAAGCCGCCGGAGACGTAGCCGCTCTCCGTCATGAACCACGGCGGGGAGTTGCTGAACGTCTCCCAGTGGTCGATGTCGTTCTTGATGCGGTCCACCCACCAGCGCTGGGTGGCGTCGGCCTTCTTGTTCCAGTCCTTGGGGTCGTCGGCGCTCCACCAGTCGACGTCCTCGCGGGTGGTGCCCGCCGGGGCCTTCCACCAGCCCTCGACCGCGCCGCCGGGCCGCAGGTAGTCCTTGACGTCGGGGGCGTTGCCGCCGCCGATGTTGTAGCGGGCGATGTTGAGGTTGAGGCCCTTGTCACCGAAGAGGAGCTTGGCGAGCTTCTCACGTATCGGCTTCGGGTAGTCGCCGGTCGCGTTGGCGAACCAGACCAGGCTGGTGCCCCAGCCCTCGAAGCTCTGACCCTTGTAGGAGGGGTCGGGCCGTACGGTGACCGAGGCGGTGGCGGTGGTCGCGTCGGCGAACGCGATCGGCATGGACGTGGCGGCCATGACGGTTCCGGTCGCGAGGGCGGTCACGCCGATGGCCCCGAGGAGCCGTCTCGTGCGGGTGGGGTGTGCCATCTCGAGTACTCCAACTCTCCTGTGTGCCGCGTCCCGGCGAGACACAGAGATCGGGGCCCGCGTGGTGCGGTTCGTTGCGATTTGTTGCGCTCTCGTATGGTTCGTGTCAGGTGATGTTTACGTAAACATTCCCAGGCGCGATGTCTACACTGTCCGAATCTCGGCGGTCAAGGAGTCGTTCCGGACCGGCACTTGTCAGTCATGCGACCCCAGGGGACAAACGGTGGACGAGGTGGACACAGCCGACGGCCGTACCGACGGCGGTGCCGACACAGGCGCCGAAAGAGGTGCGGACGGTCGTACCCACGGCGGTGCCGACGGCCGTACGAGGAGGCGCGGCGGGCGGCCCCGGCAGGGCGGCGCCTCCATGGCCGACGTCGCCCGGCTCGCCGGTGTCTCCTCGCAGACCGTCTCCCGCGTCTCCAACGGGTTCCCCGGCGTGACCGAGGAGACCCGGCGGCAGGTCCTGGCCGCGATGCGGGAGCTGCACTACCGGCCCAACAGTGCCGCGCGGGCGCTGCGCCGGGGCGAGTTCCGCACCCTCGGCGTGATCACCTTCTCCCTCGCCACGATGGGCAACATCCGGACGCTGGAGGCGATCGCCACGTCCGCCGCCCAGCAGGGCTACGCCGTCACCCTCCTGCCCGTCGCCGTGCCCACCCAGGACGAGGTGAACGGGGCCTTCTCCCGTCTCGGGGAACTCGCCGTGGACGCCGTGATCGTCATCATGGAGGTCCATCTGCTCGACGCGGCGACCGTCTCACTGCCGCCCGGGGTGCAGGTCGTGGTCGCCGACTCGGACGCCGGTGACCGCTACACCGTCGTCGACACCGATCAGGCGGGGGGCGCGCGGGACGCCGTACGGCATCTGCTGTCGCTCGGGCACGAGACGGTGTGGCATCTGGCCGGGCCCGAGGATTCGTTCGCGGCGCAGCGGCGGGCGAACGCGTGGCGTGCCACGCTGGTCGAGGCGGGGCGGGTGCCGCCCGCGCCGGTGCGGGGTGACTGGTCGGCGGAGTCCGGGTATCGGGCCGGGTTGCGGATCGCCGAGCAGGCGGGGTGTACGGCGGTGTTCGTCGCCAATGATCAGATGGCGCTGGGGTTGCTGCGGGCGTTGCACGAGCGGGGGCTCCGGGTGCCCGAGGACGTGAGTGTCGTGGGATTCGACGACATCCCCGAGGCCGCGTCCTTCCTGCCGCCGCTCACCACGATTCGGCAGGACTTCGCCGAGGTGGGGCGGTTGTGTGTCGAGGGGGTCGTGGGAGAGATGCGGCGGGGTGGGGCGGGGCATGGGACGACGATCGTGCCCACGGTGCTCGTGCGGCGGGAGAGTACGGCTCCGCCGCCGGTCGCTCCGTAGTCGCGGAGGGCGTTCTTCGCGCAGGTCCGCGCGCCCGCCCCTGAAAGGCGGGGCCGCGGCCGTGTGTCACGTTCCTGGCGGCCGGGTCGTCCTGGCGCTGACACCGTCCAGCTCCCAGGGCAGAGGAGAGACCCCATGTCGGCAGCGGGGGCGACGAACCACGCAGCGACACAGCCGCCGTTGCGCCGTTCGACGCGGCCGGCACCGGGGCGGAGTCGACACGGCCGGGGCTCACGCGAGCCGGGGCTTACCCGGGCCGGGGCCGGCGCGGCAGTCGGCCCCCTCGCGGACCGACAGCCTCGACGTGCCGTTGTCAGTACCTCGGGCTAGTCTCCGCGCAACTGCCCCTTTGCCCCGTTCAGGGAGGTTTTCCGTGGCCTCGCGACTCAATCCGTACATCAGCTTCGCCGGTGACGCCCGGCAGGCGATGGAGTTCTACAAGGAAGTCTTCGGCGGCACGCTGGCGCTCAACACATACGGCGAGTACGGCGACTCCGACGCCCCGGAGGCCGCCAACATCATGCACGGCATGCTGGAGACCCCCGCCGGCTTCACCCTGATGGGCGCCGACTCCCCGCCCGGTATGGCGAGCACCCCCGGCACCAACATCTCCGTGAGCGTGAGCGGCGACGACGAGTCCGAGCTGCGCGGCTACTGGGAGAAGCTGTCCGCCGACGGCTCCGTGTCCGTGCCCCTGGAGAGACAGATGTGGGGCGACGTGTTCGGCATGTGCACGGACCGGTTCGGCATTGCGTGGATGGTGAACATCAGGGGGCAGCAGGGCTGAGCCCGCCGCGCCGACCGGAGCGCCCCGACGCCGGTGACGGCGGCCGGGGCGCGCGAGGCCGGGCGGTCGTCCCGGGGCGCTCTCCGGCTCCGGCTCAGCCGAACATGCCGGGCTGGTAGTCGCCCGCGGGCTGCTGGACGATGACGTTGAGGCGGTTGTAGGCGTTGATGAGGGCGATGATCGACACCAGCGCCATGAGCTGGTCCTCGTCGTAGTGCTTGGCGGCGTTCGCCCAGGCCTCGTCCGTGACGCCCCCGGCCCCGTCGGCGATACGGGTGCCCTGCTCGGCCAGTTCCAGCGCGGCGCGCTCGGCGTCGGTGAACACCTTGGCCTCCCGCCAGGCCGCGACCATGTGGAGGCGCTGCGCGGTCTCCCCCGCCTTCGCGGCGTCCTTGGTGTGCATGTCGAGGCAGAACCCGCAGCCATTGAGCTGGCTGGCGCGGATCTTCACCAGCTCCTGCGTCGCGGCGGGCAGCGTCGAGTCCGAGATGACCTTGCCCGCCGAGTTGATGTGCCGCAGGAACTTCGCCGCGACGGGGTTGCCGAAGGCGTTCAGTCGAGCGTCCATGGTGAGCTCCCGTGTGTTGTGGACGGTTACACCTCTCTGACAGAACGGGCCCGCGGAATGTGACAGGGCTGGGGTGTGGCGCGCGTCTCATCGGCCGACAGGACGGGAGGCGATGGACGGCCCTGCGCCGTATCGCCCAGCGCCCCGGCGACGAGGCGCGGCGCCCGCGCCGCTCGTCGGCGATCACGGCGGCCTGGGGCCTGCTGGTCTGCAGCCAGTTGCTCGGCGTCGTCGCGATGATCGCCGGTACGCTGACGAGCATGACCTGCGCCGCCACGGCGACCACCGCCGCCGCTCTGGCGGCCTACCCGCTGGGCCTGCTCGCCCTGATCACCCTGGCCTGGTGCCTGATCACCGTGGTCGCGCCCCGGGCGGCGGCGAGGCGATGACCGACCCCGTCGTCCGCGTCGACACGACCGGCCCGGTACCGCCGTACGAGCAGATCCGCGCCCAGCTCGCCGCCCTGATCCTCACCGGCCGGCTGTCCGAGGGCGAACGCCTGCCGACCGTACGGCAGCTCGCCGCGGACCTCGGTCTGGCCCCGGGCACCGTGGCCCGCGCGTACCGCGAGCTGGAGAGCGCCGAGCTGATCCGCACCAGACGCGGCGCGGGCACGCGGGTGGCGGCGCCACCGGCCGAGCCGAAGCGCCCGGACCCGTCCACACTGGCCACACTCGCCCGGGACTTCACGTCATCGGCCCGTGCGCTGGGCGCCGACACGGAGGCGATCCTGGCGGCGGTGCGCGAAGCGCTGTAGGCGTGCCGTGCGCGTGGCCCACCGAGGGGGGCGGCCCCTTCACCGATCTCTCACCCGCAACTCACCCACACCGCGCAACCGTTCGAACACCCCAGAAGTCACTTGCGTGAACGGATCTCCAATCTGAGGTGAAGAGGGAAGACGTGCGAAAGAGACTTCTGGCAACCGCGGTGGCGGCCACGATGGCCGCGGCCGGCCTGGCCCTTCCTCTCGCCGGCCCGGCGTCCGCCGCCCCCGCCACCGCGGACGACTTCAACGGCGACGGCTACAAGGACCTGGTGGTCGCCACGCCCAGGGCCACGGTGAAGGGCCTGAAGGAGGCGGGACAGGTGACCGTCCTGTACGGCTCGAAGTCCGGTGTCTCGACAAGCCGTTCCGCCACGATCACCCAGAACACCGCGGGTGTGCCGGGCGCGGCGGAGGCGTGGGACGGTTTCGGCGCCTCCTACACCACCGGGGACCTCGACGGCGACGGCTACACGGACCTGGCCGTAGGAGTGCCGAGCGAGAGGTCGACCGCTTCGCGCGACATCGGCATCGTCCAGATCCTGTGGGGCGGTTCCAAGGGCCTGGTGAACGGCGCGCTGACGGTGTACGGGCCGCCGGAGGGCACGCACGGCGCCTACCGGTTCGGCTCCGGCCTCGCGGTCGGCGACTTCGACGGCGACGGCAAGGACCAGCTGGTGGTGACGGGATACGCGGGCGGCCAGGTGTTCGCCGACGGATTCACCCGCTCCAAGGTCCCCGCGCGGACCTCTCTCTCCATGGGCCCGGACGACGCGTACCACGGCACCGGAATGGTCATGGCCGGCGACTTCGACGGCGACGGCGACGACGATCTGACCGTCGCCGGCACCAACGACATCGACGACGACGAGTACAGCGGCATCTGGCTCGGCTACTACACGGCGAGCGCGAAGGGCCTGAAGCTCACCGAGAACCCCTCGACGGTGGCGTCGAACGCCAGGTACCTCCGGGCCGCGGACGACATCGACAAGGACGGCTACGCCGACCTGATCACGTACAACACGGTCTCTTCGGGAGCGGGCGCGATCACCGTCCACTACGGCGCCCCCGGCGGCATCCCGAAGACCAGCCGCACCCAGGTCGTCGACCAGGACACGGAGGGCGTCCCGGGCACGAACGAGTCGGGCGACTCGTTCGGCACGGCCGTCTCCGTCGGCGACGTCGACGGCGACGGCTACGCGGACGTGGCGGTCGGCGCGCCGAGCCAGGACGTAGGCACTCTGGCGGGCGCCGGCTCGATCTGGCTCCTCAAGGGCTCGTCCTCCGGCCTGACCACGACGGGCGCCCAGTCCTTCACTCAGGACACGACCGGCGTCCCCGGCGCCGCCGAAGCCAACGACTGGTGGGGCTCGGCCCTGCGCCTCCAGGACCTCAACGCCGACAACCGCGCGGACCTCACCATCGCCGCGTCCGGCGAGGACATCTTCGACAACGGCGTGACGGAACGCGACGGCGCGGACTGGATCCTGCGGGGAAGCGCGTCGGGCCTGACGACGACGGGCGCGGTGTCCTTCAACGAGAAGGCGTTCGGCCTGACGTACCGGAGCAAGTCGTTCGGGTCGGTGCTGGGCGGCTGAGTGGGCCGAGGAGGTGGGGGCTCAAAATGCACTGCCCTCAGAACACCATGAACAAAAGAAAAAAATAAAGAAGACATAAGCCTTTGGCGCGAGTTCTCCGAATTATCAGAATCGGATCAGAGATATGGGGAGATCGCGTGCACGACATAGGCCGCCACCGATGGGTGGCGCTACGGTGAACTGGCCGACGGAGAAAGGAACTTCGGGACGGACGATCAATCCGAAGTTCAATGTCGCATCCGGTCCGGCTTTCACGCGAAATAAGGAGTAAGTAAATGAACACCATGGCGAGGAAGGCTCTTGTGGCGACGGCCCTTGCCGGTGCCGTCGCGTTCGGCGCGAGCGGTGTCGCGGTCGCGGCCGGCGTGGGCGCCGAGGTGACCGGCCGTGGCCACGCCTCGCAGGAGGGCGTGGCGTACACGATCGCGCGGGACGCCGCGCGGGACCAGTGCCCCAACCGCAACGACGTGGCCCTGGTCGACCGGTCCACCTGGCAGGAGAACGGCGGCTGGAGCGCTGAGGTCAAGCTTCGCTGCAACTGACAACCAGCGGCGACGGCGCCTGAAACAGTCCTCCGAAGCCCATCCACGCCACGGGATCCCAAGGCATCAAGAGCCGCATCCGCGCGTCATTCGACGCCAGCCACGAGGGCCTGATTGTGCTGCGCACGTCAGGCCCTTGGGTCATGCCCCGATCAAGCCGTTTCTTTGGCATGGACATAGCCTCGTGCGGCTTTCCTGACCGCCCTTCAATTCCTTTGATCCAATCGCTTCCAGGGCGTCGGAATCTCTCGGAGTTGGTGGCTCGTGTAACCTCCGAGAAACCAACGAAAGACGACCGGGGAATCACCGGGAATGAATTGACGTGACCATCATTCAGCAAGGCTGAAAAACGCTAATTCATGGCTGGAAAGGCTCAGTTCAGTCCCGGCGTTCGTCGCGGACCGGGACGGACGCGGGATTCTCGGGCTCTCCCCGGGGAGCGGGCAGGCGGGAAGCCGTCAGCTTCCCGCCTGCCGCCTGCCCGCAACAGATGTTGACCGATCCGGACAGGTCAGTCCGGACAGGTCAGTACAGAGCCACCCTCGGATGCACCGTCCCCCGCGCCTCCGGGTTCGTCACCGTGATCCGGTAGGCCTGCGTCAGCGTCTCGCTCTTGTGCAGCGTGCGCTGTGCGGTCGAGAGGTCCGTGAAGAGCGTGCCGGTCTGGGTGCCGAGTTGGACCGTCTCCCAGCAGCCGCTCGCCGTGCGGCGTTCGACCTTGATGTCCGACGGGGTCAGGAACGGCCCCTCGTCCGGGGACTCCACCAGGAGCTGAGGGGCGACCGTCCGGTCCGCCCCGGAGTCGTTGCGGTAGGCGATCTGGATCGTGTGCTGCTTCGCGTCGGCCGCCAGGGGCTTCGTGGGAAGGTCCACGAAGTCGATGGGTATGGCGGTCTCGGTCGCGGTGGCGACCTGCGAGGACGCGGTGGTGTGCGGTGCGGCCGCCGCGGCGGGGCCCGCCACGGCCAGACCGGTGACCGTCACGGCCAGAGCCACCAACGCGACCCTGAGACGACGGCTGTACTTGGAAGACACGTGCTGATCCTTCGCGTTCAGGTGGGGGAGCCGGTCTGCCACCTCAGCGGCCGCCGGCCAGTGAACACCGCCAGTATCGCCCAGCCCTTGGGGGAAGCGGAGGGCGGGCTTCTACCGGCGGGTAGCGGGGGTTGGCCGTCGTCCGGTCGTGAAGAGCTGTCGTAGAAAAGCGGCCACGCTGTCATCCGCCTCGCTATTCCCTCGCGTTTCAGCTAGACAGTCTCCCGACGCGACCCTCGAACTCGCCTTGACCAGTGGGTTCTTGGGTTCCTGGGTTCTTGCAGACACATCAGTCCCTACATCAGTTCCAGGGGGGAACGCCTCAGTGACCACACCACCTTCAGCCCGCCCGCCCCGGAGACGCTCCGCGCGGCTGAGAATCGCCGCCGCCGCGCTCACCGCCCTCTTCGTGGCCGGATCCGCTGCCACCCCGGCCCTCGCCGACGACCGGACCGCCTCCACCGACACGCCACCCGTCCCCACCCTCTCCTGGACCGAGTGCCAGGGCGGCGGCGGCTTCGAGTGTGCGAGTGCCGCCGTGCCGCTCGACTACCGGGAACCGCAGGGCCAGACGATCACCCTCGCCGTGGTCCGCAAGAAGGCCGCCGACCAGACGAAGCGCAAGGGCACCCTCTTCATGCAGCCCGGCGGACCGGGCAACTCGGGCGTGGACTTCGTCCGCAACAACTACGCCTCCCTGCCGTCCGCGCTCCGCGAGTCGTTCGACGTGTTCGGGTACGACGTACGCGGCGTGGGCCGTAGCTCCGCGCTCCAGTGCTGGGACGACGCCCGGTACACCCAGGCCGTCACCGACGCCAAGGGTGTTCCCAGCGGGCCGGACCTCTTCGGCGCCGCCATGAGCCAGGCCGCCGACTTCGACCAGGCCTGCGTGGACAACGCGGGCGCGCTGCTGCCGTACATCGGCACCGAGTACGTCGCCCGGGACATCGATCTGCTGCGTCAGGCTCTGGGGGAGGAGCAACTGACGTACTACGGGCGGTCCTTCGGTACGTACATCGGCACCGTCTACGCCGCCATGTTCCCGGAGCGGGTGCGGGCCCTCGCGCTGGACGGGGCGTACGACCCGGTGCACTACGCGAACCGGCCGTACGCCTACGACCGGCCCCAGTACCTGGCGCTCGACCGGTCCATGAGCCACTTCCTCGACTGGTGTGCCGCGGACCAGGCCATCTGCGGCTTCGGGGACGGGGACCCGCGGGGCGCGTTCGAGAAGCTCAAGGGTGACCTGGACGCCGAGCCGGTGACCACCGCGAGCGGCGGCAAGGCCAACGGCTACACCCTGGTCTACCGCCTGATGTTCAACCTCAACGAGGGCAAGGTCATCTGGCCCTCCCTCGGCGCAGCCCTGCGCAAGGCCCAGCTGCGCGACAACACCTCGTTCCTGCTGCGGCCGCCGTCCCCGGCGAGCTTCGACTTCCTCGGCCCGAACGTGGCCGTCGAGTGCGTCGACCGGGACTACCCGCAGAGCCGTCACCTGCTGAAGTGGAACGTCAAGGCCAACGCCGAGGCCGCACCGCTGCTCGGCCCGGCCATGGCGTACGGCCCGCCGACGTACGACCACCAGCACGCCACCGCCTGTGTCCAGTGGCCCGGCGAGCACGTCAGCCGCTACGACGGTTCCTACCGGGCCAGGGGTTCGGAGCCGATCCTCGTCATCGGCACCACCGGTGACCCGGACACCCCGTACCAGGACGCCGTGGCCCTCTCGCGGCGGCTCGACAACGCCGAGCTGCTCACGTTCGACGCCGAGGGGCACACCGCCTTCGGCCGCAGTGCCTGTGCGACGGACGCGGTCGTCGGGTATCTGGTCGATCTGAAGGTCCCCGCCAAGGGCACCACCTGCACCGACGAGACCCAGCCGCCGTCCTCCACCCCCAAGGTGGCCCCGCCCGGCACCACTCTCACCGAGATCCGCAACGGCGTGAACGAGCGCCAGGACCGGATCGGCAGCGTCAGCTGACGCATCGCCGACAGCGGCCCGCAACCGAACTTCCGGTTGCGGGCCGCTGTCACGTACGCGCCCGATCAGCCGCCGAACGTCACGACCAGTCGGCCGTCCGACGCGAACGACCAGTGCAGGCCCCCGGCGTACGACGAGCAGCGCGAACCGTTCGTGCCGGACCAGAACTGGTTGGTGCTGTTGGAGTCACCGATGATCCGGTCGTTCGTGCCGCTGCCGCTGCGGCAGGACGTGTTGTCGCGGAAGACCGACGTACCGCCGTCGAAGTTGAAGTTGCGCTCGGCGTTGTCGATGCTCACGTTGCCGGACACGGCCATCGTGCCGGGGTTGCTGTTCCACGTGAAACCATGCTTGCCGTTGTCGTAGGCGATGCTGCGCCGGACGATGTGGTTGACGGCGATGTCGTCGCCGCCGAGCTTGTAGCCGTTGCGGTCGCCGTTGCCGGCCTGGGAGCCGTCGGTGAGCGTGCCGTTCTCGTAGGCGAG
This sequence comes from Streptomyces graminofaciens, assembly GCF_030294945.1. Classification (NCBI taxonomy): domain Bacteria; kingdom Bacillati; phylum Actinomycetota; class Actinomycetes; order Kitasatosporales; family Streptomycetaceae; genus Streptomyces; species Streptomyces graminofaciens. The sequence goes on along the minus strand of NZ_AP018448.1, from coordinate 7,049,280 downwards.
GGAGTCCTCGATGGTCACCGGGCCGATGGCTCCGGTGTCCGTCTTGGTGTAGAGGTCCCAGCCGTCGTCGATGTTGTTGTGCGACACCGCGTAGCGGAAGACGTTGCCCGATCCTGTGGTGAGCTTTGCCGCGAAGCCGTCCGCGTCCTCACCGTCCGAGTCGGCGTTGTCGTGCGACTCGGCGCTCAGGATCAGGTTGTTGGCCGGCCAGTCGGCGGCCGGGGTGGTGGAGGCGATGCGGCCGAGCTGGAGGCCCGTGTCGCGGTTGAAGCGGGTCACCGTGCGCTCGACGACGTTGTTGCTGCCGCCGACGTAGATGCCGTTGTCACCGGCCCGCTCGACGACGAGGCCCTTGATGTGCCAGTAGTTGGCGTTCAGCTGGAGGCCTCGGTTCGACGAACTCTCGCTCTGGGCCGAGAAGTTGAGGACCGGGGTCTCGCCCGGGTAGGCGGACAGGGTCGTGCGGGCGGAGGCGGTGCCGTTTTTGCCGACCGGGATGGTCACTGTCGAGGAGTGGTTGTACGTGCCGCCGCGCAGATAGATCGTGCCGCCTGCGGTGATGCGGCTGATCGCCGAGGTGAGGGTGGTCGGGGCGGACTGGGTGCCGGCCGCGCCGTCGGTGCCGGACGGGGAGACGTAGAGCGCGGAGGACGAGGGGGGTGTGGTGCCGCCGTCCGGCGTGGTCGCGTCCAGGTAGTCGACGTTGGGGAGGCCCGCGGCGGCGGTGGGGGTGAGCCGGACGGTGTTGCTGCCCGCGACCACCGGCACGGTCAGCGTCTTCGTGGTCCAGCCCGTCCAGGTGCTGGTGCCCTCGAAGGAGACCGTGCTCACCGCGGTGCCGTTGACGACGACGCTCGCGGGGCGGGCGGTGGTGGTGCCGTTGGCGAAGCGGATCGCCAGGGTGGCCGTGCCGGCGGCGCCCGAGGTCACGGTGAACTGGGCATAGCCACTGGTCGAGTTGGCACCGTTGCAGAAACCGCTGCCCGAGTAGCCGGTCCAGTCGGAGTCGATCGTGCCGGAGCAGACGGCCGGGGAACTCTCGGCCTCGTAGCGCGCGGTCGCGGCCTGCGCGGTGGTGGCGCCGGTCAGCGCGACCAGGGTGCCGGACAGCAGGCCGGCTGCGGCCATGAGGGGTCTGAGACGCATCGTGCTCTCCCAACTGCGGAACTTCTGCGGGTACGCGGAGGGATGCGAAGGCCGTTCGGAAACGGGTTCGCAAGCGGGTTCGGAAAGCGCTTTCTCCGGCAAGGTAGGGAGGTGATCCGGACACGTCAAGGGTC